>NZ_CP099489.1:2640060-3300075 GCF_023923225.1 Ornithinimicrobium faecis | reverse complement strand
GTCGCCGGTGCGGTGTGCACCGGCCGCAGCTGTCGACATACGATCCCCTCCCTCGCTTATGCCCTGCCCCTCGCGGCAGGTGCGGACCCCACGGTGGCACAGACGACGGACAGGGCGGTCCCGGCCTGATGCTCCTATGTCTTGTCAAGCCGCTTCGTGAAGTGGGTTGTGATTGTCGGTGGCCGGGGAGAGTTCGGCTCGGATGATGGGTAGGAGTTCGCGGACGATGTAGCGCTTGAGGCAACGGATGATCTCGCGTTTCCTGAGGCCTTGCTGACTGCGTCTGGCGAGGTAGGCCTTCGTCTTGGGGTCGTGGCTGAGGCGGACCATGACGATGCGCCAGAGCGCTTCGTTGGCAAGTCTGTCTCCGCCACGATTGAGCCGGTGGCGGTCGGTGCGTCCGGAGGAGGCGGGGATCGGGCTGACGCCGCATAGGGCGGCGAAGGATGCCTCGGAGCGGATCCGCTCGGGGTTGTCGCCGGCGGTGATGAGCAACTGGGCAGCGGTGTCCGCTCCGACGCCGAAGGCGTCCAGCAAGCGGGGCGCGGTGGAGGAGACTAGTGCTTCGATGTCGGTGTTCAGTTCGGCGATCTCCTCGGCCAGCACCTGGCAGCGGCGGGCAGTGCGGCGCAGGGCGAGCTTGACCGCGTGGACCGGGTCGTGCAGGAGGGTTCGGTCGGGCCGCAACCGTGCGCAGGCCTCGACCCGTGCGGTGCCCTTGAGTCCGTCGAGTTGGTCGCGCACAGACTGGGGTGCGGTGATGACCATCTGGACCAGGGCGGATCGGGCAGCGACCTGCGCTTTCATCGCAGCCCGCTTCGTCGCCTTGAGGGCACGCAGCGACTCCACCGGCCCGGTACGGGTCTTCGGCACACCCGTGGCTACGCCAGCGAGCACGGCGCGAGCGGCAGCCTCGGCGTCCAGCGGGTCGCTCTTGCCCTTGCGTCGCCGGGTCTTGCGGTCGGCGCGGTCGACCTCGATCACTTTGAGATCGTGGGCGGTTAGGTGCCGGGCGAGTTGGGCACCGTAGGACCCGGTGCCCTCAACGCCCACGCTGTGGACGGTGCCGTGAGAGGCCAGCCAAGCAAGCGCCTGCCGGTTCCCGGCTGCGGTAGCCGGCACGGTGGTGGTGCCCAGCAACTGGCCCCGACTGTCGATCACGGCCAGGGCATGGGTGTCAGCGTGGGTATCGATCCCGCCGATCACTGCAATAGATGTCACCATGGTTTGGTGTCCTTCCGGCTCGAATCCGTTTGGGTGGACACGCACCACCGGTCGGGCGGACAGCACAGTGACGAGGCCAGGCCAGGCTCCTATCAGGTCACGCTTCCGTCCGGCTGGTGCGCGCCCCGCCCGGCGACAGATCAGGCCAAAGGCACCAAAAGCCAGTGGATAACCGGGTCAGCCGGGCGGGACTTCCATCGAGCGTAACGACGGCGCTCCAATCATCACTGTGGATAACGCATCACGGGGTGGGCGCGACGCCAGAACCTGCGAGTAGATGTGCGCGGCGACGACGATGGATCCTGCTCACCGCGCACATCTGGTCTCATGTTCCACCCGGGCTGGGCCGCTCAGCCCTCGAAGTCCTCCTCGAGCACGAACTCGAAGAAGGTCAGGTCGACCTCCGCGCCGTCGGCGGCCTCGACCTCGATGGTCACCGTGGGCTCGTCGCGCTCGCCCTCCCCGGTCTGGCTGTTTGCGCCATCGAGTCGGAGCTCGTGGCCGGACGTTCCGGTCGTCCAGGTGGAGTACCAGCCGTCGCGGACCAGGAGCTGGTGGGCCTGGAGCGTGCCCGGCATGACCGGCTGATCCGGTGTGGGGAGCAGTTGGTCGATCGGCGTCCCGTCAATCTCCAGCTGCAGCCGGGAGGCCCCAGTGGTCTCCAGCCAGATGCTCAGGTCGGTGCTCGAGGGGACCGTGACCTCCGCGCGTCCGTCGGCGTCGAGGTCCTCGGTGCTGACCGTCGCCACCTCGCGGTAGACCGCCGTCGGGCCATGACTCCCGGCCAACTCAGGCGGGGCTGCCCCGTCCACGGGCGGCGGCGCCACCATGGCCACGGTCTCGCTCGCGGCCAGCGGGTCGGTGGACTCCTCGAAGGGGTAGTCCTCCCAGACCCGGGGGGCGTAGGCCGCCACGATCACCGGCTCGGCGCCGGCCGCGACCCGGACCTCGGGGAGCTCGCCGGTCACGAGTCCCGCGTCCTGGACGGCGAGCAGCCACTCCAGGCCCGCAGAGCACTCGGTGGTCTGGCTGCCGACCTGCACCTGCGTCATGGTCGCGGACTCCGGGCACTGCGCCACCCAGACCAGCTCGGTCGGGTCCACATCGCCCACCTCGACGGTGTGCGGCACCCCGTCGGCGGGCACGGACACGGCCGTGACCTGCTCATAGCCGTAGGCAAAGGCGGGCAGCACCTCGGTCGGGTCAACAGTTGTCAGGTCGGCCGCCTCGGAGACGCCCTCCGGCTGGTCGATGCCGACCTGCCAGGCGTCCCGCGGGAAGGCGGCGTGGGCGGTGACCGTCACCGACTCACCCTCGCTGACCTGTATGCCGTGCTGCGCCAGGGCGGCGGGGCTCAGGTCGAACTCCCGGGTGGTGGCACCGGCGTGCCAGGTGTGCCAGTAGCCACCGCGCAGGTCGGGGTCGGCGTCCTGCCACGGGCCCGGGGTCGCCGGCTGGGACAGGCCCTCGCCGTCGTTGGTGATCACGGTCCCGTTGACCTCCACCAGCAGCCGCCCCGGCTCCCCGGCCCAGGTCGTCAACGTGGTGCCCTCGTGCGAGGCGACGGAGGCGCCCGGCAGGGCATTGTGCCCCAGCGGTCCGGAGGACCCGCCGGTGGACCCCTCCTCGAGCGGTGTCGCTGGAATGGCTCGCTCAACCAGAGGCGACGACGCGTCGATCATGACGTCGTGCTCAGGCGCCTCGGGGACGTCCTGCTGGTCGGGGTAGGGGAACTCGGACACGGTCGCTTCGCGGTAGATGCCGACGGTCACGTCCTGGGTGCTGAGATCATGAGCCCGGTGGACCCCAAAGTCGACTCCCTCCGCGAGATCGGGCAGCGGTTCTGGCAGTCCCCCTTGCTGTCCGTCCTGGGTGGTGCAATGAAGTGGCACTACCTCTTCACCGTCTTCCGGACCCACCAGTGCAGCGGGCTCGGGCGGGTCGTCTGGCTCACCGTGGCACCAGGCGACTGCGAAGGACGGTCCCACGACTGGCTCTGGCTCCAGCACGACGGCGCCATCCTCGGTGGCTCCCAGCTCGACGGTGTCCACCAGGGCCAGCCCGTCGGCATACTCCGGCGGTGCCCCGTTGACCAGCTCCCACGCCTCGTCGGCAGGCTGCATCGTGCCAGTCTCCTCGTCGGAGCCCAGCCCCTGAGTCAATGCCCAGCCGCCACCGGCGACCAGGGCGACCGCGGCCGCCGCGGCGACCAGGCGGCCCTTGCCCCGGTCACGGCCGGTGGCGATGTCCTCCCGCACGCCGCGCAGCAGTGTGTGCGGGTCTGGTGCGTCATAGTGTTGGGCGGTCTCCTCAAGGGAACGCCGCAGGTCAGTGGTGGTGTTCATGCCTCTTCCCTCCCGATGGCGGAGGGGGCTCCGATGCTCGGAGCGTCCTCCAGGTGCTCGCTAATGCGCAGGGCCGCCAGGGCCTTGCTGTGTTGCGACTTGACCGTGCCGGTGCTGGTCCCCATCGCCTCGGCGATCTGGACCTCGCTCAGGTCGTGGAAGTAGCGCAGGACGATCACGGCCCGCTGCCGTGGCGGCAGCGTGCCGATCGCGTCGGACAGCGTCTCGCGGTCGGTGACTACGCGAGCCGGGTCGTCCGGGACCCGCTCCAGGCGGTTGTGCACCGGCTCCTCCGGCAGGAACTCGGTCGGGTGCTCGCCGGTCCACCGCCGGGAACGGTCGGTGAGGAACTGGTTGAGGATGATCCGGCGGGTGTAGGCCTCCGGCTCACCCTGGATGCGGTCCCAGTTGCGCCACACCTTGGTGAGGGCGGTCTGGAGCAGGTCCTGGGCCGAGTGCGGGTCCCGGGTGAGCAGGACAGCGGTGCGGAACAGCGAGCCGCTGCGCCCCACCACGAACTCGGTGAAGCCTGGTGGCGGCGCTGGTGTCTTCCCCCGGCTGGTGCGTCGTGTCATCGTGACCTCCCTTGCCCACTCGACCCGGTGGCTGCCCAAAAGGTTGCCTCAGGTGCCGCCCCGCAGCGCGGACAACTCGGCGGCCACCTCATCAAGCAACTGCTGGAAGCCGGGCTCCTCGACCGGGAAGTGCCCGCAACCGGCGAGGCGGACCGACCGCGTGGGCGCGGCCAGCCTGGCCAGGAAGTCCTCGCTCAGCTCCGGTGCGGTCCACCGGTCCTCGCCCGGGTGCAGCAGTATGCCGAGGGGCTGGCTGACCTCCTCAGGTGGCACGGCGGGGCCGCTCGCCAGGAAGGTGCGGAACCACCCCAACGGCATTGAGCCTCCGCCGCCTCGAGGGGCGCGCAGCACCTCGGCGGCCAGGCCGGGGGAGTTGGAGATCGTCGCCATCGGCGTCAGCCAGCGGATCGGGATGGGCACCCGCGCCAGCGGGCCGCGGGCCAGGTGGAGCAGGGGGAGGCCGAGCGTCAGCCAGCGCCACCGCACGACACCCGCCCGGACCTTCGGATGCGTGACGTCCAGCAGACAGGTCACGATCACCCGGTCAGCCAGGTCAGTGACAGCGGCGGTGTCGAGCGCGAGCATCCCGCCCATGCTGGCGCCGACCAGGACCAGGGGACGATCATCGGCCTCACCGTGCACCAGGTCGATGAGGACCTGCTGCCAGTCCGGATAGCGCACGCTGCCGGGCCGCCCGCGCACTTGCCGACTGCGACCGTAGCCCGGCAGATCGACCACGGTGACGCGTGTCCCCAGCAGGCTCAGGTGCGCGGCGAACGGCCACATTGCCGCGGCGTTGCCGCCCGCGCCGTGGACCAGGATCACACGGACCGGTGCGTCGTCAGCGCCCACGTGCTCGACGTTAAGCAGCCACTGCGCCCGCCCGTCGCGGTCCCGCCAGACCCAGTCCTCGCGGCTTCGTCGCACCGGGTGCGGGAGTGGGCGGACGTGCCGCTCGTAGCGGCGGTCCGCCGCAGTGAAGCCCGACGCCTCAGGTGAGTCGTCCGGGGGCCGGTGCCTCGGCATACGGTCGGTCAGTCGTCCTCGGCGTTGATCATGAAGTTGGCGGCGTGCGCCATGTAGCCGCGCATGAGCTCGTCGTCCAGCGGAGCCAGCTCGAGGGTGTCGATGGCGGCATTCATGTGCTTGAGCCAGCGGTCGCGCTGGGTCGGGGTCACCTTGTAGTCGACGTGCCGCATCCGCAGCCGCGGGTGGCCGCGGGTCTCCGAGTAGGTCTTGGGGCCACCCCAGTACTGTTCCAGGAACAGCCGCAGCCGCTCCTCAGCCGGGCCCAGGTCCTCCTCGGGATAGAGCTCGCGCAGGGGCTCGTCGGTCGCGACCCCCTTGTAGAACTCGTGGACCAGCTTGACGAAGGTCTCGTGGCCGCCGACGCGGTCGTAGTAGGTCTCCTGCTGCTCCAACTCTGCCTGGCTCACCCGGCCAGTGTCTCAGGAGCGGGCGTGGGTGCCGAATCCCGCTGCGAGCGCGGCAGGAGCAGCAGGGAGCCGAGGGCCAGGACCACGGTCACCACGATCATCAGGCGGTAGTCGACCAGTCCGAGGATCGCGGCCCCGACGAGTGTCACCAGGGTCTGCGGGAGGTTGATCGCGATGGCGGTGGCCGCGCCGGTGCGGCCCTGCAGCCGCGGCGGGGTCAGGCGCTGGCGCAGCGTGATGAAGGAGACGACCGTCCAGGTGACCCCGAAGCCGACCGCCGCCAGCCCCACGAGCACCGCGGGGAGGCTGGAGGTCATCGTCGGGGCCATCCCGAGGGCCAGGAGGGTGACGCCGATCGCGAACACCCGCACCTCACCCCACCGGCCGATCACGGTGGCAGCGGTCAGTCCCGCGACGACTGCCCCGATGCCCTGCAGGCTGGTCAGTGGCCCGAGTGCCTCTGGTGGCAGCCCGAGGCCCTGCTCGATGATCGGGAAGATTGCGACATTGACCAGACCGGTGACGCCGAAGGCGATCGCCAGGATGATGGTGAGCCGGCCGAGCACGGGCAGGGCGGCCAGGTGCCGGAAGCCAGCGGTGAGCTCGGTCCAGTAGCTGCCGCGCTCCTCCGCAGTCTCCGGCTCGGACTCGGTGACGCGGACGGTGGTCAGCAGGCCCGCAGCGATGAGGAAAGCGATGGCCGTCAGGAGGACGACCGCATGCGGTCCCCACACGGCATACAGAGCCGCACCCAGCAGTGGCGAGACCAGGCGCAGGGACTGGTCGATGCTGGACAGCAGCCCGTTGCCCGAGGCGAGCTGGTCGTCGGGGAGCAGGTCGCGCACCAGGCCGGACTGTGCGGCCGCGGTCAGATAGGAGACGGCGGCATAGACGAGCACGACGGCATAGATCCACACGATCTGGCTCCCGTCGTCGACCCGCAGCAGGGTGAGCACGACGGCCGCGACGATGACATTGGCCGCCACCAGCGTCCGCTTGCGGGAGAATCGGTCGGCGAGCTGCCCGAGGAAAGGCGCGAGCAGGGCCGGGAGGCCCATCATCGCGAAGGTGAGGGCAGCCGCGGCGTCGGAGCCGGTCAGGTCCTTGAGCCAGACCGCGAGCATCAGATAGAGCGCGCTGTCGGCGAGGTTGGTGAAGACCCAGGCGGTGGTGAGGCGGCGGAAGCCGGGGCTCTGCAGGGCCGCTGGGCCGCGGCGCCGTCTGGGGGGAGCGGCCTGTGGCGTGGCGCTCATCGCTGGGCCTCCGGGTCGGGGTTGACGACGCTGAACGTGCGCATCAGACGGGCGCCCTCGGGACGCAGGGTCGGGTCTTCCGATCGACCGGCGAAGCGTTCGGTCAGGTTGCGCAGGTCCTTGCAGAACAGTGCTGCCTCCTCGGCGGTGGCCCAGAACGAGCCCGACGTCAGAGTCGTCGCCTCCGTCCACTCGTGGTCCTCGTGCTGAAACTGGGAGAGGAACCCGCGGATCCGCTCGGACTCCCGGGTCAGGAAGAGTGAGGCGACCTCGGAGACGGCCACGGCCGAGCCCGGTTGCTCGGGCCGGGGGCGCAGGTCGTAGCCGCCCTTAACCACCCGCCACGGCTTCTCCCTGCCGCGGGACTCCGCGCGCTCGATGAAGCCGTGCTTGTGCAGCATCCGCAGGTGGAAGGAGCAACTGGCGACCGACTCGTCGATGTGCTCGGCGCACTGAGTCGCCGTCGCGTCCTCCACGTCGGCGAGGAAGTCGAGCAGTTCCAGCCGCACAGGGTGCGCCAGGGCGCGGATGCGCTCGGGGTCACTGATGCTCTGGTCGTGTGAGGTCATGCCTCCATAATGCATCCTAAAGAGTTCTTGCGCAAGAGTTCTTTATAATGAAATCTCGACCGAGCGCGCGGGGCGTCGGTCCTAGACCCGACCGGGCGCGCGGTGTGGTGGTCGTGGACCTGACCGGGCGCGCGGTGTGGCGGTCGTGGACCTGACCGGGCGCGCGGTGTGGCGCTGTCGCGTCCTAGACCACTGACCCAGTGACGCTGGTCCACATCTGTGAACACCTCGGCATACTCGGGTCTTCGGAGCCCGTGCGCTCGGTGGGGTCAGATCTCGCCGCGCCGTGCGCTCGGTGGGGTCAGATTTCGCAACCCCGCGCGCTCGGTCGATCTAGGGGGTAGGGGTGGGGCCAAAGGGGACGGGGGGCAGGGCGATGCCCTCGGCGTCGAAGGCGACCTTGGCCTTCTCGCGGATCTGACGGGGAACGCCCCACTGTTGTCCGGGCACGCACTTGGCGAAGACCCGGATCGTCATGGCGCCGGCAGCCACCGAGTCGACCCCGCCGACGGTGGGCGGCTCTAGGACCTTGCCCTTGACCTCGGGATCGGCGTAATACTCCTCGAGCACGCGCTCGATGATGGGGATGACCACAGACGGCTTCTCCGTGGCGGCAACCTGCAGGTCGATGGAGGCCATCGCCCAGCCCTGGCTCTGGTTGCCGATCCGGATGATCTCGCCGTTGCGGATGAACCACACGACGCCGGTCAGGTCCCGCAGTCGGGTCACGCGCAGCGAGACCTCCTCGACGACGCCGACCGCCTCGCCGGTGTCGATCATGTCGCCGACGCCGTATTGGTCCTCAACGATCATGAAGATGCCCGACAGGAAGTCCTTGACCAGCGACTGGGCGCCGAAACCGAGGGCCACGCCGCCCACGCCGGCGCTGGCGAGCAACGGTCCGAGTGGCAACCCGATCAGCGACATCACGGTCAGGACCGCGATGGTCGCGATGACGAAGGTCGCCACGCTCTTGAGCAGTGACCCCATGGTCAGCGCCCGTTGCCGCCGCCGCTCGGCATCGACGCCGAGCAGCCGCTCGCCGGTGTTCATGCGCTTCTCGTCGGCGCGCTTGACCGCGTTATCGACCACCCCCCGGATCGCCCGATGGGCGAGCCAGCGGGCGACCAGGGCGAGCAGGATGGTGAGCACCACCAGCAGGGGTGCCCCCAGCAGCCAGGTGCCGAATTCGGACCAGGAGGTGAACGGCATACGTGCAGTGTCGCAAACCAGGCTGCCGCGACTGGCAGACTGGCCCGACAACCCAGACCAACTCGAGAGGCACCCACGTGACATCTGCTCTGCCCACCCACCTTGCTGAGCTCGCTCAGGGGCACGGGGTGGCGACCGAGTTCTGGGACTGGCAGGGCCATCACCGAGAGGTCGAGGAGTCAACGATCAGAGCGGTGCTGGAGGCCCTCGGCGTCCCCGCGGCCGACGACGAGCAGATCAAGGCGGGCCTGGTTGCCCTGCACGAGGACCCATGGCGACGAGTCCTGCCACCGGTCGCGGTCATGCGGGCTGGCACCGCACACCGCCTCCCCGTCCACCTGCCCGCCAAGACCGAGTTCACCGTGCGAATCGTCCTCGAGGGTGACGGCGTCGTGGAGGTCGCGCACACGCGCGGTGCGGTCAACAAGCAGGTCGACGGCCGCACGCTCAGCCAGTTTGAGGTGCAGCTGTCCGACTCACTGCCGTTGGGCTGGCACACGGTCGAGGTGCGCGCGCAGGAGACGTCCACGCAGGGTGCCTCCACGGCCAGTCCGACCGCGCACACGATGCCCCTGGTCGTGGCGCCCGCCAAGCTCGAGCTGCCCGAGTTCCTGCAGCGCGATGGCGAGCAGGCGTGGGGCGTGATGACCCAGCTCTATGCGATGCGTTCGCGCCGTTCCTGGGGGACGGGCGACTTGGCTGACCTGGCTGATCTCGGTGCGTGGGCTGCCGGACTGGGCGCGGACTTTGCGCTGGTCAACCCGCTGCACGCGGCCGAACCGCACCCGCCCATGGAGCCCTCGCCCTATCTGCCGACGACGCGGCGGTTCGTCAACCCGATCTATATCCGGGTCGAGGACGTGCCCGAGGTCGCCTACCTCTCGGCCGCCGAGCGTCAGTTGGTCGAGTGGCACGCCGATGATGCCCAGCGCTTCAACGAGCTCGACTTCCTCGAGCGCGACGCGGTGTGGGTCGTCAAGGAGGCCGCCCTGCGGATGGTCTTTCGGCAGGCCCGATCGGTCCGGCGTGAGCGGGCCTTTCACGCCTTCGTGGAGCGGGAGGGGCAGGGACTGGTCGACTACGCAGTGTGGGCCGCCCTGTTCGGCTTGCACGGGTCTGACTGGCGGGAGTGGCCGGAGCAGTTCCAGGACCCACGCGGTGCAGCCGTCGAGAAGTTCCGGGAGGAGCACGCTGCGGAGGTCGAGTTCCACTGCTGGTTGCAGTGGATCCTGGCGGAGCAGCTCGCCACGGTGCAGCGCGAGGTCACCGACACCGGCATGCGCTTGGGCATCTTCCACGACCTGGCGGTCGGGGTGCACCCGCACGGGGCGGACACCTGGGCCCTGGGCGACGCCCTCGCCCGCAACGTCACCGTGGGGGCCCCCGCCGACCAGTACAACCAGCTCGGTCAGGACTGGTCGCAACCGCCGTGGCGTCCGGACAAGCTAGCCGAGCTCGGCTACGCGCCCTACCGCGAGATGATCCGGGCCGTCCTGCGTGATGCCGGCGGGCTGCGGGTCGACCACGTCATTGGTCTGTTCCGCCTCTGGTGGATCCCGGAGGGGACCTCGGCCGGGGAGGGCACCTACGTGCGCTACGACCACGAGGCGATGATCGGCATACTCATGCTCGAGGCCCACCGGGCCGGGGCGGTCGTGGTCGGAGAGGACCTCGGGACCGTCGAGCCGTGGGTGCGTGACTATCTCACCGAGTCCGGCATCCTCGGCACGTCCATCCTGTGGTTCGAGCGGGACTGGGACGGCGGGGGCGGGCTGGTTCCGCCGGAGAACTATCGCGAGCTGTGCCTGGCCACCGTGACCACCCACGACCTGCCGCCGACCGCCGGCTACCTGGCTGGCGTGCACGTCGACCTGCGGCACTCCCTCGGGCTGCTTGACCGGTCGCTGGAGGAGGAGAAGGCCGCCGACGAGGCCGCCCGCGGGGAGGTGTTGGCCGACCTGCGGCGCCGCGGGCTGGTGCGCGAGGGTGCCTCGGTCGCCGAGCAGGTCGAGGCGCTGCACCGGTTCCTCGGGTTCACCGCCTCCAAGTTGATCGGCGTCTCGGTCAGTGACCTGGCCCAGGACACCCGCGTCATCAACCAGCCCGGCACGGACGAGGAGTATCCCAACTGGCGGGTCCCGCTCGCCGGCACCGAGGGCCGCCCGGTCATGCTCGAGGAGCTCTTTGCCTGGCGCTCGGCCCGCCGGCTCGCTCGGACGGTCTCGCGCGAGGCCTGAGCAGGGGACGGGAACGGCCCCGCACCTCTGTGTGAGGTGCGGGGCCTTCCGGTATGCCGAGTGGTTGCCTCACCCCGGGAGCGGACCCATCCTCCGCGCCAGCGAGGGCTGTGCGAGACCTCCCTGAAAGGCGGGTGGGTGTACGAAACCTCCCTGAAAAGTCGGGCGGGGTGTACGAAACCTCCCTGAAAAGGCGGGTGGGGTGTACGAAACCTCCCTATTTTTTGGGTCAGGCCCGGTCGCGCTCCTGCACGCGCAGGGCACGTGCCACCGTGTCGCGGTTCTCGGCGACGGTGCGCCGCAGGCCGGACGGTGCCTCGGGGTGGGCATCCAGCCACGCGCTGGTGGCGTCCAGCAGGCGCTGGTCGGCCAGGGCGTGGGGATAGAAGCCCACGGCGATCGACTCGGCGATGTGGTGCGTGCGTGACTCCCACACCTGGTTGATCGCCTCGTGATAGCGCTTGATAAAGGGCGTCAGGAGCTCGGCGTCGTGCACCCGGCCGAAGCCGAGCGACGTGGCCGAGAGGACCGCGTTGGGCAGCTCGTCACTCTCCACGGCATCGCGCCAGGCAGCGGCCTTGGCCTCGGCGCTCGGGCGAGCGGCCAGCGCGCGGGCCGACTTCTCCCGGCCGGTGGCCGTGTTGTCGCGGGCTCGTTCGGCCTCGATCTCGCTCTCGTCAGCAGCGCCCGCGGTGGCGAGCGAGGTGAGCAGGGTCCACCGAATGTCCTGGTCGACGGTGAGCCCCTCCAGGGACTGCTCGCCCGTCAGCAGGCCGCGCACCAGGTCCAGCGAGTCCTCGGACTGCGCGAACGAGGCCCAGGCGGTGACCAGCTGCAGCTGGGCGTCTGAGCCGGGCGCCGCGGCACGGGTCGCCGCGAGCAGCGCGGTCTCGACCTCCGCGAGGATCTCGCGACGTCGGGCGGGGGCCGTGTAGGTCAGGGCAGCGGTCGATACCTGCTGGATCAGCACGCGCAACAGCGTCGACTCGGTCTCGACGGCGAGAGCCTCCACGCCGAGACGGATGTAGTCAGTGGCCGCCATCTCGCCGTCGCGTGTCATGTCCCACGCCGCGGCGAGCACCAGCGAGCGGGGAAGGGACTCCACGAGCGCCCGCGGCTGAGCGAGGGCGGTGGCCAGCGACATCTCATCGAGGCGAATCTTGGCGTAGGCCAGGTCGTCGTCATTGACGAGCAGCAGGTCCGGCATCGCACGACCGACCAGCTCCGGGACCTGGGTGGACTCACCGTCGACGTCCAGCTCGACCCGGTGTGTGCGCACGAACGCGCCGTCCTGCAGGTCATAGCACCCGACGGCCAGGCGGTGCGGTCGCAGGGTGGGCCACTCCGGCGGCGCGGTCTGCGTGATGGACGCGGCCGTGATCGTGCCGTCCTCGACCTCCACGACCGGGGTCAGGGTGTTCACCCCGGCGGTCTCCAGCCACAGCTGGCTCCACCGGCTCAGGTCCCGCCCGGAGGTGGCCTCCAGCTCGGTGAGCAGGTCCGCCAGGGTCGTGTTGCCCCAGGCGTGCTTGGCGAAGTAGGCCCGCAGCCCGTCCCGGAAGGGCTCGCGCCCGACGTAGGCCACCAGTTGCTTGAGCACCGAGGCGCCCTTGGCGTAGGTGATGCCGTCGAAGTTGACCTCGACCGCGGCTAGGTCGACCATGTCCGCCGCGATCGGGTGGGTGGAGGAGAGCTGGTCCTGACGATAGGCCCAGCCCTTCTCGGCGGTGGCGAACGTGGTCCAGGCGTCGGTCCACTGGGTGGCCTCGGCCTGGCAGGTGGTGGAGGCCCACTCGGCGAAGGACTCGTTGAGCCACAGGTCGTCCCACCACTGCATGGTCACCAGGTCGCCGAACCACATGTGCGCCAGCTCGTGCAGGATCGTCAGCGCGCGCCGCTCGATGATCGACTCGGTGACCTTGCCGCGGAAGATGTACTGCTCCACGATCGTCACGCAGCCGGCGTTCTCCATCGCGCCCATGTTGTATTCGGGCGTGAAGATCTGGTCGTACTTGCTGAACGGGTAGGGCTGGTCGAACTCCTCCTCGAAGAAGCCAAAGCCCGCCTTGGTGCAGGCCAGGACGTTGTCGGCGTCCAGATACTGGCTCATCGACTTGCGGCAGAAGACCCCCAGCGGGATGGACCCCGCCCTGGTCTCCACCTCGTCGCGCACGACGGCATAGGGGCCGGCCACCAGGGCGGTGATGTAGGACGAGATGCTGGGTGTCGCGTCAAAGGTCCAGGTCGCGATGGGCGCCGGTGAATTGTCGGCTCCCGTGTCTGCTGGGTCAGTCTGTCCCGCACCAGGTTTGGTCCCCGCGGCCTCCGGCTGCGGCGTCGGCTGGTTGGAGATGACCTGCCAGTGCGCCGGGGCGGTGACGGTGAACTGGAAGGTCGCCTTGAGGTCGGGCTGCTCGAAGGCCGCGAAGACGCGACGGGAGTCGGGGACCTCGAACTGGGTGTACAGGTAGACCTCACTGTCGGCCGGGTCCACGAACCGGTGCAGGCCCTCACCGGTGTTCATGTAGGCACCGGTGGCGTCGACCGTGAGGGTGTTGCGCGCAGCTAGCCCGGGCAGTCGGATGCGCGAGTCAGCCCAGTGCTCGGCCGGGTCCAGGTCCACCCCGTTGAGCGTGATGGACTGCACCGACGGGGCGATCAGGTCGATGAAGGTCTCGGCCCCCTCCTGCGCGCCGAACTCGACCGTGGTGACGGTCCGGAACGTCTCCGGGCCGGTCGTCAGGTCCAGGGCCACGGCATACGAGTCGGTGGTCACGACCGCGGACCGTGCGGCCGCCTCGTCACGGGTGAGGTTCTGTCCGGGCATGCAAGGCTCCTGTGCTCTGCGGGTGGTGGCGAGGGCCGCGTTCGTTCGCGACGCCTTCGGTGCAACGATGGTGCCATGAGCACCCCGACTTCAAACACTTCGCCCCGTGAGGGCGCCACCCGGGCCGAGATGTGGTTCGACCCGGCCTGCCCGTGGGCCTGGATGACCTCCCGCTGGCTGATGGAGGCCCAACAGGTCCGCGACCTGGACATCACCTGGTCGGTGATGAGCTTGTCCGTCCTCAACGAGGGCCGTGACCTGGACGCGGACTACCGAGCGATGCTCGACAGGGCCTGGGGCCCGGTGCGCGTCCTGATCGCGGCGGCCAAGGAGGCACCCGGCGACGACGAGGGAAACACCACGCGCAAGGCCCTGTATGACGCGCTCGGTCGCCGGATCCACCTCGAGGGGCGCGGGAGCGGCGACCCCCAGGCGCTGATTGCTGAGGCGCTGGAGGAGGTCGGGCTGCCGGCCGAGTTGGCGCGCTTCGCCGACAGCGACGAGCAGGATGCCGATGTGCGGGCCAGCCACGAGCGGGCCATCAATCTGGTCGGTGACGACGTCGGCACGCCGGTCGTCTCGGTCAACGGCGTCAGCTTCTTCGGTCCCGTCATCACGCCAGCTCCCAAGGGTGAGGCCGCCGGCAAGCTGTGGGACGGTTGTGTCCTCGTGGCGGGCACGCCGGGCTTCTATGAGCTCAAGCGCACCCGCAACGCCAGCCCGGACTTCAGCTGAGGAGCGACAAGGTGCGCATTCACATCGGTGGTGACCACGCGGCATACGAGCTCCAGCGTGAGCTGGTCCGCTGGTTGGGCGAGGAGGGCCACGAGGTCGTTGACCACGGCCCGACCACGTTTGACGAGTTGGACGACTATCCCGTCTTTGTGCTGCGCGCCGCAGCGGGTGTCGCGGCCGACGAGGGGTCGCTGGGCATCGTGCTCGGCGGGTCCGGCAATGGTGAGCAGATCGCGGCCAACAAGGTGGCCGGGATCCGTGCCGCCCTGGCCTACAACACCGAGCTGGCGCAGTTGGCGCGCGAGCACAACGATGCCAAGGTCCTGTCGATCGGGGCACGGATGAACACCGTCCAGGAGGCCAAGGACATGGTCACCACCTTCGTGACGACGACCTTCAGCGGTGCTGAGCGCCACCAGCGGCGGATCGACATGATGGCCGCCTACGAGGCAGACGGCACCCTGCCCGACCTGCCCGCCTGAGCCCAACCGCTCGGCAAGCACGAGCCCCCGGGGGAGTCCCCGGGGGCTCGTTGCGTTCTCAGCCCTGCGGGGCTGGCGGGAGGTTGGTGTCGGGGGTGCCGTCGGTTGTCGGCGCGTCGGTGGTGGAGGCGTCGGTTGCGGGCCCGTCAGCCGTGGGCCCGTCGGTCGTGGGACTCGTGGCTCCGAAGTCGTCGTCCTGACCGTCGAGGGAGTCCAGGCCGTCCTTGACCTTCTCCTGGCCCTGGTCGATCTGGTCGGAGAACTTGCCGCCGGTCTTGTCGTCGATGAACTCCCCGGCCCGGTCCATGCCCTGCTCGATCTTGTCACCGTGCTGGTCGACGGCGTCGGCGATCTTGTCCTTGTTGTTCTCGAACGCACCGGTGATCTTGTCCATGAGACCCATTGGAGGTTCCTCCCGTTCGTGGCGCCGGTGCATGACCGGCATGACCCCAACAACCTTGCACACCGACCGGGAGTATGTCGAGGGCGGGACGCGCGGTTGCCCAGCGCCCCACAAGGATTGGGCCCGGACACAGAGCAGCCCCCGGTCCAGGGACCGGGGGCCACTTGTATGCCGTGAGGCTGGGTCAGGCGGGGTTCTCCCCGTTGCCCTTGGCGTCCCCGCCGCCGAAGCCGTCGACCGCGTCGCCAACCTTCTCCTGGCCCTGGTCGACCTGGTCGGAGTATTTCCCGCCGGTCTTGTCGTCGACGAAGTCGCCGCCCTGCTCAATGCCCTGATCGATCTTGTCGCCGTGCTGGTCGACGGCGTCGCCGATCTTGTCCTTGTGGTCGTCGGCAGCGCCGGTCACCTTGTCCATGAACCCCATGAAGTCGTCCTTCCTGTGTTCTTGCGCCGGAATGTCCCCGGCCTGACACCTCCAACGTGACACACATGACGGGCTCTGTCTACTCAGCGGTAGGGACTGAAGTCAGGATCACGCTTCTCGGCGAAGGCTGCTGCACCCTCCTTGGCCTCGTCCGACTCGACGAACAGGTCGAGGCCGGCGAACGCCACATTGCCCAGTCCCTGCAGGTGGTCGGAGTCGGCGTTAAAGCTGTGCTTGAGGAAGCGCAGGGCGGTGGGGGAGTAGGAGCCGATCTTGCGGGCATACTCATGGGCTTTGTCCAGCAGGGCGTCGGGGGCGACCACGTCGTTGACCAGGCCCCACCGCTCGGCCGTCTGAGCGTCATACAGATCCAGCAGGAACCAGATCTGACGTGCCCGCTTCTCGCCGACCACGCGGGCGAGATAGGCCGAGCCGTAGCCGGCGTCGAAACTGCCCACCCGCGGTCCGCTCTGGCCGAAACGTGCGGTCTCGCTGGCGATGGACAGGTCGCACAGCACGTGCAGGACGTGCCCGCCACCGACCGCGACCCCATTGACGGCGGCGATCACGGGCTTGGGGATCTCGCGGATGGCCTGGTGCAGGCGCTGGATCTCAAAGATGCCCCACTCGGTCTCGCCATAGCCGCCGGTCTCGGCGCGCTCCTTGACGTCGCCTCCCGCGCAGAAGGCCTTGTCGCCCGCGCCGGTGAGGATGACCGAGGCCACTCGGCGGTCGGCCCAGGCGTGTTTGAAGGCCGCGATCAACTCATCGACCGTGCGGCCGCGGAAGGAGTTGTAGCGCTCGGGGCGGTTGATCGTCACCACGGCGACCGCATCCGGCTCCTCCACCTGGTAGGTGATGTCGGTGAAGTCCTCGGCCTTAATCACGTGAAATCTCCTCGCGCTGTGGGTTAGGGATATGTCGTCATCTTGACGGTCGTCACGGACGGTGGCAAGGTCACAGCGTGTCGGAACGAGAAAATCAGCCTGTTGCCCTGATCACCGGAGCGGGGCGTGGCATCGGCCGCGCGGTCGCGGTCACCCTCAGTGAGCAGGGGTATGCCGTGGCGCTCACCTCCCGCAGTGTCGAGCAGCTCGAGGAGGTGGCGGCGGTGTGCCCCGGGCCGAGCATGGTGGTCCCCTCAGACCTGACCGATCCTGGCGCGGCGGACCAGCTCGTGACGAGGATCGAGCAGGAGTGGTCGGCACCGGAGGTGGTGGTCGCCAATGCCGGTGCCGGTGTCTCTGCCTCCGTGCAGAAGACCACTGACGAGCAGTGGCAGCAGATGCTGGACCTCAATCTCACCGCACCCTTTCGCCTGCTGCGCCGCACGATCCCGGCGATGAAGGCGGCCGAGCACGGCCGCATCGTGGTCGTCGCCTCGGTCGCTGCCAAGATCGGCGAGCCCTACATCTCGGCCTACACCGCCAGCAAGCACGGCGTGCTGGGGCTGGTCCGCTCCGCCGCAGCAGAGCTGGCCCGCTCCGGAGTGACCGTCAATGCGGTCTGCCCCGGCTATGTGGACACCCCGATGACCGACGCCACGGTGCAGGGCATCGTGGACAAGACCGGGCGCACCGCCCAGGAGGCACGAGCGCTGCTCGAGGCCAAGCAACCCAACCACCGCCTGGTCACGGTCGACGAGGTCGCCCTGGCCGTCCTGGCCTGCGTGCACAACGGCGCACTGACCGGGCAGGGCATCAACATCGACGGAGGAGCAGTCCAGTCATGATCGAGCGCGTGAACCCCCCAGAGCTGGGCACCCCCAGAGGCTTCAGCCACGCCGTGGTCGGCACCGGCACAATGGTGCTCCTGGCCGGTCAGACGGCCCTGAACCCCGAGGGTCGCATCGTCGGCGAGGACGTGGTGGAGCAGTTCGAGCAGGCGTTGTCCAGCCTGCTCACCTCGCTGCGGGCTGCCGGGGGCACCCCGGAGGATCTTGCGTCACTGACCGTCTACATCGTGGACATGGATGACTACAAGGCACGCTCGCGTGACATCGGCGGGGTCTGGAAGCGGCTCATCGGCAGCCACTATCCCGCGATGGCCGGTGTCGGGGTGAGTCGCCTCTGGGACATCGAGGCCCTGATCGAGGTGCAGGGCGTGGCGATCCTGCCCGAGTGACCAATGCGAGTGACGTGGCTGAGGGGCGTGGCCGAGTGACGCAGACACGAGACACGACTTTGTGACGATTTGTAGACGAGAGCCACAGATCCGACATAGGGTCGGGGGCAGCACGGCGCAAGGAAGCGCCGGGTGCACCTGAGGAAGGCCACCGTCATGACCGCACGACGCACACCACAACTGATCGCCCTGACTGCTGCCGGCGCGCTCGCTCTGAGCGCCTGCGGCGGTGGCACCCTCGGCGGGGGCGATGATGACGCCGCGGCAGAGGGACCGATCAAGATCGGTCTGCTGGTCCCGCAGTCCGGCGTCTACAAGAGCCTCGGCGACGATATGAAAGCAGGCTTCGAGCTCTACCTCGAAGAGCACGATGACACGCTCGGTGGCGCCGAGATCGAGGTGATCCTGGCCGACGAGGGCGAGACAGCCGACTCCGGCAAGGCAGCCGCCGACAAGCTCGTCAAGCAGGACGAGGTCACCGTCGTGACGGGGGTGGTCAGCTCGGCGGTGATCAACGGTGTGGTCGACCTGTTCGAGACCAACAAGATCCCGCTGGTCGGCTCCAACGCCTCGCCCACGACGCTCACCGACGCGACCTACGTCTGGCGCACGTCCTATGTCAACGATGAGCCGGGCAAGGCGCTGGGCGCCTACGTCGCCGAGAACGTCGACGGCAGCGTCTACTTCCTGGCAGCTGACTATCAGGCCGGGCTGGATGAGGTCACCGGCTTCAAGAGCACCTTCGAGCCCGCAGGCGGCGAGACAGCCGACGAGGTCTACACCCCGTTCCCGGGGACCACGAACTTCCAGCCGTTCCTGGCCAACGCCAAGTCGTCGGGGGCGGAGGCGCTGTTCAGCTTCTATGCCGGCGGCGCGGCCGTCGAGTTCGTCAAGCAGTACGACCAGTTCGGGCTCAAGGGCGAGGTCGACCACTATTCGGCCGGCTTCCTCACCGAGGGTGGGGTCCTGGACGGTCAGGGCGCCTCCGCCGAGGGCACATTCACGGCGATGAACTACAACTACGACCTGGACAACGAGATCAACGCCGCGTTCGTCGAGGCCTATGAGGCCAAGACCGACCGCCTGCCCACGACCTATGCGATGGCCTCCTATGACGCCGCCAAGGTGCTGGACCTGGCGATCGAGGCGTCGGGCGGCGTGGCCGACGGCGACGCCATCAACACCGCCCTGGGCGAGATCGAGGAGATCGAGTCTCCCCGCGGGACCTGGACCTGGTCAGACATCGGCACCCCCGTGCAGCAGTGGTATCTGCGGGAGGTCCAGGAGGTCGACGGCACGCTGCAGAACGTTGTGATCCAGGAGCTTGGCGAGCTGTGACTGACGGAGTGTCATGATCGGATGGTTCAACTCCCACCTCGTCAGCATGGTCGACGGGGTGGCCTACGGGCTGCTGCTCTTCACACTGGCGGTCGGGCTGTCGCTCGTCTTCGGCATGATGGACGTGCTCAATCTCGCGCACGGCACCCTCTACCTGGTCGGCGCCTATGTCGCCTACGCCCTGTCCGACGGCAGCTGGCTCGGCCTGCTGATCGCCCTCGTGGTCGGGCTGGTCGTCGGTCTGCTGGGTGGGGGGCTGCTTGCCGCGGCGGTCGCACCGCTGCAGGGGCGCGGGCACCTCGACCAGGCGGCCCTCACCCTCGGCATCTCCCTGATCGCCGCCGAGGTGCTGGTGATGATCTTCGGTGGCGAGGTGCTCCCCACGGCACCGCCGGTGGCGCTGTCTGCCTCGGTGTCGGTCCTCGGGCACACCTATCCCGTCTATCGGCTCGTCTTCATCGGCGTCGCAACGGCGCTCGCGGCGCTCGTCTATCTCGCCTTTGAGCGCTCCTCGATCGGCGCCCTGGTCCGCGCGACCGTCGCGGATCGGGACATGGTGCGCGCGATGGGAGTCGACACCCGCAAGGTGCTCTTCGGGGTCTTCGGGTTCGGTGCTGCTCTTGCCGCGATCGGCGGAGTGCTCGGCGCGCCCATCATCGCGCCCGGGCCCGGCATCGACGAGCGGGTGCTCGTCCTCTCACTCGTGGTCGTGGTCATCGGTGGCCTCGGCTCGGTTCGTGGCGCGCTCATCGGCGCCCTGCTGATCGGGCAGGTGCAGACTCTGGGCGTGGCGCTCGTGCCGTCCTATGCGCCGTTCCTGCTGTTCGGCGCGATGCTGCTCGTCCTCGCCCTGCGTCCGCAGGGCCTCTTCGCACCGGCGCGCGCATGAGTGCCGTCACGCAGGGTGCCGCGGCCCCTGCGCCGGACCGGTCGCACGGGCCGTCCCGGCGGCCGCTGCCGATCCGGCAGTCGCTGGTGGTCGGCCTCGTCGTGCTGGTCCTGCTCATGGTGCCGTGGGTCTTCGACGCCTTCACCGTGAGCACCTTCACCCGTGCCCTGGTCTTTGCTGTCCTGGCGATGGCGGTCAACCTGCTCACCGGCATCGCCGGGATGCCAACGCTCGGCCAGGCCGCCTATTTCGGCGTGGGGGCCTACACCGGGGCGCTCGTGTCAATCCACTGGTCCGAGCTGGGCGTCATCCAACTGCTGCTGGCGACGTTGGCTGGGGTCGTGGCCGCTCTGCTGACCGGGCCGTTGGCCATCCGCGGTCGGGGTGTCGCGTTCTTGATGATCACCCTGGCGATCGGAGAGATCGGCTACAGCGCGGCCGGACGACTCGACTGGGTGACCGGCGGCACCGACGGACTCAGCGGCATCCTGCCCGTTGTCCTCCTGCCGGGAGGCGAGGGCCTGGTCAACGAGGGCCTCATTTACTACTACGTCCTGGTGGTGGCCGCCCTGGCCTATGTCGGGGTCGGGGTCCTGCTGCGCTCACCCTTTGGTCTGACGCTGCGCGGCCTGCGTGACAACGAGGCCAGGCTCCGTGCGGTGGGATATCGCACCAACACCTATGCGCTGGGCGTCTATGTGTGTGCCGGTGGCCTGGCCGCGCTGGCCGGGTCGTTGTGGACCTCATCGCAACGGTTCGTGGCACCCGGCGACATGGGCTTTGACATCGCTGCGCTGGCACTGCTCGCGGTCATCGTCGGTGGCGTGGGATCCATGTGGGGGGCCTGCCTGGGCGCCGCCGTCGTGGTGTTCACCCGCGACTATTTCGGTCAGATCATCTCTGGGCACGCCCCGCTCCTGCTCGGGATCCTGTTTGTCCTCGCCGTCTATCTGCTGCCCAAGGGCATCGCGGGTGGGCGGGCCCAGTGGCGCTCCCTGTTTCCCAGGAGTCGCGCCGAGACGACACCGGAGGAGGCCACATGACGGCGGGGGGACCGGTGACCGGCGCCGCTGCCGCGCCAGCTCTGAGCGTGGAGGGGCTGAGCCGGCACTTCGGCAGCCTGAAGGCCGTGGAGGACGTCACCTTTGAGGTCCGTGCTGGCACGCGGCATGCCCTGATCGGCCCCAACGGCGCGGGCAAGTCCACGCTCTTCGCGCTCATCGCCGGTGCCCTGCCTGCGACGGCCGGGACGGTGCGGCTGCACGGTGACGATGTGACCGCACTGCCCGAGCATGCCCGGGCCCACCGCGGGCTCGTGCGCACCTTCCAACACTCCTCCCTGTTCCTGTCGGCGACCGCTCGGGAGAATGTCCTGATGGCCGTCCAGCGCCGCCACGGCGTTCAGGCCAGGCCCTGGGGCGCGGTCACCCGACGGAGGGGCCTCCTGGAGGAAGCCGACGAGATCCTGAGGCAGTTCCACCTGCTTGACCGGGCCAGCGCCGGGGCCGGTGCGCTGTCCCACGGTGAACGGCGTCAGCTTGAGGTCGCGGTCGCGCTCGCGACCTCACCCTCCGTGCTGCTGCTCGACGAGCCGGCCGCTGGGATGTCGCCCGCCGACACGCAGGCCTTCCAGGAGGTTGTGCTCGCATTGCCGCGCGAGGTCACCGTGCTCCTGGTGGAGCACGACCTGGACCTGGTCTTCGGCGTGGCCGAGCGGGTGAGCGTGCTTCACCTCGGTGAGCACCTGATCACGGGGGATCCCGCGGAGGTGCGCGCCAGTGAGGCGGTCCAGCGTGCCTATCTGGGCGCCGAGGACACCTCAGACCTGTTCGTGGAGGAGGCACCATGACCGCTGACCCGATTCTGGCCACCCGGGGACTTGTCTCGGGCTATGCCGGCTCCCGCGTGCTCCACGAGGTCGATGTCGCCGTGCCCGAGGGCGGGGTCCTGACTCTCCTGGGGCGCAACGGAGTTGGGAAGTCAACCCTGGTCAACACCATCATGGGGCTGGTGCCACCGATGGCCGGCTCCGTGCGGGTGGCGGGCCAGGAGGTCGCGGGCGCCAGACCGGATGCCATCGCCCGGCTCGGTGTGGGCCTGGTCCCACAGGGCCGACGGGTCTTTGCGCCGCTCACGGTGGCCGAGCACCTCGACATCGCTGACCGCCTGGGCCGCAAGGGTGAGTGGACTCGCGCCCGGGTGATCGACCTGCTGCCCCGACTCGGCGAGCGTCTCGGCAACCGCGGTGACCAGCTCTCCGGTGGTGAGCAACAGATGCTGGCCATCGCGCGAGCACTGTTGACCAACCCCACCGTGCTCCTGCTCGATGAACCGTCCGACGGGCTGGCGCCCGCGGTCGTGCAACAGGTCGGCGAGGTCGTGCGGGAGGTGTGTGCCGCGGGCATGTCAGCCCTGGTCGTCGAGCAAAACCTGCGGCTGGGCCTGTCCGTCGCGGACAGGGTCGTCGTCATGCAGAAGGGATCGGTCCACTGGGACGCGTCAGTCGATGAGTTCCGTCGCAACAGGGCTCGTGCAGAGCAGCTGCTCGGGATCTAGTTAGCGGGCGCCCTCAACGAAGCTGCTCGGGATCTAGTCAGCGGGCGCTCTCAACGAAACGGTGCGCCGGCCCCTCGAGTCGGCGCTGCAACGCAAAGAACAGGTCGGCTGCCGTGGTCCCTGACCAGTCGCGCGGCAGCAGCTCTGGGGCCAACCCGGGGTCCAGATAGGGCAGCCTGCGCCAGGAGGTCAGGACCCGGATGTAGTCGGCGAAGGCCTCACCCTCGTCGTCCTTGGTCCGCCGTGAGCGCCAGCGGGCGAGGACGGGCTCGTAGTCGTCGTGGAACCGCTGATAGAGCCGGTCCAGGCTCGCCAGGTCCCACCACTGGGACACCTCGTCGGTGACCGCAGCAAAGCCGAGATAGCGGGCCTCGAAGAGGTCGACATACTCGGCGAGCTCCTCGCGCACGAGCACGTCGCGGGCCTCGTCCTGCAAGTGGGCGGGAGCGATCCAGACTCCTGCGCTGACCGAGCCGAAGCCGAGCCAAGACAGGCGCGCCCGCAGGGTGTGGCGCCGGCGCCGCTCGGACTCGGGCACGCTGAAGACGGCGAGGATCCACCCCTCATCCGGGATGGCGCGCCGGCGCCCAAAGATCCGTCGGTCACCCTGATCCAGGATGCTCCGGGCCTGGGCCGACAGGGAATAGCCGGCGCGGCCGTCGAAGCGCTCCGACTCCAGGATGCTGCGCCGCTTGAGGCGGGAGATCGAGGAGCGGACCGCGGGTTCCTCGACACCGAGCTGGGCCATCAGGCGGATGAGTGTGGAGACACCGAGCCAGCCGCCGACCTCTCGGGCATACAGGCCATAGATCGTCACGATCAGGGCGCGCAAGCCTGAATCGGTGCCACTGGTGGATGTTGTGCCCTTGACTGTCGTCACAGGACTAACATACTGGGGAGTGCCTGGCACCGCCGCTAGGCAGACCTTGACTGAGAGGCCACGTGATGCCGGAGACCGAACTTTCGCCGAGCGCGCACGTCGACACGTACTGTCGCGACAACCTTCCTGCGCGCGAGACCTGGCCCGAGTTCCACTTTGACGTCCCGGAGGTTCACTACCCCGATCGCCTCAACGTTGCCAGCGTCCTGCTCGACGACGTCATCGACTCCGGAGGAGCGGGCCGTCGCTGCATCGGCGCGCCGGACGGGACCTGGTGGACCTATGGCGACCTGCGTCAGCACGCCAACCGGTTGGCGCACGTCTTCGTCGACGAGCTCGGCTTGGTGCCCGGCAACCGCGTCCTGCTGCGCGGCCCCAACAACCCCTGGCTGGTCGCCGTGTGGTTCGCCGTCCTCAAGGCCGGCGGTGTGGTGGTCCCCACCATGCCGATGCTGCGGCCCAAGGAGCTGGCTGTCATCGCCGAGGTCGGCCGCTTCGACCTGGCGGTCTGCGACCATCGGTTCACCGACGACCTGCTCGGTGCCCAGATCCCCGAGTTGCGCACGCTGACCTACGGCGGTGCCGTGGAGGGTCTGGACGACATCACGCAGCTGGCGCAGGGCAAGGACGCCACCTTTGCGGATGTGCCAACGGCAGCCGATGACGTCTCGATGTTGGCGTTCACCTCGGGCACCACTGGTCGTCCCAAGGCGACCATGCACTTCCACCGGGACATCCTGGCCAACGCAGACACCTTCTCGCGCTATGTGCTGCGGCCAGAACCGGACGACATCTTCATCGGCACCCCGCCGATCGCTTTCACCTTCGGGCTGGGTGGCCTGGTGATCTTCCCGCTCCGCGTCGGTGCCAGCACCCTGCTGGTCGAGAAGGCCACCCCCGGCCAGTTGGCCGACCTGATCAGTGAGCACGGTGCGACGATCTGCTTCACCGCACCCACGGCATACAAGGCCATGATCGCCAAGGACCGGGTGAGCCAGCTGACCAGCCTGCGCCGCGCGGTCTCGGCGGGGGAGCACCTGCCCAAGGTGACCTGGGAGGCATTCCGGGACGCGACCGGCATCGCCCTGATCGACGGCATCGGCTCGACCGAGATGCTGCACATCTTCATCTCTGCCGCCGACGACGACATCCGCCCGGGCTCCACCGGCCGCCCGGTGCCGGGCTATCGCGCCAAGATCGTGGACAAGGCTGGCCGCGACGCGCCAGATGGTGTGCCGGGCCGGCTCGCGGTGCAGGGGCCGACCGGGTGTCGCTATCTCGCCGATGAACGGCAGGCCGTCTACGTCCACGACGGGTGGAACCTCACCGGCGACACCTTCATCCGGGACGAGGATGGCTATTTCTGGTTCCAGGCGCGCTCGGACGACATGATCGTCAGCTCCGGCTACAACATCTCCGGCACCGAGGTCGAGGAGGCCTTGATGTCCCACGCCGGGGTGGTGGAGTGCGCCGTGGTCGCCGCCGCAGACGACGAGCGTGGGCACGTCGTCAAGGCGTATGTCGTGCCGGCCAGTGGGCGCGAGAAGCTGGCTGAGGGGGTGGGTGAGGACGCGCTGCGCAAGCAGTTGCAGGACCACGTCAAGGGGCAGATCGCGCCCTACAAGTATCCCCGCCAGATTGAGTTCGTCGACGCGCTGCCACGCACCTCGACCGGCAAGGTGCAACGCTTCCGGCTGCGCCAGGAGGCTGGCTCGGGCGAGGCGTCGTGACCTCGCGTGTCTCGGTGACCCGGGTCGTGGACTGGTGCGACACGGACGCCGCCGGGCACTATCACCACTCCAGCGTGATCCGCTGGGTCGAGGCCGCCGAGAACGAGCTGCACGTGCAGCGCGGGCTGCTCGAGCTGTTCGGCGTCGTGCCGCGCGTGCGCTATGAGGTCGACTATCTGGACCGCCTGTGGTTCCGCGAGGAAGTCGTCACCGAGCTGTGGGTGGAGTCGCTGGGCCGGACGTCGCTGGTCTATGGCTTTGAGGTGACCGGTCCGCGCGGGCCGGCCGCGCGTGGCCGGATGGTCTGCGTCAACATCGGGGACCGCTCTGGTGAGGTGCCCGCAGGTGCGGACTCGCCCGCGGTGGCCTGGTCGGACGCGGAGCGTGCAGCGCTGCAGGGGACTGTGGGCTGACCCGTTCCCCTGGCCGCCGGCCGCCCGCTCACCCAGGACCGTGCAGGTGCATGGGTCCTTCACGGGCCGATCGGCGTGTCGTGTGAATCATCCATGCACTTGCACACCGACGACCGTGCAGGTGCATGGATCCTTCACGGGCCGATCGGCGTGTCGTGTGAATCATCCATGCACTTGCAGCGGCGAGCGCCTGAACCGGGGGATGCTGGGAGCGAGGAGCGGCACCTCAGGCAGGTGTTTGCGCGCCCTGCTGACACGCCTCAGTGATCTGCTGGGCAGCCTCGCTAGGAGAGGCGTGCGTGGTGTCGATGACCTTAGCCTCGTCGTGCAGCCAGGTGCTGGCAGCGTCGGCATACGCTTCCAGGTGCTTGAGGCGGAAGGCTGATGGGCCCATCACCCGGTCGTCCATGATGCGGTCGCGGAGAGTGTCCTGGTCTGCGTGGAGCACGAAGTGCCGCACCGGGATGTTGTGTTGGGCGAGGCCGGAGGCGATCTCCCGCCAGTACTCCTCCACGAGGACGGTCATCGGCATCACTAACGTGCTGCCGGTGTAGTCGATCACGTGGCGCGCTGTCTCAACCACGAGGGGCCGCCACGGCGCCCAGTGCTGGAAGTTGTCCGTTGCAGGCAGGCCTGGGGTGATGTCCATGAGGGTCTCGCCGACCTTCTCAGCATCGAACACGCGCGAGCCCGGGATCAACTGTTGCACCAGAGAACTCGTCGTTGTTTTGCCCGCTCCGTGCGTGCCGTTCACCCAGATGATCACGGGAGAGCACGCTACCTCGCGCTTGGGTCTCTCGGCGTGGTCAGGTTCGAGGGCGATCAGGATTTCGAGCGCCGCGACCTACGAACGGGCTTCGACCGCGTCTCGCAGCCGGCCGCCAAAACGCGGGGCGCTGTGCCCGGTTGCGAACTTCTCAGCCAGTTCGGCGACGGTCATGGTGGGCCGGCTGTACCGGTCGCACATCACCTGGACGGCGTCGAGGACTGTCTCAGGGTCGGCGGTGAGCAGTTGGCACAGGAACGCATCCACCCTGATGACCTTGATGCCTTCAGGGACCGATGCGGCCGGAAAATCTTTGGTGTTCTCCGTGACGACGTGGGTGGCGCCCCCTGCCACGGCGACAGCAAGGACGTGCCGATCGTTCTCGGCGCATGTCATCTTCTCCACCAACGGGATCCACTCGTCGCTGGCTAGGGACGCGTCGGGAAACGCCCTCGCCATGCTGGCCTGCACTTGGGCAACTTCCTTGATTGCCTCCTCGCGGTCGGCGCCCCGGTGACGCACCGCGACCTTGGGGTAGTTGCGCTCAAGTTCGTCGAGGATCGATTGCTGCCAGACGGGCCGGAACACTTTGCAGTCGGCCAGGCTGAGCAACAGATCGCGTAACGCCCGGGGATGAGCAGGTTGGCGTCCAGAACTGCGACTGGTCGCGCCGACCTTCCCCGGGACTCCGCCACGTTCAGAAGTCGCTTTCGTCGTAGCCGTCTGCTGGGACGATCTCGCTGAGCGCGTCGTCTCGCTCTCGTCGCACCCGCGCGTCGTGCTCAAGGACGTCCGCCAACGCGAACCGGTGCCTGTTGCCGGTCTTGGTGTGTCTGAGTTGTCCGGTGCGGGCGAGCTTGACAACGAAAGGTCTGGAGACGTTCAGCAGGTCGGCGGCCTGCTGGCTGGACAGGGTGGCCTTGTCTTCGGTGATGGCGACCAGCCGGGGCCTGCCTCCGCGTGCGAGCTCGGTGGCGTACTGGCGGAGAGCGCTGACCACGTCGCCAGGCAGTTCGACGCGCTCCCGACCCCGGGAAATGGTCACGCGGTCCGCGGAGAGCACTGTTTCCAGGTCGATGGTCTTCATCCGGGCGGGCCTGGACACTGACTTCGCCCGGGCGGCAGGCTTTTGCGTCTTACCGCTGGCCTGCGCACCTGATTTCTTCGTGTTCACGTCGCTCCCTACTCCCGGCAACCAGCCTATCCGAAATAATCGAAACGGCAGAAGGTGTGGTCCAAATCGGCAAGGTTGTCCGAGTCCTACTTCACCTTGCTGAGATGGACCATGGCGTCGTAGAGCTGCTCGTCCGTCATGGGCGGTTCGGGGATCGGGTGCGCTCGCTCGGCCCGGTAGGCGTCGAGCATGAGGTAGAGCTGGCGTCGCCAGGCCGCCGGTGCCTTAGCGCTGGTGGCGTCGATGATCGGGCCATTGGACCAGATCAGGTTGACGATGTCTCCCTGGGTGATGTCAGGGCGAGCCTTTCCAGCTTCCTGAGCTCGGGTGAGAACGTCCTCGATCTGTTGGCACAGCGCATCGTGGATGCGCTCTGTCTCGGCATTGCCCGGGAATCGGCGGGAAAGGAAGTCGTTGAAGCCTCGGTCTCCCGCCTGCACGGCGAACAGGTTCTCCAAGTAGGCGACGAACCCTTCCCACGGATCGTCCATCCTCATGGCCCTATCGGCCCCGTCGATGAACTCCTGTAGCCGAGGCCTGAGGGCGGCCATGAGGAGGTCCATACGCGTGGGGAAGTGTCGGTACAGGGTGCCGATCGAGACGCCAGCGATGCGTGCGACCTTCTCCAGGGAGGCATCCGCGCCCTCGGCGGCGAACTCGGCCTGTGCCGCGGCGATCAGCTTTTCGCGACTCTCCCGAGCATCGCGGCGCAGAGGCCGGTCTAGCTGCTCGATGTCGGTCTGGCGCACTCCTCCAGCCTACAGTCAATGACCATAAATTGAGGCACCCCTCCGGAATAGAATGAGGGGGTCCTCCGGTTGTGACTATGACAGCGACGAGTGCCTGATAGCGACACCCGCCCACACCACCGCAGAGGAGCACCATCATGAGCACCATCAGCATCATCGGTTCGGGCAACATGGCCACTGCCATCGGCGCCAGGGCAGCGAAGCGCGGCCACACCGTCGAACTCTTGGGCCGCAACGCCGCCAAAACTCAGGCAGTCGCCGACCAGATCGGCAGGGCGGCAACCGTCGGCACGCCTGGGGCAACGCCACAGGGCGACATCGTCTTCGTGGCCGTCCGGTACGACGACGTGGTCTCAGTGGTCGCGGGCTATGGCGATTCGCTGGCGGGCAAGATCCTCGTCGACATCACCAACCCGTTCAACGCCGATGCGAGCGGACTGGTGACCACCACCGGCAGCTCGGCGGCTCATGAGATCACGGCAGCGGCACCCGAGAGTGCCCACATCGTGAAGGCGCTGAACACGATCTTTGGCCACGTGCTTGCAAAGGGCACCCCGCAGGACGCGTTCATCGCGGGCGACAGCGCTGAGGCAAAGGCGACTCTCGCGGAGTTCCTGGAGAGTCTGGAACTGCGGACCCTCGACGTGGGAGGGCTGCAGGCGGCCCCGATCCTCGAGTCGGCCGGACTCCTGCTGATGGGGCTGGCACGCAACGGTGCCGGCTTCGACCTCGCCTTAGGCGCTCCGGTCGTCAGCTAAGGGTTGGCGACACCGTCGGTCAGTGGCCGCGGAAGGCTTCCTCGAGCCACCAGGAGGGCTCGTCAGCGACGACCTTGGCGTCGATCAGCAGGGGAGTGTCGCGGGGACCGTCGAGCCAGGCGCGCACCGGCGCCAGATCGTCGACGCCGCGCACTGTGACGCCGGTGAAGCCATAGCCTCGGGCGACGGCAGCGATGTCGGTGTCGGGGAAGGTGACGGTGTCCATCGGGTGATCGGCACCGGCGAAGTGGTGCACCTCGGCGCCATAGGCATCGTCGTTGTAGACGATCACCACCATCGGCAGGCCGAGCCGGCGGACCGTGTCGAACTCTGCGGCACCCATCAGCGCCCCGCCATCGCCGAGGGCGGCCACCGGCAGCCGATCCGGTTGGGAGAGAGCGGCTCCGATGGCGGTGGCCAGTCCGAGACCAATGGCCTGGAACGACTGGGTGAAACAGAAGCCCTGCTCGTCGGGCACGGACAGGAACATGCTCGGATAGCCCATGAAGTTGCCCGAGTCGATGCTCACCACGCGCTCGGTGGGCAACAGGTCGTCCAGGGCGATGGTCAGGGTGCGTGGGTCGATCCGGTCGCTCGTCGTGGTGTCCTCGAAGGGCACGTCACGCCAGGCCAGCGAGGTGGCCAGTCGGTCTCGGGTCTCCTCAGTGCGCAGACCGTATGCCGAGGCCTCGCCTCCCGCACCCGCGTCACCCAGGGCGCTGGTCACCGCTGCCACGGTCAGTGCTTGATCGACCGCTGCCACGGTCAGTGCTTGATCGACCGCTGCCGCAGTCAGTGCTTGATCGACCGCTGCCGCAGTCAGTGCTTGATCGACCGCTGCCGCAGTCAGAGCCACGTCACCGTGCACACCGAACGTCAGGTCGCGATGGGCCCCGAGAGCCTGCACTGTGTCATCGACCTGCACCACCGTGGTGCCCTCGGAGATCAGCGCGCCGTGCCGCATCGTCCACATGTTGAGGGCACAGCCCCAGCCGATGATGAGGTCGGCACTGCTGATCAGTTCTGAGGCCAGCGGTGAGGAGAAGCCACCGGAGACGTCGAGGGACCACGGTTGATCATGGAAGAGCCCCTTGGCGACGGCCGAGGTGGCGAGCAGGGCTCCCGTGGCGTCAGCCAGGGTGATCAGGGCGTCCCGCGCGGCAGGACTGCGCCCGCCACGTCCGGCGACGAACACCGGTCGCTGCGCCGCCCGCACCGCCGTGACGAGTCGCTCGACGTCGGCGGGGGAGGGAGCGAGCGGCGCTGGGGCGGAGGGCAACTCGACCGACCCGAGCTGGCCCTGCACCTGTGGTGGCACCTCGGCGGACTGCACCTCCAGGGGCAGGTTGAGCACGACGGTGCGGCGTTGGTGGACCGCGGTGGCGACGGCGTCACGGGCCTGCTCGACGGCCAGGTCGGCGTCGGTGATGCGGAGCGGCACGGCACCGACGGAGCTGGCCAGGGCCTCCTGGTCGACATGGAAGTTGGACAGCGGCGCGGTCGACTCCGCCGCCACCACGATCAGCGGCGTGCGGGCCTTGGCTGCCTCGGCGATGCCGGTCATCGCGTTGGTCAGGCCGCACCCCTGGTGCACCGTGAGCACCGCAGGGCGCCCCGAGTTGCGAGCATAGGCGTCGGCCATCGTGGCGCCGCCACCCTCATGACGGGCCGCGACGAACGTCGCCCCCGCAGCTGTCATGGCGTTGGTGACGTGGAAGTTGCCCGACCCGACCACCGCAAAGACATGGTCGACGCCGGCAGCAACGAGAGCTCGCCCGACGGCCTCAGCGACCTGCATCGGAGCCCAGCTCAGCGCTCGACGAGGGCGACCACGCGGGCAGGAGAGCCGGACCCGCCAATGATCTTCAGGGGTGAGGCGATGATGACGGCGCCAGTCGTCGGGAGCTGATCGAGGTTCTGCAGCTGGGCTAGGCCATATTTGTTGTTGCCCATCAGGAACGAGTGACACGGGAAGACCGGGTCGAAGGAGTGCGCTGCCCCTGCGTCGGTGCCGACAGTCTCCACACCGATGCCCTGCAGCGGTGACTCCTCAGCGACCCACTTGGCACAGTCGGCCGACAGCCCGGGGCTGGTCGGCCCGGTGTCGGTGTTGTTGATCATCTCTTCCTGGGTGACCCGGGCCGACCAACCGGTGCGGCACAGCAACCAGCCGCCGTCAGGGAGCCCGCCGTGCTCGGCCGCGAACGCCTCCACGTGCTCCCGCTCGATCAGGAAGTTGGGGTCGGCAGCGACCTGCTCGGTCACGTCCAACACGATGGCCGGCGCCACGAACGCACCCACAGGCACCGAGGAAATGTCGGCCAGGTCCTTGCCAGTCACCCAGTGGTTCGGCGCATCGAAGTGGGTGCCGGTGTGCTCGCCGGTGCGGAAGTTGTTCCAATACCAGGCCGGGCCACGCTCGTCATAGCGACTGATCTCCTCCAGCTGGAACGCGGCCGTCTGGCCGAACTCCGGCGGCAACTCCAACAGGGGCGTCTCCGCGTTCAGGGGAGCGGTGAGGTCGATGACCTCGATGCTCCCAGAGGTGAGTGCGGCGGTGAGATCTGACAGGACAGACATGAGACTCCTTGGCCCGGGACCGGCCCGGCACGGGGACCGACAACTGTCGGCAGGGAACGGTCGTTTCCGTGACGCTATTGGTCTGGTGCCTGCACCGCAAGACCTCGGCATCCGACTGGGCCGCTCCTACAACGGCATGAAGCGCCCGCCGTTGACGTCGAGCACCACACCGGTGATGTAGGACGCGCCGGGGCCGGCGAGGAAGAGCACCGGGTCGACGATCTCGCGCAGCTCGGGGAACCGGGCCAGCGGGATCGCGCTGAGCACCTCGTTGCGCTCGGAGTCGGGCATCTCGTCATACATCTGCTGCAGCCGGCCGGTGAGGAACAGCCCCGGGGCCACTGCGTTGACGCGCTGCCCGCGCTCGCCGACCTCGCGGGCCAGGCGCCGGGTGAGCCCGAGAACTGCCGCCTTGGACGCGGCATAGGGCACCCCGGTGACGGGGGAGGGCTGCCGACCACCGATCGAGGAGACGGTCACGATCGAGCCGTCCTGCGGCATACGAACGAGTGCTGCCTGGGCGCAATAGAAGGTGCCCTTGACGTTGACGTCCACCACGAGGTCGACATGCTCAGCCTCGATGTCCTCCAACACCTTTGGGGTCCCGAGGGAGCCGCCGGCCAGGGTGACCAGGATGTCCAGGCTCCCCAGGTCGGCGACGACGGCGTCCATCACGACACCCACGGCGGCGCGGTCGCTGACGTCGAGCTCGTAGCCCCTCGTCGGGACCCCGTGCTGCTCGGCCAACGCTGTCGCGGCCTCCTGCGTGCCCTGGACATCGACGACGGCGACCGAGGCGCCCTCCGCGGCAAACCCCTCGCAGACCGCTCTTCCGATGCCACCCGCCCCGCCGGTGACCACAACGACCCGACCGGTGAACTGACCCTCGGCAACCATGCCATCCTCATTTCGTGTTGTTGACGACCGTCCTAGAATCAACATAATGTGTCGACGGCAGGCACGACAATGACGAAGGAGTCGCCGGATGCGGATCGCAGTCATCGGTGGGGGGCCCGGCGGCCTCTATTTCGCGGCCCTGACCAAGGCGCTGGACCCCACGCACGAGATCACCGTGTGGGAGCGCAACGCACCAGATGACACCTTCGGGTTCGGTGTCGTCTTCTCCGACGAGACCCTCGGCGGCATCGAGCACGCCGACCCGTGGGTCTTTCAGATGATGGAGCGAGAGTTTGCCCGCTGGGATGACATCGACGTGCACGTCGACGGGCAGGTCCTGACCTCCGGTGGGCACGGTTTTGCGGCGATGTCCCGCAAGCGGCTGCTGGAGATCCTGCAGCAACGCTGCCGGGAGCTCGAGATCACCCTGCACTTCCGCACCGAGGCCCCGGATGTCGAGACGCTCGCAGCGGACTACGACCTGGTGCTGGCCTCGGACGGCCTGAACTCGGCCGTCCGCCGGCGCTATGCCGACACCTTCCGCCCCACCGTCGATGAGCGCCAGTGCAAATACATGTGGCTGGGCACCAGCAAGGTCTTCGAGGCCTTCAAGTTCTACATCCTGGACACTCCGCACGGGGTGATGCAGGTGCACGGTTATCCCTTCGACGCCACCGGCTCGACGTTCATCCTGGAGATGCACGAGGACGTCTGGCGGGCCGCCGGGTTCGACGCCTCGGAGGGCCGCGAGTGGGCACCCGGGGAGAGCGACGAGGAGGCGATCAAGAGGGTCCGCGAGCTCTGCTCGGACATCTTCGAGGGCCACGAGGTGATGGCCAACAACTCGCGCTGGATCTCCTTCGCCACGATCCGCAACGAGACCTGGCGCGCCGGGGAGCGGGGCAACATCGTCATCCTCGGAGACTCGGCGCACACGGCCCACTTCTCCATCGGCTCCGGGACCAAGCTGGCGATGGAGGACTCGCTGGCCCTCGCTGCTTGCCTGCACGAGCACCCCGACCTCGACACGGCACTGAGTGCCTACGAGGAGGAGCGCAAGCCCGTCGTGCAGTCCACCCAGCGCGCGGCCCAGGCCTCCCTGGAGTGGTTCGAGAACCTGGGGCAGTATCGCGGCCAGGACCCCGAGCAGTTTGCGTTCAACATCATGACCCGCAGTCGGCGGGTCACCCACGACAACCTCAAGGTGCGCGACCCCGAGTTCGCCGCACGGATCGAGGAGTGGTTCACCGCCGCCACGCCCGGCGGCCGCCCGGACACCCCGCCGATGTTCCAGCCGTTCCGCCTCGGTGAGCTCGAGCTGACCAACCGGGTCGTGGTCTCACCGATGGACATGTATGTCTCGACCGATGACGGCATGCCCACCGACTTCCGGATGATCCATCTCGGCGGCAAGGCCATGGGCGGAGCAGGCCTGGTGATGACCGAGATGGTCTGCGTCTCACCCGAGGGCCGGATCACACCCGGGTGCGCCGGCATCTGGAGCCAGGAGCAGGCCGACGGATGGCGCCACATCGTCGAGGCCGTGCACGGGCTGAGCGCGGCCAAGATCGGCCTGCAGGTCGGTCACTCCGGCCGCAAGGGCTCGACCAAGCTGATGTGGGACGGCATCGACGAACCGCTCGAGGGCGGCAACTGGCCGGTGATGGCGCCGTCCCCGTTGGCCTACCAACCCGGCGTCAACCAGGTCCCGCGCGAGATGAGCGAGGAGGACCTGAGCCAGGTCAAGCAGGAGTTCGTCACGGCCGCCAGGCTCGGCGCCGAGGCAGGCTTCGACGTGCTGGAGATGCACGCCGGCCACGGTTATCTGCTCTCCTCCTTCATCTCCCCGGTCACCAACCAGCGAACAGACGCCTACGGCGGGGATCTCGCCGGGCGCCTGCGTTATCCGCTCGAGGTGTTCGAGGCGATGCGCGAGGTGTGGCCGACCGGCCGCCCGATGACCGTGCGGATCTCGGCGACCGACTGGGTCGAGGGCGGCATCGACGTCGATGACGCGGTCGAGATCGCCCGTGCCTTCCAGGAGGCGGGTGCTGCGGCCATCGATGTCTCGACCGGGCAGGTGACCCCCGACGAGACGCCCGCCTTCGGGCGGTCCTATCAGACCCCCTTCGCGGATGCGATCCGCAACCGGGTCGGCATCCCGACCATCGCGGTCGGCATCATCTCCTCCTGGGATGACGTCAACTCGATCGTGCTGGCCGGTCGGGCCGACCTGTGCGCCGTCGGGCGCGCCCACCTCTACGACCCGAACTGGACACTGCACGCCGCCGTCGAGCAGGACTATGACGGACCCGGTGCGATCTGGCCGCTGCCGTGGCGCGCGGGTCGGCGCAAGCCCCAGGGCGGTCGCAGCGAGGAGCCCAAGCCGCGGCTGCAGCTGGTCCGCGAGGGCGCTCAGGGCACCCGGCACGCGCGATGGAGGCCGGAGGCGTGAGCACGCTGGGCCCAGTGAGCCTGCGACCACTCTGGGACGCCCGCGGGATCGCCGTCATCGGCGCCAGCGACCGGGCCGGGGCGATCGGTCGGCTGCCAGTGCAGTTCCTCCAGCGTTATGGCTATGCCGGCCCCATCTATCCCGTCCGCCCGGACGGGGCACCGGTGGCCGGCCTGCCGTCCCACGCCTCCGTGGCCGACGTGCCCGGGCCGGTGGACCTGGCGATGGTGATGGTTGCTGCCGACCGGGTCATCTCGGCGGTGCGGGACTGTGCTGCCGCAGGGGTGCCGGTGGTCGTGGTGTGCTCCAGCGGCTTCGCCGAGGTCGGCGAGGATGGTGCCGCGCTGCAGGACGAGCTGGTCGCCACCGCGCGCGAGCTCGGGGTCCGGGTCCTTGGGCCCAACTGCATCGGCACCGTGGGCACGACGACCGGCCAGGTCAGCTCGTTCAGCCCCCTCTTTGCGGGCGAGCACACGCAGCTGGTGCCCGGCAGCCTCGGCTTCGTCAGTCAGAGCGGTGCGCTGGGCTATGGCGCCGTGTCCCTCGCCTTCGAGCGCGGCCTCGGGCTCGGCTGGGTCGTCAACACCGGCAACGAGGCCGACATCAGCGCCACCGAGGTGCTCGCGGAGCTGGCACAAGAGCCCGGCTGCGCCGGACTGCTGGCGTATGCCGAGTCGCTGGGTGACCTGGCCCCGCTCGCCGACGTGGTGGCTGGCGGAACGCCCGTCGCGTTGCTCAAGGCCGGTCGTTCGGACGCCGGGGCCAGGGCGGCCGCCTCGCACACCGGGGCCCTCGCCGCCCATGACGCCGTGGTCGACGCTGCGCTCCGCCAGATCGGCGTGGTGCGCGTGGACGACGTCGACGAGTTGCTCGACGTCGGGGACGTGATGGACCTGGCCAGGACGGTCCGCGGGCACACGATCCGACGGGTCGCGATCGTCACCACCTCCGGTGGGTCCGGCATCCTGGCTGCTGACGCCATCGAGGCGCACGGGTTGCGTCTGGCGGAGCTGTCCGAGCAGACGCTGACGACCCTTGATGACATCGTCCCGGCCTATGGGTCGACGGCGAACCCGGTCGACGTGACCGCCTCGGTGATGAGCAACCCGGCCCTGTTCGATGACGCCCTGGGCGCCATCGCGGGCGACGACGGGGTCGACGCGATCGTGGCCTGCTTCTGCGTGCTCACCGGCTCGGACGTGGACGCCGTGGTGACGGCGCTGTCACAGGTGCGGGAGCGCACCGGTGTCCCCGTCATCGCCGTGCGCACCGGCGCAGATCACCTCGCTCCGACCGCGGCCGCGACGATGCGGGCGGCCGGTCTGCCGGTCTATCAGACACCGGCCCGAGCCGTCCGGGCCCTCGCCGCCCTCGCGCAGTTCGCCGCGCCGCCCGTGCGGGAGAAGACCACAGGGGCCAGCCCGGCTGCGAGGCCGGACACCCCCAGCACCAGGACGGACTGGTCCTCCCTCAGCGAGGGCGCGACCGACGAGCACGCCCTCAAGGCGCTGCTGCGTGAGGCCGGGTTGCCCGTGCCGGTCGGCCGGATCGTGACCGGCGCAGACGACGCCGTGGCAGCGGTGCAGGAGGCCGGCGGGCGGGCGGTGGCCAAGGCGGTCGTGCCGGGGCTGCTCCACAAGTCCGACGCCGGTGGCGTGATCCTCGACGTCACCCCGGAGCGGGCCGCGGAGGTCCACGACCAGCTCGCCGCGATGGGTGGGCAGGTGCTGATGGAGGAGATGGTCCCCGGCGGTGTCGAGGCGCTGGTCGGCAGCACCGACACCCCGCTCGGACGCATCATCACCGTCGGCGTCGGGGGCGTGCTCACCGAGATCGTGGCCGACGTGGCGCTGCGCCTGCTGCCGGTCGAGCGGGCCGACGTCGAGGAGATGCTCGACGACACGCGGTTGGGTCGACTCCTGGGCGGCGTGCGCGGGCAGGGACCGGCGGACCGTGGGGCCCTGGTCGACGCGGTCCTCGGCATCGCCGACCTGGCAGCAGCCCTGCCCGAGGGCGCCGAGCTGGACCTTAACCCGATCACGGTGCTGGCCGACGGACGGGGCTGCCGGATCCTCGACGCAGCCCTCGCCCTGCCCGACGCGGCCCCCGCGACTCCCGACAGCCCTCCCGACCCTGAAGGAGACTGACCAGATGGACATCGGCACGCTCGTCACCCGAGCCGGCCACCGCTTCGGCGACCGCATCGCCGTGGAGGGGACGGACGCCGGCGACCGGCGCACCTTCGCCGAGTTGGCTGACCGCGTCACCCGGCTCGCCTCGGGACTGCTCGCGCTCGGCCTGCGCCCCGGCGACCGGGTCCTTGACCTGCAGAGCAACAGCACGGCATACGTCGAGACCGACCTGGCCATCCGCGCCGCCGGGCTCGTGCGCGTCGCCCTGAACTATCGGCTGCACCCCAGCGACTGGGAGCGGATCGCGACCGACTGCAGGGCCCGCGGTCTGATCTATCACGAGCAGTTCGCCGACGGCATCGCCGCGGTCCGCGGTCAGGTCGAGCACGTCGTGGTGGTCGGCGACGGCCCCGAGACCTCCCTCGACCAGCTCGCCGAGCAGGCGCAGAGCACCGTCCTGCCGTCCCGCGACCCCGACGACCTGTGCGGGCTGCACTACTCCTCGGGCACCACCGGGCACCCCAAGGGCGCCCAGCGCACCCACCGCAACTGGGTGTCCTCGGTGGTCAACATGACCTTCGACGTGCTGGGCGGGCTGCCCGGCCCCGACGACTGCTATGTGCACGCCGGGCCGGTCACGCACACCTCGGGGCTCTTCGTGCTGCCCTTCCTGGTCGCCGGAGCACGCCAGATCGTGCTTCCGAGCTGGGACCCGCAGACCTTCCTGGAGGCCGTCGGTGAGCGCGGTGCGACCCACACGGCGCTCGTGCCGACGATGGTGGCCCGGTTGCTCAGCGCCGGGGCCACCCGCGAGGACCTGGCCGGGCTGAAGATGCTCGGCTATGCCGGCGCCCCGATGCCACCGGAGCAGATGCGCCGCGCCCACGACGAGCTGACGCCGCACCTGGTGCAGTACTACGGGCTCGTCGAGGCCATCCCGCCGGTCACCGTCCTCGATGCCGCCGACCACGCCCGCGGGCTGGCGGGGGAGCCCGAGCTGCTCACCAGCGCCGGACGACCGGCCCTCGGGGTGGAGCTGGCCGTCGTGGACGAGGACGGTCGACGCGTGGCCCCCGGCGAGGTCGGCGAGGTCATCACCCGTGGCGACCACGTCATGGCGAGCTATTACAACGCCGCCGAGCGCACCGACCTGTCCAAGGCGGTCGTCGACGGCTGGCTGCACACCGGTGACCTGGGCAGGTTGTCCGAGGACGGGCACCTGTGGCTGGTCGACCGCAAGGGCGACATGATCATCTCCGGGGGCTACAACATCTATCCCCGTGAGGTCGAGGAAGTCATCGCCGAGGTGCCCGGGATCGACGAGGTCGCCGTCCTCGGCGTGAAAGACCCCGACTGGGGCCAGCGCGTCGTGGCCCTGGTGACCACGCGGGCCGGCTCCGAGGTGAGCACGGACGCGGTTCGCGAGCACTGCGCGAGCCGCCTGGCGGCATACAAGAAACCCAAGGAGGTGCGCGTGGTCGAGGAGCTCCCGCTCAACTCCACCGGCAAGATCGCCAAGAAGGTGCTGCGCGCCCAGCTCGAGGAGGAGCACCGATGAGCGACAGGACCCGCGAGGACACGAGCTTGCGAGGCCCGGAGCGGTCCGCGGAACTCATCAGGAGGGCCCGATGATGTGGCAGGACCCGGAACTGCGCACGGACTATGCCCCGGCGGAGGCCGAGCACCCGGGGGACTATCCCTTCACGCGCGGGGTCAGCGCCGAGCCCAAGGTCTGGATCATGGGGCAGTATGCCGGCTTCGGCACGGCCAAGGAGTCCAACGAGCGGTTCCGGTCCCTGCTGGACGCCGGCGTGACCGGCTTCTCGGTCGCCCTGGACCTGCCCAGCCAGATGGGCATCGACTCCGACGACCCGCGTGCGGTCGGCGAGGTCGGCCGGGTCGGCGTGGCGATCGACTCCCTGGCCGACATCGAGGTGCTGATGGACGGCATCCCACTGGAGGAGCTCTCCCAGGTGCGCACCACGGCCAACTCCATCGGCTATCTCTGGGCGGCCCTGTTCATCGCGCTCGCCGAGAAGCGGGGCGTGCACCCCAACGAGTTCGGCATGTTCATCCAGAACGACGTGCTCAAGGAGTTCATCGCGCGCGGCACCCAGATCTTCCCGCCGGAGGCGTCCCTGCGGCTGGCGGTGGACTGCATCGAGCACGTGGCCCGGGAGACGCCGCGCTGGACCCCACTCGCGATGAGCGGCTATCACATCCGCGAGTCGGGATCGTCTGCGACGCAAGAGATTGCGTTCACCTTTGCCAACGCCCGGGCCTATCTCAACGAGTGCGTCCGGCGCGGCGTCGACGTCGACCAGGTCGCACCGACGCTGTTCACCTTCCTGGCCATCACCACCGACGTGCTCCCCGAGGTCGCCAAGTTCCGCGCCGCCCGCCGGGTCTGGGCCAAGCTGCTCAAGGAGACCTACGGCGCCAAAGACCCGCGCAGCCAGCAGTTGCGGATCTTTGCGTTCACGGCCGGCTCCACGCTGACCGCGCAGCAGCCGATGAACAACATGGTGCGCACCTCCGTCGAGGCGACCGTCGCGGCCCTGGCCGGGGTGCAGACGATGCACGTCTCGGCCTATGACGAGGCCCTGGGCGTCCCGACGGCATCGGCCGCGACACTCGCGCTGCGGACCCAGCAGGTGGTCGCCTTCGAGACCGGGCTCACGCAGACTCTGGACCCGTTTGCCGGGTCGTATGCCGTGGAGCAGCTGACCGACGAGCTCGAGTCCTCCATCTGGTCCCTGATGGAGGACATCGAGGAGCGCGGTGGCGCCCTGGAGGCGATCAACTCCGGACGCTTCGCCCGCGATCTCGCGGAGGCGGCCTATCGGCACTCGCAAGCGGTCGAGTCGGGAGAGCGGGTCGTGGTCGGCGTCAACCGTTTCCCGGCCGACACCGAGCCGCTGGAGGTCTTCTCGATCGACCCGGGCACCGAAGCAGCGCAGGCAGACTCGGTGCGGTCGCTGCGCGAGACCCGCGACCAGGGGGCTGTTGACGCTGCCCTGTCCCGGCTCGCTGAGGACGTCGCGGCACAGCGGTCGGTCATGCCCGCGACGATCGAGGCAATCAAGGCCTACGCCACGCTCGGCGAGGTGGTCACGGTGCTGCGTGATGAGCTCGGCAGCTGGCGACCGTCTGCGGAGTTCTGAGCTGACGGATGAGCCGCTCAGACCGGGCCGGAACGCACGAGGGGCATACTGGGGGTGTGATGACCTCTCGTTCCAGTGCTCAGCGGAGCCACCTTGCCAGCAGTCCCTTCAAGCCAAAGATCGAGCCGGAGATCGAGTCTTTCGACCTCGATGACCGGGTGTCGCACCAGACCTACGGCCTCGGACGGGTCATTGGGCTGGAGAGCGCTGCCGTGTCCGTGGACTTCGGAGACTGCACCCGCCGCATCGTCAGCCCGTTCCACCGACTCGAGCTCCTCTAGCGCTCAGGGCTCACACCCCCCAGCGCTCACACCCCCAGCGCTCACCCCATCAGGGGATGAGCGCGAGCTTGCCGCCCGGGTGCTGGCCACCCAGGAACTCGGCAGCCTCGATGGCAGCCTCGAGCGGATAGGTCCGGGCCACCGGCACCTCGAGGAGTCCGCGCCCCGCGAGCTCGATGAGTCCGGCGCGCACCCCGTCACGGAAGGCCGCGCTCTGCGGGAAGGCCCCGGCGATCGCGCGGATGCCGTCGGCTGCGGCCCGATGCCGAGCGGCGATGGTGACGATCCGGTCGCGGTCGGCCACCAGGGCCAGCGAGACGTCGACGGCCTCGTCGGTGCCGACGCAGTCGAGCGCAGCGGCGACACCCTCACCAGCCAGCTCCCGCACCCGCTCCTGCAACCCGTCGCCATAGGCGACGGGCTCGCCACCGAAGCGGCGCACCTCCTCGAAACGCCGCTCGCTGGCCGTGCCGATCACCCGCACACCCCGCAGCGCGGCCTGCTGGAGCAGACTGACCCCGACCGCCCCAGAGGCGCCGTGGACCAGGATCGTCTCGCCCTCGGCGGCGCCGGTGACGTGCAGCATCTCGGACGCGGTCGTGCCGGCCAGCAGCAGGTTGGCGGCCGCCTCGAAGGAGACCGACGCAGGCTTGGCGAACACGTCCCGCGCGGGGACGTTCATCGCCGTGGTCCAGCCACCCCGCACCCGGAAGGCCAGCACCTCATCACCGACGCCGCCACCCCCTGAGGCGATCTCGGTGCCCGGGCCGAGGGCGGTCAGCACGCCGGCCACCTCGTAGCCCACGGGCTTGGGGAAGTCGTCCGTGGCACCGGTGGCGACGTGCTTGTGGTCGGCCGGGTTCATCCCCGCGGCGCGCACCTGCACGGTCACCTCCCCGGGGCCCGGCGGTGGCACCTCATGATCCATTAGCTCGAAGACCTCGAGGCCACCGGGACGAGTGGCGATCCAGCGCTGCGCCATCAGTGCCTCACCCACGGGCACCTCACCCACCGGCCGCTCAACCACGGGGCACCTCGATCAGCACGGCCGTGCCCTGACCGACGCCGATGCACGCTGCGGCCACGCCCAGTCCGCCACCGCGACGGGCCAGCTCGCGCGCCAGGTCGACGACGACCCGAGGAGCGCTGGCACCGAGAGGGTGACCGATCGCGATCGCGCCACCGTTGACGTTGACCTTGTCGCGGTCGATCTGTGGCAGGTCGTGCAGCACCGACAGGACCATCGCCGCGAACGCCTCGTTGATCTCCCACAGATCGATGTCGTCGAAGCCCAACCCCTCCCGCTCGAGCAGTTGTTGGATGGCCGGCACCGGAGCCACCGCGAACAGCTCGGGGGAGAGCGCGACGGTGCGCGACCCCACGATCCGGGCGATCGGCTCGATGCCCAGCTCGTCGGCGACCTCGACCGTGCCGATCAGCGTCGCCAGGGCACCATCGTTGATCGGTGAGGAGTTGCCGGCCGTCACCGCGCCCTCGGCCGTGAAAGCCGGTCGGAGCGCACCCAGCGTCTCCGTCGTCGACCCGGGCCGCAGCGACTCGTCCCGCTCCACGCCCTCCAGCGGCACCACGAAGCCGTCGTGGTGACCGGCCTCATAGGCGGCGTGGACCCGCTGGTGGGACCGTGCGGCATACGCATCCTGCTCGTCCCGACCGATGCCCCGAGCCTGCGCGACCGCCTGCGCGCTGGCCCCCAGCGACATCGTCCACTCGTCCGGGAAGGCCGGGTTGACCATCCGCCACCCCACCGTCGTCTGGTGCAGCTCCATCCGCCGGGGGAGGGCCTCATCGGGTTTGGGCAGGACATAGGGCGCGCGGCTCATCCCCTCCACGCCACCGGCGATCATCAGGCGTGCGTCCCCGACCGCGACGGCGCGCGAGGCCTGCACCAGCGCCTCCGACCCCGAGGCGCACAACCGGTTCACGGTCGCACCGGGCACGGTCACCGGCAGGCCAGCCAGCAGCGCCGCCATCCGGGCGACATTGCGGTTCTCCTCGCCGGCGCCATTGGTGTTGCCATAGATGACGTCCTCGATCGTCGCAGGGTCGAGACCGGGGTGCCGTGCCAGCAACTCGCGGATCGGGACCGCGCCCAGGTCGTCGGTGCGCACGTGCGAGAGTCCGCCCCGCAGTTTCCCGAAGGGCGTGCGCACGGCATCGAGCAGGAAGGTCTCGTGTCCGATCATGGGTCCATCATGCCGGGGTGCAGCATGGGCGGGTGCGGCACCTGCGGTTCACCCGCGAGCTGATGGAGCCGCTCGGTGCCGATCTGCTGGCCCCGCGGGATGGCTCGGTCGTGCATTCAAACAGGTGACGTCGCGCGGGCATCTGCATCAGCGCAGGTCAGCGCCCTGCACTCTGGCGGACAGCGTCACGTTGCCGGTTCGGGTGCACTGCATGGGTCGCTCAGACCAGTTCCCAGATGACGTGGACCGTGGCAGTCACCGTGTGCTCGCCGGCCTCGATCGGCATCGAGCCGCTGTCGAAGGCGGCGGCGCGGGCGAGCTTCGGGCTCGGCCCACCGCCGTCTCCGGGCTGGTCCCGCACTCCGCGCACGGTGCCGAGCTCGCGGCCGGCGAGGGCGGCAAACTGCTCGGCGCGCTCGCGAGCGTCGGCAAACGCGGCCTCGCGGGCAGCGCGTTGCAGCTCAGCGGGATCGGACACTGACAGCGAGAGCCCGTCGATGCCGAGGGTGTCCCCGGCGGCCTCCGACAGCGCGGTGACCACCTCACCCGCCAGGTCCGTGCCGGGCAGTGACAGCCGCAGCTGCTGGGAGGCGGTGTAGCCGATGACGCCGCGGCCCTCGCGGTCATGCCGGGTGTGCAGGCTCAGCCCCTGGGTGCGAGGTGGTGGCACGGGGGAGGAGCGATAGGTGGCCGTCCGCTCCACGACGGCGCGCACGCCCTCAGAGACGGCCCGCAGGCTGTCGGCCACCGTGTCGCGCTCGGCCTGGATCCGCAGCTCGAGCACCACCAGGTCGGGGACTCCGCTGGACTGTCCGCTGCCGGTGACCTCGATCGTGTCCGTCATGGCGCGATGCTACGCCCGAAACCGGTGCTGACGTGGCACTCTGGGGAAGACAGGGTGCCCGCCCGGGCACGGGCAGGAGGTCGGCCATGACGCACCGTCAGCTCCCACCGGTCGAGGTTGCGCCAGTGCACGACGGCGGCTACCTCTCGGGTTTCCTGTTGCTGCGCCGGTGGCCCGAGGACCCGGTCGAGTGGGCCCAGTTCCTGGTCCTGGCCGTGCAGATGGCCGCCATGCCGGGGATGCTCCCGCAGGGCAGCACCGTCTTCCGGGTCGTGGAGCAGGTGCCCGAGGGTGGCCCGCCCGGGGCCATCGGGCTGGTTCACGCCGAGGGGCAGCTGCTCGGGGATCACCCGCTCGTGCCCGGCCAGTTCGCCGACAGCACCCCGCCCGGTCTGGCCGTCCTGCACCCGCCCAGCAGCACCGTCAGCTCGGTCTCCTCCTATGAGACGGCCTCCGGCTGCATCCTGCTGCCCGGTGTCCCCGACCTCGGGCTGGATCACCGCGCCGCGTGGGCCGAGGCGGACCGCGATGGCACCGTCACCCGGATGGCCAGCAGGTCGGGAGTGGATCCCCTGGGCGACGCCGACACTGCGGCGCTGTCGCTGCTGCTGGTCGCCTGACCCGGGCGTCCGCCGACCGGCGGACGCGGGAGTGGTGCGTGACGGCATACGCCGTGGTGGAGCGGGTGACGAGAATCGAACTCGCGTGGCCAGTTTGGAAAACTGGGGCTCTACCATTGAGCTACACCCGCGTGCTGGCCGTGTGTGGGATTCAGCCAACGAGGGACTACTGTACTGCCCATCCCCGCTGAGTTGCGAAACGGCTCAGACGTGGGGTGTGCACGGGGTATGGCGCAGCTTGGTAGCGCGTCCGCTTTGGGAGCGGAAGGCCGCCGGTTCGAATCCGGCTACCCCGACCCATTACCATGGGGCGATCTATGGTTGTCCGGCTGCCCTGTTGCCGGCGCCGACCGTCAGGAGTGTGCCGGGTCAACCGGTCACGCACGTGCGGTCCGGTGGACCATCCGTGGATCCCGAACGTCAACGACCAGATTCTGGAGTGCCGCAACAGTGAAGAGTGCCGTCGAGACCCTGAGCCCGACCCGGGTGAAGCTGACTGTGGAGGTCACCTCCGAGGAGCTTCAGCCCCGGATGGATGCGGCCTACAAGACCATCGCCCAGCAGGTCAACATCCCGGGCTTCCGGCGCGGCAAGGTGCCCAACCGCATCATTGACCAGCGCTTCGGCCGGGGTGCCGTCGTGCAGGAGGCCGTCAACGACGCCCTGGGGGAGTACTACTCCCAGGCGCTGGCCGAGCACGAGGTCAAGCCGATGGGCCAGCCCGAGGTCAACATGACCGAGCTGCCCCTGGAGGATGGCCAGCAGCTGAAGTTCGACGCCGAGGTGGACGTCGTCCCCGAGTTCGAGCTGCCCGACTTCAGCACGCTCAACGTCGAGGTCGACCCGGTCGCCGTCGACGAGGCCGACGTGCAGACCCGCCTGGACAACCTGCTGGCCCGCTTCGGCACGCTGGTCGGTGTCGACCGCGCCGCCCAGGACGGTGACTTCACCTCCGTGGACATCAGCGCGATCCTGGACGGCGAGCAGATCGACTCGGCCGAGGGCATCTCCTACGAGATCGGCTCCGGCACCATGCTCCCGGGCATGGACGAGGCCCTCATCGGCCACACCGCCGGCGAGACCGTCGAGTTCACCGCGCCGCTGGCCGGTGGCGACAAGGCCGGTCAGGACGCCGAGATCACCCTCGTGCTGCAGACCGTCAAGGAGCGTCAGCTGCCCGAGCAGGACGACGAGTTCGCCCAGCTCGCCTCTGAGTTCGACACGTTCGAGGAGCTCATGGAGGACCTGCGCGCGCAGTCCGAGCAGGGCGCGAAGTTCGAGCAGGGCGTCCAGGCCCGCGACAAGGTCCTGGAGCAGATGCTCGAGCTCGTCGACATCCCCGTGCCGGACTCGGTCGTCGAGGCCGAGGTGCACAGCCACCTGGAGAACGAGAACCGCCTCGAGGACGACGTGCACCGCGCCGAGGTCACCGAGAGCACCCAGAAGGCCGTCAAGACCCAGCTGCTGCTGGACAAGCTGGTCGAGCGTGACGAGGTGCAGGTCGAGCAGAACGAGCTCGTCGAGTATCTCGTGATGGCCGCCCAGCAGTACGGCATGAACCCCAACGAGTTCGCCCAGCAGCTCGACAGCCAGAACCAGGTCCCCGGCATGGTGGCCGAGGTCGGCCGCCGCAAGGCCCTGGCCTCTGTGCTCGAGAGCGTGACCGTCAAGGACACCGACGGCAACGTCGTCGACCTCAACGAGATCGAGACCGGTGACGAGGACGAGGCCGCTGCGGCCGACTCCGGGGACTCCGTGGACAGCGCCGACTCCGAGGACTCGGTCGACAGCGCCGACTCGGTGGACAGTGTTGACTCCGTCGACTCGCCCGACGAGGACGAGGACGCGACTGAGGTCGAGCCCGCCGAGAAGGCCTGACCGCACAGCACCACCCGACGCGGGCTGCCGGAGACTTCCGGCGGCCCGCGTCGTCGTTGTGTGGGGACCAACCAGCCGTATGCCGTGGGGCCGGCCCCGTCAGGTCAGCCCAGCGAGCGGATGGGCACCTGAGCAATGACCTCCGGTGCGTCCCCGACGTGGAGCAGCCCGAGCCCGGAGGTGGTGCGGGTCATCGCGACGTAGAGATCGCTGAGGCCACGCGGTGCCGCCAGGATGCCGCCGACGTCGGCGACAAGGACCCCGTCAAACTCCAGGCCCTTGGCCTGGGTGGGGGTGATCACCACGCAGCTGGAGTCGAGATCCAGGCCCTCGCCCGCAGAGGTGCCCGGCACGAGGTCAGCGACCGCTGACGCCAGGTCGGTCAGCAACTCCGGAGGAGCGATCACCGCGAGGTGGCCACCGGCCAGAGCAGCGTGCTCCTGCGCGGCCAGCTGCGCCGTGCCCCCGATCAGGTCCTCGTCGACCTGCAGACGCCAGGGCGAGCTGGCACCGGATCGTGCGGAGACCGGCTGGGGAGCCGTCGGATCCAGGGCGCGCAGCACCGGGAGCGCGGCGTCGACCACCTCCTGGGGCGTGCGGTAGTTCACCGTGAGCTCGACGACCTGCCAGCGTCGTCGCGGGTGGGCTGCCGTTAGGGTGTCCCAGGAGGTCGTGCCGTCGGCAGATGACGTCTGGTGGACATCGCCGACGATGGTCAGCGAGCCCGACGGCACCCGGCGCAGGAGCATCCGCCACTGCATCGGGCTCAGCTCCTGGGCCTCATCGACGACCGCGTGGCCATAGGCCCATGTGCGGTCCGCAGCGGCCCGCTCGGCCAGCACCCGGGTGTCTCTCTCGGCAAACCGGTCGGCCATCGCCTCAGCAGACACACCGCGGGTCCCGGTGCTGGCCAGCACGCGGCGGGCATAGGCCAGGTCGCGCTCGCGGGCTGCCACCGCAGCAGAGGGATTGTCGGTGTCGTCCGTGCCGAGCAGCTCGGCGGCCTCATCGAGCAGCGCGATGTCGGCCAGGCTCCACCCGCCCCCGGCGGAGCGGTGCAGCAGCTCGATCGGGCCGCTCTCGCCGAGCGTCTGATCAGTGTCGATCGCTGCCAGGGCCGAGACCAGCCGGTCGCGGTCGCCGAGCAGATCCTCGCGGAAGCCCTCAGGGGTCAGTGCCGGCCAGAGCCCGTCGATCACCGCTGCCACGTCGGCATCGGCCTCGAGCTCGGCACGCACCCGGTCTCGCTCGTGGGCCGCGACCGTGCCGGTCACCTCGGTGCCCGCGGCGTCGACCTGTCCGGGCAGCTGGTCGGTGCCCTTTGACAGTGAGGCGTCCACCCGCCGGAGCTCGGCCTCGAAACCCTCCTCGACGTCGGTGAGTAGCTGCTCGCCGTGGGCCACGACCAGATCGGTCACGTGGCTCCACAGCTCCTCCCGGAAAGCGCGTCCGGCGGAGTTGAAGTCGTGGCCGCCGCGGGTGGCGTGGGACCGAGCCGCCGCGATGACCGAGGCCGCGAGCTGGAAGGTGTCGCCGTCAAAGGTGAGGTCCGTGTCCCGAGCCGGTGCCTGCCGGTCGGCGACTGCTGCGGCGATGACGTCCGCCATCGCCGGGTGCCCCTTCAGGGCCGCGACTGCCGCGTCCTCGGCCCGGGTCGGTGTCACGCCCGGGAGCAAGGTGTCCGGGGTCGTCAGCACTGCCTGGGTCTCGCCGAGGGAGGGCAGGACCGCCTCGATGTAGGACAGGAAGGTCGCGTTGGGACCGACGACCAGCACCCCGCTCTCGGCGATCCGCGGATAGGTGTAGAGCAGTAAGGCGGCACGGTGCAGCGCCACGGCCGTCTTGCCCGTGCCCGGTCCGCCCTGCACCACGAGGATCCCCTCGGCACCGGAGCGGATGATGCGATCCTGCTCGCCCTGCAGCGTCGCCACGATGTCGCCCATCCGCCCCGTGCGGTGCGCGGTCAGCGACTCCATCAGGGCGGCCTCACCGACGAAGGCGTCGGCTTGGTGGCCTTCTGCGCCGTCGTCCGGACCAGCCTGCTCCAGGTCCAGCAACTCGTCGTTGACTCCCGTCACCCTCCGGCGCCCGGTCCGGATGTGACGACGCCGGCGGACGTCCGAGCCCGAGCCGACGGTCGCTGTGTAGAAGCTCGCGGCGGCCGGTGCTCGCCAGTCCACCAACAACGGCGAGAGCTCCTCGTCGCGCAGCCCCATCCGGCCGATGTGGATGCGCTCGCCGTCGGCGCGGTCCAACCGCCCGAAGTAGAGGCCGTTCTCAGCCCGCTCCAGGTCTGCGCGACGGGTGGCCAGCGCAGCCATCCGGGCATCGCGGTCCAGGAGGTCCTGCGCACTGCCGCCATGACCGGCCGGGGCCGCAGCCAGGTCCGCTTCCACCTCCGCGCGCAATTGCTCCACCCGGGCATACAGCCCGTCCAGATAGTCCTGCTCCTCGCGGATCGCCCCGTCGAGTGCCTGTTCGTCCGTGCTCACGCGTCCCCTCACGTCGATGATCGAGGGGTGAGCAACAGCAGCGGTGACCGGGATATTCCCGCCCGCTCTCGGCGCGGCCGTCCTCAGCGTCGGCATGTCCGTACTCTCCACGACTACCTTGATGAACTCGGACCCTTCCTCGACCCTGGCATCTACCCAGGACTCGGTCTCCTCCGGATGCTCCAGCCGTGGGAGGCCACTGTTGCGGGGCGGGTGCCCGCCTGGTGCCGTGGCCAGGAATCCGGCGGTGATCAGATCGGACTCCTCCAGAATCCCTGTGCGCTTCAGCTCAGCAGTCCGTTCGGGGTCCGGAGCACTGTAGAGATCCAGTTGGGTGGTCACGCCGAAGCGGACGGCGCTGGGAACGAGGCTGGTCGGCGGATCGTAGTGGAGGTGGGAGTCGATCAGCCCTGGTAGGACGGTGTTGCCGCGGCCATTCAGCACCTCAGCGCCAGGGGGAACTGGTCCATCTCCCACTCTGCTGATCGATCAAGCCGTCCTGCAGGAGTAGGTCAGTGGGTCCCCTCAGCGCCTCTCCGTCAAAGACGAGGACATCGGTCATCAGCGTCGGCCTGGGCGAGCTGAATTGCGTCGGTAGCACGACTTCACGACGGAGCGGTCGCGGATGCGCTGGAGGTGACCACGACGGAACCGGACCGCTGGTCAAACGCACGCTATCGCGGGGATCCCCTGAACTGCAGGCTGCCAGGGCCACCCCGAGCAGACCAGCCCCGAACGAGCGGCGGCTGAGCTGGGCCTTGTCGATCTCAGCGACGTCCGCCCGCATGAGTCCCCAGGAAGGCAGGTGGCTGCGCCACCGGCCCCCGAGCCACGCCCTCACCAACGCCAGGGACCCCGGCCTCCGCCGCCTCTGCCGAGGACAGGAACCCCTCGTAGGCCTGGCTGACCGCGCCAGATCTGCGAACCGCTTCAACCAAGGCGTCCGTGTGCGAGTCAGCCAAACACATCCGACCTTCGGCACCGCGTTCTGACACCCGACTCACGACCGCCCTGGTGAGAGCCTCGACTTCCGTGCCCGAGGTCCGCAGCACAAGATGGTGCTGAGCCAGCGTCTCTACCCAGTTCACTCGCTCGGCCACGGTCAGTCTCGCGAGAGCCTGGCCAAGAATCTTGCCGAGGAGCTCCTCGTCCGCGGTGCGCATCACGTAACGGAACCGTGCCACTGCCACCACCTGCGGGTCTGGTTCCTGGCGTCGTCGCCTGCCGAGAATCATGCCCATACCCCAATCGGTCTGGTCGAACGTGCCAAAAACCTTAACCGATCTGCACCTGCCGTGCTCGACGAAAGGTCAGTCAGTGCCTGCGACCGCGCAAGGTTCCGTGCTCACGCGCCCGCAATTTTCGGTGCGTCTCGACATCGAGATTGATCCCATCGTCTCGAGGGCTCAAGGCAGTTCTGGCCCGAGGCTTTCATGCTGAATTGGAGCTTGTTACAGCACCTGGCCTAGTGGATCCAGGCGTTGTTGCTGACAAGGATCCTGGGAGTCTCGCCCTCGCAGGCCGTTGGCAGCGCCGTCTCATCCTGAATCAGCATTCCGGAGACATCGAGCTCGTCCCCCACTGCGAACTTGTAACTATCCCCGCTCACGGTCTGAGATTTCACATCCCAAGAGGCGGGCATGGGGAGCGCGAGCGTGACGAACCCGTGGTCCCCCGAATCGTCGGTGTAGAGGACGCCTAAGCACTCGCCTCTGAGAGTGAGGGTCCCGTGGAGATCCCAATCTGGCGCCATGAGCTCACCGCGGTACTCCAGGGTGCTGCCATCAGCGGGTCCTTCGAATGATGCGAACGGAAGATCCGGGTCGGCCTTGAGCGTGGAGCCGTCCTCCTGGTCACTCGAGCAGCCGGTGAGCAGAACAGCCGCTGCGATCAGTGTTGCGGCACGGCTGGGGACGGAGGGGCGCACGGCACGGACTGTACTGCTAGGAGTCCGTCGTCAGCGCGTAACCGACGCTGATGCCGGGAGGGAGAGGCTGCATCGAACTCAAGTGCCGCCGTTGCTGCCCGGCCAGATTCAGCCTGGTGCGACTGCACTCTTCGCGAGAGGGAAGGGAACCCCGGCCCGCTCGCAGAGCCGCAGGTAGGCCCTCGTCATATAGAACGCATAGCTGAGTGTCGCCAGCGTTCCGCCGACTCCGGCGACCGCGAACACCACGAGCCACGACACCTCGTCATCGCGCGCGAGCACCCCCGCCACGACGGCAGCAGCCATCGCGATGGGGCCAAGCACGTAGTCAATCTGGCGCCCGAAGATGCGGCCCATCGGTATGAAATGCGCCCCAATCACGAAGACCATCAGAGGGAGCACCCACCTGCCCTGACCGAACACCAGCAACAGGATCGCGCCAAGCATCCAGATCGGATGCGTGATGCTGTTCAGCAGGCCCATCGCATTGCTGATCCGTTGATCCTCCGGTGTCGGGTTGTTGGGGAAAAGGGTCGCGTGACGAACCTGCAGGGTTCCCCGGACGATGAACAACACTGCGGCAGCCAGCACGAGCAGGAACGCGACAGCACCGGCGCTACCCCAGGCGAAGGGCCACCAGGCGGAATACAGGATCGAGTACGCACCCATGAGCGAGGGAAGGAAGGCGTTGCCCCGCGCCGCCGAGCCGAACCACTCAGGCGCCTGGATCGCGCCCGCACGCCCACGCAATGCCATGGCACATGGTCTCAAATGCCTGATCATGCAAGATTGCCCGGGCCGGCATCCGCGGCCAGACAGTGCACGGCCGACAGAGCCCAATCGTGCAAGGTTGATCGGGCCGGGCGTGCACCCTTGGCTGCATCTTGAAGCCTCCCGCGGGGAGGGGCTGCTGCGCTCAGGGCGAACACGGACTGACTGCGGGAGTGTGCCAGCGATTCCGGGCGTTAGGGTCACTGACGAAGGACGCGGCAGCGCCGCGACCACCAGCGATGAGATGGAGCAGATGGTGACCAACAACGAGATCGTCGCGGCCAGCGAACGACCGGTGGCCGGACTGGACGACCAGATCTACAACCGCCTCCTGAAGGAACGGATCATCTTCCTCGGCTCGGATGTGCGGGACGACAACGCCAACGCGATCTGCGCGCAGCTGCTGCTGTTGGCCGCTGAGGACTCCGAGAAGGACATCTGGCTCTACATCAACTCCCCGGGCGGCTCGGTCAGCGCCGGCATGGCGATCTACGACACCATGCAGTGGGTGCCCAACGACGTGGCGACCGTGGCGATGGGCCTGGCGGCCTCGATGGGGCAGTTCCTGCTCTCCGCGGGCGCACCGGGCAAGCGTTATGCCACCCCGCACGCCAAGGTGATGATGCACCAGCCGTCCGGCGGCATCGGCGGCACGGCCAGTGACATCAAGATCCAGGCAGAGCAGATGCTGCACACCAAGCGCGAGATGGCGGCGCTGATTGCCGAGCACACCGGCCAGCCTGTGGAGCAGATCGAGGCGGACTCCGACCGCGACCGCTGGTTCACCGCGCAGGCGGCCAAGGAGTATGGCTTCGTGGACCACGTCTACGAGCGCTCCGACGACGCCGGCGCCAAGGCCTGAGCCGCACCGACCAGAGACGAGAGAGAGCAATCATGACTCAGATGCCGTATGCCGGAGGGTCGGCCCTGGCAGGACCGTCCAGCCGCTACATCCTGCCGCAGTTCGAGGAGCGCACCTCCTACGGCACCAAGCGCCAGGACCCCTACACCAAGCTGTTCGAGGACCGCATCATCTTCCTGGGCATCCAGGTGGACGACGCCTCGGCGGGGGACATCATCGCCCAGCTGATCGTGCTGGAGAGCCAGGACCCCGACCGGGACATCCTGATGTACATCAACTCCCCGGGCGGCTCCTTCACGGCGCTGACCGCGATCTACGACACGATGCAATACATCAAGCCTGATGTGCAGACCTTCGTGATCGGCCAGGCAGCCTCGGCAGCTGCGGTGTTGCTGGCCGCGGGCACGCCGGGCAAGCGGTTCGCGCTGCCCAACGCCCGCGTCCTGATTCACCAGCCGGCCCTGGCTGGCGGTGACTACGGCCAGGCCTCGGACATCGAGATCCAGGCCAACGAGGTGCTCCGCATGCGCACCTGGCTCGAGGAGACCTGGGCCAAGCACTCGGGCAAGACCACCGAGCAGGTCCGCAAGGACATCGAGCGCGACAAGATCCTGACCGCGGCCGAGGCCAAGGAATACGGTCTGATCGACGAGGTCCTCGACTCCCGCAAGGCGTCCGCGGCTCTCTGATTTCACGCACGTTCCAGAGCGGGTCAGCCCACTGAGGGCTGGCCCGCTCTGTCATGTGCGCTCGGTCGTGCCTCAGCCCGGTGGGGTGAGGTGCCGCAGCACGGAGCGGATCAGTTCGACGCGCTCCTCAGGCGTGTCTCCGGTGGCGATGTTGCCGGCCAGCGCCAGTGTCGCGAAGCCGTGGGTGAGGCTCCAGGCGGCCAGGGCCAGCGGGTTGGTCCGCGGGTTGCCGGGCTGGTCCTGGCCCGCGAAGTCCGCGGCGCCGAGCATCAGCGCCCCCGCGAGGTTGTCGAGAGCCTCGCTCAGGACCGGATCCTCCTCGTCGACCAGGTCGGGACGAAACATCACCTGGAAGTGCGCCGGGTGATCCAGGGCCCACTCGACATAGGCGATGCCGACGTCCAGGAACGATTTCGGGCCGGTGATCTCGACCGCACCCAGGGCGCTCGTCATGCTGGCATAGCCCTGGGCAGCCAGGGCGGTGAGCAGACCGGCCCGGTCTCCGAAGTGGTGGCGGAACGCCGTGTGGCTGACCTCGGTCGCCCGCGCCAGACCGCGGATGCTGAGCCGGTCGACGCCGTCCCGACCGATCGCCTCGACCGCTGCGTCGAGCAGGGCCCGGCGCAGATCTCCGTGGTGATAATGCATCCGAGAAACTTACCACTGGCAATATCGATCGCCAGGACGTAGTCTTTCCAGTGGAAAGATTCGTCTCGAAGGGATTGATCATGCTGAGTTCATCCGCGGCCCAGACTGGCGGCATCGTCCTGCTCACCGTGGTCGCGATCGCCTATGGCGGCACCTTCTTGCTGCGGGTGGCCACCGCCAAGGTGCCGACCAACGACCTCCAGCGATCCTTCTTCCGGGCTGGGCACGCCCACGCCGGGGTGCTGGTGATCCTGGGTCTGGTGGCCACCCTCTATGTCGACCTCGCCGGGGTCGACGGGATCTTGCGCAGCCTGACGGGGTTGATCCTGTTGGCCGCGATCTTGATGCCAGCAGGGTTTTTCCTGTCCGTGATCGGCCGTGACCCGCAGCGTCCAAACGCCCTGTTTGCGCTCATCTGGCTGGGCGCGCTGAGCCTCACCGTGGGCGTCATTGCCGCGGGCGTCGGACTGCTCACGGTGTGACCCCGCCGTGCGCCTGGGTCTCCCCGGGGGCGCTGGGGGAGCTGATCAGGTTGCAGAGTGATAACAATTGACCAATTGTTGACAATTTCTTGGGGCTCCACCTCGCCTCTGTTTGCGCAGGTCAGAGCACGTATGCGGAGTGGTTGAGGAGGTCTTTGGGTCGGAGGGGCCGCGTGTCGTCAGTTGAGGTCGGGAGCACAGTTCCCTACGTTGGACACGATTCCGAAGTCCCCCGAGGGGCGACGTCTGGTCGTGTGTCGCGTGGCGCACGGTCCGTAGGCACCAGCCTCGTCCAACCGAAAGGACCTATCTACATGAGCAGTTCACGAACCCGTCGCGGTGCAGTGGCGACCGCCGCACTGACCGCCGGAGTGCTCGCCCTCGCTGGCTGTGGCGACGACGGCGGCGGCGATGGCAACACCCTGGAGAACGCCCAGGAGTCGGGCACCATCAAGATCGCCTACGCCGGTGAGATCCCCTACAGCTACGAGAACGACGAGGGTGAGCTGACGGGCGCCGTCATGGCGATCGACGAGGCCATCTTCAACGAGCTCGGCATCGACAACGTCGAGGGCCAGCTCGTCGAGTGGGACGCCCAGATCCCCGGGCTCAACAAGGGTGAGTATGACGCCGTCTCCTCCGGCATGTCGATCCTGCCGGACCGGTGTGAGCGCGGTGCCTTCGCCGAGCCGACCATCATGTACACCAGCACGCTCATGGTGCCGGAGGGCAACCCCGAGGGCCTCACCGACTTCACCAGCTTCGAGGGCGGCGACGCCACTCTGGCGGTGCAGTCCGGTGCGATCGAGCAGGGCTTCGCCGACTCCATCGGCATCGGTGGCACGATGGTCGTCAACTCCGCCCAGGACGGCATGGACGCAGTCGCCAACGGCCGCGCCGACGCCTTCGCGCTGACGAACATCACCCTGTCGATCATGGCCGAGGAGAACCCCGACGCGGGCATCGAGACCACCGGGCCCTTCGTGGCCGAGGTGGACGGGCTCGCCCAGATCAGTGGCGGCTCGACCGTCTTCCGCCAGGACGACACCGAGCTGCTGGAGGCCTACAACGAGGAGTTGGCCAAGATCGTCCAGGACGAGGACCGCTTCCTGGAGCTCGTCGGCGAGTTCGGCTTCACCGATGCTGAGCGTCCCCCGGAGGGCCTGACCGCCCAGATGCTGTGTGACGGTGACCTGGAGGCGGCCAACGAGGCGGCCGACAGCGCTGGTGGCGGTGACTCTGAGGACTCCACCGACGACTCCGCTGACTCCACCGACGGCTGACTCACACTCTCGTGAGTGATTTCTTTGAGGGCCTCACCACGGCCCTGCCGCGACTGCTCGGGGAAGGCCTGCAGGCCACCCTGATCTCCTTCGCTGGCGGGGCCGTGTTGATGGTCATCGTCGCCGTGCTGCTCGGCGTGGCCGGGCACCAGGGGCCGGGTTGGCTCCAGGTGATCTCTCGGGTGATCGTGGAGTTCTTCCGTGGCACCTCGCTGGTGGTGCAGCTGTTCTTCATCTTCTACGCCATCCCGACGTTGACCGGTGTCGACCTGGGCTCGATGTGGTCCGCCATCATTGGCCTCGGTCTGAACTACGGTGCCTATGGCGCCGAGGTGGTCCGCGGGTCCCTGAACGCTGTGCCCAAGGGGCAGTGGGAGACCACCACGGCACTGTCTATGCCCTGGACCACCAAGATGCGCCGGGTGATCTGGCCCCAGGCCTGGGCCCTGATGCTGCCTGGCTTGAACAACCTGACGGTCATGCTCATCAAGGGCACCGCAGTCGTGGGTCTGGTGCTGCTCAGTGACCTCACCTTCGAGGCAGACACGCTGCGTCGCCAGGTCGGTACCTGGCCGGCCTTCATCTCGGCCCTGTTGATCTACTACGTCATCGCCCTGGTGGTCTCCACCATCATGCGGGCGATGGAGCGTCGTGCCCAGCGCAAGCTCGGTCTCGGTGACTACGCAATCCGGCAGGCCCGCAAGGACGCGGACAAGGTGCTCGCTGGCGCTGCTGCTGCTGGTGGTTCCACCGGCGTCGCAGGCGGCCTCGGGACGACCTCACTGCGAGATCCCGACAAAGATCGAGAGGAGCGTGACGACTGATGTTTGAGATCGATCTCTTCTTTGAGGCTATCCCTGAATTGCTTGAGGCGTTCATCAAGATCACCCTGGTCGTCACAATCCTCGGGTCGGTGATGGCGGCGGTGCTCGGCCTGGTCTGGGCGATTCTGTTGCGCCAGTTGCCGTCACTGGTGGCCGCACCGCTGGCCTTCGTGCTCGACTTCATCCGGCTCACGCCGCTGCCGGTGCACCTCCTGCTGATCTACTACACGTTCAACTCGCTCAGTGGTCTGACGGTCGGCGTGCTGGTCTTCGGTGTGCACTACTCGACCTACATGGCCGAGTCCTATCGCGCCGGCATCGAGTCGATCAGGTCCGGACAGTGGGAGGCCGCCACGGCGCTCTCGCTGCCGCCGAGTCGGACGTGGCGTGCTGTCATCCTGCCCCAGGCCATCCGCAACACCTTGCCGTCGCTGGGCAACTGGGCCATCGCCATGTTCAAGGACACTCCGTTCCTGATCTTCATCTCGGTGGTGGAGATGGTGACGGCCGCCCGCCAGTTCGGTGGTCAGCACTTCACCTACACGGAGGCGTTCACGGTGGCTGGTCTGCTCTTCTTGGTGGCGAGCTATCCCACCGCGGTTCTCATGCGAAAGTTGGAGAAGAAACTTGCCTACTGACCAGACCTCTTCCGCTGACGCCTACGCGTCGAACGGTGGCGCACCCCGCATCCAGTTCCAGGATGTGGTCAAGAAGTTCGGTGAAACCACAGTCCTTCAGGGGCTCAACTTCCAGGTCGGGCGAGGTGACCGCGTCACGCTCATCGGGCCGTCCGGATCGGGCAAGACGACGATCCTGCGCTTGTTGATGACACTGGAGGACCTCACCGACGGTTACATCTATGTCGACGGGCACCCGCTGACCCACGAGGAACGCGGTGGCAAGCGGGTCGCGCTGAAGCCGAAGCAGGTCAGCAAGATCCGCAAGCGCATCGGGATGGTCTTCCAGCAGTTCAACCTGTTCCCCAACATGACGGTGCTGGAGAACATCATCGAGGCGCCTGTCCACGTGCTCGGACAGTCGACTGACCAGGCGAAGACCAAGGCGCAGGAACTGCTAGATCGCGTGGGTCTGGGCAACCGAGGCGATGCGCACCCGATGCAGCTCTCCGGTGGCCAGCAGCAGCGCGTGGCCATTGCCCGCGCGCTGGCGATGGACCCCGAGATCCTGTTGCTCGACGAGGTCACCTCTGCTCTGGACCCGGAGTTGGTGGGTGACGTGCTGGGTGTGCTGCAGGATGTCGCCGCCACCACGGACATCACGATGCTGATCGTCACGCACGAGATGCAGTTTGCCCAGGATGTGTCGGACCGGGTGATGATGTTTGACGGTGGTCGGATCATCGAGGAGGGCCACCCGGACAAGATCTTCTCCAATCCCGACAACGAGCGCACCCAGCAGTTCCTGCAGGCTGTGCTCTGAGCTACACCTGTGCCCCGGCGTGATCCGGGTGTCACACGCGTCACAACCCCGGCCGGGCGTCCCCGGCCGGGGTTGCGCTATCAGCGGACAGCACCTGCGAAACACGCCCGTTGGGTGCGTAATGGACTGCGTTCCGACGGGGGATCGGGGTAGCGTCGTGCCAGGGCACCGAGGTCGGTGCCTGTTGTCGAACCGAAGGGATCCGCCGTGGCTCGCATGGGAGAGAGCAGCGACGTGCTGAAGTGTTCCTTCTGCGGGAAGAGCCAGAAGCAGGTCATCAAGTTGATTGCCGGCCCCGGCGTCTACATCTGCGACGAGTGCATCGACCTCTGCAACGAGATCATGGAGGAGGAGCTGGCTGAGGCCGGCGACCTCGGGCTGGGCACGCTGCCCAAGCCGCGCGAGATCTTCGACTTCCTCGAGGAGTATGTCGTGGGGCAGGACCCCGCCAAGCGGGCTCTGGCGGTGGCCGTCTACAACCACTACAAGCGGGTGCAGGCCGGCCAGGCGCGCAAGGGCGAGGACGCCGTCGAGATCGCCAAGTCCAACATCTTGATGATCGGTCCGACTGGCTGTGGCAAGACCTATCTCGCCCAGACCCTGGCACGGATGCTCAACGTCCCGTTCGCCATCGCCGACGCGACGGCCCTCACCGAGGCCGGCTATGTCGGTGAGGACGTCGAGAACATCCTGCTCAAGCTGATCCAGGCTGCCGACTTCGACGTCAAGAAGGCCGAGAGCGGCATCATCTACATCGACGAGATCGACAAGGTCTCGCGCAAGTCCGAGAACCCGTCCATCACCCGTGACGTCTCCGGTGAGGGCGTGCAGCAGGCGCTGCTGAAGATCCTGGAGGGCACGACCGCCTCGGTCCCGCCGCAGGGTGGCCGCAAGCACCCGCACCAGGAGTTCATCCAGATCGACACCTCCAACGTGCTCTTCATCGTCGGCGGTGCGTTCGCCGGGCTGGAGAAGATCATCGAGGCCCGTGCGGGCAAGCAGGGTCTGGGCTTTGGGGCGGAGCTGCACTCGGCCAAGGACGCCGGCGAGCGTTACGAGGACGTGCTCCCAGAGGACCTGATGAAGTTCGGGCTGATCCCGGAGTTCATCGGACGGCTCCCCGTCATCACCACCGTCTCACCGTTGGACAGCGCCGCGTTGTCCAACATCCTGACCGAGCCACGCAACGCGCTGATCAAGCAGTATCAGCGGATGTTTGAGATCGACGGCGTCGAGCTGGAGTTCACCGACGACGCGATCGACGCGATTGCCGAGCAGGCGCTGCTGCGCTCCACCGGCGCACGCGGGCTGCGGGCCATCCTCGAAGAGGTGCTGATGCCGGTGATGTTTGACGTGCCCAGCGACGACAACATCAGTCGTGTTGAGATCACCCGCGAGGTCGTCATGGACAACGTCAACCCGACGATCGTGCGCAAGCAGTCCGGCGGGCGCAAGCGCCAGGCGCGCAAGGAATCCGCCTGAACCGTCGGGTGCTTCAGGCCTGACTGGTCGGTGTGACCCTCGTGATCTGCGGCAGGCTCATCTCGCGGAGCGCTGCGATCGCAGCGGGGCGATGGGTGGACAGTCCCTCCAGAAAAGACCTCGCGCCCTCGCCGTAGGCGCGCCGGCTCACCACATAGCAGGCAGTGAGATGGCGCCACGGGACCCAGCGCTCGGCGGTCCACTCGAAAGCAGTGCCACTGGGGTGCGACACGAGGTAGTCCATGCAGATGTCATCGTCGCGGCCCTCGTCCCAGATTGCCTGGTAGTTGACGATGGGGTCGATCTCGCTGCGGGCATCCAGGGAGCGGCCACGAGCCATCATCACCTCCCTGGGCGGCGTCAGCGGCAGCATCCGGATGGAGAACTGCCACGTGTAGGACTCCAGGTCCTGCCCCGCAGGCAGATACATCTGGATGGGCACCTCACCCACCTCGGGGATCCAACCGAGCTGACCAAACTCGATCCAATGCAGCTCGTGCGGCACGCCCTGGAACACGATGGGCCCCGGCACACCCAGGAGGTCGTTGGCCTGGGTCAGCGACCGCCTGCGGAACATGACGTCCTCCCGTCGAGCAGCACCGAAGGCGGCACACCCCGCTGGGCTTCGGACAACTCTTGTCCGCAATCCTAGTCGGACGTCCTCAGCCCACGTGGTCCTGCTTCAGCGTGACCGCCCAGTAGTACACGCCCAGCGACGCACCCAGGGCGAACAGCCCCGAGGTCAGGGCGATGAGTCCTCCGCCATAACCCCACGACTGGTGCACCCAGGCCACCAGCGAGAGCGCGACAGTGGCGCCGGCGACGATGGCCAGGCGCACGGCATACTGCCCGAACAGTTGGCGGGGGATCCGTGCCTGCGCCGGTGCGGCAGCGGTCAGGGCGCAGGCGGTGTGCAGCAGCAGCAGGCACAGGGCCGCCGGGGTCGCCCACGGGACCAGTGGCTCGGAGACGCCGGCCCACCAGGTCGCCAGACAATAGATCATCACGGCGGCTGGGAGCACCGTGTGAGGGTTGAGCACGCAGACGCCCCCGAGGATGACCAGCACGACCAGTGCATAGACGGACGACTCGCCGGCCAGGACCAGGACCAGGGCAAAGCCCAGCAGCGAGAACACGATCAGGCCACGGAGGACAGTCTGCTCCGGGCTCAGGGTTTTCAGGTCCTCAATGAGGTCTCTCATCGCGCCGCCCCGTGCCGGTGCCGGGCCAGACTGCGCAGCACCTGATCCAGGCTGCCCGGGCCGTGCCAGGCCACGACGGGGACGCCGCTGGTCTGCACCCGACGAATCTCGGCCTCGCGCTCGATGAGTCTGATCCGCCAGGCGAGGGCGGCGATGTCGTCCTGCTCGCCCGGTGGCTTGACGTCATCGACGAGCGCGTCGATCACCACGACCTGCACGCCGCTGTGACTCAGCAGGGCAGCGGCCGCCAGCGCCGCGGGGGAGACCAGCGAGGAGATCATCACGACCAGGGCACCGGGACCGACACCGTGCCGCAGCCGGCGGGGGTCGATCTGCTCCTGCGGCTGAGCCTGGATCAGGGAGAGCACCTCCAGGACCCGCTGGGTGTGCCGGCGCCCCGAACCCGGCGCCAGCGTCAACGGCGTCCGGGCGGACAGCACCTGGAGCCCGACGCGGTCGCCCTGGTGCAGGAAGTGCTCGGCCACGGCGGCAGCTGAGCGCACGGAATAGTCGAGCGAGCTGGCCAGCCCCTCCTTGTGATCGGAGGCGCCCAGGTCGTAGTGCGCGTCCACGATGATGTGCACGTGCGTGTCCTGGTCGGCAAAACTGGAGGTCACGTGCAGATCGCCGGTCCGCAGGGAGCGGCCCCAGTGGATGCGTTTGAGCCGGTCGCCCCACTGGAAGCGGCGGATGGTGTTGAACTCGCTGCCCTCACCCGGGCGGCGGGAGCGGTGCTGACCGACCAGCCCCTGCGGGTGTGGCGCGGGGGAGGAGGTGTCAAACACGGCGGGGTCGGGCAGCACCTTGATGTTTTGGTGCTCGATCGGCACGGGTCCCCACCGGAAGGCACCCCACGGGCTGGTCGCCCCGACGAGGGCCGGGCCGATGCGGCGCAACCCCCAGCGGCCCGCCCGCACCCGCGTCACCACGTGGATCTCCTGGCCCTCGAGGTCGTTGGACGAGACCAGGTGGGAGCGGGCCCCGCGCTCCGGGTCGAGCTCGATGTGGGTGCCGTGGGTCAGCGACGTGGACACCAACTCGGTGTCCGGCGTCGCACTCACGCCGACCACCGCGCGGCTCCAGGCTCCCTCGCGCAGATGGCCGGTCGGGACCACCAGGCGCGTGCTGGGCACCTCCCGCGGCCGGGACAGCACGGACCACAGGGCGATCAGTCCCACCGGGACGCCCAGCAGCAGGATGTCGGGTCGTTGGGCGAGGACCGCGGTGAGCGCGGCCACCGCGAAGACCAGGACGGCCCGCGCGTGGGCATGGGTGATCGCCCACCGGTTGTCCGGGTGGGTCTGCGCAGACTGCCGCTTGAGGGTCATGCGTCCGGCTGGCCTCCAGAGACCTGACGCGCAGACGGGACGGGGACCTCGGCCAACACGGCATCGACGACGCCGTGGCCGGCCAGGTCCGACATCCACAACTCGGGCTTGATCGAGATCCGGTGGTCCAGCACGGCGTGCGCGACGGCCTTGACGTCCTCGGGGGTGATGTAGTCCCGGCCCGCGACCACGGCGTGGGCCCGGGCGGTGAGCATCAGGGCCAGCGACCCACGGGGCGAGGCGCCGACCTGCACGGCACGGTGGCGGCGGGTCGAGGCAGCCAGGGCCACGCAATAGCGACTGATGTCCTCCTCGACCGGGACCGTCTCGATGGCCTGCTGCATCGCGAGCAGACCGGCGGCGTCGGTGACCGCGGCCAGGTGTTGGTCCTCCTGCTGGCGGCTGATGCGCCGCCGCAGCACGTCGAGCTCCTCGTCCTCGGTGGGATAGCCGAAGGAGATCCGCAGCAGGAAGCGGTCCAGCTGGGCCTCGGGGAGCGGGTAGGTGCCCTCGTATTCCACCGGGTTGGCCGTGGCGAGCACGTGGAAGGGCTGGGCCAGCGGGAAGGTCTCGCCCTCGACCGTGACCTGGTGCTCCTGCATCGCCTCCAGCAGCGCCGACTGTGTCTTTGGTGGCGTCCGGTTGATCTCGTCGGCCAACAGCAGACCGGTGAACAGTGGCCCCTTGCGGAACTCGAACTCGCCGACCTTCTGGTCGTAGACGAAGGCACCGGTCAGGTCGGCGGGCAGCAGGTCGGGGGTGAACTGGGCGCGGGTGAACTCCAGCCCGAGGCTCTGCGCGAAGGAGCGGGCGGCGAGGGTCTTGCCCAGGCCGGGGAAGTCCTCCAGCAGGACGTGGCCGCGGGCCAGGATGCCGCACAGCACCAGGGTGAGGGCCTGGCGCTTGCCGACGACGGCGGTCTCGACCTGGTCCAGCACGGTCGCTGCCTGCTCGGAGACGGCGGCCACGCTGAGGGCGGAGGGGGACGGGGTGCTCACAGTTCCTCGATTCGGTCGAGTGCTCGGTCAATGTCGCGCTTGCTGCGTCTGCCGGTGCCAGTGGGTCGGTGGGAGACGTATGCCGTCAGGCGGGGTCCCATGACCTCCGCGGCTGCCTCGGGGGCTGAGTCAAGGTCGATGTCGTGGTGGGCCAGGAGCCGCTCGGCTGCCAGTGCTCGGATCACGGGGTGGATCTCGTCGGTGCGGTCGCTGCGCTCGGTGCTGTCGCGCAGGTCACGGCGCAACCGCAGCATTCGGTAGTCCAGGGCCGCGGGCCGGACGGACTCCTCGCGACTGGTGGCAAACCAGTAAGCCGCCTTGAGTCGGGGGCTCTCCTCGGCCATCACCCAGGTCAGCAGGGTGACGACAGCGCCGACCGTGAGCGCGATGACCAACGCGGTGAACAGGTCAAAGCGCAGGACGTTGATGAACCACAGCAGCACTCCGGCGGCCACGGTGCACAGGAAGGCCAGGACTGCCCTCCGGGTCCGATGCCATCGGCTCCGGGACCGCACCGCGCTGCCACGGGTGCCAGCGCCGCCCTTGGCGATCATGACGACTCACCGTCCCGGCCGGTGGTGCTGTGGGTGGCGGAGGCCGCCTCGGCCTCGACACGTCGGGTGTCGCTGGCACGCAGTTGCTCGTGGATGTTGCCGACCAGTGCGACGGCCCGGTCGCCGACCTCGGGGCTCACCGGATGTCGGGAGAAGCGGGCCTCGCGATAGAGCTCGGCCAGCTCCTGGGTCAGGGCCTCATCAACGTCCCAGACCCCGAGGAAGCGCCGGGTGAACTCCGCGGCGGTCTCGGCCGAGTCGCGGGGCAGCCCGGAGGCGTCGGCGGCGTCCTCGAGGGCCACCCAGCAGCGGACGACGATGTTGCGGGGCTCGCCCTCGGTCAGCGCGGAGGTGCGCGCCGTCGCCGACGTGGCCTCCAGCAGCAGGTCCAGGTCGTCGACGAGCTCGTCCTCGTCCGGCGCCTCCGACTCCTCCCAGTCCCGGTTGAGGAGCCACTGGATGATCTTGACGAAGATCGCCAGACACACCACGGCAAAGAAGATCATCAGCCAGTCGAGCGCCGGTGCCGCTGGCTCCAGGACGTTGGCCGCCGTGGTCTGGGCGGCAATGTCATTCGTCGTGGCCGGGGGGCGGTCCGGCGAGGCTGGCGGGCCGGCCTCGCCCGAGGGCGAGGACAGCACCTGGGTGCCCGATCCGCTGCCCCACACGAGCAGGAGCAACATGACCGCAGCGACTGCCGCAGCCGCGATCCCCTTGCCCCGATGCATGCCCCGACCCTAGGTGATGGGGGAGCTCAGGTGCATCAGGCGCTGGGCGTGGCCTCCACCAGCGCGGTGTCCGAGACGGCGAAGCTGTCTGTTGCGGCATAACCGACCTCGCCGGTGACCTTGCCGGCCGAGCGCAGGTCGGCCTCGGCGGCGCGGACCAGCTCCAGGTCGGCCTCGGGCCCGTTCATCGTCGTCGTGGAGACCTCGGTGCGCATGCTGACCTTGGCCTCGGACTTGGCGCGACGCACCCCGGCCAGGGCCTGACCGACGACCTGGAGCATCCGCGGGTCGCCACCCTCAGCGCCAGCGGCGATCTCCTCGACCACCGGCCAGGGCTGGGTGTGCACCGAGTCGGTGTGCCACCAGGACCAGACCTCCTCGGTCGCGAAGGAGATGACCGGTGCCAGCAGCCGCAGCAGCACGTCGAGCGCCACCTGCAGAGCCGCGCGTGCCGACTCGACCTCAGCGCGCTCGAGGGCCGAATCCGACCCATAGGCGCGCTCCTTGACGAGCTCGAGATAGTCGTCGCAGAAGGTCCAGAAGAAGGCCTCGGTGGCATCGAGCGCCTTGGAGTAGTCATAGCCGTCGTAGGCATCGGTCGCGGCCTGGACCACCTCGGCGAGACCGGCGAGCATCGCGCGGTCCAGCGGGTTCTGGACGCGGCCCACCAACGTCGGCAGGTCGTCGGCCAGCGGGGCCTCCGCCCCGTCGGGCAGGCCGTGGTGGCTCATGCCCAGCGCAAACTTGCTGGCGTTGAGGATCTTGATCGCCAGGCGGCGGCCGACCTTCATCTGTGAGGCGTCGTCGACGGTGTCCACACCGGGGCGTGCGGCGGCTGCCCAGTAGCGCACGGCGTCGGTCCCGTTCTGCTCGAGCATGCCCAGCGGGGTGGTGGCGTTGCCCTTGGACTTCGACATCTTCTTGCGGTCCGGGTCCAGGATCCAGCCATTGACATAGGCATCGGTCCACGGCACCGAGTCGTGCTCGAGGTGGGCGCGGACCACGGTCGCGAACAGCCAGGTCCGGATGATGTCGTGACCCTGCGGGCGCATGTCGAACGGGAAGACCTTGGCGAACAGCTCGCTGTCGTTGCCCAGCTCACCGTCGGCACGGCCGCTCAGCGGCCACCCGGCCGCGATCTGCGGGGACAGTGACGACGTCGCCCAGGTGTCCATCACGTCCGGGTCCCCGGTGAAGCCACCGGGCTGGTCGCGCTGGTCCTCGGTGTAACCCTCGGGCGCCTGCGACAGCGGGTCGATCGGCAGGCGCGACTCGTCAGGAGTCAGCACCGTGTCGTAGTCGATGTCGCCCTCGGCGTCCACGGCATACCAGACCGGGAACTGCACTCCGAAGAAGCGCTGGCGGCTGACCAGCCAGTCGCCGTTGAGCCCCTCGACCCAGTTCTTGTAGCGCGAGCGCATGAACGCCGGGTGGAAGTCGATCTGCTCGCCCCGGGCGACCAGCGCCGCATTGAGGTCGGCGTCCTTGCCACCGTTGCGGATGTACCACTGGCGGCTGGTGACGATCTCCAGGGGCTTGTCGCCCTTCTCAAAGAAGTTGGCCTTGCGCTGGGTCGCCTTCGGCTCACCGTCCAGGTCACCGGAGGCCTGCAGTGCCTCGACCACTGCCTTGCGCGCACTGAAGGTCGTCTTGCCAGCCAGCTCCTCGGCATACAGCGCCTCGCCGGGACCCCCAGCCAGCCACTGCGGGGTCTCGGCCTGCAACCGGCCGTTGCGGGTAATGACCGAGCGGGTCGGCAGGGACAGCTCGCGCCACCAGATGACGTCGCTCAGGTCACCGAACGTGCAGCACATCGCGATGCCGGCGCCCTTGTCCATCTCCACCATCGGGTGGGCCAGGACGGGCACCTCGACCCCAAACAGGGGCGAGCGGACGGTGCTGCCGAACAGCGCGGCATACCGCTCGTCGTCGGGGTGGGCGATCAGCGCCACGACCGAGGGGACCAGCTCGGGGCGGGTCGTCTCGATATACACCGGCGCGGCCGGGTCGTCCGTGTGGAAGGCGACGCGGTGATAGTGCCCGGGATAGTCGCGGGCCTCGAGCTCGGCCTGGGCGACGGCCGTCTGGAAGGTGATGTCCCACAGGCCCGGCGCCTCGGACTGATAGGCCTCGCCGCGCGCCAGGTTGCGCAGGAAGGCCTGCTGGGCCACGGCGCGGGACCGGTCGTCGATGGTGCGGTATTGCACATTCCAGTCGATGCTCAGCCCGAGGGTGCGGAAGGTGTCCTCGAAGGTCTTCTCGTCCAGGACGGTGAGCTCCTCGCAGAGCTCGATGAAGTTGGCCCGGCCGATGGGGAGCTGGTTGGCCGCCTTGGACGACTTGGTGTCGCCACCCTGCTGGGGAGGCGTGAAGTCCGGGTCGTGCGGCAGGGTCGCGTCACCGCGCACGCCGTAGTAGTTCTGGACGCGCCGCTCCGTGGGCAGGCCGTTGTCGTCCCAGCCGATGGGATAGAAGACGTGCTTGCCGGTCATCCGCTGATAGCGGGCCAGGCAGTCGGCCTGGGTGTAGCCGAAGACGTGCCCCACGTGCAGGCTGCCGCTGGCCGTCGGCGGGGGAGTGTCGATCGCGAAGATCTGGCTGCGGTCCGCGGCGAGGGCGGCCTCGCGGTCGAACGCGTAGGTGTCGTTCTGCTGCCATACGGCCGCCCACTTGGCCTCCAGCCCGTCCACGGACGGCTTGTCCGGGAGGGTGACCGGGGTCAGGTGTGCGGTGCGTGTGGCGTCAGTGGTCATGGGCGGCATTCTCCCATCCGGACCGTGTGTCACCGAACCGGGACCGATGGGTCGGTGCGAGTGCCCTTCCGGACAAACCGTGGCCAGAGAAAACGCGCAACGAGAGGCCGTTGTTCCATGATCTGGTAACAGTTTGGCAAAGTTTGGGCTGAGCGGTTGCCCGATCTGGCTGTTGGGTCTCCCATGGGGGAATGTTGTTGAACCCCGCTATCGTGCCCAAACTGCAGGAGACCGTCGAGTCCACTGGCTTCCTCGCGGACATCGAGAAGGCGATCAACGACGTCTTCAAGCCGATCCAGGAGTTTGCGGCGCAGGTCGTCTTCTTCCAGATCCCGGGCTGGAGCGACGGCCCACCGTTCGTCGTCCTCTGGCTGCTGGTCGGAGCCGTGATCTGCACGGTGTACTTCGGGTTCGTCCAGGCTCGCGGGATCGCGACCTCCTTTGATGTGGTGCGCGGCAAGTTCAGCTCACCCGACGACCCAGGTGAGGTGACCCACTTCCAGGCACTGGCCTCGGCACTATCGGGCACCGTCGGCCTGGGCAACATCGCCGGTGTTGCGATCGCGGTGACCATCGGTGGCCCCGGCGCGACCTTCTGGATGATCCTGGCCGGCCTGCTCGGCATGGCCACGAAATTTGCCGAGTGCACCCTCGGTGTGAAATACCGCGAGATCAACGAGGATGGCACCGTCTCGGGCGGTCCGTTCAAGTATCTGCTGGTCGCCTACGGCAAGATCAACGGGCATGTCGCCAAGATCATGACCGGCATCTATGCCGTGGCCATCCTGTTCTTCGGTGTCGCCGGCGGCAACATGTTCCAGGCCAACCAGACCTACGTGCAGATCACCGAGGTCACCGGCAAGGAGGACAGCTTCCTGGCTGGCGACGGTGCGTCCCTGATCTTTGGCCTGGTCCTGGCAGGACTGGTCGCGCTGGTGATCATCGGCGGCATCCGCTCCATCGCGAGGGTCACCGACAAGCTCGTGCCCGCCATGGGCACCCTCTATGTGGTCTGCTGCCTCACCGTGCTGCTTGTCAACGCCTCCCACATCCCGTCGGCCATCACGGGCATCTTTGAGGGCGCCTTCAACCCCCAGGGTGTCGCCGGCGGCGTCATCGGCGTGATGATCGTCGGCATGCAGCGCGCGGCCTTCTCCAACGAGGCCGGCCTGGGCTCCGCGGCCATTGCGCACTCGGCGGTCAAGACCCGTCGCCCGGTCTCCGAGGGCTTCGTCGCCCTCCTGGAGCCCTTTGTCGACACTGTCATCGTCTGCACCATGACCGCCCTGACCATCGTCGTCGCGGACACCTCGCTCTTTGAGACCTCGCGTGCTCAGGCCGCTGCGGGCGAGGAGCCGGACGCCAGCGGCGTGCTGCTGACCTCGGACGCCTTCGAGTCGGTGGTCTCCTGGTTCCCGATCCTCCTGGCGGTCGCGGTGGCCCTGTTCGCGTTCAGCACGCTGATCACCTGGTCCTACTACGGACAGAAGGCCTGGGAGTACCTGTTCGGCCGCGCACGGGCCTCCATCGTGATCTACAAGACGGTCTTCTGTGTCTTCACCGTGATGGGCTGCGTGCTGACCCTGGGTGAGGTCGTCGCCTTCGCGGACTCGTTCCTGTTTGTCTGCGCCTTCGTCAACATCCTCGGCCTCTACCTGCTGCTGCCGGTGATCAAGTCGGAGATGAAGGAGTACCTCGCCGACCGCAAGAGCGGCGAGCTGCTCAAGCTGGGCTCCAACTGACTCCCCCCGCATTTTGATAGAGGTCTCGTACGTCCCACCCGCATTTTCATAGAGGTCTCGCACGTCGCACCCGAGCTCTCGTAGCGGTTGCGCTGGTTGTCCAGCGCTGCACGAGGCCGGGTGCGGCTGTGTTCACTCCGCCATCCTCCGGAACTCGATCAGCTCGCCGCGGGAGGAGAAGCGCTCGCAGATGGAGCGCAGGCCGGCCTCGTCGTCGCTCCTGATCAGATAGAAGCCGACGATCTGCTCCACCGACTCGGTGAACGGGCCGTCGGTGACCAGCGTCCCGCCCTGACCATCGGGCCGCAGGGAGGTGGCCTGGTCGGACGGGTCGAGTGGTCCGCCCACCAGGATCTCGTGACCGCCGGCAGCCAGGTCCTGGTGGAACTGTCCATGGGAGCGCATGCCGGCCTCGTGGGTCTCGGGAGGCAGCTGGGCCCACTCGGCCTCAGGGGCTGGCAACAGGATCAGATAGCGGCTCATAGTGGGGTCCTCCGGTTCTGGGCCGCGGGCGCGACCTCACCAGCATGACGTGTGACGTGGCCACACATCGACAGTCACGAGCAACGGATGAGTCTCCCGCTCGCCCGTCGAGCTTGGAGCTGGTGTGCAGCGCAGGCGGTGTCCATGCCGGCCAGTCTGGCGTGCCGACCTCAACGAGGAGGACTTTGCTCGGGTGCAAGACACCGCGCTGGTTGATTCCTGGCGACATCTCCAAGTCACGGCCGATCCGTGCCCAAGCCGAAGACGCGACCCGGGTTCATGATGCCCAACGGGTCAAAGAGCGCCTTGATGCTGCGCTGGCGGGCGACCTCGGCGGCGCCGAGCTCACCCTCGAGCCAGGCGGCCTTCAGCGTGCCCACACCGTGCTCACCGGTGAGGGTGCCGCCCAGCGCCCACGCGGTCTCAACGACCTCGCCGAAGGCCGCCTGCGCTGCGTCGACCTGCGCGGGATTCTGCGCGTCGTAGAAGAAGCACGGGTGCAGGTTGCCGTCACCCGCGTGCCCGCCACTGGTCGCCTCCAACCCGCGCCGCTCCGCGATCTGGTGCACAGCGCGCACCAGCTCGTCCAGCCGCCCGACGGGCACGCAGACGTCCTCGATCATCCGTGGCCCCTTGGCCTCCAGCGCCGGGTTGAGGGCCCGCCGCCCCTGCAGCAGCAGGTCGGCCTCCTTCGGGTCATCGGCCACGGCCACGTCGGTCGCGCCCGCGGCGGTGAGGGCCTCGGCATAGGCCAGGACGTCCTCGTGCGCGTGCCCGATCCGGTCGGACTGGACCAGCAGCAGCCCACCGGCGTCGGCCGGGAAGCCATAGTCGCCGAACGCCTGGATCGCCGCGACGCTCGGGCCGTCCAGCAGCTCCAACAGGCTCGGGGTGTGCCGCTGCCCGCGCAGGGCCTCGACCCCCTTCATCGTGGCGTCGAGAGAGTCAAAGACCGCGAGCACCGTCAGCGCGGGGTCGGGGGCCGGCACAAGCTTCAGCACGGCCTCGGTGACCACACCGATGGTCCCCTCGGAGCCGACAAACAGGCCCGTCAGGTCATAGCCGGTCACGCCCTTGGCCGTCCGCCGTCCCGTCGTGATCACCTCGCCGCCGGGCAGCACCACCTCCAGCCCGCGCACATAGTCGGCCGTCACCCCATATTTCACGCAGCACAAACCGCCGGCGTTGGTGGCGATGTTGCCGCCGATCGTGCAGGAGGCTGAGCTGGCCGGGTCCGGGGGATAGGCCAGGCCGTATGCCGTCAGCTGGCTCTTGAGGTCGGCGTTCACCACCCCGGGGCCCACGACCGCGATGCGCTCCACCGGGTCGATCTCCACGTGGTTGATCGCCTCGGTGTTCAGGACGATGCCGCCCTCGAGGGCGACGGCCGCCCCGGTCGTGGCCGTGCGGGCACCCTGGGGGACGACCGGGACCTGGTGCGCCACGGCATACGACAGCACCTCAACCACGTCCGCGCGGTCCCTGGCCCGCACGACGGTGAACTGGTCCGGGGCGCTTGCTCCGGGACTGGCGTCGACGCCGTAGGTGCGGGCGACGTCCGCGTCGCTGACGACTCGGTCCCGAAGGCTGTCAGGCAGGATCGGCATCCTGCCACTGTGCCACGGTGACCAGCTGGCCTGACGGTCAGGCGTCGTAGGCGGTGACGTGCCTGGCCTCGTAGACCAGGATGTCGTCGGCGCCGGGCACCGCCACCATCGCCGCGAGTCCGAAACCCATGTCGGTCGGGCCGGAGGTGAACACGGCCCCGCGCCCGGAGAGCTCGGCCATCGTCGCGTCGATGTCGTCGCACACCAGCGCGATCTCATGGTGCCGCTGCGACCGGGAGGTCCCGGCCCCGGTCGGGTGCACGCCGAGCTCGCTCGGGCCAGTCGTGAAGATCAGCCAGTCGGCGGGGTCCTGCGAGCCGGAGTCGCCTGCGCTGCCCCGGCCCTCGTCGCCGCTGCCCGGCTCGGCCACGAACGGCCAGCGCAGCACGTCCTTGAGGAAGGCCCGGGTCGCGCTGGGGTCGTCCGAGTAGATCAGGGTGTGGACGGCTGTGATCATGCCCCGAACCTATCCCTGAGCCAGTGAGGTGTCGTGACGTCCGGCCCCACGTCAGCAGTCAGACCGCACGTCGGACGTCGGTGTGGCCGAAGCCGTCGCCCTTGAACAGCAGCGGCTCGTCTCGTGCCGTGGCGAGAGCATAGCTGAAGCAGTCGCCGAAATTGAGGCGCGCGCGATGACCGGAGCGCCGGCCGAAGTCGCGATAGGCCTCCCGGGCTGAGCGGGCCTGACCTGCAGTGACGTCCACGACGATCACCCCGAGTTCCTCCAGCAGGACGTCATATTGTCGCGAGAGCACGGCGCGGCTGCGACCGTCCAGCACGACGCCTGCCTCGGTGTAGGACACGGCCGACATAGCCAGGTGGGGAGTGGAGCGCACCGCCTCCACGAATGCGTCGCGCTCCGCCTCGGCGAGCAGGATGGCCACGATGGCAGACGAGTCCACAATCATGCGGGGAGTCCTTCGTCGTCGTAGAGGTTCTCCATATCCTCGCGGATGGCCGCGGCGTCGGCGGGGGTCATCACCTCGTCGACCCGTGCCAGGATCTCGCTGACCCGGTCGTCGGCACCCGGCTTCGGCCGCTCGATCTCGTGCAGGTAGCGCTCCAGGGCCTCTTCCAGCACGGACACCTGGGACCGGCCGCTGGTCTGCGCGGCTCGGCGCACCAGTTCGACCACGTGCGGGTTCTTGATATTGATCGCCATCTACCAAGGGTACCGCGTCAAGGTAGAGCGGTACCAGTGTGTGAGAGTGTGGTCGCATCCAGGGTCCAGTGCCCGGCGGTCCGAACCTCCCCACGAGCAGGTTCGGGCGGGCTGAACCTCCCTCAGAATGGGGGTAGCATGGAACGCAGGCGTCTGAGCCGTCATCAGCGGCGAGCCTTCGGAAGAACGGGCCCCACGGCATACGACCGTGGTGCCTCACTAGAACCGGACGGGTGGGCCCCGACACAGCCTGGGACCAGAGCGGTCGCGTGTGTGCACGCGGCAAGCGAGGTGGGACCGCGGCGCGCAATCGTCGTCCTCGTGCACAGCAGTGGACGAGTTGACGTGACGAAGCAGGAGCGCCCCCGATGACCTATCCCAAGGTCGAGACCGGACAGGGTCTGACCCCGTCCCCCGATTTCCCGAGCCTCGAGCAGGCCGTGCTGGCCTACTGGGACGAGCACGACACCTTCCGCAAGAGCGTCGAGCAGCGCGACCCCGGTGAGGACGGCTCCAACGAGTTTGTCTTCAACGACGGCCCGCCCTTCGCCAATGGACTGCCGCACTACGGCCACCTGCTGACCGGCTATGTCAAGGACGTCGTCCCGCGCTACCAGAGCATGCGGGGCCACCGTGTCGAGCGCCGCTTCGGCTGGGACACGCACGGGCTGCCGGCCGAGCTGGAGGCGATGAGCCAGCTGGGCATCAAGACCAAGGACGAGATCCTCGAGCTCGGCATCGAGGAGTTCAACGCCAAGTGCCGCGACTCGGTCCTGAAGTACACCGACGAGTGGCAGGAGTACGTCACCCGGCAGGCCCGCTGGGTCGACTTCGAGAACGATTACAAGACCCTGAACCCGAACTACATGGAGTCGGTGATCTGGGCGTTCAAGCAGCTGCACGACAAGGGCCTGGCCTATGAGGGCTTCCGGGTGCTGCCCTACTGCTGGAACGACGAGACGCCGCTGTCCAACCACGAGCTGCGCATGGACGAGGAGGTCTATCAGGTCCGCCGTGACCCCGCGGTGACCGTCGGCCTGCGGATCCTGCCTGAAGAGGGCGGCGCAGCCGACGACGTGCTGGACGGCGCCCTGGCGCTGGTCTGGACGACGACCCCGTGGACCCTGCCCTCCAACCTGGCGATCATGGTCGGCGAGGACATCGACTATGTCGTGGTCGAGAGCGACTTCACGGGGCGCACGGACCGCTACCTGCTGGCCGAGGCCCGCCTGTCGGCCTATGCCAAGGAGCTCGGTGAGGACCCGGTCGTGGTCGGCCGGTTCACCGGTGCCGAACTCGCCGGCCGGTCCTACGTGCCGCCCTTCAACTACTACCTCGGCTGGGAGCGGGCGCACCGCCTGGTCACTGCCGAGTTCGTCACCACCACAGACGGTTCCGGCCTGGTGCACACCGCCGGTGCCTTCGGTGAGGACGACAAGGTGGTCACCGACCGCGAGGGCATCGAGGCGGTCATGCCGGTGGGGGCGGACGGCCGGTTCACCGCCCCGGTCAACGAGTATGCGGATCTGCTGGTTTTCGATGCGAACTCACCGATCATCGATCACCTGAAGGCCGCCACCCGGGCGCAGGACCCGGCCCGGGCGGGCGAGGACCTGGACCTCGGGGCGGTCACCCAGGGCACGGTGCTGCTGCGCCGGGAGGCCTACGACCACTCCTACCCGCACTGCTGGCGGTGCCGCGAGCCCCTGATCTACAAGGGCGTGTCGTCCTGGTTCGTCGAGGTGACGAAGTTCAAGGACACGATGCTGCGCACCAACGAGGACATCACCTGGGTGCCCGAGCACGTCAAGCACGGCCAGTTCGGCAAGTGGCTGGCCAACGCCCGCGACTGGTCGATCAGCCGGAACCGCTTCTGGGGCAGCCCGATCCCGGTGTGGAAGTCCGATGACCCGGCCTATCCCCGGCTGGATGTCTATGGCTCGCTCGCCGAGATCGAGGCCGACTTCGGCACCCTGCCGCGCAACCGAGACGGTGAGGTCGACCTGCACCGACCGTTCGTGGACGAGCTGACCAGGCCCAACCCGGATGACCCGACGGGTCAGTCCACGATGCGCCGCGTCGAGGACGTGCTGGACGTGTGGTTCGACTCCGGGTCAATGCCGTTCGCGCAGTGGCACTTCCCGTTCGAGAACACGCAGTGGTTCGAGCAGCACTACCCGGCTGACTTCATCGTCGAATACATCGGGCAGACCCGCGGCTGGTTCTACACCATGCACGTCCTGGCCGCGGCGCTGTTCGACCGCCCGGCCTTCGAGACCTGCATCAGCCACGGCATCGTGCTGGGCAGCGACGGCCAGAAGATGTCGAAGTCGCTGAAGAACTACCCGGACGTGCGCGAGGTCTTCGACCGCGACGGCGCCGACGCGATGCGCTGGTTCCTGATGAGCAGCCCGATCCTGCGCGGCGGCAACCTGATCGTGACCGAGCAGGGCATCCGCGACGGGGTGCGCCAGGTGCTCATCCCGCTGTGGAACGCGTGGTACTTCTTCGGCCTCTATGCCAACGCCACACACTATGAGGCGCGCTGGTCGACCGAGTCCACCCACGACATGGACCGCTACATCCTGGCCAAGGCCCACGACTTCGTTGCCGAGGTGCAGCAGGCCCAGGACGAGTTCCACATCGCCGCTGCCTGCGATGCGGTCCGCTCCTTCGTGGACGTGCTCACCAACTGGTATATCCGCGGCTCCCGCGACCGGTTCTGGGGTACCGGCTCCGCCGGTGCGGAAGGCCTCCATGCGGCTCTGAATACCCTCTACACCGTGCTCGAGGTCACCTGCCGGGCGGTCGCACCGCTGCTGCCGTTGGCGACCGAGGAGATCTGGCGCGGACTCACCGGCGGTGAGTCGGTGCACCTGACCGACTGGCCGGACGCCGAGGACCTGCCGCAGGACGCCGACCTGGTGGCGGCCATGGACACAGTGCGCGAGGTCTGCTCGGTGACCCTCGGCCTGCGCAAGGCCGACCGGCTCCGCGTCCGGCTGCCACTGAACTCACTGACTGTTGCCACGGCATACCCCGAGGGTTTGCGTGCCCTGGCGGACATCGTCCGCGAGGAGGTCAACGTGCGCGAGGTCAAGGTCCTGGACCTGACCGAGGCATCGGCGTCAGACTTCGGCGTGGAGCAGAAGCTCAACGTCAACGCCCGCGCCGCTGGCCCGCGCCTCGGCAAGGACGTCCAGCACGCCATCAAGGGCTCGAAGTCCGGTGACTGGTCGGTGGCGCCGGACGGCACCGTCACTGCCGGGGGCTTCGACCTGGTCGAGGGAGAGTTCACCCTGGAGACCGTGGTCGCTGCTGGAGACGACGCCGGCTCACAGGCGACCGCCATGCTGCGCGGCACCGGCGGCTTCGTCGTGCTCGACACCGAGGTCACCGACGACCTGGCCCGGGAGGGACTGGCCCGCGACCTGATCCGCGCCGTGCAGGGCGCCCGCAAGGAGGCCGGTCTGGACATCACCGACCGGATCAGCCTGACGGTCGTCGGCAACGATGACGCGTGGGACGCTGCGATGGCCCACCAGCAACTGGTCATGGCCGAGACGCTGGCCGTGCAGTTCGGGGCCGGTGGTGCCGACGTGCCGGTTCCGGCCCTGGACGGGATGCACCAGACCATCGGGGAGCTGGACGGTGGCCGCAAGGTCACCATCCTGCTCAAGGCGGTGCAGTCATGAGTGCGGCACGCAGGGGCGGCGGGCGACAGGTGGCCCCCGAGGTCGCAGCGCGCATGGCCCAGGTGACCGAGGAGATCATGGCCCGGTCCCCGGAGAACATCGTGGAGCCGACGCTCGACCGGGTGGCCCAGGTGATGGACCTGCTCGGTCATCCGCAGCGCAACTTTCCGATGATCCATCTCACCGGCACCAACGGCAAGACCTCCACCACCCGGATGATCGAGCGGTTGCTGCGCGAGCTGGGGCTGACCACGGGCCGGTTCACCAGCCCGCACCTGCACGACCTGCGTGAGCGGATCGCGATCGGCGGAGAGCCCGTCGATGAGGAGCGCTTCCTGGCGGCCTATGACGACGTGCTGCCCTATGTGCAGATGGTGGACGAGAAGTCGGTGGCCGAGGGCGGTCCGCGGATCACCTATTTCGAGCTGCTCGTGATCCTCGCCTATGCCGTCTTCTCTGACGCGCCCGTCGACGTCGCGGTGGTCGAGGTCGGCCTGGGCGGGGTCTGGGATGCGACCAATGTTGCCGACGGCACAGTCTCGGTGATCGCGCCGATCGCGATCGACCACACCCGGTTGCTGGGCGACAACCTGATCGACATCGCCACCGAAAAGTCCGGCATCATCAAGGCGGACGCGATCTCGGTCCTCGGCGTGCAGGAGGACGAGGTCATGCAGCTGCTCCTCGAGCGCTGTGACGACGTCGGGGCGACCGCGCAGGTCGAGGGCCTGGCCTATGGCGTGCTGGAGCGTGAGATCGCGGTCGGCGGACAGCTGATCGCGCTGCGCGGGCTTGCCGGTGACTATCGCGACATCTTCCTGCCGCTGTTCGGGCAGCACCAGGTGCACAACGCCGCCATGGCGCTGGCCGCGGTCGAGGCCTTCGTCGGTGGGGGAGAGCAGCCGCTCGAGGCCGACATCGTGCGGGCTGCCTTCGCCGACGTGACCTCACCCGGCCGCCTGGAGATCGTGCGGCGCAGCCCGACGGTCCTGGTCGACGCCGCGCACAACCCGGCAGGCATCGCCGCGATGGCCGACGCGATCCGGGAGTCCTTCACCTTCCACCGGCTGGTTGGACTCGTGGCGGTGCTGCAGGAGAAGGACGCCTCCTCGATGCTCGAGTTGCTCGAGCCACTGCTGGACCACATCGTCGTCTCGCGCAGCACCTCGCCGCGCTCGATCCGTCCCGACCGACTCGGCGAGATGGCCATCGAGTTGTTCGGAGAGGAGCGGGTGACGGTGATCAAGGACCTGCCCGAGGCCCTCGACACTGCGGCGGCCCTGGCTGACGAGGGTGGAGTGTCCGGTGCGGTGCTGGCCACCGGTTCCATCACCACCGTGGCGGACGTGCGGATGCTGCTGGGAGCAGACCAGCGAGGTGACCAACCCCTGTGAGTTGGCTGCGACACCTGCACCTCTCCGGCGTGGCCGGCAAGTTCACCCAGCGGCTGGCCTCGATCGTGCTGATCGGGTTTGCCATGACGCTGTTCTTCGGCGGGCTCGCCGCTCGACAGCTCGAGCTGAGCGACGGTGGGGACACCGAGCGGGCCAACCTGCTGCTGACCGGTGGCATCGTGCTGGCCGTGCTGGCGATCGTCGCGGTGGGGCTCTTGCGCACCCGGTGGGGGATCACCCTCGGGTGGGTCCTGGTGGGCCTCAGCGCCCTGAGCATGGTCCTGCTTCCCGCGATGGGGATCGTCACGGTGATCTTCGGCGCGTTGTGGATCCTTGCCCTCGGCCAGGGTGGCAGCATGGAGACCCTGACCCGAGACTGGATCGCCAAGCACGGCAACGTCCACCCCGACGAGCGCGTGCCCGACCCCACCACCCCCGACCGAGCGCATGGTGTGGCGGAAAATCGCCCCACCGAGCGCACGGTGTCGCGCGATCCAGACCACACCGAGCGCACCAACTCTGAGGACAGCTCCTGATGAACTATTTCGAGGCGATGGTGCTGGGGCTGGTCCAGGGGCTCACTGAGTTCCTGCCGATCAGCTCCAGCGCGCACCTCTCGATCGTCGGCCAGCTCCTAGGCTCCGGCGACCCCGGCGCGGCCTTCACCGCGATCAGCCAGTTGGGCACCGAGGCTGCGGTCCTGGTGTTCTTTGGGCGCGACATCGTGCGCATCATCACGCGGTGGGCCCTGTCCCTGGCCGGGCGGGTCCCGCACGACGACCCCGATGCGCGGATGGGCTGGCTGGTGATCATCGGATCGATCCCCATCGGGATCCTCGGCTACACCCTGCAGGACTGGATCGAGACCGACCTGCGCAGCCTGTGGCTTACCGCGACGATGTTGCTGGTCTTCGCGCTGGTCATCTATGCCGCGGACCGCTTCGCCGCCCGAGTCCAGCGACCCAAGGAGATGCGGGATATCACCTGGCGGGACGGCATTCTCTATGGCCTCGCCCAGTCCCTGGCGCTGATCCCCGGAGTCTCCCGCAGTGGCGGCACGATCGCGGCTGGCCTGTTCATGGGCTACAACCGCGAGACCGCCGCCCGCTATAGCTTCCTGCTCGCCATCCCTGCGGTGGTCGGATCCGGGCTCTATCAGGTGCTGAAGATCTCCGACAACGCCGTGCCGCCGGAGTGGGGCCAGATCTGGGTCGCCACCGGCATCGCCTTCGTCGTCGCCCTCGCCGTGATCGCCTGGTTCATGCGCTACATCACCACGCACACGTTCACGCCGTTCGTGATGTATCGCATCGGCCTGGCGCTCGTGCTGTTCGCGTTGCTGGGCACCGGGGTGCTCGTTGCGTGATGTGCGTTGCCCTTGGGTGCTCGGGTGCTCCGCCCGATGACGCTGTCGACGCATCCTGTCGACAGGCCGCAGCAGCATCCCCATCGGCGGATCCAGTTGACGGTCATCCAACGTGTCGACATCAGCATCTCCCACCACGACGACATCCACGTCTGAGGGAGTGGGCCCGGTTCGCCGCTGTAGCGCGCGACCCAGGAGCCGTAGATGAAGGCCTCCTCGATGCCGTCAACACCGCGCAGTTGCTCGGTGAGAACGGGGAGTGGCCCGTAGGTGACGGCCAGCAGATCGGTGAGGGGACGGGTCAGGATCGAGTCCTGAACCGATCGGACCAGCCGTGAAGTCCCCAGCCGCCGGTCATTGAGGAACCCGGTCCGGACGAGCCGGTCGACTTCCTGCTGCACTGACTTCACCGAACCACCCGACGCACAACACCGTGCGCTCGGTCGATTAGGGTGGGCGCCGTGAGCGAGCAGATCGAGCGGTCCCTGGTCCTGGTCAAGCCCGACGGCTATCGTCGCGGACTCAGCGGGGAGGTGCTGCGCCGCATCGAGGCCAAGGGCTACACCCTGGTCGCGCTGGCGGTGACCACCCCGACGGCTGAGCAGTTGGCCACCCACTATGCCGAGCACGAGGGCAAGCCCTTCTATGAGCCGCTGGTGGAGTTCATGTCATCCGGCCCGGTGACCGCCGCCGTCATCGAGGGACACGGCTGCATCCCCGGGTTCCGCGCCCTGGCCGGCGCCACCGACCCGACCGCCGCACTGCCCGGCACCATCCGTGGCGACCTCGGCCGCGACTGGGGCCTGAAGGTCCAGCAGAACATCGTGCACGGCTCCGACTCTCCGGAGTCGGCCGCGCGCGAGATCACGATTTGGTTCCCAGAACTGGGCTGAGCCACCTGATGCTCTAGCCAGCGCCGCGGCCGCGGCCTACCTTGTCTCTCATGGGACCGCGAGGGTTGCTGGTGGGGGCATCGCTCCTCCTCGTCGCCGTCGCCGCGTGCGGAGTTGAGCGCGGCGGCGCCAGCTCGTCCGACGTCGCGACCAGCACGCAAGAGCCGCAGGCCGGTGCGCACCCGTGGGTGACTGCGGACGGCGACACCCTCGTCACCTGCTCCGGTGACCCGGCCTTTCCCGCGTCACGAGTCGCTGCGGGCGGCCTCGAGTTCACGCCCGAGGGATCTGACGAGGTCCTGGCGGCTCTCGACCAGATGAAGCAGGACTTCGGGATCGACGCGCCCCGTCCACTGCAGGAGGCGGAGGCAGACGAGGTGCCGTGGGCCGTTGTGTGGCAGGAGTCCGTGGCCGGCGTCGACCAGATCGGCATCCTCATGGCGGAGCCGGGCGCGACCGAGTTCAATCTGGACACCGATGAATATGCCACGCTCGAGTGGCAGGGGGAGTCGTGGCGTGCCAGCAGCTGGAGCGGGCTCTGTGGTGCCCGGCCAGTCGTGCCCGCCGGTCGCCAGTGGGTCCAGGTCGCGATGGGCGACGCGACGACCGCTCAGGGCGAGGCCACCGACCAGGACGCCACCACGGATCCGGGTGAAACCACCGACAGCACCCTCGAGGTGCTGGTCTCCGAGGTCGAGTGCACCAGCGCCCGGGACCCGGAGCCGTTCCTGGCCGAGCCTGTGGTCCTCGAGGCCGCCGAGTCGGTGACCGTCTTCTGGACGTCCGAGGCGATGACCGGCGACGCGACCTGCCCCGGCAACCCCTGGGTGCCGCGCACGATCCAGCTCGAGGATCCCCTCGGCGACCGCGAACTCCTCGACGGGTCGACCTACCCTCCCCAGATCGTGCGGACCGTCGAGGAGATCCAGGGTGGCCCACCCGCGTGATGCTCATTCTCGCTAGGCTCAAGCCGACCGCGCCCAACCCGGCCGGCACCCGTGGCGAGGAGGCAGAGCGACGTGCGCATCGGCATACTCACTGGCGGCGGTGACGTCCCCGGACTGAACCCGTGCATCAAGGCCGTGGTCAACCGCGTCCACGAGGAGGGACACCAGGTCACCGGCATCCGACGCGGCTGGGGCGGGCTGCTCAACACCAACCTCGACGACCCGGAATCGGTGTCGGCGAACCTGATCGAGCTCGACCCGACCGCCGTGCGCACGGTCGACCGCAGCGGAGGCACCTTCCTGCACAGCTCGCGCACCAACCCGGGCAAGGTCAAGACCGCCGACGTGCCGGACTTCCTGGCCGACTCCGTCAGCGGCGACGGGTCGCACGATCTGACTGCTCACGCGCTGAAGGTGATCGAGCATGCCGGCATCGACGTGCTCATCCCGATCGGCGGCGACGACACGCTGTCCTACGGGCTGCGGATGCACGACGAGGGCGTGCCGACGATCGCGATCCCCAAGACGATGGACAACGACGTCAACGGCACCGACTACTGCATCGGGTTCTCGACGGCGATCACCCGCGGCGTGCAGTTCATCCACAACCTGCGCACCTCGACCGGCTCGCACGAGCGGATCGCGGTGGTCGAGCTGTTCGGCCGCTATTCCGGGGAGACCTCGCTGATCACGGCCTATCTCGCCGGGGTGGACCGGGCCCTGATCCCCGAGGTGCCCTTCGACCTCGACCGGGTCTGTGAGTTGCTGGTGGGCGACAAGAAGGGGAACCCCTCGAACTATTCGATGGTGACGATCTCCGAGGGCGCCACGATGACCGGTGGGGACATGATGCTCTCCGGCGAGGCCGACGCCTATGGCCACCGCAAGCTCGGCGGGATCGGACAGGTCCTCGGTGAGGAGATCAAGGAGCGGACCGGCGAGGGGATCGTCTATCAGCAGGTCGGCTATCTGATGCGCTCGGGCAGCCCGGACTCGCTCGACCTGATGGTCGCCACGAACTATGCCGTGATGGCGGCCGACCTGGCCCTGGACGGCTCGACGGGGCGGATGGTCGCCTTGCGCAACGGCTCCTACTCCAGCGTGCCGATCTCGGTGACCGGTGAGGGTGTCAAGAGGGTGGACGTCGACGAACTGTATGACGCGGCCTCCTACCGCCCCAAGGTGCGCCATGTGCGCGGCAAGCCAATGTTCCTCTACTGACCCTGCACGGTCGGGTCTCAGGGCGCGGGGGACACCATCGGCGGGATGGGGATCAGGAGCAGGTTCGTTGCGTACGATCTCGGGGTGAGCAACGCACGGGGACTGGGACTGCTGGGGCGTGACCTGGCACTGGACCTCGGCTCGAGCACCACCCTCATCCATCAGCAGGGACACGGGGTCGTCCTGGACCAGCCGACCCTGGTCGCCGTGAACTCCGAGAACGGGCACCTCGTGGCAGCCGGCGACGACGCCGTCGAGATGCTGGGGCGCACACCGGCGACTGTCGTGACCGTGCGGCCGATGATCGACGGGGTGGTCACCGACGCCGACCTCACCGAGCAGTTGCTGCGTCATTTCGTGGGACGCCTGCGCACCTCCCGGTTGCTGCGACCGCGCATGGTGGTCACGGTGCCGAGCAATGTCACGCCCGTGGAGCGGCGTGCGCTGGAGGACACGGCCCTCAACGCAGGCGCCCGGCGGGTCTTTGTGCTCGAGGAGGCGATGGCCGCCGCGATCGGCGCCGGGCTGCCCGTCCACGACGCCACCGCAAGCCTCGTGGCCGACATCGGCGGTGGCACCACCGAGGTCGCTGTCATCAGTCTGGGCGGGATCGTCAACGCCCGGAGCCTGCGCGTCGGCGGCGACGAGGTGGACGAGGCGATCGTGGCCGGCGTCCGCACCGCCCACAACCTGCTGCTCGGCGAGCGATCGGCGCAGGCCATCAAGACCGAGATCGGCTCGGCCTATCCGCTCGCACAGGAGCTGGAGAAGCGGGTGCGCGGGCGGGATGTCAACACCGGCCTGCCCAAGACCGTCACGCTCACCTCCCGTGAGGTCCGGCGGATGATCGAGCCAGCCATCCTGCAGGTCGTCGACGTCGTCAAGGCCGTGCTCGACATCTGCCCGCCGGAGCTGTCCGGAGACGTCCTGGACAACGGGGTCGTGCTCACCGGTGGCGGCGCGCAGTTGCGGGGGATCGACGAGCGGTTGCACCGCGAGCTGGGCGTGCCGGTGCAGGTCGCAGACGACCCGGCGCGCGCCGTGATCCGTGGGGCCGGAGCCTGCGTCGAGGACTTCGCCGCCCTCGAGCACGTCCTGGTCACCCCGCGGAGCCGCTGACCCGTGCCTGGACAACAGTGGTGGCGACCAGAGGCCCTGAGCCGGTGGTTGCAGGAACGTCCCGGTCGCCCGAGCTCTGTCCTGCTCGCCGGCTTGCTGGCACTCACCATGCTCCTGCTGCTGGTGGATGTTGCCCGGCCGACCATGACCGACCCGCTGCGACGAGCCGCCGCCACCGTCTTCGCTCCGGCGCAGTCTGCGCTGACCGGCTGGACTGATGACCGGCTCACCGAGGTCACCCGCGAGCGCGACCAGCTCGATGCCCGGGTCAAGGAGCTCGAGGCCGAGATCAGGACCGGCGATCAACTCACTGACCTGGAGCAGGCGGCAGCGGGCTGGGGCGGGCACGAGCTGCTGCCGGCCCGGGTGGTCGGGTTCTCCTCGGGCAGCACACCGGTGGGTGGACAGACGGTCACGATCGACGCGGGGGAGGGCGATGGGGTCACCGTGGACCAGACGGTGGTCAGCTCCGACGGTCTGGTCGGTCGGGTCGTGCGCACCGCACCGAGCAGCGCCGATGTCGTCCTGATCGGGGGCTCGGACGTCGTGGTCGGCGTGCGCTTCGGTGAGGCGCGTGCGCTCGGCTCGGTCGGTGGCCGTCCACCACCTGGCCTGCCGCCCCGCGCCTCCGGTGAGCTCACCCTGACTGCCCTGGGTGACAGCGAGGTCACCGAGGGTGACCTGGTCAGCACGCTCGGCAGCCCCGACTCCATTCCGTATGTCGAGGGGATCCCCCTCGGGTCCGTCACCTCAGTGGACCCTGAGGATGGGAGTCTGGGTGGGAGCGCGGTGGTCTCTCCGTTCGTCGACCCGGACACCCTCGACCTGGTCGCCGTCGTGCTGTTGGGGGATGACCGATGAGCGCCTGGCCCGCGATGTTGGCGCGCGGCCTGCTGCTGGTGGTCGCCGTGCTCGTGCCGACCCTCTATCCCAGTCAGATGCCCGGTCGACCCGACCTGGTCATCCTGGTGGTCGCGGCCCCGGCGCTGATGCACGGACCCGTCACCGGTGCCCTGGTCGGTCTCGCGGGCGGGTGGCTCATCGACCTCGTCCCACCGGGTGGCGAGCCCCTCGGGGCGAGCGCGCTCACCTATGCCCTGGTCGGTGCCCTCATCGGGGCAGCCCGGCGGTGGGCGCCGTGGTCACCCCTGATCCCGTGGCTCGCAGCCGTCGGTGGCGCCATCGTGATCCAGGCTGTCCGTGGGCTGACCGCTGCCGCCGGGGTGGGGGTCGCCCACCCCAGTGACCTGCTCTGGTCGATCGGCGCGAGCGTCCTGTTCGTGATCCTCCTGCTCCCGCTGCTGATCAGCCTGGAGCGCTTCTGGTTGGAGCGCGGATGGGCCTGAACCGACGCGGCGACCGGCCGGTGATCCGGGTGCCCCGACCCCAGGTGACGCCGCGGTTCGTGCGCCACCACCGCTCGCTGCGGCCCCTGTGGGGGCTGATGATCGTCACCCTTGTGCTCGGCACGGTGCTGGCCGGGCGGCTGCTCGACCTGCAGGTCATCAACCATCCTGAGGTGGCGCAGGAGGCCGCCGAGGTGAACACCCGCGTCGTCACTGAGCCGGCCCTGCGAGGGCGCATCCTGGCTGCCGATGGCACGCCACTGGCGAGCAATGCTCCGGTCACGGTGATCACCGTGGAGCCGGAGACCCTGATGGAGTCCGAGGACGAGGGGCGCGCCCTGATCGAGGACGTGGCGGGCGCTCTCGAGTTGCCAGTCGAGGCGCTCTGGGGCCGGACCAGGGTCTGCGGCACGGAGGGGGCGCCACCGGTCCCGTCGTGCTTCTCCGGCTCGCCCTATGAGCCGATCCCGATCGCCTTCGACGTCGATCCGGTCGCGGCACTGGCCGTGTTGGAGCGGCCAGAGCGTTTCGCGGGGATCGCCGTCGACACCAGCCCGGTGCGGACCTATCCCACCGAGACCGTCAACGCCGCGCACGTGCTGGGCTATCTGGGCCGCCCCACCCAGGACGAGGTCGACGCGGGGGAGGGTCTCACGGCCCAGGACCTCCTGGGGCGCACCGGCCTGGAGGCCACCTATGACACCGCCCTGCGCGGCGCCTCCGGCCAGACCACGGTGACCGTCGATCCGCGCGGTGTTGTCACGGGTCGCCTCGACCACAGTGATCCCGTCGGCGGCGACGACGTGCTCACCCACCTCGATGCCCGCGTGCAGGGCGAGGTCGAGCGCATCCTGGAGGACACGGTGGCGACCTCGCGCGACGACGGCTGGCCAGCCGACTCGGCTGCCGCCGTGGTCCTGGACGTTCGCACTGGTGGGGTGGTGGCCGCGGCCAGCTATCCGACCTATGACCCACTGATCTGGACCACGGGCGTCAGCCAGGCCGAGTATGACGAACTGACCGCCGAGGAGTCCGGGGAGCCGCTGATCAACCGAGCGGTCGCCGAGACGTTCCCTCCGGCGTCGACGTTCAAGGTGGTCTCCCTGCCCGCAGCCCTGGAGACCGGGATCGACCCTGCGAAGGAGTATGCCTGCCCGGGGTCCGTGACCATCGGGGGCCAGCAGTTCACCAACTTCGAGTCCCAGGCCCACGGTGCGCTGAGCCTGCAGGAGATCCTGGAGGTCTCCTGCGACACCGTCTTTTACACCTGGGCCTATGACGAGTGGCAGGCCCAGGGTGGGCTCGCTCAGGAGTCAGACCTGACCGACCCGTGGGTCATCGCCTCCGAGGAGTTCGGCCTCGGTCAGCCGACTGGCATCGACCTGCCGGGCGAGGCCAGCGGCACCATCCCGGGGCGGGAGTGGAAGCGGGACTACTGGGAGGTGACCCGCGAGGACACCTGCGCGCGGGCCGAGTCAGGCTATCCGGAGGTGGACGACCAGGAGCGCCGCGAGTTCCTGGAGCAACTGGCCACGGAGAACTGCACCGACGGCTGGCACTACCGCCCCGGCGACGCGGTCAACTTCTCCATCGGCCAGGGCGACCTGGCCACCACACCGCTGCAGATTGCGGTGGTCTATGCCGCCATCGCCAACGGCGGCACGCTCTGGGAGCCGCAGGTGGCTGACGCAGTGCAGACGGCCGACGGTGAGGTCGTCGAGGACGTGGAGCCCGTGGCCGCAGGCGACATCGGAGTGGACCCGCAGGCGCTGGAGATCGTGCGCGCCGGCCTCGAGGGCGTCAACACCAACGGCACCGGCACCGGCGCATTCGCCGGCTTCGACCTGGAGGCCTATCCGGTGGCCGGCAAGACCGGCTCGGCCGAGTCCTTCGGTGAGAGTTCCACGGCCTGGTATGCCTCCTACGGACCCAGCAACGACCCGCAGTATGCCGTGGTGGTGGTCATCGAGGAGGGCGGCTTCGGTGGTGAGATGGCCGCGCCAGCAGCCCGCCAGATCTGGGACGTCCTGGCGGGGCAGTGACCGCACCGGCGTGCGGCCCTGCCCCGAGGCGTCGGCTCAGGCGGTGCCCAAGACCGTGGTGACGGCCTCCTGCCACAGCCCTGCAGCCTCCTCCACGTCCTGCTCGCCGACCACCAGGGCCGGGATGAAGCGCACGCACTGACCCCAGGCCCCACAGGTCAGCAGCAGCAACCCGCGCCGGGCCGCCTCCTGCTGGACGGCGCTCGCGGTCGCACCGTCGGGCTTGCCATCAGCGTCGCGGAACTCGTTGGCGATCATCAGGCCCAGACCCCGCACATCCGTGATCTGCGGGTGCTGGTCGGCCACGCCCTGCAGGGCTGCCTTCAACTGTGCCCCGCGGGCCGCGGAGTTCTCGACCAGCCCCTCCTCGGTGATCACATCGAGGGTGGCGATGGCCGCGGCGCAGGCCACGGCATTGGCACCATAGGTGCCGCCCTGGGAGCCGGGCCAGGCCTTTTCCATCAGAGCGTGGGAGGCAGCGATGCCCGAGAGCGGGAAGCCGGAGGCCAACCCCTTGGCCGTGACCAGGATGTCGGCCTGGGCGTTGAAGTGGTCGCCGCCCCAGAACTTGCCGGTGCGCCCCCAGCCCGTCTGGACCTCATCGACCACCAGCAGGATCCCGTGCCGGTCGGCGCGCTCGCGCAGACCGGCGAAGAACTCGGTGCTCGCCGGGACGTAGCCGCCCTCGCCGAGCACTGGCTCGACGAAGAAGGCGGCGGTGTCATTGGGGGCGGACAGGGTCTGCAGCGTGTAGTCGAGTTGGCGCAGTGCGAACTCGGTGGACTCCTCCTGGGACCAGCCGAAGTGCCCCGGGTCGGGGAAGGGGGAGACCTGGACGCCGGCCATGAGCGGGGAGAAGCCGGAGCGGAACTTGGTGCCGGAGGTCGTCATCGACGCGGCCGCCACGGTGCGTCCGTGGAACCCACCGTGGAAGACGACGACATTGGGCCGTCCGGTGGCCTGTCGGGCCAGGCGCAGCGCGGCCTCGATGGCCTCGGAGCCGGAGTTGGAGAAGAACGCCCGGTCCAGGGCCGGGGGCAGGACCTCGCCCAGTCGCTCGGTGAGGGTCAGCAGCGGCTGGTGCATGATCGTCGTGTACTGCCCGTGGATCAGTTGGCCGACCTGCTCCTGCGCTGCGGTGACGACCTTGGGATGGCAGTGGCCCGTGCTGGTCACACCGATCCCGGCAGTAAAGTCCAGATAGCGACGATCGTCGGCATCGAAGAGGTAGACCCCCTCGCCGCGGGTTGCGACGACCGGGGTTGCCTGCTTCAGGGCGGGTGACAGCTCAGCCATGGGTCAATCTCCGTTTCTGTTAGATTGTCGACAATCAGCGTATCCCATGCCCCGACCTCGGTGGAGGACCCAGATGAGCAGCCAGACAGCACAGCAGGCCCAGCAGCGAAACGGTGGTCGCGAGGCCGCCGTTCTTGACGCAGTGCCCAAGCAGTTGCTGATCGGTGGACAGTGGATCGACGCCGAGGGCGGTGCCACCCTCGAGGTCCTCGACCCCTCGACCGGGAGGGTGCTCTGTGAGGTGGCCGACGGCTCTCCGGCGGATGGGGTTGCGGCGCTGGACGCCGCCGTCGCGGCACAGGCCGACTTCGCCAAGACGTCACCGCGGGAGCGGGCCGACATCCTGACCCGGGCGTTCGAGTTGCTGCACGAGCGGATCGATGACCTGGCGCTGCTGATGACCCTCGAGATGGGCAAGCCGATCGCCGAGGCCAAGGGTGAAATCACCTATGCGGCAGAGTTTTTCCGACACTTCGCCAGTGAGGCGACCCGGATCAGCGGCGGCTATCAGACGGCTCCTGCTGGGGGTGCACGCTTCCTGATCGCGCGCCAGCCGGTCGGGCCGTGCCTCCTCATCACCCCGTGGAACTTCCCGATGGCGATGGGCACCCGCAAGCTCGGCCCGGCCATTGCCGCCGGGTGCACCAGCGTCATCAAGCCGGCCCACCAGACGCCGCTGTCGATGCTGGCGCTCGGGCAGATCCTGATCGAGGCCGGCCTGCCGGAGGGTGTGGTCAACATCGTCACCGCCGAGCGGTCCGGCGCGGTCATGGAGCCGCTGATCCGCTCCGGCAAGGCGCGCAAGCTCTCGTTCACCGGGTCGACCAAGGTCGGCAAGATCCTGCTCGAACAGTGCGCCGACAAGGTGCTGCGCACCTCGATGGAGCTCGGTGGCAACGCCCCCTTCATCGTCTTCGAGGACGCCGACCTGGAGGAGGCCGTCGCCGGGGCGCTGGCCGCCAAGATGCGCAACATGGGCGAGGCGTGCACCGCAGCCAACCGGATCTATGTCCACGAGTCGATCGCCGAGGAGTTCGGGCGGCGACTCGGGGAGGAGATGGGCGGCATGACGGTCGGCCGGGGGACCGAGGAGGGCGTGCGCGTCGGGCCACTCATCGACCAGGCGGCCCAGGACAAGGTCACCGAGCTGGTAACTGACGCGGTGGGCCTCGGGGCCACGGTGGTCACGGGTGGCTCCGCCCCGGAGGGCGAGGGCTATTTCTTCACCCCGACCGTGCTCACCGGCGTCTCACCGCAGGCCCGGATGGGCACCGAGGAGATCTTCGGCCCCGTCGCTGCGATCACCCCGTTCTCGACCGAGGAGGAGGTCGTCGCCGCGGCCAACGACACCCCCTTTGGCCTGGTGAGCTACGTTTTCACCAACGACCTGCGCCGTGCGCTGCGGGTGAGTGAGGCCCTCGAGAGCGGCATGGTCGGGCTCAACCAGGGAGTCGTCTCCAACCCGGCCGCACCGTTTGGTGGGGTCAAGGAGTCCGGCCTCGGGCGCGAGGGTGGCGACACCGGGATCGACGAGTTCCTGGAGACCAAGTACATCGGCATCGCGCTGGCCTGACAGCTCGCGCGGACGTCGTCTTGGAGCCGCAAACGGTTCTGACAGCGTGAAATAGCAGGCTCCAAGAACCGGCAAGTGCTCCAAGAACCGGCAGGTGCTCCAAGACGGTCGTCGGACTGGTCTCGCCGTGCCGCTAGGACGAGGACGGTCGGGGGGCGGTGAGCCGGCGCACGGCGTCGTTCATGTGCGCAACGAGGAGTTGGTCGGTCAGGACCGGGTCCCGGTCGACCAGGGACTGGGCGATGGACTGGTGCTCCTCGACGCGAACAGCCTCACCGGGGCGGTAGGAGTCGGACAGCGCGTGGATGCACAGGCGGGTCTCGGTGATCAGGGTCTCGTGCATCTGGGTGAGCCGGGGGCTGCCCGCCAGAGACACCAGCAGCTCGTGGAAGGAGACGTCGGCGTCACTCTCGGCCCGACGGTCTCTTGCGGAGGCCATGACGTCGATCACCTGGAGCAGGGCCTCGCCGGCGGACACCGGATCGCCCTGGTGGACCTGCTCCGCGGCAGCCCGCTCGACGGCCTGACGCGCGAGATACATGTCCCGCACCCGCTCGGGGGTCATCTCGATCACGAACAGGCCCCGGTTGCGGATGGAGATCAGCAGACCCTCGGCCGTCAGGCGCTGCAGCCCCTCGCGCAACGGACCGCGACTGACGCCCAGCTCCCGGGCGAGATTGGCCTCACCCAACTGTGACCCGGGTGCGATCAGCCCGCTCGCGATGGCCTCCCGGACCCGGCTGGCGATCATGCTCGGGGTCGACTCCTGGACCAGCGGATCGATGGGGCGCCGTCGGGCGGCCGGTTTGCGGCGCACTGCCTTGGTGACCATTGGGATCAGTCCCCTCTCCTGCTGCTGAACAGTGTGCCGAGTGAGTCGATGACCGGGACCTCGCCGAGCAGGCTGAGCCCCTGCCACACGGTCACCTGGTTGGCCGTGAGCACCGGCACGCCGGCTGCGCGCTCGAGGGATTCTAGCCACGCGAGGGTGTGCATCGCGGTGTCCGGGACGAGGATCGCCTCGGCGCCGCCGGAGGTGTCGGCTCCGCGGACGATGTCCAACACTTCTGCCTGACCCAGGGTGCCGACCTCTGCTGCCGTGATGATGCCGTGGCTGCCCATCGCCGTGACGTCCACGCCCCCGTGTCCCAGGAAGTCCACGAAGTGCTCGGCGACGTCCTGCGGATAGGACGCCGCCACGCTGACCCGGGTCACGCCCAGCGCACGACAGGCCGCGACGAACGCCAGAGAGGTTGACGAGGTCGGCAGGCCGGTCACCTCCTGCAACTCGGCAACCTGCTGGTGGGCACCCTCCCACCCGAAGACGAACGACCCGGAGGTGCAGGCCCACATGACGACGTCGGGGGAGTGCTGCTGCACCAGAGCCCGGGCACCCTCGGCGAGGCGGTCCGTGCCCCCGAGGTCCAGCAGGGCATCGACGCGGTGCGCGTCCTCACCGACGGAGGTGTGCACCAGGGGCAGGCGCAGGTCAGAACCCAGCCGCGCCTCCAGCTGCGGATAGTCGTCCTCGGCGCTGTGGCCGGGGTAGAGCAGCCCGATCGTGGGCATGGTCCCTCCCCATCGTGAGTCCTGGTCAGATTGTCGACAATACTATGACCCTGTGGTGGTGCGTGACGGCCCGCGGCCGGCCCTCAGGTCAGCAACCGAAGGGTGCCTCAGGTCAGCAGCCGCAGCGCGAGCAAGGCATAGGTCCGCGCGGCGATCAGCAGGTCCTCGACCGCGACCGACTCATCCGGGCGATGTGCCTGGTCGTTGACCGATCCGGGCCCCAGGACCAGGGTGGGGACCCCGGCGTCGCGGGCCAGGAAACCGCCGTCACAGGCTGCGGTCCACCCCGCCAGCTCCAGGCCGGGGCCACCGGACTCCTGCAGGGCCCGGTCGGTGGCCGCCACGAAGGGATGGTCGGCCGGCGTCTCGAAGCCGGGCATCGACATCGGCATCCAGACCTCGAACGTGAGCCCATCGTCGGCCAGACCCAGCTGGCCCAGACGCTCATGGACGTCGGCGAGCACCTGCTCGGCGTCCTCGCCGGGGAGCAGCCGCCGGTCAACGCTCAGGTGGGCATGAGCAGGCACCGTCGAGGTCCCCTGCCCCCCGTCGACGAGCCCGACACTCCAGGTCGGCGGACCGACCAGCGGGTGGGCCCGTGCGGCCAGCTCACCGTGCCAGCGGCGCAGCTCCTCGATGACCCGGGCAGCCCCATAGATCGCGTTGCGGCCGTCGTCGGGTCGACCGGAGTGGGCGGCCACACCGTGCACCGCCACCTCGACATAGGCGGCGCCACGGGCGGCCACGATGGTCTGCAGGTCGGTCGGCTCGGCGACCACGCAGCCCCGGAAGGCGCTGCGGTCCGCAGTCATGTAGTGGTGGATCCCGAGGCCGGTCTCCTCCTCGTCGACCAGCGCCGCCAGCTCGACCGGACCGGACAACGAGACCCCCGAGCGGCGCAGAGCGTCCAGGGCGACCACGCAGGCGGCCAGGCCGCCCTTCATGTCGGCGGTGCCGCGGCCATAGAGGCGTCCGTCACGCAGGCCGCCCTCATAGGGGTCGGCGCTCCAGCCCTCACCGGGTGGCACGACGTCGGTGTGGCCCAGCAGCAGCAGCCCACCGCCGGCGCCGCCCGCACCGCCCGAGCCGCCTGCACCGGCCGGCAGTGTCGCGGACACATTCGGCCGTCCGGGCGCGACCTCGGAGATCTCCACCTCCAGGCCGCGATCCCGGCAGGCCGCGGCGAGCACGGCGGCGCTGGCCGCCTCCTCCCCGGGTGGGTTCTGGCCCGGCGCCCGCACCAGCGCCTGGGTCAGCTCGACCAGCGCCTGCGGGTCGATCAGGTCCAGGACCCGTGCCTCCACGGGACCGATGTCAGAGGTGAGTGGGACGCTGTCCCAGCTGGTCGGCATACGGCTGTCAGGTTGTGGAGCCGAGACGGTCCACGGCCCGGCGCAGGCGGGCGACACCCTCGTGGATCCGGTCCGGCGGGGTGGTCGCAAAGCACAGGCGCAGGTCGTGCGGAAAGGCCTGGCTGGGGGAGAAGGCGTTGCCCGGGATGTAGGCCACGCCCTCGGCCAGCGCGACCGGGAACAGGTCCTCGGTCTTGACGGGCGGGTCGAAGCTGACCCACAGGAAGAAGCCGCCCTCGGGGTCGGTCCAGCGGGCGATGCCGTCGAAGTGCTCGGTCAGCGCCTCCTGCATGGCGATCTTGCGGCGGCGGTATTCCTCCCGCTGAGCGGCCAGGTGCTCCTCCAGGTGGCCGCCCCGCAGGAACCCGGCGACCAGGCGCTGGGCGGGCAGGTTGGTGCAGGTGTCCATCGCCTGCTTGGCGTTGATCAGCAGCTGCTGCAGCTCGGGGGCGGTGTCGACCCAGCCGACGCGCAGCCCGGGCGCGATGATCTTGGAGAAGGTGCGCACCGAGAAGACCAGGGGGTCGCCGGCGCCGAGCTCACGCAGCGTCGGCAGCGGTTCACCGGCGAAGCGCAGCATGCCGTAGGGGTCGTCGTCGATGACGATGCTGCCCCACTGGCGGGCCAGGTCCAGCAGCCGCTGGCGGCGCTCCAGGGACATCGAGGCCCCCGACGGGTTCTGAAAGGTGGGGATCGTGTAGATCGCCTTGGGAGTGCGCCCGGCCGCCTCGACCTGCGCCTCCAGCGAGTCGATGCTCATGCCCTCGTCGTCGACCGGCACCTCCAGCAACTGCGCCTGATAGGACAGGGCCGTGGCGCTGCCGTTGGTGTAGGTCGGTGACTCGACGACCACCAGATCGCCCGGGTCCACGAACAGCTTGTTGGCCAGGTCCAGCCCCTGCATCCCCCCGGAGGTGATGGTCAACCGGTCGGCGGTGGTGGCGTCGCTGGTGCCCTCCAGCATGGTCAGCAGCGCCTCGCGCAGGCCGGGGTCACCCTCGGTGGCTGCGTAGTCGTAGGCGTCTGCCGCGCCCGGGCCCAGCACCTGCGCGCTGACCTCGGCGAGGGCCTGGGTGGGGATGGCCTCGGCGGCCGGGCTGCCCATGGCGAACCGCACGATGTCGTGGGTCTGGGCGGCGAGCAGCGAGGTGCTGGAGTCGATCACCGATCCGACGAGTCCGGTGGCCCGGTCCGCGAGGGGCAGGGTCTGGGTCTGGGGAGTCATGGTCACCTTCCAAGAGTCGTATGCCGTGGGGCCGGCCTGCGCAATCGCGCGGCCGGGTCGTGTGGTCAGGTCTTGATGGTCAGGCCTCCCGGGACGCTGGTCAGCCGCTCCGGGCCGTGCTCGGTGATGAGCACGGGCTCGGACGTCTCATAGCCCCAGCCGTCCATCCACATCCCGAGGATGACGTGGAAGGCCATGCCCGCCTGGAGCACGGTCTCTGAGCCGGTCCGGAGACTGACGGTCCGCTCACCCCAGTCCGGTGGATAGCCGATCCCGATCGAATAGCCGATGCGGGACTCCTTGCTCAGCCCGTGCCTGTTGATGGCGGTGGTGAAGGCCGTGTGCACGTCGTGGGACGTGCGCCCCGGGCGCAGCTCCTCGGCCAGGGCGGCGTAGCCCTCGCTCACGGCGGCGGCGCAGTCCACCAGGTGGGCCGGCGGTTTGCCCAGGCTCACCGTGCGGGCGAGCGGGGCGTGATAGCGCTGATAGACCCCGGCGAGCTCGATGGTGGCGGCCTCTCCGTAGCGCATCACGCGGTCGCTCCAGGTCAGGTGCGGTGTGCCGGCCGTCGCGCCGGTCGGCAGCATCGGCACGATCGCCGGATAGTCGCCGCCGATGCCCTCCAGCCCGGCCGTCTGAGCATGCTGGATGTCGGCCACGATGTCGTTCTGCCGGCGCCCGGCCTCGATCGCGCCCAGGGCTGTGAGCATGGTGTGCTCGGCGATCTGGCCGGCATAGCGCAGCATGTCCTGCTCTGCCGGCGACTTCACCAGACGGACCCAGTTGACTAGCTCGGCGCTGTCGGCGATCGCCACCCCGCCCAGGCCCTCCTGCAGCGCGATGTAGCCCCGGGCCGAGAAGAAGTGCGAGTCGAGCTCGACGAGGATCCGCGAGCCCGGGCCCGAGGGGAGCACCCCCAGGTCGACTGCCTGCTCGGCGATCCAGTCGAACGGGTGCAGGTCCGGGCGGTGGATGAGGTGCTCGGGATAGCCGTGGACATGGTGCGGGCCCAGGGCTGCCGTGTAGTGCGCACCCTGGGCGTCCATGGCGCGGGCGAACAGGTGCGGTGCCCCCTCGGCCGGCACCACGAGGCACTGGGGGGTGTAGAACGACCAGGCGTTGTAGCCGGTGAGGTAGTAGAGGTTCGCCGGGTCACAGACCACGAGGGCGGCGACGTCGCGGTCGGCCAGGACGCTCTGCACGCGCATCATGCGATCCGTGTATTCCGCGAGGCTGAACGGCCGGATGATCTCCGGTGGGACCCGTGGCACCGGGGCGCGTTTTGGTCTCCGCGTGGGCGTCGTCATGGCAGCACTCCAACGTTCTGCAGATCAGGGGTCGCCAGCAGTTGCCCAGGTCCCTTGGCGGCGACGCCCACCGCGCGCAGCGCGGCCCACAGCGTCACCTGGTTAGCAGTCAGGACCGGGACGCCGAGCTCGGCCTCCAGCGGGGCGATGATGTCGAACGTGGCCAGGTTGGTGCAGGAGATGAACACGGCCTGGCAATCGGTGGTGAAGGTGCGCCGCACCATGGCGACGGTCTCGGCATACGGCACGGTCCAGATGCGGCCCTCGAGACCGAGGTGCTGCATCCGCGCCACGGCCACGCCGGACTCCTCCAGGAAGGCGCTCAGGCCCTGGCTGATCAGCTCGTCATAAGGAGTGGCGACGGCCACCCTGCCGATGTCGAGATGCTGCAAGGCCTCCACCAGCGCGCCGCTGGTGGTGACCGCCTGCGGGGCCCCGGCCGTCTCCATGCTCGCGATCAGGGCCCGCTCACCGGCCCGGCGACGGATGAAACTGCCGGAGGTGCAGGCATAGGCCACCACGTCCGGTCGGACCGCGATCAGGTCCTGGGTGCACTGGGCGACGATGTCAGGGTCACCGACGACGGTCGCCTGCTCCAGGGAGACCGGCAGCGGAGCGTGCGGGGTGCGGGTCAGTTGCAGGGTGACGTTGTCCGGGACCCAGCGCCACAGCTCACGATCCAGCGCAAAGTCGTAGGGGGTGATCACCCCGACCCGGACGGTGCCCACCGGGGCCTCGTCCGGCACGTTCGCCCACGGCGACGATGCGGCCAGCGGGGCCGCGTTGAAGGCGGAAGAGCCGCCCGCTCGTGCACTCATCTCCACATGGTGCACGCTAGTGCACATTGTTGACAATCAGACAGCCTTTTCGGCTAGATTGACTGGCGTGTCTGAACCTCCCGTCCTCGTCGTCCTGGGGGAGCACGCTGATGACCGTCCCCCGCACCTCGGTCCGCTGCACGGGCGTGTGGACCTGAGGTTCACCGATGCCGCCGGTCTGGGGGAGGCCCTTGACGGAGCGCAGGCGCTGTTCCTCTGGGACTTCTTCTCCACCGCCGTGCAGGATGCCTGGGCACACTGCGACGGCCTGGAGTGGATCCACGTGGCCGCCGCCGGGGTGGACAGCCTGCTCTTCGATGAGCTGCGTGACTCGGACGTGATGGTCACCAACGCCCGCGGCACCTTTGACCGACCCATCGCCGAGTTTGTGCTGGCCAGCATCCTGGCGCACGCCAAGCGCCTGCACGAGAGCCGCCGGCTGCAGGAGGAGCAGGAGTGGCGGCACCGGGAGACCCGCAGCCTGGCGGGGTCACGGGCCATGGTGATCGGCACCGGCGCGATCGGGCGCGAGATCGCCCGCCTGCTGCGTGCCGTCGGCATGGAGGTCCGTGGGGTCGGTCGCACTGCCCGTGAGGACGACCCGGACTTCGGCACGGTCGTGGCCAGCAGTGACCTCGCGGGGGAGGTCGGGTGGTGTGACCACCTGGTCAATGCGGCGCCGCTGACGGCGGCGACCACGGGACTGATCAACGCCGACGTGCTGGCGGCGATGACCACCACCGCGCACCTGGTCAACATCGGCCGTGGGGCCACCGTCGTCGAGTCCGACCTGGTCCAGGCACTGCAGCATGACGTGATCTCCGGGGCCTCGCTCGATGTCTTCGAGGTGGAACCGCTGCCCAGCGACTCTCCCCTGTGGACGGCACCGGGCGCCGTGATCAGTGCTCACATGTCCGGTGACGTCGTCGGGTGGCGCGACACCCTGGCCAGGCAGTTTGTCGACAACGCGCAGCGCTGGCTGGACGGTGAGCCGCTGGTGAATGTCGTCGACAAACAGCTCGGCTACGTGCCGCGTCAGGCGTGAAGGATCCATGCACGTGCACGGGTTCTTCCCGGATTCTGTTGGCGGGCGTGTGAAGGATCCATGCACCGGCACGGGTTCTTCCCGGATTCTGATAGATGGGGTGTGAAGGATCGATGCACATGACGCCGAAAACTGAGTTGTCCCGGGACGAGGCGGTCACGGCTCCCACGAGCCTGGCGCTGTGGTCCGCCGAGGACCTGGTGGCGGGCTTCGCGACCGGAGACTTCACGCCGGAGGACGCCACCCGCGCGGCTCTTGCCCAGATCGAGGCTCACGACGGCGCGGTCAACGCCATCGTGCTCCGTGACGACGACACCGCGCTCGCGATGGCGGCGCAGTCCACCGCTCGTTGGCGGGCCGGCGAGCCACTCGGCCCGGTCGACGGCGTGCCGATGACCATCAAGGACATCCTGCTGACCCGCGACTGGCCGACCCTGCGGGGCAGCAACCTGATCGATGAGGCTGGCCCGTGGGACGCCGATGCTCCCGCCGTGGCTCGGCTGCGCGCGGCGGGCACTGTCTTCCTGGGCAAGAACACCACCCCCGAGTTTGCCTGGAAGGGCGTCACCGACTCCCTGCGGCACGGGGCCACCGGCAACCCGTGGGGGGCCGGTCTCACCGGTGGCGGCTCCAGCGGTGGTGCCGCGACCGCGGTCGGCCTGGGCATGGGCACCTGGTCGGTCGGGACCGACGGTGGCGGCTCCGTGCGCATCCCGGCCTCCTTCACCGGCACGGTCGCTCTGAAACCGACCTTCGGCCGGGTCCCGCTCTTCCCGGCCAGCCCCTACGGCACCCTCGCTCACGCCGGGCCGATGGCCCGGACCGTGCGGGACACCGCGCTGCTGCTCGACGTCATCGCCCAGCCGGACTCCCGGGACTGGGCGGCGCTGGACGTGGTGTCCGGCTCGCACCTGGAGGGGATCGAGGACGGGGTCGCCGGTCTGCGGATCGCGTTCTCACCGACCCTCGGCTATGGCAACAACGACCCAGAGGTCGACGCCGCGGTCCGGGAGGCAGCACAGGTGCTGGCCCGGCTGGGAGCCGACGTCGAGGAGATCGACCCGGACATCCCCGACTGCGTGGATGCCTTTCACACCCTGTGGTTCACCGGTGCTGCGAAGGTCGTCGAGGCCTTCGGCGAGGGGGCGCTGGAGCGGATCGACCCCCGTCTGCGGCAAGCCATCGAGGACTTCGGGCAGGGGGCCTCGGCCTCGGACTATCTGGACGCGACCGGTGTCCGGATGGACCTGGGTGTGCGGATGGGCGCCTTCCACGAGGACTATGACCTGCTGGTGACCCCGACCATGCCGGTGGCGGCCTTCCCCGTGGGCCAGGACGCCCCCGACGGCTGGCCTTCCACCCTGTGGACGTCGTGGACGCCCTACACCTACCCGTTCAACATGACCCAGCAACCGGCACTGTCCGTGCCGTGCGGGCTGACAGCGGACCGCCGGCCCATCGGCCTGCAGATCGTCGGCCCCCGCCACGCCGACGCCCTGACCCTGCGCGCGGCGCGCGCCTACGAACGGGCGACCGAGTGGCACCGGGCCGTGCCCACCCTGCTCAGCTGAGCGTCATACGAGTCACTTCTCGCACCCCAGGAGAACCCATGGACCGGTTCATCACGATCACCCTCGACACCCGCGGCGTGAGTTGCACGGCGCGACTGCTGGATGAGGCTGCCCCGCGGACCGCAGCGGCGGTCTGGGATGCGCTGCCGCTGTCGGCGCCGGTCTTCCACGGCAAATACGCGCGCAACGAGATCTATGGGCTCTATCCGCCGTTCGCCGACCGTGACCCGGGCAAGGAGAACACGACCATCACGCCGATCCCGGGCGACGTCTGCTGGTTCACCTTCTCCGGGGACGACCTGGGCAACCCGGCCTACGGCTATGAGACCGAGCAGGAGCACCGAGCCGCGACCGGCATCATCGACCTGGCGATCTTCTATGGCCGCAACAACCTGCTCATCAACGGCGACCAGGGGTGGGTCCCCGGCAACGTCTTCGGCGAGATCACCGAGGGGCTGGCCGAGATGGCCGCCGCGTGCCAGGACGTCTGGATGGGCGGTGCGCGGGGCGAGACCCTGACGTTCGCGCGGGTCTGACCTCCGACCGCGAGCTGCCGCCCCGTCGGTGTCTCACCGTGGGGCGGCGCAGTGGTGCGGCTCGTTGGTGCGGCTCGGTGGCTCAGCCGTCCGTGCCGAGGATCTCGCCGTCCACACCGACCAGGACCTCGATGTCATCCTGCTCGTCGGTGTCGACGCTGACCTCCCAGTGGTGGGGCTGCCCGTCGTCCTCACCCTCGAGCTCGGCGTCGTCCAGCACGCCACCAGCCTCGGCAACAGCCAGCTCGATGGCCTCGGCCAGGGTGATCGTCGAGGCGTCGAGTGCGGCGCGGTCCTCGTCATCGAGGTCATCGTCCTCGGTCTCGACGACCTGGGTGCCGTCCTCGCTGACGGTGACCTCCACGGAGCGGTCATCGACGCGGACGTCGACCTCCCAGGTGCCGTCGTCGTCCTGGTCGTCGATCTCGTATGCCGTGCCGCCGGCCTCAGCCTCGGCGGTGCCGATCGCGACCAGCGCGACGGCGGTCAGGTCACCGGCCGCGTCGTCACCGGGCGAGGAGGCCCCGGCATCGTCGGTCGGGTTCGCGTCGTCGCTGGTGTCGTCCGCGGCGTCACCGGGCGTGGAGGCTCCGGCGTCGTCGGTCGCCGTCGTGTCGTCGGCGGTGTCGTCTGCATCGTCGGATCCCGTCTCGGCCGGGGCGGTGGCGGCGGGCTCATCGGCGGGTGTCTCGACGTCGGGCTCGTCGTCGCCGCACGCGGTCAGACCAAGGCTGAGGGTGAGTGCGAGGGCGGTGGTCACGGTCAGTTTCTTGGAAGTGTTCATGCCTTGATGGTGGCAGCCGAAGGTGAGAGCAATTCTCATGAAAAAGCTCTCATGAGCCGCGGCCCGACACCTCTGGCGACGCCGGGACCCACCGTCTGCTCCCGGCCGGAAACCTGCCGGACACCTGCGGTCGCTAGGCTCGCCGGGTGACTCAGGACCCGATCAGCCCCGAACTTCGCGCAGACGTGCGCCGCGTCTCCACCCTGCTCGGCCAGAGCCTGGTCCGACACCACGGGCAGGAGCTGCTGGACCGGGTCGAGGAGGTCCGTCTGCAGACCAAGGCGGGGCAGGGCGGCGACGCGGGTGCCGCCGCTCAGGTCCGTGAGCTGCTGGGCACTCTGCCGCTGGAGGTGGCGACTGATCTGGTCCGGGCCTTCGCGTCCTACTTCCACCTGGCCAACGCGGCCGAGCAGGTGCACCGCGTGCGGTCGTTGACCGACCGTGAGGAGGGGCAGGGTTGGCTGGAGAGCACGGTGGCCGCGATCGCTGAGTCTGGCGGGTCGGACCTGCTGGCCGACGTGATGGGCAAGCTTGATGTCCGCCCGGTGTTCACCGCGCACCCCACCGAGGCCAGCCGCCGCTCGGTGCTCACCAAGATCCGGCGCCTGTCCGATGAGCTGGCGGTCACGACCGAGGCCGACACTGTGGCCCGGCGCCGTCAGGACCGTCGCCTCGCCGAGCTGATCGACCTCATCTGGCAGACCGACGAGCTGCGGCAGAACCGGCCCACGCCGATGGACGAGGCCCGCAATGCCATGTACTACCTCGACGAGGTCCTCGCCGAGACCGTGCCCGACCTGCTCGGCGACCTCAGGGACCTGCTCGATCAGCATGGCCTGACGATCGATCGGCGTCGCCCACCGCTGCGCTTTGGCTCCTGGATCGGTGGGGACCGTGATGGCAACCCCTTTGTCACCCCCGCGGTCACGGCCGAGGTCCTCAAACTGCAGCACCAGCACGCGATCAAGGTCGCGCTGGGCATGATCGACGTGCTCGTCTCCAGGCTGTCGAGCTCGACGGTCATCGTGGACGTCGAGCCGGAGCTGGAGACCTCGCTGGCCCGCGACCTGGACCATCTGCCCGGGCTGGACCCGCGGGTCAAGGAGCTCAACGTCGCCGAGCCCTATCGGCTCAAGCTCACCTGCATCAAGGCCAAGCTGCTCAACACCGAGCGCCGGGTGCTCGCCGAGACCCCGCACGAGCCCGGCCGTGACTATGGCCAGACGTCCGAGCTGTTGGACGACCTCGACCTGGTCGCCGACTCGCTGCGCAGCAACGGCGGTGCGCTCGTGGCCGACGGTGCCCTGGCACGGATCACCCAGACCCTGGCCGGCACCGGTCTGCACCTGGCCACCCTCGATGTGCGCGAGCACGCAGAGCACCACCACGCCGCGGTGGGCGAGATGCTCGACGCGGTCGGCGGGCTTGATCAGCCGTATGCCGACACGGACCGGGTGCAGCGCCTCGCCATCCTCTCGGCCGAGTTGGCCTCGCCTCGTCCGCTGCTCACCCCGGCGGCACCGCGCCCTCAGACCCTCGCGGTCTTCGACGAGATCCGCCGGGCGGTGGCGACCTATGGACCGGAGGTCATCGAGACCTACATCATCTCGATGACCCAGGGGCCCGATGACATCCTCGCGGCGGCGGTCCTGGCACGAGAGGCGGGACTGCTGGATGTGCACGGCGCCGCGGAGGGCATCGAGGCGTTTGCGCAGATCGGTTTTGCCCCACTGCTGGAGACCGTGGACGAGCTGCGGGGGGCTGCCGAGCTGGTGGACACCCTGCTGAACACACCGGCCTACCGCGAGGTGGTGCGCCTGCGCGGCGACGTGCAGGAGGTGATGCTCGGCTATTCCGACTCCAACAAGCAGTCCGGCGTGCTGACCAGCCAGTGGAGCATCCACCAGGCCCAGCGGGCGCTGCGTGACGTCGCTGCCCGGCACGGCGTGCGCCTGCGGCTGTTCCACGGTCGGGGCGGCTCGGTCGGGCGCGGGGGCGGTCCGACCTATGACGCGATCCTGGCCCAGCCCTCGGGGGTGCTCGAGGGCGAGATCAAGTTCACTGAGCAGGGTGAGGTGATCTCCGACAAGTACTCCCTGCCATCGCTGGCCAAGGAAAACCTCGAGCTGTCCCTGGCCGCGGTGCTGCGGGCCTCAGCCCTGCACCGCGACGCCCGCTCGACCGACGAGCAGCTGCAGCGCTGGGGAGGAGTCATGGACGTCGCCTCCGATGCCGCCTACGAGGCGTACCGCAACCTGATCGACGACCCCGACCTGCCGGCATACTTCGTCGCTGCCACCCCGGTCGACCAGCTCGGTGCCCTCAACATCGGGTCCCGTCCCAGCAAGCGACCCGACGCGGGACTGGGGCTGGAGGGCCTGCGGGCCATTCCCTGGGTGTTCGGCTGGACCCAGACCCGCCAGATCATCCCGGGCTGGTTCGGTGTGGGCTCCGGTCTGCGCGCGGCCCGGGAGGCCGGGCACACCGAGACGCTGCGCGAGATGGTCCAGACCTGGCACTTCTTCGGGGCCGTCGTGTCCAACGTGGAGATGACGATCGCCAAGACCGACCTGGACATTGCGGCGCTGTATGTCGAGCAGCTTGTCCCCGACGAGTTGCGGCACATCTTTGACGACATCCGGGCCGAGTTCGAGCTCACCGTCACCGAGTTGCGGGCGTTGACTGGCGAGGAGGACCTGCTCGACGACCAGCCGGTGCTGAAGCGCTCGCTGGCCGTGCGCGACCAGTACCTCGACCCGATCTCCCACCTGCAGGTTGAGCTGCTGCGCCGACTGCGCGAGCAGGGGGAGGGTGGCGAGCACGTCGAGGAGCTGCAGCGGGCCCTGCTGATCACCGTCAACGGCGTCGCGGCCGGGCTGCGCAACACCGGCTGACGTCCCCGCCCCCCCGACCCCGCCCCTCGACCGAGCGCATGGGCGCCTGATTTTCACCCCCACCAAGCGCGTGGCTGGCGGCTCTCAGAGGTGACCAAGCGCATGGCTGGCGGCTCTCAGAGGTGACCGAGCGCATGGTGTTGTGCTCGGAGTGGGCACAGCGCGACGAGCAGGATCAGGGCCAGGTCGTCGCGTGGGCCTCGAAGTCGGCGCCGGTCTGCACGGGCACGACGCAGAACGCCAGACGGCCAGGATCAGTCAGGACTGCATAGCTCTCGTGGTGCGCGGTCACGGTCGCGCCCAGGGCCACGACCCTGGCCACCTCGGACGCCACGTCATCGGTCTCGATGTCGAGGTGCACGCTTGCTGGGGTGCCGGTCCCGGTGCGCTGGAGCTCGAGCATCAGGCCGCCCGGCAGCGGAGTGAGTGACTCATACGGGTTGTCCTGCGGCGGTCCGGCCCCATCCCGCTCCGTCCCACGCGCCCCCGCCCAGAATGCGGCGGATCGGTCGTAGGACTCCACAGGATGATCGATCAGAACGACTCCGATCCGACTTCGATGCATGCCAGGCACGCTATCGCGGCCAGTCGTCCACGGCATGCGCCAGATGGGACAGCGGTCGCACCGCCATGCGCTCGGTGGATGAAATCAGGCGCCCATGCGCTCGGTGAGGGTGAAAGTCAGGCGCCCATGCGCTCGGTCACCTCTGAGAGCCGCCAGCCATGCGCTCGGTGGGGGTGAGAATCAGGCGCCCATGCGCTCGGTCGGTTTACTCGGGCGGCGCGGGGCGTGGGGTGCCGACCTGGGCATCGCCGAAACAGAGACCAGCGTCCGGGGCGAGACCGTCGATGACGATCTCGGACCCGCCACCGACCAGTGGCACAAAGACCTCGCCCAGCCCCTCGGTGAACTCGACCTCCTGGGAGTCCTCGCCCAGGTGGATCGTGCCGGTCGCGGGGCCGTTGGCGAGATAGCCCACCCGGACCGCCCAGGGCCATTCGTAGGCCGTGTCGGTCAACGGAACGCTGACCTGTCCGTCCTCCGGCTGCCACCCGCACAATCCTTCAAAGGGCGGCGGCGAACTGAAGCCGTCGACTTCCAGCGGTTGGAAGGTGCCGTCGGGGGCCAGGACCAGCGGCTCGGTGAAGGTCTCGCGGGTGGCCAGCGCCTCCCGCTGCTCAGCAGTGGCCACGGGGGCCACGAAGCGGCTCACGGTGTTGAACTCCATGAAGAGCGGCCCGAGCAGGTCCACAGGGATCGGGGTGTCGAAGATCTGGGCATCCGCCGGAAGAGTCGCCAGCGACTGCCGCGTGGTCTCCACGAACTCCTTATACGGGTTGGCGGCGCTGAAGGATGCATAGCCGTTGGCACTGTGTAGTGCGAGGGCGAGCCACACCGCGCAGGCCACTCCACTGGTCCACACCAGGGTCTGCTGGGGGACTGCCTCCAGCCACCGACGCGCTGCGGGCAGCCAGGCATCCGACTCATCCTCGAGGGCCATCAGGCACATACCGACAACCACGACGAGCGGCACGATTGCATCGGCGAGGTAGCGCGTCTCCAACGCGGCCAGTGGGCCGCTGTAGGCAACACGTCCGACAGCCAGAGCGGCGATGGACCCACCGAGGTAGACGAGCAGGGCCAGCCAGGCTCGGCCGATGCGACGCCGGGTGAGGAATGAGACGATCACCACTGCGGCGAAGACGATCCAGCACGCCCAGTCGAAGAGGCGGGGAGAGTTGACCATCGCGCCGGCATAACTGGCCGGTTGCCAGTCCCACGGTCCACCAAGAGCGCCGGGGATCATCGTGCGGAACAGGCTCAGATAGACGAAGTCGGTCAACTGCCCGAGGCTGGGGACCTCGAGGTTGGCGCTCGCCTCGGCCCTCGCGGAACCATCGAGATAGATGACCAGATAGGCCGCGCTCGCCACGGCATACCCCACCCACACCAGCCACGTGCGTCTGAGGAGCCGGAGGATGTCGCGCGCAGTGAGCCGAACCGCCGGGGAGACCGCCAGGGACAGCACCGCGATGAACGGCAGGAAGATCACGATCTTCTCGAAGCTGGCCAGGCCGAAGCAATACCAGAAGATCGCCCACACGGCGTCCTCCCACCGCCCGGACCGCAGATAGGCCACGTGGTTGGCGATGGCTCCGGCCAGCGCGGCGGTCAGGGGGAGCCAGATGATCGCGGCGGACAACCAGGTGAAGGCCGGGATGGTCAGCGGTGTGAGGCAATAGAGGGCGAAGGGGATCAGGACCAGCGCCCGCCGCCCGAAGAGGCGGGTCAGCATCCGCCAGACGAGGACGGCCACCAGCACCTGGGCGACCAACATGACTAGCATCGCCACGGTCCAGTTCCACGGCGCCAGCTTGGTGAGCACCCACATGAAGCCGAAGCCGATCGGCTCGAAGTGACCGGTGTGCACCCGGGTCAGATAGTCCCAACCGATCTCGTGCTCCACGGCCCGGCTCTGCAACATGAAGTCGTCGGTGATGAAGAAGCTGTCGCGCAGGATGTTGAAGCGCACGGCCACCATCAGCGCCATGATCGCCAGGAAGCCGGTGCGGATCGGGTCGCGCAGCAGCCAGGGGGTTTGTTCGTCCTCGGAGGCGTGCGCAGGCCTGGCCTCCGTGGTTGTCATGCGCGGAAGTATCCACCACCGGTGCCGCTGCGTCGAGCACCGTCTGTGACGATGTCGCCATGCCTGAGGGACACACACTGCACCGGCTCGCGGGTGAACTGCAGACGGCGTATGCCGGTGGGTCACCGTCGGTGACCAGCCCCCAGGGGCGGTTTGCCGAGGGTGCCGCCCTGCTCGACGGCCTCGTGGTCGAGCGCGGCTCGGCCTGGGGCAAACTGCTCTTCCTGCACTTTGCGGGCGAGCGGATCCTGTATGTGCACCTGGGGCTGATCGGCACGTTCGTGCTCTCCTCGGTCGAGGGACAGGCAGATCCGCCGGTCACCGGGGTGGTGCGGCTGCGGCTGCTCGATGAGCGGACGGTCGCCGACCTGCGCGGACCGATGGCCTGCAAGGTGCTGGTGCCCGACGAGGCGGCCGCCCTGCTGGCACGACAGGGGCCGGACCCGCTGCGACCGGAGTCCGACCCGGATCGGGCGTGGGCCAAGATCCATGGATCACGTCGCAGCATCGCCGAGCTGCTGATGGACCAGACCGTGTTGGCCGGCGTCGGCAACATCTATCGGTGTGAAGTGCTCTGGCGGCACCGGGTGAAGCCCACGACGGCGGGGGAGCGGATCAAGCGCGCCACCTGGCAGGCGATCTGGGACGACCTGTCCGCGCTGATGCCCTGGGGTGTGCGCACTGGGCGGATCATCACCCGCGACGAGGTGCTGGCGGACGTCGCCGACGCGATCGCGGCGGGGGAGACACCCCGGATCCTGGACGTGCCCCGAGACTTCTCGGTCTATCAGCGCACCGGCGAGTCCTGCTATCGCTGTGGCTCCCGGGTGCGCCACGCGGTGGTGGCCGGCCGCAACATGTTCTGGTGCGGCAACTGCCAGCGCCGCACCTGACCTCCCAAAAAAAGATAAAGGTCTCGCACGCGAATCACGAAGAAATATAGAGGTTTCGTACGGGCTGCGGTTCGGGGCAGGGCACTCCTCGAAGGCCGTACGAAACCGCTACGAAGATGCGGGAGAGCGTACGAAACCGCTATGAAAATGCGGGGGAGGCGTGCGAGACCTTTATCTTTTTGGGTCAGCGCTGCAGCACCTGGGCGGTCCAGACCTTCTCGCCGTGCTGCGCCAGTTCCGGCGTCGCCATGAAGCTGGTGAGCAGCTCGCGCGGCGACGGATAGTCCGGCCCGAGCGCGTCGAGATACTGACCGTGCGCCTCCAGCGACGCCACGCCCGCCTCGAAGGTCTCCGTCACGTCGACATAGTGCGTCGGCTGGGACGTGGCCGAGAAAGCGACGTAGCGCACGCCGCTCCACGGCTCGAGTCCCTCGGCGATCAGGTCGTTGAAGATCCACCGGTTGCCGGCGTCAGCGCAGGCATCCAGCACCGCGAGACCGACCGCGCGGTGATCGGCCTGGTTGACACCGCCGCCGGGGAAGGTGGTCTCGAAGGTCAGCGTCACCACCAGGTCCGGACGCACGGCCCGGATCTGCGCCGCGATGGCTTGTCGCAGTGGCAGGCCGTGCTCGACGATGCCGTCAGTGAAGTCGTCCAGGAAATCCACCCGGTCCACGCCCACCTCGGCGGCGCCGTCCCGCTCCTCCTGGGCCCTGGCCGGCGCAGCCTCCTCCGGTGACATCCCGTCGATGCCCGCCTCACCGCGGGTGACGAGCAGATAGCTGACCTCCTTGCCAGCCGCGGTCCAACCGGCGACCGCCGCAGCGGTGCCATACTCCAGGTCGTCGGGGTGGGCCGCCACGCACAGGGCGGTCTGCCAGTCATCCGGGAAAGGGTGGAGGTCCATGGCCTGAGTCTGCCTGTTCCGGGGGCTCGGCAACAGGGCGCCCTCGTCGTGGGCGGGGCAGGGCCCTGGGCGGCACCGACGGATCGTTACACTCCTGGCGTGGCGGGAGGACACGGGAGGGAACTGACCGACGACCTGGAGCAGGCGTTGGTCGCCGGCGACCACGCGACAGCACGGCGGGTCGCCGCAGACCTTGTGGGTTCCAGTGAGAGCGACGCGGCGCTTGCAGTGCTGGCGCGGGCAGCAACACAGTCGCCGCAGGCGCTCGAGCTGCTGTTGGAGTCTCTTGACGCCTCGGGTGTGGTGCGCCGCTTCGCGGGGGCAGGGCTGTTGGACAAGAGCGCTGTCGACGACGTCAGTCAGGACAGTCTGATCTCCGTCGCCGAGTCGATCGGGTCCTACGGCGGCCGCGGCAAGCTCACCAGCTGGGTGCACAGCATCGTGCGGCGCCGCACGGTGGACTACCTGAGACGGCAGCGCGATACCGTTCCGTTGCACGAGGAGGTCGGCCCGGCAGCCCGGATGAGTTCGATGATCGCCACTCGTGCCACCGTCCAGCAGGTCCTGGCCGAGCTACCCCCGACCTACCGGGCACCGGTGACGCTGCGGGACCTGGAGGGTCTGCCGTATGCGGAGATCGCGTCGAAACTGAACCGGCCCGAGGGCACCGTGCGTGCTCAGGTCACCCGGGGGCGCGCGCTGGTGGCGGCGCGGCTGCGGGGCGGGGAGGGCACGGCCGAGGGAGTGAGCTCCTGATGGAGGAGCCGTCGCTGCACGGGGAGCAGCTCGGGCCCTACCGGTTGGAGGATGTCGTCGGGGTGGGGTCCTTTGCGACCGTCTACCGAGCGGTGGACGACCGGCTCCACGACACCGTGGTGGTGAAGGTCCTTGCGGAGAACCACAGCCTCAATGCCGAGGTCCGAGAGCGATTTATCGCCGAGGGGCGCAGCCTGCGACGGGTCGGCGGAGCCCACGCGGTGACCCTCCACGACATCGGGGAGACCAACCGGCAGCAGCCCTACCTGGTGCTGGAGCACGCGGACCGGGGGACCCTGCAACAGCGGGTGACGGCCCTGTGGCGTGAGGGGTGGCGAGCTAGTCGGGAGGATGTGCTCGCGCTGGCCCGTCCGTTGGCGGCGGCAGTCGACTCAGTGCACCGGGCCCATCTGGTCCATCGCGACCTCAGTCCGGGCAACCTGTTATTGACGAGCACCGCGACGACCCTGGCGGCGCACCGTCCCGACGGCACCGGGCCACCCACCCGGACGCGAGCCGGTGAGACAGCCACGAGGGCCGTGTCTCGGCTGTTGGGCGATGACGAACGGTTGCTCGTTGCCGATCTGGGGATGTGCAAGGACCTGGCACTGAACTCCGGGCTCACGGTGGCCGCGGGAACCTCGGGGTTCCGCCCACCCGAGCAGAGCGGTCCCGGGGTGGTCGACATCCGGGCGGACCTCTGGGCGCTGTCAGCCCTGCTGGTCTGGATCACCCAGGAGACCGACCTGCCGGCCGCGTTCCAGCGGGTGCTCAAACGGGGGATGTCCACGAGCCCCGAGCGACGACAGCCCGACGCAGCCAGCTGGCTGGCCGATGTGGAGCAGGCACTCGCCGGACCCGAGCCCCGCCCGGAGGTGTCACGGGCGCAGAGCGTGCCAGAGCCGGTGCCACCCGCACCAACTCCTGCGCGCTCCCGGCCGCGCCGCGGGGCGCTGATGGGCGCCGTCGTGGTCGGTGCCCTGCTGGTGGGCGCGCTCACCGGGTATCTGCTGCGCACCCCGGAGGACCCGGTGTCCCAGGCCGCCGGGGTCACCATCAGCGTGCTCGGGCCCGAGGAGGTCGTCGTGGGTGAGCCAGCGAGCTTCACTGCGCAGGTGGAGGGCGTCCAGAGCTGGACCTGGCTGCTGCCCACCGGTCGTTATGTCTCCGACGAGAGCCAGGTGGCACTGACCCCTACCGCGACCGGCGGCGCGGAACTGATCCTGCGAGCCCGGGCCCCGGACGGCACCGAGTTGGAGGAGCGTCACCGGCTGCGCGTGGTCGAGTGACCCCTGCGAAAAAAATCTGGCCACGGGTGCAGCAGATCGCCGTCCGGCTCCGACTCACTTACGTCACCCCACGGTGACATCGACAGGAACGCACGACACAGGAGAGACGATGACCACCCACACCAACCGTTTCCGGCCCCTCGACCGGGGCCTGCTCGCCATCGCAGCGCTCGGAGCACTGGTCCTGACCGGTTGCTCGTCCGGCGAGGTCGCCGAGTTCGAGGAGCCCACCCCCGCCTCGGACGGTGGTGGTGACGACGCAGCAGCCTCCAGCGACGACTCGGAGGCCACCGGGGACGACGCCAGTGAGGAGACCGCTGCCCCGGTCCTGGAGGCCGAGTCCGGTCTGGTCCAGGAGGGCATCTCGCGCGAAGCGGCCGTCCTGGACACCCTGCGCCCTGAGCGGGGGAGCGTCATCACTCCGGCTGGCACCCTGACCGTCGAGGAGGCCGAGGTCGTGGAGAGCGTGCCGGCCACCGAGGTCGGCCTGACCGGGGCGCAGGAGGGAGATCTGGCCCAGCCCGCCGAAGGGGAGGAGTTCCGCATCCTGACGATGAACTTCACCCCCGACCAGGCCACGCAGGGTTACGGGGACGAGGTGCTGGACGTTGACGCAGCACTGGCACTGAACGTCTCCGGGGTGCAGAGCCACCTGCACGACCTGACCGAGCAGCAGGACCTCCGCATCCTGTTCTCCGTGCCACAGGGAGGCGACGGCACGCTGACTGTCTCCTCGGAGGGGCACGACCAGTCGATCGACCTGCTGACCGGAGAGCGCGTCGAGGACGAGATCGCCGCGGGCTACTACCGCGAGGTCACCAACCAGGACCTGAACCACACCTTCGAGATGGACGACAGCCGGGTGCCCTTCAAGCAGGAGAACGGGCCCGAGGAGGAGTATGAGGCGACCGTCGAGTACGACCTGCGGGTCAACTCGGTGAGTCTGACCGCCTGGACCCCGCAGGAGGGCTGGGCCGCGGCGGGGGAGAGCTGGCTGGTTGTCAACTGGGCCTACGAGATCTCCGGGGACTCCGGTGTCGGGGGCATCGGCACCGACATCAACGACATCGACGTGACCCTGACGACCACCGTGCGTGAGCAGACGCTGGAGGACTCCGTCAAGGATGAGGGCGGCCGGCGGAACAACAGCGCCGAGGCGGTGACGGTGCTCGCGGTGCCGATCGGCACCGTCGACGCCCAACTCTCCCTGACCGGGACCGCCGAGTACGAGCTGAGCAGCGCCACCAACCACTCGATCACAGACGAGAATGCCGCCCACCTGGAGTTTGCCACCGACTCCCTGGAGGTCTCCTTCCCGGACAGCCGTCACGACGGCGCCGTCGGCGGGCAGGACGACCAGCCGCAGGAGGACGACGTCGAGGAGACCGACGCCCCGGGTGAGCAGGACGACGCCTGAGCGGATTAACGCCTGCGGGTCCAGCGCTGATAGATTGACCCCTGCCGTACGACCGGCCGCGGGTCCAGAGAGCCCTGGTGGACAAGCCCAGGCGCGCCGCGCAACGAATCAAGGAGATGCCAATGCCATTGGACACTGCTGTGAAGAAGCAGATCATGGAGGAGTACGCCACCGTCGAGGGTGACACGGGCTCTCCTGAGGTGCAGATTGCGATGCTCACGCAGCGCATCACGGACCTGACCGAGCACTCGCGTCAGCACAAGCACGACCACCACAGCCGTCGTGGCCTGCTGCTGCTCGTCGGCCGTCGCAAGCGCCTCCTGCGTTACCTGCAGGACACCGACATCGAGCGCTACCGCGCGCTGATCAAGCGCCTCGGCCTGCGCCGCTGAAGTTTCGCAGGGGAGCGGCTCCCATCACGGGGGCCGCTCTTTTGCGTATGACGGGCGTGTCCCGTCCGATGGGCATGTCCCGTCACGGGTGGGGACCAACACTCCCTGCCCCGAAGGATCAGCCGGGCACAACGACGATGCCCCGAGCTGCTGGATGAGAGAAAAGGAGGACCCGATGGAGGGTCCAGAGATCACTTTCGCCGAGGCCGTTATTGACAACGGCTCGTTCGGCACCCGCACCGTCCGGTTCGAGACCGGGCGTCTGGCCAAGCAGGCCGGCGGTTCCGTCACCGCATACCTCGATGACGAGACCATGCTGCTGTCCACCACCACGGCCAGCAAGCACCCGAAGGACCACTTCGACTTCTTCCCCCTGACGGTGGACGTCGAGGAGCGCATGTATGCCGCGGGCAAGATCCCCGGCAGCTTCTTCCGCCGCGAGGGGCGCCCCTCCACGGACGCGATCCTCACCTGTCGCCTGATCGACCGCCCGCTGCGCCCGACCTTCGCCAAGGGCCTGCGCAACGAGGTCCAGGTCGTCATCACCGTCCTGTCCCTGAACCCGGACCACCAGTACGACGTCCTGGCGATCAACGCCGCGTCGCTGTCCACCCAGATCTCGGGCCTGCCGTTCAGCGGTCCGATCGGTGGCGTCCGCATCTCCCTGATCGATGACCAGTGGGTTGCCTTCCCGAACTTCAGCGACGCCGAGCGCTCGACCTTCGACATGGTCGTGGCCGGCCGCGTCGTCGGCCAGGACGCTGATGGCAATGACGACGTCGCGATCATGATGGTCGAGGCCGAGTCCACCGAGGCCACCTGGGACCTGGTCAACACCCTGAACAAGACCGCTCCGACCGAGGAGATCGTCGCGCAGGGCCTGGAGGCCGCCAAGGGCTTCATCGCCACCCTGTGCAAGGCCCAGTCCGAGCTGGCGACCTCCGCCGCCAAGGAGGTCCAGGAGTTCCCGCGCTTCCTCGACTATGAGGACGACGCCTACGCCGCTGTCGAGGGCGAGGTCCTCACCGACCTGAGCGCCGCTCTGCAGATCGCTGGCAAGGCCGAGCGCGAGGACCGCATCGCCGAGATCAAGACTGCCGCCAAGGGCAAGCTGCTCGGCCTGCACTGGGACGCCGCTGGTGACTCCGACGTGAAGCCCGACGCGCCGTTCGCTGGTCGTGACAAGGAGATCGACGCGGCCTACCGCGCCGTGCAGAAGAAGCTGATCCGCGAGCGGATCATCAAGGAGAAGGTCCGCATCGACGGCCGCGGCCTGGCCGACATCCGCGCGCTGAGCGCCGAGGTCGAGGTCATCCCGCGCGCCCACGGCTCGGCCATCTTCGAGCGTGGCGAGACCCAGATCATGGGTGTCACCACGCTCAACATGCTGCGCATGGAGCAGCAGCTGGACACCCTCTCCCCGGTGACCCGCAAGCGTTACATGCACAACTACAACTTCCCGCCCTACAGCACCGGTGAGACCGGTCGCGTGGGCTCCCCGAAGCGTCGCGAGATCGGCCACGGTGCGCTCGCCGAGCGTGCGCTCATGCCCGTCCTGCCGACCCGCGAGGAGTTCCCCTACGCGATCCGCCAGGTCTCCGAGGCGCTGAGCTCCAACGGCTCGACCTCGATGGGCTCGGTCTGTGCGTCCACCATGTCGCTGCTCAACGCTGGTGTGCCGCTGCGCGCGCCGGTCGCGGGCATCGCGATGGGCCTGGTCTCCGTGGAGGTTGACGGAGAGACGCAGTATGCGGCGTTGACCGACATCCTCGGTGCGGAGGACGCCTTCGGTGACATGGACTTCAAGGTCGCCGGAACGCGTGAGTTCGTCACGGCGATCCAGCTCGACACGAAGCTGGACGGCATCCCCGCCTCCGTGCTCGGTGGCGCGCTGACCCAGGCGCACGACGCGCGTCTGCACATCCTGGATGTCATGAACGAGGCCATCGACGCGCCGGACGAGATGAGCCCCTATGCTCCTCGCGTCATCGCGGTGAAGGTCCCCGTTGACAAGATCGGTGAGGTCATCGGCCCGAAGGGCAAGATGATCAACCAGATCCAGGAGGACACCGGCGCCGACATCTCCATCGAGGACGACGGCACCGTCTACATCGGCGCCACCGACGGCCCGTCGGCCGAGGCGGCCCGTGCGGCAGTCAACGCGATCGCCAACCCGCAGATGCCGGAGGTCGGTGAGCGCTTCCTGGGCACCGTGGTCAAGACCACGACGTTCGGTGCGTTCATCTCCCTGCTCCCGGGCAAGGACGGCCTGCTGCACATCTCCGAGATCCGCAAGCTCGTCGGCGGCAAGCGCATCGACGCTGTCGAGGACGTGCTGGGCGTGGGCCAGAAGGTCCAGGTCGAGCTCAAGGAGATCGACCCGCGCGGCAAGCTCTCGCTGGCTGCGGTCGTGGCCGACAACGGCGGCGAGGGCGGCAGCGAGACCGCTGCCGCGGCTGCCGAGGCTCCCGTCATCGAGTCCGCGGACACCACCCCGGAGGCTCCGGCCCACGTGCCGGCTGCCCCCGAAGACGCTGACACTGCAGACTCGGGCGGCGCCGACAACTCCACCGAGGGCGGTGACGACTCCGAGGGCGACAACGACTCCGAGGGGCGCGACCGCCCGCGCCGCAACCGCCGCCGTCGCGGTGGCCGCGGTCGTGGCGCCAACAGCGACAACGCTGGCGGCGTCAACGCTGGCGGCGACACTGAGGGCTGATCCCCTGAGGTCTGAGACCTCTGCATGACCCGTGGCCGGGTCCCTCATACCGAGGGGCCCGGCTTCTTTACGTCACCCGAACGGCGGGCACCACGAGTAGCCCTCCTTGAGCGCCTCGGCAGAGTTGTTGCTGATGTACCAGTTCGCCTGTTGGTTGGGGCCGACGCTCGACCAGCTAAGACGAGCGGAAGGCGCGTTCCGGAATGCTATGGAGTCAGAGGCGGACGTGTAGCGGTGCGTGTGATTGAGCACCGAATGTGTCTCGCTGTACAGCGAGACAAGACTGCTACTGCCACAAGCCCTTTCGCCCGACCGTGTCCCTGCCGTTGCTGACATCCCGACCGCCAGCACGAGCACCGGGCTGAGAGTATGCGCACCCGTGATCCGCATCCATTTACCCATCATGTTTCCCCTCGTTGATGGAGGATCCCTCCGGAACCACCCGTGATAACGTGACCTACAACACACTGCTCAGTGCAGGGGGGGTATGGCAAGGCTCGGCATAAAATTGGTAGCAGTTCTACTTCTGAGTGCGTGCACAGGGGGACCGGGGGATGCGGTCCCGAGTCAGACCGAGGGGCCCTCTGGTCAAGGCCAGCAATCGGAAATGTCAGACACACGGGAGCCTGGTGAGACCTCTGCCGGTGCCCAGTCCGAACCCACAGCCTTGCCGCCGGTGACACGTGAGGACCTCCTGCGTGAGTGGTGGAGGGACGCTGGCCTCACCGGAGACCCGCTGCCGGTTGAGCTCGTGCGTGAGGTCAGCGATGAGGAATACGCCACGGTGCAGCGTGAGTGCATGACCGAGGCAGGGTGGCCACCGGAGGACGAGGGCCTGAGTTGGAGCGCACCCGCCGACCAGGCTGAGTCCCTGGGCCTGGCGATGTACACCTGTTGGGCGCAGTTCCCGACGCCACTGGAGTTCGTTCAGCCCTACGACCAGGAACAGCTTGGCGTGATCTACGACTGGGTGCTGGAAGAGGCAATTCCGTGCTACGCCGAGCAGGGGCACCTCGTCAAGGATGTCCCGACCCGCGAGGCCTTCACAGGGGAGTACTTCGCGACCCGGGGGTTCTGGTCTCCGACGGATGGTCTTGACCTAGGCATGAATGAGACGATAGAACTCGATGGGCTCTGCCCGCGGATGCCCCCTCGCGATGTGTTGTTTCGGACGGATTGACCCACGCTGGCAGCGACAGAGGCCTGGGCCCCGACTATCACGCCCAGGCGGAGCAGGGATCGGACATGACAACGGCCACCCCCGAAGCGGGAAGTGGCCGTTGGTGGTGTGTGCCGTCAGGCAGCGGCGGACCGGTGATCGGTGCGGTGCTCGTCGCGGAGGTTCCAACGCATCTCCAACTGGAGGTGCCCCTCTGCGTCAGCGACCTGAACCCACGTCACCATGGGGGCGGGCTGACGGGACTCTCGGATTGAGTGAACCTTAACCATTGTCTGTCACCTCGTGTTCATCTTCTGTTCATCTAGATTACGACAATGCGTCACGGAAGTCCAGCCGTGAGGTGTGACCGGCGAGGCGCACCGTGCTGAAGGGGCTCATGTGACGCATGAGGTGAACACAAGGTGAACAACGAGCGTCTGATCATGCTCCGTGCCTTGGGCTGCGCGCAGAAAGAGGTGCCCGGTCAGCGACGAGCGCGGGCGACGGCCGTGCTGATCTCGCCCACAAACTGTTCCAGGGGGCCGCGCCAACGGCAGAGCGCGAAGATCGCGCCGACCACCAGCACCCCCAGCAGGTGGACGCGCAGGTCCAGTGCCCAGCTGTCCTCACCCATTGCAGCGCCGCGGCCGGCCGCCACCACGGCGACGTGCACGGCATACAGAGTCAGGGTCATCGCTCCCGCGCCCGCGAGCACCTGAAGCGGCCGCTCGCCGCGGCGGCCGACGATCTTCACCACGATCAGACTGATGCCGATGACAAACATGGCGCTCCCCACCGTGTGGGCGAGGTCAACGATGGAGCCGCTGTGGGGGGACCACACCCACAGCCAGGTCCAGGAACCGGTCGGTGTGGTGCCATAGAGACCGGTCTCCAGGACCCGGTCCAGGTCGGCCCAGCTCGCGACGGGCTCCCAACGGTCGTAGGTCGCCACCAGGCTTGCCCTGGCGTTGTCGCTGCGCAGGGCCAGCCGGTCGACCGCGAGCGCGAGGACGCCGCCCCAGCCTCCGAGGACCACCAGCCAGCGGCGGACCGTGGCCGAGCGCAGGTCGAGCCGGCCGATGGCCATCCCGGCGAACAGGTAGGTCGCCCAGGTCAGCACCGGATAGTAGCCAGTGATGGTCAGCTCGCTGAGGAGCTGCAACGGATCGGCCAGCGAGGCCGGGGTGGGCACGTCGTAGGTCGAGGCGGGCAGGTGCGGTCGCAGCGCCAGGCTCACCACCGGGGAGATCAGCCCCCAACTCACGGCCAGGATCGCCAGGCGCTTCGCGGACCAGGTGATGACTGGCAGGGCGACGAGGAAGAGCACGCCGTAATAGGTGAGGATCACCGCGAGCCCCGAGTCGGGGATGCCGAGAACCAACCCGATCGCCGCGACCAGGATCGCTCGGGTCAGCAGGGCGAGCCGGGAGCCTGTTGGGGTCCGGTCGGGTCTGCTGCGGGTGACCAGCGCGATCGAGACGCCAGCCAGGACGGCGAACAGGGCCGAGGACCGGCCAGCGGTGACCAGGAACCAGCCGCCGACCTCACCGCCGGCGCCGCTGTCGACGAGGTGGGCCGTGATCATGCCGAGCAGGGCCAGGCAGCGCGCCAGGTCGATGCCGATGATGCGTCCCACGGGCACAGATCCTTGCACGGGGTGGCCACCGAGTGGTGGAGGCATCAGGTCAGCGCGCGGACCAGGGCCGCAGTGACGGCGGCAGCTGCCACGACCACCAGGAAGGGAGCACGCAGCAGCAGGAGCAGGACGGCGACACCGACTCCGGCGGCGCGGGCGTCCACGACGACGAGGCCGTCGTTGGTCAGCAGTGCCTGGGTGACGATCAGCGCCGTGAGCAGGGCGACGGGGAGCAGCGGGGTGACGCGGTGCACCCAGGGGATGTCGAGGACGTGCTGGGGCACCAGGTAGCCCGCGAGCTTGAGCGCATAGGCCAGTGCGCAGGCGGCCAGGACGGCGAACCACATGGTCACGGTTTTGCCTCCTCGGTGCGATGGCCCCGCCGTGGCAGCCCCACCACGAGGGCGGCCAGCACCGCAGCGAGGACCGGCACGCCGGCGGGGACGAAGGGCGCCGTCGTGACCGTGATGATGACCGCCAGGGCCGCGACGGCCAGCGGGTCTCGCCCGCGCAGCCTGGGCCAGAGCAGCCCGACGAAGGCGGCGGCCGCAGCGGCGTCCAGGCCATAGGTGCGCGGGTCGCCCATCGCTTCGCCAGCGATCGCACCGATGAAGGTCGTGAGGTTCCAGAGGGCGAAGATGCCCACGCCGGTCACCCAGAAGCCGATCCGCTGCTGCCGGGTCTGGGTCTGGGTGACGGCGACGGCGGTGCTCTCGTCGATGGTGAAGTGGGCGGCCAGTGGCCGCGCCCAGCGGCGCACGCCGAGCAACTGGGAGACCTGCAGACCGTAGAACCCGTTGCGCACCCCCAGCAGGGTCGAACTGGCCACGGCGGCAACCGGGCTCCCGCCTGCGCCGATCACTCCGAAGAAGGCGAACTGCGAGCCGCCACTGAACAGGAGAAGCGAGAGTGCCATCGCCTGCAGCACCGAGAGCCCCGCAGCGACGGCCAGGGCGCCGGCGGTGACACCGTAGAGGCCCGTGGCCAGGGCCACGCCCAGGGCCTTGCGGATGACCGCCGTGTCCTCAGGGGCGCGGCGCCACTCGGCGAAGCGCGCTCGCCCCGGCGTGGTCACAACTCGGCTCGCACGCGGATCTCGCGGACCGTCTCACCGCCCGGACCCACCACGCGCTCACGCCAGGCGCCGTCGGGGGCGAGGCCGGCGACATCGGTGAACGCCCGACTCTGCTCGTCGTCGGCGAGGAGCCAGGCGAGGACGGCGGTGCGATCGCCGGCCCGGAGCGTGTCGGCGGCCGCGTTGAGCAGGCGAGAACCGTGCCCGTCCCGGCGCGCCTCGGGGTGCACGGCCAGCACGAGGAGCTCGCCGTCGGTGTCGGAGACGGACTCGTCGGTGACCTCAGCAGGGCCGATGGCGGCAAACCCGACGACCTGGTCGCCCGCACAGGCGACCAGCAGCCGGTGCAGCGGGCTCGGCGGGTTTGCCAGGGAGCGACGCCAGACCGAGCCGAACGCAGGCGCCTCGAACGTGTCGAGCACCTCCTGCGGGACGCGGTCAGCGAAGGTGTGGCTCCACACCGTGGCTTGGACCAGCCCCACGGCGGGGGCATCACTGACCCGCCCCGTGCGGACGCTGGCGTCAGCGAGGGGACCGGGCTCGTGGTGGTGGGAATGGCTCACCGCTCCAGTGTCCAACATGCCCACCTCCTGACGGTCATCCAGGGTAGTTGCTGTCCAGTTCGTCCCTGGGGAGCTGGGCGCGGTCCCCAGCGGTGGTGAACAGCGCCAGCAGCTCGTCGTGGACGGTGGCGGTCAGGGCGACCTCACCGCCGACGATGGTGACCAACGGAAAGGCGAACCCGCTGGTCAGCCGTTGGATCTCGGTGATGGCCGCTGCCGGGACGTGATCGGTCTGGGAGAGGGCGATGCCAGCGCCTGTGCGACCGGCAACCGGCACGGCCGTCAGGGCGTCGGGGAAGGTCTCACCGGTGGCGACCATGACATCGCCCTCGGCCGGGAACTCCTGGAGCACCAGGGACGCGGTCTCATAGCGATCGAGCCCGGCGAACCGGTGGGCGGTGGCACCCTGGACCGCGGCTGCGCCGTCCACGACCGAGTCGCTGAGCACCGCCGTGCCGCCAGCGGCATAGAGGTCGTCATAGCCGGCAGCGGCGAGGAAGTCAGCTGTCGCAGCCGGGAGGTGCCCGGCCTGCGCCAGCACCAGCGGCGCGCTCTCTCGTGAGGCGAGGGCGCTGAGGACCAGGGCGTCGGGAAAGTCCTGCCCGGTGGCCAGATACATCTGCGGGCTGCTGTCCTGGGTGATCTCGGCGGCGACAGCCACCGCCGTCTCATAGCGGTTGGCGCCGGACAGCCGGGTCACCGTCGCCCCCGGTGGTGCGATCGCGGTCAGCGCCGCCTCGACGTCCGGGTGCACCGCAGTCTCTCCGCCCACGATCACGATGTTGGTCGGCTGGAGCCGGGTGATCTCGGCCGCGGTCACGGCCGGCAGGTGCGTCGGCGCGGTGAGCAGCAACGGGCCTGCCAACTGGTTGGCCAGAGGGGCTGCGGTCAGCGCGTCCGGAAAGTCGGTGGCCGTGGTGATGACCACCGTGTCGGCCATGATGAAGCGTTGCGCGAGCAGCGCGGCCGTCTCGATGCGGTTGGCTCCGCCGATCCGCTCCACATTGAACTCGCACGGGCCGTCCTCGTCCTCGGGATAGAACGGGTCAACGGCGTCGAGAACCGGCCCGGCCTCGCCGGCGGCGTCCGCGTCAGAGAGGAGGATCCCGACCCCCGGCACACCGCTGAGATAGGTGCCGACGAAGCTGAGGAACGAGGTGTTGTCAACGGTCTCACCGACCGCGACCTCAACGACCCGGAAGTCCTTGAGGGTGCCGTCGTCCCAGACCTCGACGCGGACCTTGTCGAAGCCGCCGCCGTCATCGACCGTGCCGGTGAAGGTGGCGTTGACGACGTATTCATTCCGGGAGCAGTCAGCATTGATGAACTGGATGCCCGTGACGTCCCAGTCACCCAGGGTGGCGGCGAGGGCAGGGGCGGCGGTGGCGAGCAGTGCCGCGGTGGCGGCGCCGGCAGCCAGGGACCGCCAACCAGTGTGATGGCGTGTGGTCATGGGGGGCCTCCTCGTCAGAGCCAGCGGGTCGCGTTGGCACCCTTTCGACGCTAGGGCCTCGGGCGTGCGGCCGAAATGCGCACTTCTACGCATGCCGACGGACCGAAGATCGCCCGCGGGAGTGAGGTCTGGAGGATGAGATCACTGCCTTTGTGACGCTCACTCCGCCGATCGACGACTGAACTGTCACAACTTCGGCGATTGTGCGGCATACTGGGGGGCATGTATGGCAATGACTTTGGCGAGCCCCTCAACGCGGCCGAGACCCCGGACTATGCGGACGCCGTCCAGGAGTATTTCGACGGCCTGATCGGCGCAGACCAGCGGATCGAGCCGCGCGATGCCATGCCCGAGGGCTATCGCAAGACCCTGATCCGGCAGATTGCTCAGCACGCGCACTCCGAGATCATCGGGATGCAGCCGGAGGGCAACTGGATCAGCCGGGCGCCCAGTCTGCGCCGCAAGGCGATCCTGATGGCCAAGGTGCAGGACGAGGCGGGTCACGGGCTCTACCTCTACTCCGCCGCCGAGACCCTCGGTGTCGACCGTGCCGAGCTGCTCGACAAGCTGCACTCCGGCCAGCAGAAGTACTCCTCGATCTTTAACTATCCGACGCTGACCTGGGCGGACGCCGGTGCGATCGGCTGGCTCGTCGATGGCGCCGCGATCATGAACCAGGTGCCGCTGTGTCGCTGCTCCTACGGGCCGTATGCCCGCGCGATGATCCGAGTCTGCAAGGAGGAGTCCTTCCACCAGCGACAGGGCTTCGAGATCCTCTGGACGCTGAGCAACGGCACTGAGGGGCAGAAGGCGATGGCGCAGGACGCCGCCAACCGGTGGTGGTGGCCCTCCCTGATGATGTTCGGTCCGCCGGACACCGGCGAGGCCGCCGCGGGTGGCCACACCGAGCAGAACATGGCCTGGGGCATCAAACGCTTCAGCAATGACGACCTGCGGCAGAAGTTTGTGGACATGACCGTCCCCCAGGCGCAGAAGCTCGGCCTCGAGCTGCCCGACCCCGACCTGAGGTGGAACGAGGAGCGCGGGCACTGGGACTTCGGACCGATCGACTGGGACGAGTTCTGGCGGGTCCTCAAGGGCGACGGCCCCTGCAACGAGGAGCGGATCACCCACCGCCGCACCGCCCACGAGGAGGGCGCGTGGGTGCGCGAGGCCGCCAATGCCTATGCCGCCAAGCACACCGCCAAGGAGGCCGTCGCATGACGGACACTGCGCAGACCCCACGGGACAACTGGCCGCTCTGGGAGGTCTTTGTCCGCGGCAAGCGCGGCCTGTCCCACGTGCACTCCGGCTCCTTGCATGCACCGGACGCTGAGATGGCGCTGCGCAACGCCCGTGACCTCTACACCCGCCGCCAGGAGGGTGTCTCGATCTGGGTGCTCCGCTCGGAGGACATCGTCGCGAGCAGCCCCGACGAGCGGGACAGCTTCTTTGACCCCGCCGGCGACAAGGTCTATCGGCACGCCTCGTTCTATGACGTGCCCAAGGACGTGGAGTACCTGTGAGTGAGCACCTCGCGACGACCACCACCGGAGACCGTGCCGCTGGGCCCAGCGAGCACGTCGCCTATCTGCTGGGTCTGGCCGACGACGCCCTGATCTATGCCCAGCGGCTGGGGGAGTGGCTGACCCGCGCCCCCCAGATCGAGGAGGACCTCGCCCTGGGCAACGTCGGGCTTGACCTGCTCGGCCAGGCTCGCTCCCTGCTGACCCGGGCGGGTGAGTTGGAGGGAGCCGGGCGCGACGAGGACGACCTTGCCTATCTGCGCGACGAGCGTGAGTTCCGCAACGTGCACCTGGTTGAGCAGCCGCGGGCCGATTTCGGTCACGAGATGGCTCGGATGCTGTGGTTCGCGTCCTACCAACACGAGCTGTATGCCGAGCTGGTCACCTCGGCGGACGAGGTGCTGGCCGCTGTCGCGGCCAAGGCCATCAAGGAGGTGACCTATCACCGTGACCACGCGGGCCAGTGGGTCGTGCGCCTCGGCGACGGCACCGAGGAGTCACACGCCAGGATGCAGGCGGGCCTGGAGGCGGTCCTGCCCTTTCTGGCGGAGCTGTTCGATGACGACCCCGCCAGTGTCTGGGCAGCCGAAGCAGGTGTCGGGGTGCTGCCCTCGAGCCTGCACGATCGCGCGGTGGCCCACGTCACCGCAGTGGTGGAGCAGGCGACCCTGACCCTGCCCGAGGATTCCCGGTGGCGCTCGCGTGGGGGGCGAGCCGGCATCCACTCCGCGCCGATGGGTTATCTGCTCGCTGAGATGCAGCACATCCATCGCAGCCACCCCGGGGCAAAGTGGTGAGCACGATGACTGTGGTGACCGGCATCGAGGCGGCCATCCGCGACATCCCGGACCCGGAGATCCCGGTGATCAGCATCGATGACCTGGGCATTGTCCGGGACATCACCGTCGAGGACGGCACGGTCCACGTGACGATCACCCCGACCTACAGCGGCTGCCCTGCGGTGCAGGCGATCACAGACCACATCAAGCACACGGTGCGAGCGCACGGGTTGGTCCCCGACGTGGTGACCACGCTGTCACCTGCCTGGACCACCGACTGGATGAGCGAGCAGGGCCGGGAGTCGTTGCGGCGCTTCGGAATTGCTCCGCCGAGTGGGTCTGGGCCAGCGCGTCCCAGCGGCCCCGTCGTGGTGGACCTCTCGGTCCGCCAGGTAGTCTGCCCGAGCTGTGGCTCCGCCGACACTGAGGAGCTGTCCCGCTTCGGCTCGACCGCGTGCAAGGCGCTCCGGCGCTGCCGTTCCTGCCGGGAGCCGTTCGAGGAGTTCAAGGCGACCTGATGCACCTGACCACCACCAAGCCCAAGCGGCACCGCGCCGTCTTCCACGGGCTCACCATCAGTCGTGTCGAGCGGCTCACCGACGAGGCTGTCGCGATCAGTTTCACGGTGCCCCCCGCGCTGCGCGATGAGTATGCCTTCGAGCCCGGACAGCACCTGACGGTGCGCGCCACGATCGGCGGTGAGGACCTGCGGCGCTCCTACTCGATCTGTGTCTCGCGGAAGCGGGCCCAGCAGACGGGCGAGCTGCGGGTGGCGACCGCCCGGGTGCCAGAGGGGGCGATGTCCAACTGGCTGCACGACAACGCCGAGCCCGGTGAGGTGCTCCAGGTGATGACGCCGATCGGCGGCTTCACCTGCCCCACTGATCCCGGGGTCGCCCGACATCACGTCGCGATCGCCGCCGGGTCGGGCATCACGCCCGTCATGTCGCTGCTGAGCACGGCACTGGAGGAGGAGCCTGACTCCCAGGCCACCCTCGTCTTCGGCAACCGGCGCACGGACACGATCATGTTCCTCGAGGAGCTGATGGACCTCAAGAACCGGTTCCCCGACCGGTTCCAGCTGTTCAACGTGCTCTCCCGCGAGGTCCAGGACGTCGAGCTGTTCTCCGGCCGCCTCGATCGCGACCGGCTGGAGGGCTTCTTCGAGTCCTTCATCTCCGTCGGCGACGTCGACGAGTGGTATCTTTGCGGGCCGCTCGGCATGGTCGAGACCGCTCGGGAGGTCCTCGCCGAGCACGACGTCGACCGCGAGCATGTGCACCACGAGGTCTTCCACGTCGAGGACACCAAGCCGCCGGCGCCACCGCCCCCTCCGGACGCGAAACCGCTGGCCACAGTCACCATCACCCTCGACGGTCGCACCACGCAGGTCCCGGTGAAGAGCCAGTCCGAGTCGATCCTCGCAGCGACCCTGCGCGAGCGTCCGGATGCGCCATTCAGCTGCACCAATGGTGTCTGTGGCACGTGTCGGGCACGCGTCGTGGAGGGCGAGGTGCGGATGGACCGCAACTATGCCCTGGAGGACGAGGAGGTCGACGCCGGCATCGTGCTGACCTGCCAGTCGCACCCGGTCACCGACGCGGTCGTCATCGACTACGACGCCTGAGCCAGCGGCTGGTTACGAAGGCCCGTTCGGCTCGCCGAATATCACCTCGGCGGGAGGGTCCAGCGGACAGGTTTGAGACAGGTCGCTCACGCGAGCGGGCCCCATGCTCTCGAGCAGTTCGTTGACCGGATGCCAACGCTGAGGCCGCTCATAGGACGATTGAAAGCTCTCCAGCGTGGGCGGGTCGCTGACGTCGATGCCCTCCTCACTCAGGCAGGGCACAAGGACTTCTGTCAGCCACTGGTACTCCCGACGTTGCTCTTCGGGTCCAGACTCGCGCCGGTAGAGCTCGTGCACGGGGAACGTTCCCTCGCACTCATAGTGGGCAAGACGGAAGGATGGCACCTGATCGTTGGGCAGCTGGATGTCGAATCCCCCACCGGCAGGTAGCTCCACCTCGAAGCCCTGATCGGCCAGGCAGGACTGCATCACGGAGTCATACTCGGACGCGGTGATGACTCGGACTGGCGTTGTTTCTGGTGGATCCTCGATGTCGAGGAGCGCGGCCATCTCTGCCATGTGATCCGCGTAGTCACTGGGTGCCTCAGCCTCCGCAAGTGCAATGTTCGTTGATGTCGAAGCGACACTAGGTGAATTCTCGTCGCTTCCAGCGGGCCCCGGACCGGTGCATCCTGAAAGGGCCAGTGCAGCACACAGCATGGTTCGACTCGGACTCAGCCGCACGCCGTCTGCACCGACGTAAAGTCGCGGTTGGACGAGAAATTGACGGTTGCGTAGTTGAACGGCGATATAGACAGTGAGACTCGGCCACTGAAGGCCCGCGTGTACGTTTGGCCGCCACTCACATAGGCATGGAGAGTCGAGCCTGAAGTGGCAATGGTGCTCGCTGCACCGACCTGCTTGCCGGCCGGGCAGTCCCTATACAGCGTGGCCGATCCCGAAGGCTCCTGCGCCCCTGGCTGCCAACCGTTCGCTGTCGCTGGCGTCGTGGGCGCTAGGAACGCGGTCAGGGTCACTAGACTGGCAGTCGCCAACGCTAACCCCAACGTGTGACTAAGCGATCCCGCGTGGTGTGACTGGCCAGACATGAATCACTGCCCCTCCAAGTGAGTTCCAACTGTTAGGAATCTACTAGGTCCCCTGGGCGCCGTCAACGGCCCCATCACGCTGTCCAGCTTCTGAGAGCAAAGCGCCCCAGGCCCGGTTGCCCTCCTGCTCAACGGCCTCGTGGGTGCTCTGCGTGGTGGTCGTCCCGGTGAGCTCGTCGTCGAGGGCCATCAGCATCTGCTCCCAGCCACCGCCGTAGCCCACGACGTGGTCGGGCTCGGCGAGCGTGTGACGCAGCCGTAGTCGTGTCCCTGCACCGTTCGGCTCGAGCGTCACCTGCACCTGGCTCGGACGCTCGTCCTGCCACTGCCAGCCATAACTCAGCGAGTGCTCCGGCTCGCAGGTCGTCACGGTCCCCGTGGCCCGGTCCGCGTCCCCTCCGCCGAGGTCGACGACGAAGGTGTCGCCGACGCGCTGGGGCGCGGGCCCGTCGAAGTGACCGAACCAGCGGCTCAAGCGGGTCGCGTCTGTGAGGGCGCTCCACAAGTCGGCGGGGGAGAAGGCGTAGTCCCGCGCGAAGCTCAGGGTCGGCTGGTCCGGCGTCCCGTGAAGGATGCGGGTGATGGTGGAAAGCGTCATCGGTCTGTCCTGTCCTGGTGAGGAGGGGTGTGTGTGGGCCGCTGGCGGGCGCCCCGGTGGAGCTCCGTCTCGAGGGCATCAAAGGCAACCGTCCAACGGGCACGATGCTTGTGAAGCCACACATCGACTTCCGAGAGGCGCTCGGCCTCCAGGCGATATCGCTGACGAGATCCCTCGCGCTGAGCCACGGCGAAACCGGAGTCACGCAGCACCCGAAGGTGGTTCGAGACTGCGGGTTGGCTGATGCCGAACTCCTCGCGGATCACCGAAGTGAGGTCTCCCGCAGTCTGGTCGGACTCCGCCAGGAGCTCCACCAGACGTCGCCGGATCGGAAGGGGGAGGGGGTCAGGGGTGGCGGAGGTATTCCACCCAGGCGAAACCGTCGCGATCCTCGCGGCTGGTCTCGCGCCACTGAGACGTGTCGATGGATGGGAAGCGCACCATGCCATCGGGGTCCTGCTCGACATGGGTGATCACCAGGCGGGAGGCGGCCGCGATCGTCTGCTCATAGATCTGGCCGCCGCCGGCGATGAAGACCTCGATGTCACCGGCCATGAGGAGCGCCTCGGGCAGCGAGTGTGCCACCTCGGCACCGGGTGCGGACCATGTCCGGTCGCGGGTCACGACGATGGTGCGCCGCCCGGGAAGGGCGCGGCCGATGGAGTCCCAGGTGCCGCGGCCCATCACCATCACCCCGCCCATCGTCGTGCGCTTGAAGAAGGCCAGGTCCTCGGGAAGGTGCCACGGCATCGACGACCCGTCACCGATCACGCCGTTGCGCCCGACCGCGGCGACCAGCGTCAGGCTCTGGTTGAAGCCGCGGGTGAGCAACTGAGGGATCGGCCCGGAGGCGGCCGCCGCGTCACGCAACTGCTCGAGCACCTGGCGCTCGTGCGGGACCACGTGGTTGGGGAGGTCGTCCAGGGGCCACCAGTGCAGGTCGGCGGCCTTGTCCGGCTCGGTGATGGTCGGCTCACCGCTGACGCGCGAAGCGGTGAAGAACAGGTCGATCCGTTGCTCGATCGGCCCCCCGAGCACGCAGCCGCGCTGCAGGACGGCGGCCAGGCTGACGGAACCAGGATCGATGGTGACGCCGAGCTCCTCGGCCGCCTCACGGCATACGGCCAGGTCGGCCGGCTCGCCGGCCTCAACGTGACCAGCCGCCCCGCAGGCCCACCACCCCTCCATGTAGCCGGTGGCTCCGCGCCGCTGCAGGAGCACCTCGGTGGTGCCGGCGGTCTCCCGGGTGAGCACCAGATAGGCCGCCGGGACGACAGAGAAGTGAGTCATGAAGGAGCGGGTCAGACCGCGATGGGGGCCTTGATGGTGGGCGCCGCGACATAGTCGCGCACCTCGATGTCCTCGATATCGAACTCATCGATCGCCCGGATCTCGGGGTTGAGCCACAGTGTCGGCAACGGGCCGGGCTCGCGGGTCAGCTGCTCCTGCGCCTGGTCGAGGTGGTTGAGATAGAGGTGAGCGTCGCCCATCGTGTGGACGAAATCGCCGACCTCCAGGTCGGTCACCTGCGCCACCATCTGAGTCAGCAGGGCATAGCTGGCGATGTTGAACGGCACGCCGAGGAAGATGTCGGCGCTGCGCTGATAGAGCTGGCAGGACAGGCGCCCGCGTCCGCCGTCCACGCCTGGCGTGACATAGAACTGGAACATCGTGTGGCACGGGGGGAGGGCCATCTGGTCCACGTCCGCGACGTTCCACGCAGTGACGATGTGGCGGCGAGAGTCGGGGTTGGTGCGGATGGACTCGATCACGCGGGCGATCTGGTCGATCGTCTCGCCGTTCGGTGTCGGCCAGGAGCGCCACTGGTGGCCATAGACGGGCCCGAGATCGCCGTTGGCGTCGGCCCACTCGTCCCAGATGCGGATCTTGCGCTCGTGCAGCCACTCGATGTTGGTGTCGCCGCGCAGGAACCACAGCAACTCACCGGTGATGGAGCGCAGGTGGAGCTTCTTGGTCGTCAGCACGGGGAAGCCCTCGGTGAGGTCGAATCGCATCTGGTGACCGAAGACCGAGAGGGTCCCGGTGCCGGTGCGGTCGTCCTTGCGGACGCCCTCGTCGCGGACGCGGGTCAACAGGTCGAGGTACTGGCGCATGAGTGAACTCTAGTTGTGGACGATGACACTGACCGTCGCGGCCGCGCCAGAAGCGCCCTCTCTCCCGCGAACAGCCGTTGTTCACCGGCAAAGATGCAGGCCAGAGCTTGTGTGACGCACATCACGCCTCACTGGTATGGTTTCTTCAATCACTCTGCGTGAGAGTAGGGGTCGATCGCGCCGTTACCCGGACCCCCCGAGCGGGTAGCGGCGCGATCACCCACTTCAGGCAGCCGGACAACCGCGCCCCTGGCCCCACCGCATGCCGACCCCATCGTGCGGGTCGTAACCTTGCGGCATGAGCCACCCGCATCCTGAACTCACCGCCCCAGGCCCCCTCGCGAAGAACGGCCTGCGGGTCGTCGCCCTCGGGGGACTCGGTGAGATCGGCCGCAACATGGCGGTCGTGGAGTATGCCGGCAAGCTGCTGATCATCGACTGCGGCGTCCTCTTCCCCGAGGACGAGCACCCCGGCGTGGACCTGATCCTGCCCGACTTCGACTATCTCGAGGGCCGCTGGGACGACATCGTGGCCATCGTGCTGACCCACGGTCACGAGGACCACATCGGCGCAGTGCCGTTCCTGCTGCGTCGCAAGCCCGACATCCCGCTCGTCGGCTCGCAGCTGACGCTGGCCCTGATCGAGGCCAAGCTCAAGGAGCACAAGATCACGCCCTACACGCTGGGTGTGCGGGAGGGCGATCGCGAGCACCTCGCTCCCTTCGACTGCGAGTTTGTCGCGGTCAACCACTCCATCCCTGACGCGCTCGCGGTCTTCGTGCGGACGCCGGCGGGGACCCTGTTGCACACCGGCGACTTCAAGATGGACCAGGTGCCGCTGGACAAACGGATCACCGACCTGCGTGCGTTCGCCCGGCTGGGGGAGGAGGGGGTCGACCTCTTCCTGACCGACTCCACCAATGCCGAGATGCCCGGGTTCACGACAGCCGAGCGCAACATCGCACCCGCCATCGAGCGCGTCTTCCACCACTCCGAGCGCCGCATCATCGTCGCGTGCTTCTCCTCCCACGTGCACCGCGTCCAGCAGGTGCTGGACGCCGCCGAGGAGTCCGGGCGCAAGGTCGCCATGGTCGGCCGCTCGATGATCCGCAACATGGGCATCGCCGCCGACCTCGGCTATCTGCGGGTGCCGGACGGCGTGCTCGTCGACCTCGGCCGACTGGCCCAGCTGCCCGATGACGAGCAGGTGCTCATCTGCACCGGCTCCCAGGGTGAGCCGATGGCCGCGCTGTCCCGGATGGCCAACCGCGACCACAAGATCGAGGTGGGGGAGGGCGACACCGTCCTGATGCTCTCCTCGCTGATCCCCGGCAACGAGAATGCCGTCTACCGCGTGATCAACGGCCTGACCCGACTGGGCGCCAAGGTGGTCCACAAGGGCAACGCCCTGGTGCACGTCTCCGGTCACGCGAGCGCCGGTGAGCTGCTCTACTGCTACAACATCGTGCGCCCCAAGAACGTGATGCCGGTGCACGGCGAGTGGCGTCACCTGGTGGCCAACGGGGACCTGGCGATCGCCACGGGGGTCCCGGAGGACAACGTGATCCTCGCCGAGGACGGGGTCGTGGTGGACCTGGTCGACGGGAAGGCCAGCATCGTCGGTGCGGTCGATGTCGGCTACATCTACGTCGACGGCTCGTCGGTCGGCGGCACGACGGAGGGCCTGCTCAAGGACCGTCGGATCCTGCGCGACGAGGGCTTCGTGACGATCATCGTGGTGCGCGATCCCTCCACGGGCAAGGTCGCGGCGGGTCCGGAGATCCAGACCCGCGGGTTCGCCGAGGACGCTGCGGTCTTCGACAAGGTGCGGCCGCGTCTGGAGGCCGCACTGGAGGAGGCCCGTGCCAACGGCACCACCGACAGTCACCAACTCCAGCAGGTCATCCGGCGCACCGTCGGATCGTTCGTCGGCAGCAAACTGCGTCGCCGCCCGATGATCATCCCGATCGTCATCGACGCCTGATCGGAGCCACGGCACGACCAGCGAGCTGTATGCCGTGTGCTCACCTGGTGCGTGTGGGTCGGCTGGCGTGCAGGAGCGGTCACCGGTGCCCGGTGTGGCACGACAGTCCGGTGTGGCACGACAGTGTCGGGTTGGACTCAGCCCAGGTGGGCGACCACCAGGGCAACGAGGGCGACCAGCCAACTGACGAAGCTGCCGATCAGGAAGTACTCGGTCACCTGGTCGATGCTCGCGGTGGAGGCAGCCTGGTTCTTCCGCGCGTCGGGGGTGTCCCGAGCCGCCTGCTCGAGCCGCTCCGAGTCGCGGCTGGCCCGCTGCAACTCCGGCCAGCGGATCAACCCTTTGGCCGCGATGACGATGCTGGCGGCCGTGACCTGACCGGCCAACCCCAGCCCGAGGATGAAGACCCGCTCCATCGGGCCGAGCAGTCGCCCGCCCCGGAGCCGGTCGGAGGCCTGCGGTCCACCCAGGGGGTTGAGCGCACCGGTGTGAGCCAGGACCAGCCGCACGATCACGTTGCCCGTCGACAGTTGCGCCAGGACCAGACCGACGAGGAGCAGCACCCGGGTGGGGTCCGCGCCGGCCAGCGCCTCGATGCCCGTCCACTCCAGCCACCGGCCCAAGGCTCCGCCTGCGGGAGTCGCCCACCCGCTGAGCAGGACACTCAGGGCCGTGCCCGCTGCCAGGGCGGCCAGAGCCAGGCCCTGGCCGAGGTCGGAGTCGTCGGCCCGCCCGGCCAGGACCACCCAGCCGCCAGTCGTCAGTCCGGCGATCGTCAACAGGGCAAGGTCCCCCCAGCCGGTCAACCCGGCGAGCAGGGCCAGGGCGGCGACGGACGCCAACCCGGCCAGGGCTCCCACCCGGCGACCGGTGTGCCGGTCGGACCACCCACGGGCCGCGATCAAGTCGCTGAGGCCCACCGCGATGAGCAGGAGCGCCAGCGCGCTCACTCGAGGGTCCGCAGGCTCTCGGCCGCGGCGACCAGGATCGCCAACCCGTCCTGCTTGCGCCGTTGATTGACTGCCTGGCGGGTGAGGCCGAGCTCCTCCGCCAGTTTCACCTGAGTCTGACCGTGCATGAGCCCCTCCAGGATGTGTCTCGACCGCTCGTCCAGCAAGCCCATCAGATGGTCCTGACAGAGCAGGGCGGCGCTGACCGCCTCGGGCGTCGGGCCGGGGAGGGTGTCGCCGATGATGTCGGCGCGCCGATAGGCCGTGCGCACGCTCTGCCAGCCAGCGCTCGCCTGCTGCTTCTCGATCCACTCGATGGCGGCCCGCGCGGCCCACCAGGCCGGACCGTCCTGCGTGCCGTGCGCGGCGTCCAGCACTGTCACATCGCCCCAGCCCACGCCGATCCGGACATCGATGTGAGGGGTCAGGCGCAGGCGGAGGAGGAGTGCGGCATACAGCGCCTCACCGACATTGGCGAAGGTGCCCTGGAACTCGTCGCCCGCCGTCACCTGGATGTCGTCGACGGTGTCGACCTCGGCGCTCACGGTGGCGAGGGCGGAGGTGAGGGTGTCGTGCAGGCCCTTGCGGTCACTGGAGGCGCGGGAGCCGATGACGTCGCCGAGAAAGGCGGCGAGCGGGCGGGGCGCAACCTCTGATGCCATGCCAAGAGTATACCTTGACTCAGGGCATTATCAATCAATGTCATTGACAACAAGTGAGAGCAAGCCCAGAGCTTGCTCACTGCGGACTGTCAACCCGTGAACTAGACGAGCAGCCCGTCAGGTGTCGTGTGCGGTGGTGCCACCTGCGCGCCGGATCGGCCCCCCTGCGCGTGTGACGCGTGATACGCACGTGAAAGTCAAGTACCGTGCCAGGGTGGCAAACACTGCGACGACCAAACCTCGCTCCGGCAGCACGAAGGCCGGGAGCGCCAGCAGGTCGTCCTCGGGGACCCGCACGAACGCGACCAGCGCGACGGGGCGAGCCCGCTCGGGCCAGACCCCGGCGCGCGGCAGCGCCGCCCGCAGCAAGGGCAGCAAGCAAGCCCCGGCCAGCAAGGGCAAGCGCAACAGTCAGCCCCGCCGTGCTGCCGGGCAGCCACCACTTCCGTGGCGGATGGCCCGAGGCACCTGGATGGGCGTGGCAACGATGGCAGGAGGAGCGGTCCGGTCGATGGGCACCAGCACTGAGGGCGACAAGCCGGACCACCGACGCGACGGGTGGGGTTTCCTGCTCCTGGCGCTGGCGGTCATCGTGGCGATCCGGGAGTGGTGGAACCTGCAGGGCGCCCTCGGCGACGCCATCCACGCCGTGGTGGCGGGGACCTTCGGTCGCGTGGGCCTCGCCCTGCCGATCGTGCTCTTCCTGTTCGCGATCCGACTGCTGCGCGCGCCGGCCAGCGTCGCCGCCAACAACCGCATGGCCGTCGGCACGCTGGCCCTGGGGCTGGCAGCCGCCGGTCTGACCCACGTCGCGCTCGGATCGCCCGACTACAGCGAGGGCCAGGCTGCCCTGCAGAACGCCGGCGGCATCGTCGGGTTCATCGTGGCCAGCCCGATCACCGCTGCCCTGACGACCTACGGCACCATCGCGCTGCTGACCCTGTTGGCCTTCTTTGGCATCCTGGTCATCACCGCCACGCCGGTCCACCGGATCCCGCAGCGACTGCGTGACGCCGAGGCGGCCCTGTTCGAGACCTCCTCGACGTCCGACTCGGACTATGACGAGGCACCGCGCCCCAAGCGTCGTCGCCGGACCGAGGTGCCCGGGGAGCGCGACGGGGACGAGGCCTTCGAGCAGGCGGCCGAGGTGCAGCCGGGCTCGGCCAAGTCGCTGCGTGCCCGGGCTTACGCCCGCAAGCAGCGCGAGGAGGCGAGCGAGGCAGAGTCCGCCAAGCCCGCCGCCGACGCCACAGCGGGCGACAAGCCCGCCACAGCGGCCCCGAAGGCTGGTCCGGACGACACCCAGCCGATCCTGCGGCCCGGGCAGAAGCGCCCAGACCCCAGTAAGGTCCCCCACAAGGAGACGCTGGAGGCGCCGCCCACGACGCCGCTGCCGCAGCGCGTCGAGCAGCTCATGCTCGCCGGCGACGTCACCTACACGCTCCCGGACAACGCGCTGCTGGTCGAGGGTGCGCCACACAAGTCGCGCTCGGCTGCCAACGACAAGGTCGTCGAGGCGCTGACCGGCGTGCTCGACGACTTCGGGGTCGATGCCCAGGTGACCGGCTTCATGCGTGGTCCGACGGTCACGCGCTATGAGGTCGAGCTTGGCCCGGGCGTCAAGGTCGAGCGGGTCACTGCCCTGTCCAAGAACATCTCCTACTCCGTGGCCTCGGCCGATGTGCGCATCCTGTCGCCGATCCCGGGGAAGTCGGCCGTCGGTGTGGAGATCCCCAACACCGACCGGGAGAACGTCTCTCTCGGAGACGTGCTGCGCTCCAACGCGGCCCGCAACAACACCCATCCGATGGTGATGGGCGTCGGCAAGGACGTTGAGGGTGGCTATGTCATCGCCAACCTGGCCAAGATGCCGCACCTGTTGGTCGCCGGCGCGACCGGGTCGGGCAAGTCGAGTTTCATCAACTCGATGATCACCTCGATCCTGATGCGGTCCACGCCCGACGAGGTCCGCATGGTCCTGGTGGACCCCAAGCGGGTCGAGCTGACGGCCTACGAGGGCATCCCACACCTGATCACGCCGATCATCACCAACCCCAAGAAGGCAGCCGAGGCGCTGGCCTGGGTGGTCAAGGAGATGGACACCCGCTACGACGACCTGTCGGCCTTCGGGTTCAAGCACATCGACGACTTCAACAAGGCGATCCGCGCCGGAAAAGTCACACCGCCAGCGGGGTCCGAGCGGGTCATGCAGCCCTACCCCTACCTGCTGGTCGTGGTGGACGAGCTCGCCGACCTGATGATGGTCGCCCCCCGGGACGTCGAGGAGTCGGTCGTCCGGATCACCCAGCTCGCCCGCGCCGCCGGCATCCACCTGGTGCTGGCGACCCAGCGTCCGTCGGTCGACGTGGTCACCGGTCTGATCAAGGCCAACGTGCCCTCCCGGATGGCGTTCGCGACGTCCTCAGTCACCGACAGCCGCGTCGTGCTCGACCAGCCTGGTGCCGAGAAGTTGATCGGGCAGGGCGATGCCCTGTTCCTGCCGATGGGGGCGTCGAAGACGATGCGCGTGCAGGGCGCCTGGGTCGCCGAGTCCGAGATCGAGGGCGTGGTCAAGCACGTCACTGACCAGCTCAAGCCGGTCTATCGCGAGGATGTGACCGTCGCGCCGGCCAAGAAGATGGTGGACGAGGACATCGGCGACGACCTCGACCTGCTGCTGCAGGCTGCCGAGCAGGTCATCACGACCCAGTTCGGGTCCACCTCGATGCTGCAGCGCAAGCTGCGGGTCGGGTTTGCCAAGGCAGGCCGGCTGATGGACCTGATGGAGTCCCGGGGGATTGTCGGGCCGTCCGAGGGCAGCAAGGCCCGTGACGTGCTGGTCAAGCACGACGACCTGGAGGTGACCCTGGCGCTGTTGCAGGGCCAGGAGCCTCCGCCCGAGGCGGAGCCGGGTCTGGGGCAGGACGACGATGTCGTCGAGGTCGACGAGGGCGAGCCTGCCGCACCGGCACCGCAGCAGTATGCCGACCCGCTGGCCGACTCCGACGACGCGGACTACGCGTCGGCCGAGGAAGACTCCGAGGATGCCTGGGCGCTGACCGGGCGCGAGTAGAGTCACCCCCCGTGTTCACCTACGCCGGTGCCGCCGGGCAGAGCAGGCCGCAGCGCTGGCTGTCTGGTCTGCGGGATCACCCGTCGGCCGTGCTGCTGGCCGTGCAGCTGCTGGGCGTGCTGGTCTTCCCGTTCACCGACCAGGGTGGTCTGGGCAGGACCTTGTTGTCCGCCTTCGGGCTGATCGTCCTGGCGATTGCCGTGCTCGCGGTTAACAAGACGCCGGCGACCCGGCGGGTGGCGATCGTGCTCGGTGCCCCGGTGTTCGTCATGACGATCGTGGAGGCTGTCTTTCCCACTCATGAGGGCGTCCTGCTGACCAGTTACGTCTTTCACGGGACCTTCTACTTCTACACGGCCATCTCGCTGCTGCGCTACATGTTCGCTGACGCCTGGGTCTCGCGCGACGAGCTGTTCGCCACCGGTGCCTGCTTCACCGTGCTGGCCTGGGCTTTTGCCTACACTCACGGCATCGTGCAGGTCATCTGGCCCGGCTCCTATATCCACACGGGCCACGAGGGGCCACTGTCCTGGATGGACCTGCTCTTCCTGTCCTTCACCACGCTGACCAACACCGGCCTGTCTGACATCAGCCCGGGGCCCGACGCGGGGCATGCCCGAGCGGTGCTGATGCTCCAGATGCTGGCCGGGTTGAACTACATGGCGCTGGTGGTGGCCCGGCTGCTCGGCCTCACCATGATCAAGTTCCGGCGGTGACCAGAGCAGGTCCGCTCGCCCTGGTGCCCGGGCTCGCCCTGGCCGCAGGCCTGGGGTTGATCGCCCACCTGATCGGCACCCAGGTCCCGGTCATCGGGGGCCCGGTCCTCGGCATACTCCTCGGGTTGGTCGTGGGGACCCTGCTGGGCCCTCGTCCGGCCCTCGCCCCGGGCACGGGGTTCGCGGCCAAGAAGGTGCTGCAGGCGGCCGTGGTGCTCTTGGGCCTTGGCCTGTCACTGGGCCAGGTGGCCCGGATCGGCCTGGACACCCTCCCCGTGATGCTGGGCACCCTCGTCCTGGCCCTGCTCGCCGGCCCGCTGGTGGGGCGCTGGCTCGGGGTGGCCGACGACATCCGCACCCTGGTCACCGTGGGCACCGGCATCTGTGGGGCGTCGGCGATCGCCACGATCAGCGCGGTCACGGGAGCCGCTGGGGCCGCCGTCGCCGTGTCCGTGGCGGTGATCTTCGTCTACAACGCCCTGGCCGTGCTGCTCTTCCCCGTGCTCGGCTATGCGTTGGGGCTGTCCCAGGAGGGTTTCGGTCTGTGGGCCGGCACCGCCATCAACGACACCTCCTCGGTGGTCGCCGCCGCCACGATCTACGGTGCCGTCGCCACGTCCTACGCCATCGTTGTCAAGCTGACCCGGACGCTGATGATCGTCCCGATCGCGATCGGCCACTCCGTGGCCCGGGCCAGGCGGGAGAGCAACGACGGCGACCGTATGCCGTGGCACAAGCTGGTCCCCACGTTCCTGGTCCTCTTTCTGCTGGCTGCCGCGGCAACCTCGTTGGGGGTGGTGCCGCAGTCCTGGACCGAGCCGGTGCACGTGCTGGCCGGCTATCTGACGACGGTGGCGCTGACCGCGATCGGTCTGACCACCCCGGTGGCGGCGGTGCGCGAGGCCGGGTGGCGCCCATTGGCTCTGGGAGGCGTGCTGTGGGTGCTCGTGGCGACCAGCAGCCTGGTGCTGATGCGCCTGACCGGTCACTGGTGACTGCCCCCTGCGCAGCCACCAGCGACCGGTCTCCGCACGCGTCGGACTCAGGCCGGGACAGCGCGCCGGGCCAGGGAGTCGGCCAGGTCGGTGAGCAAGCCGGCCACCGGGGGTGTGCCAGCCGGGACCCGGCGCACGTGCGGTGCGGCGTCGAGATCCGTCAGACGCGTTCCCACGACGTAGGCCGCATCGGCTGCCTGCAGCAGCCCCCGGTCGTTCTCGTCGTTGCCGAGGGCGATCATCTGCTCGCCCCCTCGACGCAGCGTGGCCACCGCAGCCTCTTTGCCCACCCCGGTCGCCACGACGTCGGCGTCCCCGGTGGAGTGCGGGATCACGGTCACGCCAGACAGGCCGGCCGTGGCCTGTTGGGCGGCCTTGCTGCACGACACCAGCATCCGCACGACCCCGTCGCAGCGCGGCGCCACGTCCGGTGCCAGTTCCCTGCGGTGGGCGTCGAGCATCCAGGGCATCACGTCCGGTCCCCGCGCGACGAAGTGCTCGCCGTAGTCGACGCGATAGCTCACCGCTGTGCTCGCGAGTTGTCGGGTGACCTGGTGCACAGCCGGCACAGGCAGCGCCCAGGGAGACGCCGGGCCACCGGCGGGCAGCACGAGCGCGCCATTGCAGCAGACCGCGTCGGTGTGCTGCAGACGGTGTCGGAACCAGTTGCGCACGAACACCGGTGCCCGTGCGGTCGCCACCGCCATGCGCACTCCCCGGATGCTCGTGAGGCGGTCCCAGGCGGCCATCACTGCTGGCTCTGGCGGGTCCTCGGTGAAGGTCAGGGTCCCGTCCAGGTCGGCGACGACCAGCGTCTGCGACATCGTCTCGAGGCGCGTCATGAGTCCACTGCCTGACGTGCCACGCGACGGTGCACACCGTGGGGGTGGCCCCGCAGGCTGAGGGCCACGGCGCCCAACCCGAGGGCGACCATCAGCGCACACACCGCCATCGGCGCGGACAGGCTGCCGGGACTGTTGGCGTCCGGCACCAGCGCCAGCGCGGTGACCAGGGCGAGACCGCCGCTGCCACCGAGGTTCTGGGCCGTCGTCAGCACTGCTGCGGTGCTGCTGCGCAGCCGCTCGGGGGTGGCGTTGATGGCCCCGACGGAGGCGGCGGGGAAGAGCAGCGCCAGGCCGGCCCCCACCCCTGCCATGGCCAGCAGAACCAGCAGTGTCGGTGGCCGCCCGGAGTCGGGCAGCGCGAGGGCAGCGGTCGCGCCCGCGATCAGTGCCATCCCCGTGACCATCGGCGCTGTGCTCCCCGAGCGGCTCACCCACACCGAGCCACAGCGTGCCAGCAGGGCAAAGCACGCTGGCTGGGGCAGGATCAGCAGCCCGACCGTGAAGGCATCCAGGTCGTGCCAGTCCTGCAGGGCCAGGGTCAGCAGATAGATGGCCGCGAGCATCCCTGCGGAGGCAGCACCGATGGCGATCATCGACCGCCGCACGGGCGGGACCAACACGCCGGGGGGCAGGGTGAGGTGCCGACGGGCGAGCACGACGCCAGCCAGACAGGTCAGCACCAACAGGCTCGCCAGGACAGTCGTGACGGACAGCTGCCGGAGGGCGCCGAGCCACCAGGTGCCACCGCCGATCAGGGCCAGCAGGGCGATCGTGCCCCACCAGTCGGGTCGCTGGGAGGACCGGTCGACGTCATCGGCGGGGGCCGCGGGGACCCGCCAGGTCAGCAGCAGGACCAGGAGGACAAAGGGGAGCAGCACCGCAAAACTGCTGCGCCACCCGAGGTGCGCCACCAGGAATCCCGGGAGGACCAGCCCGGTGGAGAACCCCACCGCACCGAGCGCGCCATACAGCGCCACCAGGCGGTTGCGCTCGGGCCCCTGCGGCAACGGCGCAGTGATCAGTCCGAGTGCGGCGGGTGCGGTGAGGGCGGCTCCGGCTCCCTGCAGCAGCCGGGCGAGGACAAGCAACCAGACGGAGGGGGCCAGGGTGCCGAGCAGGCTGCCCAGGGCGAACAGGGTGAGGCCGACCAGGAAGACCTTGCGACGATCCAGCCAGTCCGCGAGGCGCCCGGCCGGGAGCAGCAGGGCGGCATACGCGACCAGGAAGGTCGAGGCCACCAGTTGCAACCCGACCGGGCCGGGTGCCAGGTCGGCCCGCACGGCCGCGACCTGGACATTGATGCTCGAGGAGCTGAGCCCCTCGATGAACATGACGAGACAGACCCCGTGGACCTGCCACCGGGTGAGGGCGCGCGGTGGCACCCCCGTTGTCGTGATTCCCATGGCCAGCATCGTGATCGCCCCACCTTTCCTCGTTCTTTCAATCCGCTCGCACGCACGCTGGGGGAGGGCTATCGTCGATAGGCGGAGGGGTGAGATGGAGTTTCAGGTTCTGGGCCGCGTGGGATACCGCGCCGGCGAGTCATGGGTGCGGCCCCGTGGCGCCCTGCGCCGCAGGATGCTCGGGGTGCTGCTCGCTCGGGCCGGCCACGTGGTCACCTATGACGCGCTGGCGCAGGCACTGTGGCCAGGTCAGGACGACGACCCACAGCCCCAGGTCCGGGTGGCTGCCCGGCTGCACCTGCACGCCCACCGGTTCCGTCAGGAGCTGGACAGCGCGGAGAGGCTGGTGGCGGACGGCAGTGGCTATCTGCTCCAGGTCGAGCACGACGAGCTGGACGCCACCCGGTTTGCCCGGCTGGTCGAGGGGGCGATGGGAGCCGCTGCCGATGATCCTGCCCGGGCGGGCCTGGCACGCGAGGCCCTGTCACAGTGGGCCGACCCGTGGGGAGGGACGGCCTATCCCGACCTGGACGTCCCCCTGGTGACCGATGAGGCCCAGCGGTTGGAGCAGCTCCGCCTCGACGTGACCGACATCCTGTTCGATGCCGAGATCCGTCTCGGGCACCATCAGGAGGTGCTCGCCGATCTCGAGCGGGTGGCCGCCGCGCACCCCCTGCGCGAGCCGCTCCAGGTGCGCCTGATGCAGGGGCTGCACCAGGCGGGCCGGCCGGTCGACGCGCTGGACGTCTATGCCCGGACCCGACGGGTCCTGGTCGATGAGCTCGGGATGGAGCCCTCCGAGCCGCTGCGCCGGATGCAGGAGTTTGTCCTCAGCGGTCAGGCACCGCAGACACCGGCTCCTGGTCGCGAACGCGTCACGGTCCAGCCGATGCAGGCGCCCCCGGCACAGCTGCCCGCCAGCGTCCCCCTGGTGGGGCGCGACGGAGCGCTCGAGCTGCTCGACGCCGCGCTGACCGACGGCACCAACCGGCACGCCCTGATCTCGGGGCTGCCCGGAGTCGGCAAGACCGCCCTGGCCGTGGCGTGGGTCGCCGCTCACCGTGCGGACTTTCCGGACGGTCAGCTCTACGTCGACTTCCAGGGCTACGGGCCAACCCCCGGCCCCTCGGTGGATGCCGCCCTGGAGCGATTCATCCGGGCGCTGGGAGGCGACCCAGCAGGGGCCCGCGACAGGGAGGAACGGGTGGCCACCTATCGCAGTCTGCTGGCCGGTCGCCAGGTTGCGATCCTGATCGACAACGCCCGCAGCGAGGAAGCCGTCCGACCGTTGCTCCCCGGAGACAACGGGTGCGCCAGCCTGGTCACCAGCCGAGACGACCTGACGGGGCTGATCGCCCGGGACAACGTCCACCACGTCCCACTCCAACCCCTCGATCGCGAGCACGCCGTCGCACTGCTCCGGAGCCTCGCCGGCGCGCCCGAGACTGAGCAGGATGACTCGTCCACCGAACCAGCGCCTGCGGCAGGGGCCTCACGAGCCAGCGGCACAGGCCTCGACGCGGATCAGTTGGAACGCCTGGCGGAACGCTGCGGGGGGCTCCCCATCGCGCTGCGGGTGGCCGCGCTGCGCGCCCGAGATGCCGATGTGCTGGATGGCGGCCCGGGCCAGGGAGCTCCCGACGTGCTGGACCTGCTTGACGTCGGTGATCCCATGACCAGTGCCCGCACGATCTTCTCCTGGTCCGTGGATGCGCTGGATCGAGACGACCTGCGTCTCTTCCTCGCCCTCGGTGTCAACGTGGCCAGCCGGATCGATGTGGGCGGGTTGGCGGCGCTCATTGACACGGACCCCAGGACGGCCAGGCGCGGGGTCGAGCGCCTGGTGCGCGCCAATCTCGCGCAGTTGGAGGCCGGGTGGGTGCGCCAGCACGACCTGCTGGCTGCGTATTCGGCGGAGCGCGGCTCGAGCTTGGCACGGGCGGAGCGCGAGCAGATGCTGCGTCGGTTGCTGGGCTACTACGTGGATCAGGTCAAAGCCGTTGACGCGCTCACCGCCAGCACGGCGGGGCAGTCGGTCTTCCGCAGCCTGCAGGAGGCCAATCAGTGGTTGGACCGTGCTGCGGCCCCGCTGGTGACAGTGGCCGAGATGGCTGCGGACTTTGCCGGCAGCGAGGTGACCGAGCTCTCCCGCTATCTCGGGGGCGCCCTCACCGGGCGCGGGGCACTGGAGCTCGCGGGACGTCTGCACAGCACGGCGGTCATGGCGGCGGAGCGACGCGGGGACCTGGAGGCCGCAGCCCTGGCGATGCAGGTGCTGGCGGCCGTCACGGGCAAACTCGGGGACCAGCACAAGGCAGATCAACAGTGGGCCCGCGCACGGGAGATGGCCATCGCGTCCGGCAGCTCGTTCGCCCTCGCCGTCGTGCACAACAACTACACCAGTGCATTGCTGCCGCAGGGGCAGTTCCCGCGCGCCTGGGGCCACCTGCGGGCTGCTCTCCGGCACATCGAGGTGGCCGGCGACCAGGACCGGAGCCAGTCCATCCGCGCCAACATGGGCTTTGTGCTGGTGATTCTGGAGCGCCACGAGCACGCTGAGCGGGTGCTGCGTGAGCTCCTCGGCGAGGCGGTGCACCCCTCCGCGCGGTCCAACGCGCTGCGCAGCCTGGCCATCCTGCAGCTGCGCCGCGCACGGCCGCGTGCCGCCGAGCCCCTGATTCGTGAAGCGATCGATCTGACGACGCAGACCTCCGAGCACATCCTGCGCAGTGAGTTCGGTGCCCTCCAGGCCGAGGCACGATTCGGCCTCGGCGACCACGAGACCGCCCGAGAGTTGCTCGAGGCCTCGCTGGCCGAGCTGGCACACCAGGGAGAGCAGGCCGAGCTCGTGCTGTGTCTGATCGGCTTGGCCCGACTGGACCGGGACGAGCATCCGCGGCGCTCGATGGTGCGGCTGGATGAGGCACTGGCCCGCACCCGTCGCCATGGCCTGCTCGAGATGGAGTTCCGCGTCCTGCTCGCCTTCGGGGAGCTCTACGACATCATGGGCCAGGAGGTCAGGGCGATCGCGGTGCGCGACATGGCGGGGTCGATCCGGCTCGCCTGCGGACTGCCCAAGGAGCCGGCCTACGCCATCTGGTGACGCGCCTCCCGGTGCGGGGCGCTGCCGGGCTCCGACTCGCTTACAGTGGACCTATGTGCCCCCGTGTCGTTGAGCCCGCTGCCCCTGCCCAGGGTCGGACGGTCGCCCTCGTGACACTCGGGTGTTCGCGCAATGAGGTCGACTCTGAGGAGTTGGCCGGGCGGCTGACCGCCGGTGGGTGGACGCTGGTGGACGACGCCGCAGAGGCGGACGTCGCGGTCGTCAACACCTGTGGCTTCGTCGAGCAGGCCAAGAAGGACTCCATCGATGCCCTGCTGGAGGCCAGCGACCTCAAGGACAGCGGCCGCACGCAGGCGGTGGTCGCGGTGGGCTGCCTGGCTGAGCGCTACGGTGAGCAGCTCGCCGACCAGCTCCCCGAGGCGGACGCGGTCCTCGGTTTCGACTCCTATCAGGACATGTCGGGTCAACTGCAGTCCATCCTGGACGGCCACAAACCCGTTGCGCACACCCCGCGCGACCGACGCCAGCTGCTGCCGATCTCGCCCGCCGCGCGCCAGGACGGCAGCGCCGGGGTGGCACTGCCGGGGCACCAGCAGATCCGGCCCGACGACTTCGTCGCCACCAACTCCCAGGGCACCGATCAGCTGGCCACACCGTCCGGTCCACCCGTGGTCCGTGCCCGCCTCGACGGCCGCCCGTGGGCCCCGCTGAAGATCGCCTCGGGCTGCGACCGGCGCTGCGCGTTCTGTGCCATCCCGATGTTCCGCGGCTCGTTCGTCTCGCGGCGCCCCCACGAGATCATCGACGAGGCGCGCTGGTTGGCCGAGCGCGGTGTGCGTGAGGTCTTCCTGGTCAGTGAGAACACCACGTCCTACGGCAAGGATCTTGGCGACCTGAGGTTGCTCGAGCAGCTGCTGCCCGAGTTGACGGCCATTGCGGGCATCGAGCGCGTCCGGGTCTCCTACCTGCAGCCCGCTGAGATCCGACCCGAGCTGCTCGACGTCATGGCTCAGACCTCCGGTGTGACGCCCTACTTCGACATCTCCTTTCAACACGCCTCGGGTCCGCTGCTGCGACGCATGCGGCGCTTCGGTGACCGCGAGTCCTTCCTGTCCCTGCTGCGCATGGTGCGCGAGCGCGTCCCACAGGCAGGCATCCGGTCCAACGTCATCGTCGGCTTCCCCGGTGAGACGGAGGAGGACCTGGCCGAGCTGACCACCTTCCTGACCGAGGCCGAGCTCGACGTGGTGGGGGTCTTCGGTTACAGCGATGAGGACGGCACCGAGGCCGAGACGTATGCCGAGAAGTTGCCTGCCGAGGTCATCGACGAGCGGGTGGCCCTGGTCACCGAACTCGTCGAGCAGCTCACCGCGCAGCGCGCGCAGGACCGGGTGGGGCAGACCGTGAGCGTGCTGGTCGAGGAGATTGAGGAGACCGACGGCGAGATCGTGGTCACCGGGCGCGCCGAGCAGCAGGGCCCCGACGTCGACGGCGCCACCATGCTGGTGGAGTGGCCGGAGGGCGAGGTGCCGCAGATCGGTGCGGTGGTGCGCGCCGAGGTGGTCGACACCGAGGGTGTCGATCTCATCGCCCGGGTGCTGCCCGACCAGGGGGCGCCGGCGCCGTGACCAGCACACCGGACCCGGCAACGACGCCGGTGGCACCGCGCGCCAGCGCGTGGAACCTGCCCAACGCACTGACGGTGCTGCGGATGCTCCTGGTCCCACTGTTCCTGTGGTTGCTGCTGAGCGAGTCCGGGGAGTCCGAGCCGCACCGGTGGTGGGCTGCGGTCGTCTTTGGTGTGGCCAGCCTCACCGACTGGCTGGATGGTGATCTGGCCCGCCGGCGCCAGCTGGTGACCAATTTCGGCAAGATCGCTGACCCGATTGCCGACAAGGCGCTGATGGGCTCCGCCCTGATCGGGCTGTCCATCCTTGGTGAGCTGCCCTGGTGGGTGACTGTCGTCATACTGATCCGTGAGCTGGGCATCACCGCCCTGCGCTTCTGGGTGATTCGCAGGGGAGTCATCGCGGCCAGCAAGGGCGGCAAGATCAAGACGACCCTGCAGGCCATCGGCCTGCTCCTGCTGATCCTTCCGCTCACCGGCTTGCTGCACTCCCTCGGCCTGTGGGTGATGTATGCAGCGGTCGTGGTCACCGTCGTCACTGGCGTGGACTACGTGATGCAGGCGCTGCGGCTGCGCCGGGACACAGCGGAGCGTTGAGGTGATGACGTGACCGCCTCAGACGCCGGCGCCCACCGGTTGGCCACGCAGACCGTCCGGGCACTGATAGAGGCGGAGGCCTCTGTGGCCACTGCTGAGTCGCTCACCGGGGGGCTGGTCTGCGCGGCGTTGACGTCGGTGCCCGGTGCCAGTGCCGTCGTCTTCGGTGGCCTCGCGTCCTACTCGACGGATCTGAAAACCAGAGTGCTCGGGGTGCCAGCCGCCATCATCGCCGAGCACGGCACGGTGGCGGCCGAGACTGCGCTGCTGATGGCAGACGGCGTGCGACGGCTCACCGGAGCCGACCTCGGTGTCGCAACGACCGGTGTCGCCGGGCCGGACCCGATCGAGGGACACCCGGTGGGCAGGGTCTTCGTCGCCGTGACACGGGAATCAGAACGCCAGGTGCGGGCGTTGTCCTGTCACGGCTCCCGGGAACAGATCCGGCAACAGAGCGTCGGTGCTGCCCTGGAGCTGGTGCTCGAGGTGCTGACTGGCGGGTCCGCCGGGCGCTGAGTGCACAACCGGGAGGGCTCATGTCAGCCCGGCGTTGTACGGTTGAGGTAACCCAGACGGGATGAGGGAGGTTTTGGCCATGGTTCTACTGCGACGCGAGATGGGCGACGTCCTCCGCGAGGAGCGCCAGCACCAGGGCCGCACGCTGCGTGAGGTGTCCGCCTCCGCCTCCGTGTCCCTGGGTTATCTGAGCGAGGTCGAGCGTGGCGAGAAGGAAGCATCCAGCGAGTTGCTGGCCTCCATCTGTAAGGCGCTCGACCTGCCGCTGTCCCGTATGCTGACCGACGTGGCAGGCCGCGTGAGCCTGTCCGAGGCAGCCGACCAGCAGTTCAGCACCGTGCTGGCCGAGGGTTTGGCCAAGCCGATCAGGCACCCGGACACTGTCGCGCAGACCAAGCGCCGCCTGATCAGTTCCGCCGCCTGACCCCTCCCTCTCAAGACGACCGAGCGCGCGAGCGCCCGAGTCTCCCTCCGACCAAGCGCGTGGGCGCCCGACTTTCAGCCCCACTGAGCGCGTGAGCGCCGGAGTCTCCGTCCCACTGAGCGCGTGAGCGCCCGAGTCTCCCTCGCACTGGGCGCGTGGGCGCCGGAGCGTCCGTCTCGCTGAGCGCCTGAGTTCTTGCCCTGGGCTCGCACTCCTGCCCGTGTGACGTGCAGCCAAACAGGCAACGTGCCCTCTGCCCGGGCACGGCAACGCGTTGACCTGCACTGATGTCAGAGGCCCGCTGGCGTCGCCGGTCTGGGTGCACGCCAGATGAGCGAATTGTTCCCCTGTGCACGCTGCACGGCATCAAACGGTTGGAGGTCCGCCGGGCATCGCACTAGAATTATCTTGACATCGAGATAATGGAGGATGCCATGCGGCTACACCACGTGCAGGTGTCGATGCCACGAGGTGGCGAGGAGATCGCCAGGGCGTTTTATCACGGGGCCTTGGGGCTGACTGAGGTCGACAAGCCCGACGAGCTTGCTGGGCGGGGTGGGTGCTGGTTTCGCGCTTTCGAGGGGGACGCCGTGACGGCCGAGATCCATCTGGGCGTCGACGACCCTTTCGTGGCAGCACGAAAGGCACACCCGGCCCTGCTCCTTGGCAGCGTTGACGAGTTGGAGACGCTGGGGGCTCGGGTTGCCGACCAGGGGTTTGAGGTGTCGTGGGACGAACGGCACTCGTTTGCGGGCTATGAGCGGTTTCACTGCCGCGATGGCTTTGGCAATCGGGTCGAGGTGCTGACAGCGGTGGTCTGACCCCGCCAGCGTTGCCGCCAGGTTGGTCTGACCCCGGCAGCGTTGCCGCCGCCGTGGTCTGACCCCGGAAGCGTCGTGCCACCGCACCACGAACAGCACGAGGACGTGCCGCCCTCAGCCCGAGGTGTTGACCTCGAGGAGCACCTCGCTGAGAAACATCCAGGTCGCGAAGGCTGCTGCTCCGGCCCCGAAGGCATGGGCCTCCGGTCCCCATCTGGGCCCGGGACTCGCAGCAGACCTGGCCAGGGCGAGGCCACCCATGAGGTTCGCGCCGCCCCACAGCGCATTGACAAGCGGGCCAGAGTTCTTGCCTGCCAAGGGCGTCAGGAACTCCTTGCCCACGGCCGCAGTGGCCAGGTGGTCGATGCTATTGACCGTGAGCACACCGGACAGGAACGCGCGGACCGAGTTGCTGTTGATTTCAGCCATGCCTCAAGTGTGGGGACTGCGGGCCGGGCCTCGCCACTGGTTTGGGCCGGTGCCACGGGTCATGATCCCTGGCACGCAGGGCAGAAACTGATCACGCGCTGACGCGGTTGCTGGCCGATCGGTTGCTCCACGATGACTGCGCCACAGCGTCGGCACGGTCGCCCGCTGCGGCCGAAGACCCGGTAGGTCCCGGGCAGCCACCCGTCGGCAGGCTGTCGCGTCAGGAGACCAACGGAGGAATCGTGCCCGACCCGGCAGGAGCGCACCATCCAGAGTCGCGCGGTGTCAATGACCCGCCCCAGCACCTCCGGGTCGACGTCGCCCACCGGTGCCCACGGACTAACCCGGTGCTCGAACAGTGGCTCGCTGGCATAGATCGTGCCGATGCCGGCCAGGTTGCGCTGGTCGAGCAGTGCGACGGCCACAGGGACCGACGGATCCCGGACCAGATGCGACAGAGCGCGATCCCGGTCGAAGGTGCGGTCGAGCAGGTCGGGTCCCAGATGACCCACGAGCCGCTCCTCGTGCCGGGTCTCGACCAGGTCGAGCATGCCGAGGCTGTCGCCAATGGCCAAGTGCTCCCGCGTCCAGAGCACTGCGCGCACCGTGTGCGGGCGTGTCGCCGGGTGCGTCTGCACCCCCAGCGCATCGGTCACGGACCCGTCACCACCGGTGCGTGTCAGCACCCGCCACGATCCGTCCATCCGCAGATGGCTGTGCAGCGTGATGCCACCCTCGAGACGGTGCAGCAGGTGCTTGCCTCGGGGAAGGACCTCCAACGTCGCCCGCCCAGTGAGGTCGCTGGTGGCCAGCGCGGGCACCCGCAGGTCGGCGCCGAGCAGGACCTCTCCGGTCAGGGCACGGTGCAGGCGTCGCGCTGTTCGCCAGACGGCGTCACCCTCGGGCACGGTGGACTACCGCCGCAGCCGCAGACCCTGCGGCGCCGTGTGGAAGCCAGCGTCCTGCAGCGCAGTGGCCAGCGGATGAGGCGAGGCGAGCGCTGACTCGCCGTCGATCTTGGCGACCGTGAGGGAGTCGAGGCGTCCCTGGCGCACCTGGGCAGCCAGAGCCGCAGCGGTCGCCGCGCACGCCTCGAGGTCGGTGGAGTAGGTCAGGGCGGTCCGCCCGCCCCGCTCGAGATAGAGGACGAGCTCACCCCCGGCCGTCACCACGATGGCGCCGGCCTTGCGACCGGGTCGGTGACTTCCCTCGCCAGCATCGGGCCACGGGATGGCCGCCCCGAACGGGCTGGCCGGGTCCGTGGCGGCCAGGACGTGCACGGTGTCCTCGTCTGAGCTGAGGGCTCGCAACCGGTCAACGGCGCCAGTCGTGCCGAACTGGGAGGCCCCGAGGTGCTCGACGAAGTAGCCGCGGCGCACCCGCCCGGCCTCCTCGGCCGTCGCCAGCACGCGATAGACCCCTGCGAACCCACCAAGGGTGCCTTCCGAGACAACGCTGCCGCGCGTGAGGACGCCGTAACGGTCGAGGAACTGCTCGGCAGTGGCCAGCGCCCGGGCCGTGGGGTCGGTCTCGACGGGAGGCAGCGCCGACCAGCGACCCACGCCGGTGCTCGGCCCGGAGCGTGAGGGCAGGGCCGGTCGACCCGGTCGCGACGCCCGCGAGGAGGTGGGTGACAGGGCGACGCCTCCGCGGGACCACCGGCTGGACCGTGCTCCGGACTGTCGTTGTCGGTGGGCTCCACGGCCGCCGGAGAGCAGGGCACGGACCGGTGCCAGGGTGTCGCCGGTGACCTGACCGGACCAGACCAGGGACCAGATCTCGTCCAGCAGCGCACCGTCGTCCGTGCGGCCCAGGGTGTCGGCCAGAGCCCGGAAGAAGTAGGCGCCACCGCCGGAGAGCAGGTCTTGCACCTCCGAGGCAGGTGGCGTGGGCTCGGCGGCGTCGCTGCTGGCACCAGCATCCGGGTCGGTCAGCTCAGGGAGCGTCATCGTCAGGGGTGCGGTGTCGGCCAGGTGCAGCGAGATCCATCCGTCGTCGCCCGGCAACGGTCCGTGACCCTGCCAGAGCACCTCACCAGCCGTCATCAACTCATCGAGCATCGCCGGGGAGTAGTCCCTCACTCGCGCGGGCAGAATCAGGGACTCCAACCCACTTGCTGGCAGCCGGGCGCCAGCCAACTGCTCGACGGCCCGGTGCAGGCCGTCGACACCGCGCAGCGTGCCCACCGACTGCCAGGTCGGCAGGAACCGGGCATAGCTGCGCTGGGTGACCGGCTCGACCTCCTGGCGCAGCGCCGCCAGCGAGCGGCGGCGCAGCATCCGCAACACGTCGGCGTCGCACACGTCGGGCTCGGCGCGCTCAACAGCGGACTCCAGCGGCTCGGCGTCGCCGTCGGCCGGGGCGTCCACGTCCCGCTGACCGTCTCGGTCGGCCTCGCCTCCGGTGACCCCGCCCGGAGCAGCGCCGAGAGGGCGCAGGGCCCCCTCGACGAGGCGTCCGCTGTCCACCAGTCGGCGCACGACGTCGCCGAGAACGGCCGACCCGATGCCGAGACGGGCCGCGAGGGCACTGCGACGGTAGGGCGTGTGCGTGCGGGACCAGCGCACCACCAGGTCACCCAACGGGTCGGCGACCGGCTCCAGGAAGGCGGCCGGCAGCCCCGGCGGCACGGCGACGCCCAACGCATCGCGCAGCCGTGCGGCGTCCTGGGCATCGGCCCACCGGTCGTCTCCGGCGATCCGGACGGCGATCACCTGCCGCTGACCGGCGAGGTCGTCGAGCCAGCCAGGGATCTGCGCGCTCGCCTCGGGGGTCGTGCGCGCGGCGATCTCCTCCAGCGACTGTGGCCCCAGCGTGCGCAGCATGTCCAGCACGTCCTCGGCGTCCCGGGCGTGCCGTTCAGGGACCAGCCGTTGCAGCTCGGCCTCGGTGCGGGCGACCACCTCTGGGTCGAGCAGGTCACGCAGCGAGGCACCCTCGCCACGCCCCAGCAACTCCGACAACAGCGTCGGGTCCAGAGCGAGAGCTGCGGCGCGTCGCTCGGCGATGGGGGAGTCGCCCTCGTAGAGGAACTGCGCGACATAGCCCATCAGCAGGGACCGCGCGAAGGGAGAGGCAGTGGCGGTCTCGACGGTGACCACTCGCACCCGACGGGCCGCCACGTCCTGCATGAGCGAGGTCAGCGCCGCGACGTCATAGACATCCTGCACACACTCGCGGACCGCCTCCAGCACGATCGGGAAGCTCGGGAACTGGGCCGCCACCTCGAGCAGCTGGGCCGAACGCTGCCGCTGCTGCCACAGCGGCTGGCGGCGGTCCGGTCGGCGCCGGGGCAGCAGCAGGGCACGGGCCGCGCACTCGCGGAAGCGGGCAGCAAACAGTGCCGACCCACCGATCTCGGTCGTCACCAGGTCGTGGACCTCCTCAGGGTCCAACACCAACAGATCGGCGAGGTCGCGGTCGAGCTGCTCGACGTCGGCCAGCTCTGGCAGGCGCAGCACGATGCCGTCGTCGGCTGCCATCGCCTGCACGTCGGCGCCATAGCGCTCGCGCATCCGCGCCCCGATGCACAGGGCCCACGGCGCGTGGACCGGGGTGCCGAACGGGCTGTGCACCACCACCCGCCAGTCGCCGATCTCGTCGCGGAAGCGCTCGACGACGATGGTGCGGTCATCCGGCACCGCACCGGTGGCCTCCACCTGTCCGGTGGCGTAGTCGATCAGGTTCGTCGCGGCATACTCATCCAGTCCCCGCGCACGCAGCCGCGCGCGCGAGGCCTCCGGTGCGGCCGCGAGCTCGCGCACGAATCCGCCGACAGCGGCGCCCAGCTCGGCCGGCCGGCCGAGGGAGTCGCCCTTCCAGAACGGCAGCCGACCCAGCTGCCCGGGCGCGGGGGTGACCAGCACGCGGTCGTGGGTGATGTCCTCGATGCGCCACGACGTCGTGCCCAGGGTGAAGACGTCACCGACCCGCGACTCATAGACCATCTCCTCGTCCAGCTCACCCACGCGGCGGCCGGGCCCGTCGCCGGTGGCCAGCATCACGGCATACAGACCCCGGTCGGGGATGGTGCCGCCGCTCATCACCGCCAGGTGTTGCGCGCCGCGGCGGGCCGTCAGGGTGTCCTGGAGTCGGTCCCACACGATGCGGGGTCGCAGGTCGGCGAAGTCCTCGCTGGGATAGCGACCGGCCAGCATGTCCAGCGTCGCGTCGAACAGGCTCCGGGGCAGGGACGCAAAGGGTGCACTGCGCCTGACCAGGTCAAACAGCTCGCCCACGGGCCACTCATCCATCGCGACCATGGCCACGACCTGTTGGGCCAGCACATCGAGCGGGTTGGCCGGCACCCGTTGGGCCTCGATCTGACCGCTGCGCATCCGCTCGACCACCACGGCGCTCTGCAGCAGGTCACCGCGGTGCTTGGGGAAGAACACCCCGTGCGAGACCGCCCCAACCTGGTGGCCCGCCCGGCCGACACGCTGCAGCCCGCTGGCCACGCTCGGCGGGGACTCGACCTGCACGACGAGGTCCACTGCGCCCATATCGATGCCGAGCTCGAGGGAACTGGTCGCCACAACGGCAGGCAGCCGCCCGGTCTTGAGCGCGTCCTCGATGTCGGCGCGCTGCTCGCGACTGACCGACCCGTGGTGGGCGCGGGCGAGCACCGGTGGCGCTCCGCCGGCCGCGCCAGACTGAGCCATGATCTGAGCCGGGGGGCGCTGCGGCACACCGTGATCCGGGGCACTGGGGTCGCGGCCGTCCCGATCGGGCCGTATGCCGTCACTCGGCTCCGTCTGTCCCTCCCAGATCTCGTTGAGCCGGCTGGTGAGCCGCTCCGCGAGGCGCCGTGAGTTGGCGAAGACCAGGGTGGAGGTCTGGTCGGCGACGAGGTCGACGATCCGCGTCTCGATGTGCGGCCACACCGAGGCCCGCTCGGCGGGGTCGCTCGTCGGCATCGTCCAGTCGATCTCCTCGAGATCCGGGAGGTCGTCGAAGGGGTCGTCGGGTGGGGGGTCCTCGGGTGGGGGGTCCTCGGTGGGAGGCTCAGGCACCACCGCGGTTTGCTCGCTGGCTGTTGGCCCGGCCGCGGCCTCGGTGGCCCCAGGGTCTGTCATGTCGGGGACCGGCACGACGATCTGCAGGTCCCACTGCTTGGTGGAGGTGGGCTGGACCGTTGTCACGGGGCGTCCGCCGGTCAGGAAGCGGGCGACTTCATCGGCGGGGCGGACCGTGGCGGACAGTCCAATCCGCTGAGCCGGTTCGGGCAGCAGGGCGTCGAGACGGTCCAGGCTGACCGCGAGGTGCGCTCCACGTTTGGTGCCGAACACCGCGTGCACCTCGTCGATGATCACCGTCTCGACGCCGGCCAGCGCCTCGCGAGCTGCCGAGGTCAGCAGCAGGAAGAGTGACTCCGGAGTGGTGATCAGCACATCCGCCCCCTCGCGGGCGAACCGACGGCGGTCGGCGGCAGGGGTGTCACCCGAGCGGACGGCGACACTCACCTGCGGTGTGGGCTGCCCCAATCGGGTGGCTGCATGGCTGATGCCGACGAGCGGCGACTGCAGGTTGCGCTCGACGTCCACCGCAAGAGCCTTCAGCGGGGAGATGTAGAGCACGCGGCAGCGCGGCGTGTCTGCAGGACGCGGATGAGTCGCGATGCGGTCCAGGGCCCAGAGGAAGGCCGACAGTGTCTTGCCCGACCCGGTGGGTGCGACCACGAGAGTGTGCTGGCCCGCGCTGATGGCCTCCCAGGCGCCGCGCTGGGCCTGCGTGGGCTCGGCGAACGACGCGCGGAACCAGGCCTGGGTGGCAGGGGAGAACTGCTCCAGCACATCGGTCTGTGGGGGCGGACTCATCTGGTCGGTGCTTCACTCATCACGGTGAGCCTGCCATGCCCTACTGACACCTGCCCTGCCCTCCTAACACCAGCGTCGCCCGATGGACGCTCCCACGCGGGGTCGGCTCATCGGTGACCTGGAGTTTGCGACCTTGTTTTCTCTGGTGCGGGCGTGAGGAAACAAGGTCGACTTCGCAAGGTCAGAGTGCGGCAGGCGACGAGACCCGGAATCGTGCTGGGTGTCGTCGTGCGACTCAGCGTTGGGTGTCGTCGTGTGACTCAGCGTTGGGCGTCGTCGCGCTGGGGGACCAGGCGCGGCCGGGTGGCCGTGACGACCTTGTTGCCATAGGCGCCGGTGACCGGCGGAGGCACCGGGCGCTCCATGTCGCGCACCACGTGGTGCATCGTGAGGTGGGGCGGCTGCCAAATCTTCGCCTTGATCAGCAACTTCTGCCACCACGCAAAGTCCTGCTCGGGTCGCACCGTGTCCTCCATCTCGCGCGAGGGTCTCGTCGTCGGCCCCATCGTCTCACGGCATCCTCTCACTCGGTGATGGCAGAGCGTCGACGGCCCACCGTGGGTCCGGATTGCCGGTGGCGCAGAGGGCGAGCTCGGACGAAGCAGCCGAGCAGATGCTGCGCACCGGTGCTCGTGTCGGTCACCCGACATATTGTGCGTGTATGAAGTCTTCGACGAGCGGTGCCAGCTGATGCGCGTGAGCGAGTTCTGGAGGGCCGTGGAGGACGAGTTCGGCGGTCCCTACGGGCGGTTCCAGGCGAGCAGCCAAGTGCTGAGCTCCCTCGGCGAGCGCACCCCGGCCGAGGCTATTGAGGCGGGGCTGTCTGTCAAGCAGGTCTGGGTCGAGTTCTGCCGGCACATGGACGTCCCAGAGGACCGGTGGGTCCCGCAGGAGGTCAAGCCGCGCCGGTCCCGATAGCGGGGCCGGCCGGGTTCAACGCTTCAGCAGGTCCAGGATCTGGTCGACCTTGCCGTCCAGGGCGTCGACCTTTCCGTCCAGGGAGTTGACAGTGCCCTCCAGGGAAGTCATGCGCGTGTCCAGTGAGTCGACCTTGCCCTCCAGGGAGGTCATGCGCGTGTCCAGTGAGTCGACCTTCCCCTCCAGCGAGGTCATGCGCGTGTCCAGTGAGTCGACCTTGCCCTCCAGGGAGGTCATGCGCGTGTCGAGGGAGTCAACCTTGCCCTCCAGGGAGGTCATGCGCGTGTCGAGGGTGTCGACTTTGATGTTGAGGGAGTCGACCTTGCCGGCGAGTGTCGCGACGTCCTCACCCAACTCGTTGAACCGGTTGGTGTGACGGACCTGCGTGTTCAGCACGTTGGTGATCATCGTGTAGATCGCCGCGATGTCGTTGTCGTGCTGGCGGATCTTGTGCTCGATGTCTGGGGCGGCCATCTGCCCACCATAGGCGGTCATGGGACGACACGCCGAGGCCCGAACCGCAGCTGTGGATAACTCAGCGCGGACGGGTCCACAGGCACCTCAGGAGCCACGGCGCCACCCAGATCGTGGGCTTCTAACCGCCCACCAGGCCACGCTCGACCACGGCCTCGGCGAGCTGCACGGTGTTGAGCGCAGCCCCCTTGCGGAGGTTGTCGTTGGCCACGAACAGCACGAGGCCTCGCCCGTCGGGCACCGACTGATCGGTGCGGATGCGGCCGACGTAGGACGGGTCCTGCCCGGCCACAGCCAGCGGTGTGGGGACGTCGCTGAGCGCAACACCCGGCGCCACCGCCAGGACCTCACGGGCCTCCTCGGCAGTGATGGCTCGGCCGAACTCGGCATGGATGGACAGGGAGTGACCGGTGAAGACCGGCACGCGCACGCAGGTGCCCGCGACGGGAAGGCCCGGGATGCCCAGGATCTTGCGCGACTCGTTGCGCAGCTTCTGCTCCTCGTTGGTCTCACCCGAGCCGTCGTCGACCAGGTCGCCAGCGAGCGGCACGACATTGAAAGCGATGGGAGCCACGTAGGTCGAGGGCTCAGGGAACTGGACAGCGCCACCGTCCAGAGCCAGCCCCTCGAGGTTCTGCTCCGCGCCCGCACGCACCTGACCGGCCAGCTCAGCGACACCGGCCACACCGCTGCCAGAGACCGCCTGATAGGTCGTGGCCACCAGGCGCTCGAGCCCCGCAGCGTCGTGCAGTGCCTTGAGGACCGGCATCGCAGCCATCGTGGTGCAGTTGGGGTTGGCCACGATCCGCCGACCACCTTGCGCCACAGCGGAGTCCAGGTCCTGAGGGTTCACCTCGCTGACGACCAGCGGCACCGCGTCGTCCATCCGCCAGGCGGAGGAGTTGTCGATCACGATGGCGCCGGCGTCGGCGAACCGGGGGGCGTGTTCCTTGGACGGGCCACCACCGGCTGAGAACAGGGCGACGTCGATGCCGGACAGATCGGCAGTCGCGACGTCCTCCACGACGATCTGGCGGGTCTCCGCGGGAGCACCGGCCCACCAACCCTCCCAGGGCAGCTCGCTGCCCGCGGAGCGCGCGGAGGCGAAATAGCGCACGGTCGCCACGGGGAAGCCGCGCTCGGAGAGCAGGCGACGCAGCACCGCGCCCACCTGACCGGTCGCCCCGACCAGGGCGAGGTTGACACCTGACTGAGCTGTCGACATACGAGTCACCGTCCTGTCCCGCCGTAGACCACGGCGTCTGCTTCGGAGTCCAGTCGGAAAGCGCTGTGCACGGCACGCACAGCATCCTCCAGGACATCCTGATCTGTGATCACCGAGATGCGGATCTCCGAGGTGGAGATCATCTCGATGTTAATGCCGGCATCCGCGAGTGCGATGAACATCCGTTGTGCCACAGCAGGATTGGAGCGCAACCCTGCCCCGATGAGGGACAACTTGCCGACATGGCTGGTGTAGAGCACGTCCTCGACGCCCAACTCCTGCTGCAGGTCCCGCACGGCCGCCACGGCGATGGCGCCGTCCGCCTCCGGGAGGGTGAAGGAGATGTCGGACAGGCCGTGCGGAGAGGTCGAGACGTTCTGCACGATCATGTCGATGCTGACGCCGCCGGTGGAGACCGCGCCGATGACCTTCGCCGCCGCGCCCGGCCGGTCGGGCACGCCCACGACCGTGATCTTGGCCAGGGACTTGTCGTGGGCGATGCCGGAGATCAGGGGGTCTTCCATGGGGTCCTCGGTGTGGGTCTCGGGGTGGGGCTCGGAGGCGGACGAGGTATGACGCGTGGTCCCGTCCTGGTGCAGGGCACCGGTCAGTGGTCGGTCGACCAGGATCCAGGTGCCCTCCTGGTCGGAGAAGCTGGAGCGCACGTGCAGAGGGACGCCGAACCGGCGGGCGTACTCGACGGCGCGCAGGTGCAGGATCTTGGCGCCGTGCGCAGCCATCTCGAGGGTCTCCTCGATGGTGATGCGGGTGACTCGGCTGGCGGCGGGAACGATGCGCGGGTCGGCGGTGTAGAGGCCGTCGACATCGGTGTAGATCTCACAGACGTCGGCGTTGAGCGCGGCTGCGAGGGCGACCGCGGTCGTGTCGGAGCCGCCCCGACCCAGGGTCGTGATGTCCTCGTCCTCGGAGACGCCCTGGAACCCGGCGACGATGGCGACCTCGCCGCGCTTGAGGGTGTCGGCGACCCGGGAGGGAGTCACGTCGAGCAGGCGCGCGCGGCCGTGGGAACTGTCGGTGTGCATGCCCGCCTGCTGCCCGGTGAACGAGCGCGCGGGGGTGCCCAGATCCTGGATCGCCATCGCCAGCAGGGCCATCGAGATGCGCTCCCCGGCGGTGAGCAGCATGTCCAGCTCGCGATCGGGCGGACCGTTGGGACTGACCTGGCCGGCCAGGTCGAGCAGGTCGTCGGTGGTGTCACCCATCGCGGACACCACGACGGCGACGTCATCGCCGGCAGCGCGCGAGGCGGCGACACGTTGGGCGACGCGGCGGATGGCGTCGACGTCGGCGACTGAGGAGCCGCCGAACTTCTGGACGAGCAGGGCCATAGGAACTTCCGTGGGGCAGGGGGTGTGACGAGGGGCTGACGCCGTCGTCAGTGCCGGCCAGTCTACGGCGAGAGGGTTGGGGCGTTCATGGGGTTGTCGCGGACCGGACCCGACGAGGGTGCCGTGGCGCGCGTGCCGGAGCTGCGGACAGGGCCTAGGTTTGGGGCGTGGCTACTGAAGAGCGGATTGCCCTGTTCCTGGACTATGAGAACCTCGCGCTCGGCGCTCGGGACCACCTCGGGGGAGGTTTCGAGCTCAAGCCGATCACCGACGCCCTGGCCGAGCGAGGGCGCGTGGTGCTGCGCCGTGCCTATGCCGACTGGTCCTATTTCGACGAGGACCGGCGGATGCTCACGAGAGCCCAGGTCGAGTTGATCGAGATGACCCAGCGGATGGGCGCCTCGCGCAAGAACGCGGCCGACATCAAGATGGCCGTGGACGCCATCGAGATGGCCTTCGCCCGCGACTACATCTCGACCTTCGTGATCTGCACCGGCGACAGCGACTTCACCCCCTTGGTGCTGAAGTTGCGCGAGCTGGACAAGCGGGTCATTGGCTTCGGGGTGCGCGACTCGACCTCCAAGATGCTGCCGCCTGCCTGCGATGAGTTCCTCTATTACGACAACCTCGAGGGGGTCGAGCCGCTGCCCTCCAAGGACACGGCCGGCTCCGGGTCTGGCGCGGCGTCGGGGGAGAAGAAGTCCGGGCGCGCGCGCAAGAGCGCCAAGAGCGCGACCCCGGAGCCGGTCGTGGAGGAGGCGACCGCGCAGACCCACGATGACGAGGACGGTGAGGAAACCGCGCAACCGGACCTGGCGGTGCTGGTCGCGCAGACCCTCAGTGGGTTGCAGACCAGTCAGGCGGGCGAGGTCACGGCATCGGTGCTCAAACGCACACTGGTGCGCAAGGACCCGACGTTCAGCGAGGCTGACTATGGGTTTCGTGCCTTCGGGGAACTGCTGCGGCACCTGGCCGACCGCAATGTCATCGAGCTGTCCGAGGGGCCGGCCAAGGGCGACCCGGAGATCCTTCTCGCCGAGGCCGGTGACAAGGAGGAGGCGTTTGCTCTGCTGCGCTCGGTCGTGGAGGAACTGTCCACGGGGCAGGAGAGCGTGCCGCTGTCCGGGCTGAAGGACCAGTTGCGTCGCAAGGCGCCCGGCTTCTCGGAAAAGAAGCTGGGCTATCGCTCGTTCCTGCAGTTCACCCGGGCGGCCGCGACCGAGGGAGTCATCTTTCTCGACTGGAGCGACGTCGACAAGGACTATCTGTTGGAGACGGTGGAACCCTCGGACTCCTGACCCGCGTGTCGCACGGAATGGCACACACTTTCGATTAGGGTTGTGCACAGGTGCCCACCGGACACCTCGTCCGTCCACAGCATGATGCTGTTCTCGGGGGAGTGTCGGTGGTGGCATCTAGCGTCTGACAGGACACGGATGAGCACGCGCCCCGGTGGGGTCGGGCACACCGCAGTCGGTCGCCGGTAGGCGCGCCCATCCACGAGTGTGAAGGAGCAGGACATGGCACGTCCGAACAGCAGGCCAACGCCGATCCAGCAGATCCAGGGGGACAAGTCCAAGGCCCTTGACTCGGTCCTGGCGCAGATCGAGAAATCACATGGCAAGGGCGCGGTCATGCGCCTGGGTGATGACAGTCGCCCGCCGATCGCCGTCATCCCGACCGGCTCGATCGCACTCGACGTGGCGCTCGGGGTTGGCGGGTTCCCACGCGGTCGCGTGGTCGAGGTCTACGGCCCAGAGAGCTCGGGCAAGACCACCGTGGCCCTGCACGCGGTGGCCAGTGCACAGAAGGCCGGGGGCATCGCGGCCTTCATCGATGCCGAGCACGCACTCGACCCGGAGTATGCCAAGGCACTCGGCGTCGACACCGATGCTCTGTTGGTCAGCCAGCCGGACACCGGCGAGCAGGCCCTGGAGATCGCGGACATGCTGATCCGCTCCGGCGCCCTGGACATCATCGTCATCGACTCCGTCGCGGCGCTGGTGCCCCGCGCTGAGATCGAGGGCGAGATGGGTGACAGCCACGTCGGTCTGCAGGCCCGACTGATGTCACAGGCCCTGCGCAAGATCACCGGTGCGATGAGCCAGACCGGCACCACTGCCATATTTATTAACCAGCTCCGTGAAAAAATCGGTGTGATGTTCGGCTCACCTGAGACGACCACTGGTGGCAAGGCGCTGAAGTTCTATGCGTCAGTGCGGCTGGACGTGCGGCGCATCGAGACACTCAAGGATGGCACCGACGCGGTGGGCAACCGCACCCGCGTCAAGGTCGTCAAGAACAAGGTGTCCCCGCCGTTCAAGGAGGCGCTGTTCGACATCCTCTACGGGCAGGGCATCTCTCGTGAAGGTGGCCTGATCGACATGGGTGTCGAGCACGGCTTCGTGCGCAAGGCCGGTGCTTGGTACACCTACGAGGGCGACCAGCTCGGTCAGGGCAAGGAGAACTCCCGGCAGTTCCTCAAGGACAACCCGGACCTGGCCGACGAGATCGAGCGCAAGGTCAAGGCCAAGCTCGGGGTGGGCCCGCGCCCGGCGGGCGAGGATGTTCTGGATGCCGAGCTCGCAGCGGTGGGCGGGGTCGATGACCAGGTGCCCGATGGGGTCGACCCACGCACCGGTGAGGTCTCGGTCAACTTCTGACGCAGATGAGCGACAGCACGCCCCAGCCCGGGCCGGCCGATCGGTTGGCCCGGGCTCGGGAGGTCCTGGCCGCAGCCGAGGCTGGTGAACCCTCGGTCGATCCCACGCCCCCCACCACGACCACGCGCCGCTCGGCCGACCGAGCGCCCGACTCGCGTCGCCGCGACGGGAGCGACACCGATGTGCCGGAGTCCGTGCGTGGTGATGCCGAGGCGGACCCGCACGACGTCGCGCGACAGATCGCGTTGCGGCAACTCACGATGGCTCCGCGCAGTCGCAAGCAGCTCGAGGACAAGCTGCGCCAGAAAGGCTGCGCGGACGAGGTCTCGCACGTGGTCCTGGACCGGCTCGAGGAGGTCGGGCTGATCGACGACGCGGCCTATGCCCGCATGCTCGTGCGCACCAGGCAGGAGACCAAGGGTCTTGCGCCTCGTGCGCTGAGCCAGGAGCTGCGCCGCAAGGGCGTGTCTGATGACCTGATCGAGGACGCCCTGGCGGACATCGCCTCGGACGACCAACATGTCCGTGCCCGCGAGCTCGTGGACAAGCGGCTGCGCACCATGCGCGGGCTCGACCCGCAGGTGCAGACCCGCCGACTGGCCGGCTTCCTGGCGCGCAAGGGCTATGACAGCAATGTGGCCTTCGGCGTCATCCGCGAGGCCCTCGCGGACCTGCCCGAGCACCAGCGCGACTAGCAGCCACGCTGGGGCAGGCGGTCAGTCCTCGAGATCGTCCTCGTCCACGTAGTGCATGGCTGCACCCTCCGGCGAGTCATCGGCGTTCGCGGTGTTGCTGGCGACCATGTCCTTCTCGAGGTCTGGGCCATTGCCCTCATCCGGGGCGACGAGACGACCAACGCCCTCTGCGGAGTCGCCGACCCAGTCCTGGTCTGCCGGGATCGAGTCGGGGTCGTCACCACCCACCCGATCGCGCGGATCGCGGTCCAGGCCGCTCTCGTTGTCGGGGGCACCATAGGCAGAGTGCGGGTCGGGCACCTCCTGGCCGATGCGCTGATTGATCGTCTCGTCGGTGCGCTGCTCCTCGGCCGTGGTGCCCCAGGCCGTCGTGCCCTGGAGCCGGTCGGCTGTCTGATAGCCCTGGTCCAGCGGGTCGCCGGATCCGTCGAGGGTGTCCTCGGGCTGCAGCTGGTCCTCGTCGTCGAGACTGTAGGTGCCGTATTCACCGTCGAGGTTCTCGCGGCTGGTCTGATCGCTCATGGTGCGCTCCTTTCGCTGTCCCGAGCGTAGTCCTCAACGCAGCCCTCGCCTCCCGGGAGTGACACCGTCACCGTGTTCCGCTGGGACGTGGCACTCTGTGGCCCATGGGCAGCGAGAACTTCGACGACAGAGCCGCAGATTGGGACAGCGACCCGGACAAGGTGTCCCGGGCCCGCGACGTTGCCGCGGCGGTGCGTGCTGCGGTGCAGCTCCAGCCCGCAACCAGGCTCCTGGAGTATGGCGCAGGCACTGGCCTGGTCTCCCAGGAGTTGCGTGCTCATGTCGGGCAGATCGTGCTGGCGGACAACTCCACCGGCATGAGACAGGTCATCCAGGAGAAGATCGAGGCGGGTGTCCTCAGCGATGCCCAGGTGTGGGACCTGGACCTGGAGCACGACGTGGCACCTCCGGAAGAGTTCGACCTGATCGTCACCTCGATGGTGATGCACCACGTGCGCGATGTGCCAGCTGTGCTCGCCGGTTTCGCCTCGCTGTTGAGGCCCGGAGGACACGTGTGCATCACAGACCTGGACACCGAGGACGGGTCATTCCACGACAGCGACTTCCACGGTCATCACGGCATCGACCGCGGTGAACTGAGCGAGCAACTGGAGCAGGCGGGCTTCGCCGGGGCGACCATCACCGACTGCACCACCATCATCAAGCGTGACCACGCCTACTCGGTCTTCCTGGCGACCGCGACACGGTGAAACCGCGCAGGTCCGCGGTCGGCGCCTACGGGCGGGCGCTGACCGGCGCCTCCCGCAGCGAACGCGGCAACCAGCACCTGGCCTTCGCCATGGCGGTGGTTGCCGGCGCCCTCAACGCGGTCGGGTTCGTGGCGGTGGCGATCTACACCTCGCACATGACCGGCATGACCGCGCTGGTCTCCGATCACGTGGCTGCGGGGGAGTGGCGCCTCATCCTCCCGCCCGGCACCGCGCTGGTGTCCTTTGTTGCCGGGGCCGCGACCACGGCGGTCCTGTTCAACTGGATGCGGCGACGGGACACCTCCGCCCGCTTCGCCATCGTCCTCGTCCTTGAGGCGCTGCTGATCCTGCTCTTCGGTCTGCTCGCGAACAGCCTGGACGCCGTGGGCGGGGAACTGCTGATCATCGCGATCCTGGGCTTCGTCATGGGACTGCAGAATGCCCTGATCACCAAGGTGTCCGGCGCCCGCATCCGCACGACGCACGTCACCGGCATGGTGACCGACATCGGGATCGAGTTGGGGAAGGCCGCCTACCGCAACAGGCGTGCCAACACACCGCCGGTGGAGCACGACCCGGTCAAGCTCGGGCTGCTGGTGACGATGGTGTCCCTGTTTGCGGTGGGCGGCGTCATCGGGGCACTCGGCTACACGTGGATCGGTTATCCCGCGGTGATTCCGTTTGCGCTGATCCTCTTGGCGGCCGGTCTGATCCCTGTCGCGGATGACGTGCGCACGGCCAGGCAACGGCGTGGGCGACGGGGCGGCACGAGCGGCTGAGGAGGCCTGCCAAAGTTGTCACCACCGCCGGTTACCCTTGTGGGTGCGATGGAGACTGCAGTGAAGACCTATGACGTGCGCACCCACGGGTGCCAGATGAACGTGCACGACTCCGAGCGGCTCTCGGGGCTCCTCGAGACCGCCGGATATGTCGAGTTGGCCAGCATCCCCGAGGGTGAGCGCCCCGAGGCAGCCGACGTCGTCGTGTTCAACACCTGCGCGGTGCGCGAGAACGCCGCCAACAAGCTCTACGGCAACCTGGGGATGTTGCGCCCGGCCAAGCAGAAGAACCCGGACATGCAGATCGCTGTCGGGGGCTGCCTGGCGCAGAAGGATCGCAGCACCATCGTGTCCAAGGCGCCGTGGGTTGATGTCGTCTTCGGCACCCACAACATCGGATCACTGCCGGCGCTGCTGGAGCGTGCCCGGCACAACAAGGCGGCCGAGGTGGAGATCCTCGAGTCTCTCGAGGTCTTCCCCTCCACGCTGCCGACCAGGCGAGACTCGGCATACTCCGCCTGGGTGTCGATCTCGGTGGGCTGCAACAACACCTGCACGTTCTGCATCGTGCCCAGCCTGCGTGGCAAGGAGAAGGACCGTCGCCCCGGCGAGATTCTCGCCGAGATCGAGGCGCTGGTCGCCCAGGGGGTCGTGGAGATCACTCTGCTCGGGCAGAACGTCAACACCTATGGCGTCGAGTTCGGTGACCGGCTCGCCTTCGGCAAGCTCCTGCGCGCGTGCGGTGAGATCGAGGGCCTGGAGCGGGTCCGCTTCACCAGCCCGCACCCAGCGGCCTTCACCGACGACGTCATCACGGCCATGGCCGAGACCCCCAACGTCATGCCGAGCCTGCACATGCCGCTGCAGTCTGGCTCGGACAAGGTCCTCAAGGACATGCGGCGCTCCTATCGCAGCAGCAAGTTCCTGCGGATCATCGACTCCGTGCGCGAGCAGATCCCGGACGCGGCGATCACCACCGACCTGATCATTGGCTTCCCCGGCGAGACCGAGCAGGACTTCCAGGACACCCTCGAGGTGGTCCGCGCCTCCCGATTCTCCTCGGCCTTCACGTTCCAATACTCCATCCGCCCCGGCACCCCCGCGGCCGAGATGGACGATCAGGTGCCCAAGGCGGTTGTGCAGGACCGTTTCGACCGGCTGCTCGAGGTCCAGGAGGAGGTCTCCTGGGCGGAGAACCGCACCCTGGAGGGCCGCGAGGTCGAGGTGCTGGTGGCCCCCGGTGAGGGGCGCAAGGACGCCGAGACCCAGCGCATGTCGGGACGAGCCCGCGACAACCGGCTGGTGCACTTTGCGGTGCCCGAGGGCGCTGAGGTGCCCCGTCCCGGGGACATGGTGACCGTGGCGGTCACCTATGGCGCGCCGCACCACCTGGTCGCTGACTCGGGGGTGCAGGACGGGCCGTATGCCGTGCGCCGCACCCGGGGTGGGGACGCGTGGGAGGCACTGCAGGACAACCCCGGCTCGGGGCGACCGGCCGTCAGCCTCGGCCTGCCGGGCATCGGCAAGCCGCCGACCCCGCAGATCGCGGCTGCCCCCTGCGCCGTCGAGTGAATGCCCGGCCCGCCATCCCGCAGGACCCGACACCGTGAGCTGGCGCGTTGTCAATCACGACGAACTGCTTGAGGCCACTGGAGCAAGTCCCTATGTCGACGTGGCGGTGCCGGCCGACGCGGTGGCGATCGTGGGGGAGCACGGCTGGGCGGCGATGCACCCGTGGCGCCCGTCCGGCCACTGGGGTGGCGCAGCTCTCGTCGCTCCGGGAGCCCCTCCGGAGGCCGAGTCGCAGGCCCTGGCCGAGCTCCTGGCACTGGCACCGGACACCCCACTGGAATGGTTCTCCACCAGTGCGGGGCGCCAGCTGGCGGCACCGCCGGGCTTCCTGGTCGACGGCTCCGGGCGGTGGGACTTCCTCTCGACCCGCGTCGATGTGCCACCAGCGGGTGCAGTCTTTCCGGGTGATCTCGAGCTGCTCGAGCTGGATGATGCCACCGACGCGGCGGAGCTGGAGGCGTTCGGTCGGGCGCACAACACCGACTTTGAAGGTTTCCCGGGCCACGGCTTCAGCGTGCTCTGGCTCGGGCTGCGGGACGCCAGCAGCGCACTGGTGGCCATCGGCGGGATGCACCTGCTGGCCACGGGCACTCCGCACCTCTCGGGCATCGTGGTCGATCGTGCCCAGCGGGGACGAGGAATCGGCCGGGCGCTGACCGTCGCGTTGACGCGCCGGGCGCTCGACCGCTGCGGGGTCAGCACCCTCGGAGTGTTCAGCTCGAACGCGCCGGCCATCTCGCTCTATCACTCGCTGGGCTATCGGACCCACCACCGTTTCCACACCCGGGTGCTGTCCGCGCTCTGACGGCCTTCCTCGGTCCACCGCGTGTCGGTGCTCCGGCACCGCGTCTGCGGGGGCGCCGGGAAGTACGCTGCGCACGTGCCCGGAAGACACTCCGGCACCGCGCACTTCCGTCCCGACATCGAGGGCCTTCGGGCGGTTGCGGTGCTCATGGTGCTCGCCTTCCATGCGGGCCTGCCCTTCGCCCCGGGTGGCTTCGCCGGCGTCGACGTCTTTTTCGTGATCTCCGGGTTCCTGATCACGGGGCTGCTGGTTCGTGAGGTCGAACGCTCCGGGCGGGTCTCACTGCTGACCTTCTATGCGCGACGGGCCAAGCGGCTCCTGCCGGCCGCCTCGCTCGTGCTCGTCGTCACGGGCATCCTCACCTGGCTGTTCATCCCGCGGGTGCGATGGGCCGAGATCGGGGGCGACCTGGTGGCCTCGGCGGCCTATCTGATCAACTGGCGACTGGCGGACCGGTCGGTCGACTACCTTGCCGAGGACTCCGTCGCCTCCCCGGTGCAGCACTACTGGTCGCTGGCGGTGGAGGAGCAGTTCTACATCGTCTGGCCGCTGCTCATCGTGTTCGGGGCCTGGCTGGTCCATCGTCACCGGTTGCGGACCCGCCCCGTGCTCGGTGCCCTGTTGCTCCTCGTCGTGGTGGGCTCGCTCGGGTGGTCGGTGGTCGCGACCGCCAGTCAGCCCGAGACGGCCTATTTCGTGACGACGACCCGGCTGTGGGAGCTGGGGGTCGGCGGCCTCGTGGCCATCACCTCGGCCCACTGGCAGCGACTGGCGCCCGGGACGGCGACCGGCCTGGCGTGGGCGGGCCTGGCGGCTCTCCTCCTCTCGGTGACGATCCTGGGAACCGGAACGGCCTGGCCCGGGTATGCCGCACTGTTGCCGACGCTGGGCACCGCAGCAGTCATCGCCGGTGGCTTCGCGGGACGGGATCGGGGCCCGGTCCGGCTCCTGGGCGCCGCGCCGATGCGCGACATCGGTGCCACGTCATACTCCCTCTATCTGTGGCACTGGCCGCTGCTGGTGGTTGCCGCTGCCGCCTGGGGGGATCTCTCCCTGTGGCAGGGCGTTGCGATCGCCGCCTTCTCCTATCTGCCCGCGCGCCTGACCTATGCGCTGGTGGAGAACCCCATCCGGTCCGCGCCGGTGATGTCGAGGCTGCCCTTCGTGGCGCTCGTGGTCGGGGCAGCCTGCACTGTGCTCGGGGTGGGCGCGGGAGTCACCCTGGTGCGCGGCATGGAGTCCTCGATCGAGCAGACGGAGGCGGCGCCGGGAGCCGAAGCACTGCTCGACGGTGGGGAGAATCCGATGGATGCGCCGGCACCGGGACGTGACGCCGACGACCCGTCCGCCGTGGACGAGGACGCAACGCCCGCCACGGCCACAGCAACGGACGACAGCGACCCAGACCTCGCCGACACGGGGCCGGATGTCTCCCGGATCGACCTCACGCCCGAGTCGATCTCACCGGACCCGCTGCTGGCCACCAAGGACCTGCCCGACCTGTATGCCCGGGGCTGCTCCGGCAAGGTCGGCGCCACCGAGGTGATCCACTGTGTCTCAGGCGACCCGGAGGGTGAGCTCGTCGTGGCCGTGGTGGGCGACTCCAAGATCGGGCAGTGGGGCGACGTGCTCGAGCAGGTCGCGACCGATGAGGGGTGGCAGCTGCACCTCTACACGCGGTCGGGGTGCACCTGGACCGCAGCCTCGATCGATGACGACGGCAGCTGTCTCCGGTGGGGACAGGACGTCCATGATCGGCTCCTCGGCGACGAGCAGCCCGATGTGGTGATCGTCTCGGGGGTCAAGCACGGCAGCGGTGATGGCAGTGGGCAGGAGCGGCGGGACCGGCTCGCGGCGGGCTACGCCGACTACTGGTCCGATCTGGGGCAGGTGGGGGTGCCGGTCATCGTGCTCTCCGACACCCCGAGTCCGGGGGAGCACCCGGTCTATGAGTGTGTCTCCGAGCACCGTGATGACGTGTCCGTCTGTGCGTTCGACCGCTCCGACGGCAGCGGCACCAGGGCACTGCAGGCCGCGGCCGCGCAGGTCCCGACCGCGACCTTCCTGACGATGAACGACTGGATCTGCCCACTGGAGGACTGCCCACCGGTCATCGGCGATGTGTTGGTTTATCGCCAGGGATCGCACATCACCAACACCTATGCGGTCTCGCTGCTCGAGCCGCTGCGCGCCCGGCTGGTCCCGGCCGTTGAGGCGGCCGTGGGCGCGTCGGGCGCGAGCTCTCCGTAGCGGGCAAAGCAGCGGGCGCAGGCACACAGCTCAAGGCGGTGGCTGGTGCCGGAGTTCCACTGGGTCCCGGGGCGATAGAGCGGTTCGATCTCCCACCGCGGGAAGGCCCAGGTTTGCACAAGCAGCGGGTCCGGATCGATGTCGCCATCTCCGCGACAGCACGGGCACGCGGTGTAGCCCCGGTCCCGCCCCTGGTGGGAGGTCTCCCGGTGCTGGCAGGTGCGGCACACGTGCAGCAGGACACTCATGGCGAGGGCTCCGGACGCACGGGCATCAGCAGACTCAGCACAGTGTCGTCAGCGCCGTGGAAGGCCAACGGTGCGATCTGCTCTCCCAGGGGCAGCACCACGTGACCGTCGCTGGCCGCGCTCGCCGCCTCCCACAGGAAGGTCCGATCCAGCAGCAGACCAGCACCCTCGTCGAGCCCGGCCTCATCGCCGATCCCATGGGCGTGCAGCACCACGCGATCCGAGGCGTCACCCATCGAGGTGCGATCCGACAGGGCAGCCAGGATGTCAGCCACCGGGAGCCGGACGGACTGACCGCCCTCATCCGCGCCGTGCAACAACCGCCGATAGTCGGGGAAGTCCAGGTCGAGGCAGTCGCCGTTGAGCACGGCCTTGTCCCTGGCCTCGAGCACGAACCGGGTCCGGCTCAGGTGCAGCCGGACGAGCTCCTGGTCCTCGAGGTCACTCAGGGCGCGTCGCAGCTGATCGATCACTGTGGTGGGGAGCAGGGCCGCACTGCCGGTCTGCGCATCGCTCGACGAGGCGCTGCCGATGGTGGCTGGTGCCTGCGCCATCGCCAGGCGAAAGCGATCGGTGGCGACAAGTTGGAGCGCCTCGCCGACCGGTTCACAGAGGACACCGCCCAGCATCGGGAAGTCCGGGTCGGTGCCGACGGCAAAGCGCACGCCGTCCAGCGCCTGGGCCAACTCACCGACCTCGACCGCGGCGGTCCACGGGTGGGTGTGCGCGCCGGGCAGCAGTGCCTGCAGCCGCTCCACCTCGCGCCGAGCGTCCACCAGGCCCTCCTCCAACCGCCGCAGGTGCGCAGTCAGCAGGTCCTCGGCAACCTCGCTGTCGGGCAGCGCGGCGAGGACCGCAGCCATCTCGGCCAGCGGCATCCCGACCCGGCGCATCCCGGCCAGCAGGCGCGCCAGGCGCACCTGGCCGGGGGAATAGCGCCGATAGCCGGTGTGCGAGTCCACGTCGGCGGGGACCAGCAGGCCCTCGCGGTCATAGAAGCGCAGCGCGCTGACGGTCAGGCCGCTGGCCCGGGAGAGCTCGCCGATCGGCAGCAGTCGGTGGGTGGTGGGGTCGGTCACGGAACCAACTGTGCGCCCTCAACCAGGTTGAGGGTCAACTGGGCCCGGGCCGCTCCCAGCTGGCGACCGGACCGGGGACGACCACGAACAGAGGGTGCACCTGCGCGTTCGTGGTGGTGGCCCACCGTGCGCCGACCTCCGGGCTGCGGCGGGCCAGTTTGGCCATCAGGTGCTCCCACTCATACCCCACCTGGCCCGTGGCCACCGGGACCGACCCGGCCCAGCCGGCTGTCGGCATACCGGGGTCTGGGGGCCGATCGATCCGGGTGACGTCGAAGCGGTAGCCGCGCTCGGAAGCCTCCTGTTGCACGCCGGACAGGAACGCGCCGATGGCGACGAGCGGGTCCTCGCAGGCGCGGAACCGCTCCAGCTGCGGATGGCGGGTGTAGCCGCGTGTGCGGCCGGCCAGGACCGCCTGGGCGAGGAGCGACTCGCGCCAGGCGGCCGTGAGACCGGGGCGGTCCAGATAGCGCGGATGAAGTGACCAGAGACGCACGCGTCGAGGCTAGCGGCCCGCGCCGACGGCGGGTGCACGGACGCCGCGGGCCCGCTGGATGCCGAGGGCCAGCACGCCCGCGACCAGACCCCACAGGGCATTGGTGACCAGCAGCCCGACGAGCGCGAACGGGTTGGTGAGCGGCCCGTCCAGCTGGCCGTCCAGGATGGGGGACAGGACCGCGCTGATCAGGGCGGCCAGCGCGGCATAGACCAGCCCTGCGGCGACCAGGGTGGCGACCGGTCGGGCCACCGTGCTGAGCCCGACGACCAGCACCCAGGCCGCGGTGATGAGCGCGGTGAGGGTCAGCGAGGTGCCGGGCTGTCCGAGCGTGTCGGTCAGTCCGACGATCGAGGCCAACGGCCGGACCAGGGCGAGAGCGCCCAGGCCGACGATGAGCGGCCAGTGGAGGGTGTGTGTTCGGGGTGTCGTGTTCATGGCTTCGACGCTAGGTATGCCGACTGGCTGGCCCTGTCGGTTCGATCTCGTCAGTTGGTGGGTCACCTGACTGCGCAGAGCGACCCCGCGATGTCGCTTCTCGACGTACACCGCGCCTCGGGGCCGGATGCCACTATGGGGGAACGCCGGGAAGGAGGGGGATGACCACGATGAACACGGAGCGGGCCGAGGTGCCCGCCTGGGTGCTCACTGCTCTCGGCGCGGCCGGTCAGGCGATCGCCGTCGCCGTGGTGATCGCCGTGGGCTCGGTTGGTGGGCAGGTCGCTGGGCTCGGTGCCTATCTGTTTGCCGTCGGCTTCGGGGCGCTGCTCCTGCTGCGCTCCTGGGCGCCAGCGACCGTGCTGGTGCTGACGGTGCTGGGCACCTTTGCCTACTATGTCGCCGACTATCCGCCGATCGGGATGGCGGTGCCGGTGTTCGGTGCGCTCTACAACGCCGCCGAGCGGGGTCGCGTCGTCGTGGCGTCGGTGGCCGGCGCCGTGCTGTTGGTGGTGGCGCTGTATTTTCGGATCCAGGATGGTGAGTCCAGTGCGGTCCTGGCCTATGACGTGATCACCAACGCCGCGCTGATCGGGTGCGCCATCGCCCTGGCACTCACGGTGCGCAGCCGACGGCATCTGGGTGAGGAGCGCGAGCGTGCCGTGCGGCTGGAGAGGGCCGCCCAGCAGGAGCGTGCGGCCCGGCAGGTCGAGGAGCAGCGCCTGCAACTGGCCCGGGACGTGCACGACTCGCTCGGCCATGCCCTCACGCTGGTCTCGGTGCAGGCCCGGGTGGCACACCAGGTGTTGGACACCGATCGCGAGGCCGCGGTGGTCGCCCTCGACCGCGTCGCCAGCGCGGCTGGCTCGTCGCTGACAGACCTGCGGCGCACCCTGGACACCCTGCGGTCCGATCGTGACGGCACTGGGCACGCCCCCATCACCCTGGCCGGGATCGAGCGGACCGCCCAGGCAGCCCGCGACGCTGGTCTGGACGTGGACCTGGTCGTCGACGTGGCTGGTGCGGACGCCCCCGGCCCCGTGGCGAGTGCCGCCTTCCGCATCGTGCAGGAGTCGATCACGAACGTGCTGCGTCATGCGCAGGCCACCCGGGTGCGCATCGAGGTCCGAGCCGGCTCTGGGGTGCTGCACCTCGAGGTCGCCGACGACGGCAGGGGCATGGCCGCCGACCGCGCGGCCGAACGGCACTCGGGTGGGCGGGGGATCGCCGGCATGCAGGACCGGGCCGAGCTTCTCGGCGGCACCTTCACGACGTCCGAGCGCGGGGGTGGCGTCACCGTCACCGCCGACCTGCCACTGGGCGAAGCCCCATGATCCGGGTCGTCATCGCCGAGGACGAGCCGCTGCTGCGCGGCGGGTTGCGGGCACTGGCTGAGCACGACGGTGACATCACCGTCGTCGGGGAGGCAGACCAGGGTGGGACGGCGCTCGCCCGGACCCGCGAGACCCGACCGGACGTGGTGCTGATGGACGTCCGAATGCCTGGCCTCGACGGGATCGCCGCGACGCAGCTGATCACCGAGGACCCAGAGCTGGCGGGCATCGTGGTGCTGGTGCTGACCACGTTCGCCGAGGACGACACCGTGGTGGAGGCCCTGCGGGCCGGAGCCGCCGGCTATCTGCTCAAGGACATCGCACCGGCGGACCTGCGAGCGGCGATCCGCACGGTCGCCGGAGGTCATCCGGTGCTGTCTCCGGATGTCACTGCGACCGTGATGCGCGCAGCCGCCAGGGCGCGCTCGGGTGTCGACACCGACCTGATCGCCCACCTGGCGCCGCGTGAGGTGGAGGTGCTGGCCGGCGTGGGGCAGGGACTGAGCAACGATGAGATCGCCGCGGCGCTGTTCATCAGCCCGGCCACCGCCCGCACCTATGTCAGCCGACTGCTCGGCAAACTGGAGGCACGCGACAGGGCCCAGCTGGTGGTCCTGGCCCACCGCACCGGGCTGGCCGGCATCCAGGACTGAGCGCACTCGCGGCTCCGTTGGCCTGCACAGTGACTGTCCCAGCGCTCGGGTCCGTCCATCGGGCTCCGATGATCGTGCCCCTTCTCGGGCCCACCTGAGACGAGAGCACCGGGCCTCGACGATTAACCTTGCACCCATGGCCATGACCGCTCCGACTCCCACCGACCGCCAGGTGCTCCTGGGCAAGGTGGCTTCTGTGTTGGTCGGGGCGGAGGCCCTGGCGATCGCCGGTTTTGCGGTGTTCTATCTGGTCGAGCTCGTCCTGGGTGAGGGCAGCGACCCGATGATTGTGCTGATGTCGGCGCTGACCATGGTGGTCTTCGTGGTCGGGCTGGGCTATGTATCGATGGGACTGTGGCGCCGTCACCCCCGGGCGCAGGCGCCGGCCATCGCGTTCAACTTCCTGCTCGTGCCCCTGGGCATCGCGATGTTCCAGTTTGCCCCGCCGCTGCTGGCTGGGACGATCCTCGTCACAGCGGTGGCGACCATCGCGTCCGCCGCGTTGATGGGTCGCCTGGCCTGACCTGACGGTCATCTGGACAGGGGTCAGGGGCCCGGCCGAGCGACCTGGATTGCCGTGCACGCGCCTCGGGCGACTAGCACTCCTCGGCCGGGCAGCCGCTCATCACCCGTCGGCACGGCCGCCCCGAAGCCGGCCCCGTCCGCGGCGCTCTCCGGCTGCAGGATGATGCCGGTGCGTCCGCGGGCCACGCGTGCGGCCAGGCCGCGGAAACCTCCGAGGTCGTCGGGCTCTCCGGTGACGGCGACGAGCCGCTCGCGCGGGTGCTCATGGGAGCGTGGTGTGTCCAGCCAGGAGAGCAGCACGTCCTCGACGCCGTTGGTGCTGAGGCTCTCGAATCCGTCGACGGTGACGAGAGTCCCGTCCTGACTCTCCTGCAGTTGACGCTCCAGGGCAGTGGTGTCCCGAATCAGGGCCTCGTCAAGGACCACCACGGACCATCCACGAGAACGAGCTGCGTGCTCGAGTGTGTGCAACGTGGTGGTGCGTCCACTGCCCGGTGGCCCGACGATGCCGAGCGCACCCACGCCTGTCGCGGGAAGCGGTAACTCGCACGGCTCGGCCGCGTCACCACCGACGCCGAGCACCAGCCCGGCTGCACCGGCGGGGTCCAACGTGTCCAGGTCGACCGTGCGAGGCAGGGCACGAAAAACCCTCGGACCTGTGCCGGGCGGAACAGACGACACCCGCGCGACCATCTGGCTCAAGGCGGCCACCTGCTCGGAGCCGTCCGCGCCGGAGCCGACCACTGCCACCTGACCCACGACCGCGTCGCGCAGACGGACGGCCCGGCCTGGCGGCATACGGCCAGGCACCTGCGACTTGGTCAGGCCAGCCATCAGCAGATCCGCGGGATCGGTCAGACGCAGCGACCACATCTCGCCGAGGAGTGGGGCGATCCTCCCCGCGAGCAGGGAACGGTCACCCGTCACGACAGCGACGACGCCGACGGCCAGTCCCTCCCGCAGGATCTGCAACACCTGCTCGAGTGGACGCCCGCGCTCTGACTCGCCATAGATCTCGGTGAAGCGTGCCCACCCGTCGATCACGAGCACGACCAGTGGCCACGGATGGGTCGCGCTCGCGCGTTGCTCGGCGAGTGAGGTGTAGCCGTCGGCGGCAAGCGCCTGCTGTCGCTCGGTGACCACCCGGGCGAGGTGTGCGATGACTCGACAACCACGCACCACGTCGGGTGCCGCGAGGACGGCGCCCACCTGGGGTGCCTGGAAGAGCGTCCCGAGACTCCCGGCCAGGTCGAAGGCATAGATGTGAGCGTCACCCGGGGGACGGGCCAGCAGTCCGGCCAGGATGCTGCGCGCGACGGTGCTGCGGCCGGACCGCGCGGCCCCAGCGAGGCCCAGGTGCCCGTCGACCAGGGGGTGCCAGCAGTGGACCGGCTGGAGTTGTTGAGCAGGAAGGTCAGTCAGCATCAGGGGCAGACCTCCCCACCCTGCTGGCTCACCGTCGGCGGGCAGGTCGGCGAGGGGGACGAACTCTGGCAGGGCTGGCAGCCAGGGTGAGGGCGGCGGGGTCGCTCCCACCGCGGTGGCTGCCTGCGTCGTGGCCGCGGTTGCACGGGCCAGCGTCGAGGTGCCGTCATCCTCCGGTGCCTCTGGGGTCGGGTGGCGGTCTGGTGACCAGAGATCGTGCACCGGGATGATGCTCACGGACTCGGCGTCATCGGCTGAGGCGGTCGCCGCAGGCGTGGAGCTGCTGGCAACCTGCACCGTGCGTGGTGCGTCGGCGCCGGTGCGGATCAGGGCCCGCCCCGGAACACCTTCTGGCAGGTCTGCGGCCGCCTGCGAGTCGATGACGTCATAGGAGTCCGAGCCGTCCCGGACGCGCAGAGCTATGCGCAGATTGACGTTGGCGCGGACGTCAGCAGAGACGACGCCACCGGGGCGCTGGGTGGCGAGGACCAGGTGGACCCCGAGGGACCGCCCGAGCGCGGCGATCCGCACGAGTCCGTCCAGGAAGTCGGGGAGCTCTTCGGCGAGCGCCCGAAACTCGTCGATGACCAGGACCAGCCGGGGCATCGGCTCACGTGGGTTCAGGGCTTGGTAGGCCGGGAGGTCCGGCACTCCAGCATCGGCCAGAATGTGTTCGCGACGTTTGAGCTCTGCGGTCAGGGAGGTCAGGGCGCGGTCAGCCAGGTGCGGGTCCAGGTCCGTGATGACCCCGACCACATGGGGAAGGGCGGCGGCCTCGGCGAAGGCAGATCCACCCTTGTAGTCGACCAGGACCATGACGAGCTCGTCCGGGCGGTTGACGAGGGCGAGGGAGGTGACCAGGGTGCGGAGGAGCTCCGACTTGCCGGATCCGGTGGTCCCGGCTACCAGAGCGTGCGGTCCGTCGGCCGCCAGGTCGAGGGCCACCGTGGACGTGGCATCTCGGCCCAGTGCAAAGCGGGTTGAGCGTGGCTCCGCGCGCCAATGGTCTGCCAGCGCGTCGGCGCTGATCGGCGGCACGATGGTGGTGAGATCGACACGGAGCGGGACCGAGCCAGGGCCATCGTCCCTCGAGCCGTCGCTCAGTGGTGCCAGGAGGCGGGCCGTGCGGTGGGTCCGCACGGCCGAAAGCAGGTCGGGGGTGCAGGTGAGGGGACCCGACGACGTGGACACCTGCAGGGTTGGCCCGTTGACAGCCACCACGATTGAACTCTCGGCGGCTTGTGATTCGTTGTGACACAGCACGATCGGGATGACCTTGGGCTCATTCTGCTCTGCCTCGGTGAGGCTCCCGAAAGCGCGATGCCCTGTCCCGGTGTCAGCATCGGTCGGTCGGGCTTGAGGGATGATGTCGCTCGGCTCGGTCGTGTCGATGAGGTCGTGCACCTGGATCTGGGCACGGCTGTGCAGGCCGGGTGAGGCATGTGGCAGCCAGGCCATCCAGTCCCAGTGCGCGCGCGAGGCAGCGAAGGCACCAGCGCACGAGGGAGCAGCGAGGTCAAGACTGAGCTCACTGGGGGCGTGGAGCATCGCCAGTTGGAGCAGCACGCTGCGCGCCAGCGCACGCGTCTGTGCTGCCGACCCGACCAGGGACAGTCCGTGACGCAGATCGATCTCGATCGGGACCAGGGGTGCGACCTCGGGCACGCCCCCGATGGTGACTGTGGTGGATTGCTTGCCTGCGCCCAGACGGCAGATGAGGTTGTCGCTGGGGCGGCTCCACAGCAAGGGGCCAGCCTGGTGAGCGTCCTGGATCAGGCGTGCCAGGTCTGGCGCGCGCTCGTGCCGAGCGCGAAGTTCGACGGCCACCGCGTGCCTTCCCACGTCCTGGACCGCAGCCAACGCTCGACGATGGGTCTCCTCGGAGGCCAGACACTCTCGGCGATACCGACGTCGTTCTCCGACATGGCTGCCCAGAGCCATGGCTGGTGCCATCAACCCGAACAGCAGTAGGGCTGGCATGGACAGCACGACAGCCAGCAGCACGGAGACGCCGAGGGGGATCAACCAGCCCAGTGCGCCCGGAGCCACTGGGGCTGTCGGTGTGGCCCGAACAGGATGGTCGAGCTCGACCGGAGCAATGGACGGTGGGACCTGGTGACGAGGGGCGACGACCAGTCGACCCTGACCGTCTGCCGCCGATCTCGGCAGGGTGGCGACCGTGGGGACCAACGCCAGGGTGGAGGCCCCAGCGCGCAGTGGGACCCCCGGCGTCCAGATCGTGGGCTCCTCGACGAGGGACTCGTCGAGGAGGGTCCCGTTGGTCGACATCCCGTCCTCGATCAAGATGCCGTGACGCGTGGTCGACAACGTGAGGTGGTGACGTGAGAGGCCGGGGTCGTCGATCATGACGTCGCACCACGAGCCGCGCCCGATCGTCAGTCTGCCCCCGGTGCGGAGCGGAAACGCGCCCCCAGCGTCGGGGCCGCCGATGACCCACACGGCCACCGGCGCCCAGGTGCTGTCGGAGACCTCACCTGCGATCTTTGGCCGGAGGGTCACGCCATGAATCAGGGGTGGGTCCCCGAGCACCGCCTCGTCGGTGAGGAGGAGCGCTTGACCGGAGCCCTCCGCCACCATGTCCGTGTGGAGGCCAAGTGTCGTGGCCACCGGACCCCACGGGGCGCCGGCTCGCGCACGCACACCGACGGTGCGCACGTGCCGCCGGTCGCCGACAGAGATCCGCAGTTCCACACGCTGATGGTGTCGCGATCGGGGCCCCAGGACTGAAAGTTGTCCACAGCCGCAGTTGTCCACAGGGTCTCAGTGAACTCGGAGGTCATCCACATGCTTCGTTCGGATTGTCCAAAAGTTTCGCAAACTCTGTAGACCTTGAGCGGGTCAGACGGTTACGTGGTGGCCCATCACCGAGGCGACAACGCAGCGGTTGACAACTGTGGACCGGCGCTGTTGCCGGAGAAGGTGCGACGGGGGGTCTCGTGCAGACGACCATCCAGACACTCGAGGACGAAGTCCGCGAGCAGATCCGACAGCGCCGTCTTGACCCGGCGACTGACGACCTTGCCCTTCGACACCTAGTGCGCGAGGTCGTGTCTGACTTTGACGAGCGAGCCATGAAAGGTGGCGTCCGCCCACTCCAGGACGCAGAGGAGGCGGGCCGTCTCCTGCTGGAGTCTGTCGCAGGACTCGGACCTCTTCAGCAATATCTGGATGACCCCGAAGTCGAAGAAATCTGGATCAACGACCCAGGGAAGATTTTCGTTGCCAGGCACGGCCGCTCAGAGTTGACGCCCACCTTGCTGTCCGAGCAGCAGGTGCGCGACCTGGTCGAGCGGATGCTGCGCTCGTCGGGTCGGCGCGTGGACCTGAGCAGTCCGTTCGTGGATGCTGCCTTGCCCGACGGTTCCCGACTTCACGTGGTGATCCCCGACATTACGAGGCGTCACTGGGCGGTCAACATCCGGAAGTTTGTGGTGGCCGCCGACGAACTCTCGGACCTGGTCCGCCTCGGCTCGCTCCCGCAGCATGCCGCGACCTTTCTGACGGCGGCTGTTGAGAGTGGGCTCAACATCCTGGTTGCCGGAGGAACCCAGGCGGGGAAGACAACCATGCTCAACTGCCTGGCTGCCGCCATCCCACCCAACGAACGAGTGGTGACGTGCGAAGAGGTCTTCGAGCTGAAGATCCCGCTGCGCGACGTCGCAGCGCTGCAGTGTCGTCAGGCCAGCTTGGAGGGCACCGGTGAGGTGCCCCTGCGGCGGCTCGTCAAGGAGGCCCTGCGGATGCGGCCCTCCAGGATTCTTGTCGGAGAAGTGCGCCAGGAGGAGAGCCTCGATCTCCTGATCGCCCTGAACAGTGGTTTGCCAGGCATGTGCACGGTGCACGCCAACAGCGCTCGCGAGGCGGTCACCAAGATGTGCACCCTGCCCCTTCTCGCCGGAACAAACGTCGCGAGTGGTTTCGTGGTCCCGACCGTGGCAAGTTCCATCGATCTTGTGGTTCATATGTCGCTGTTGCCGGACGGTCGCCGCTCGGTGCAAGAGATCGTTGGCCTGCCAGGTCGCGTGGAGGCAGAGGTCGTTGAGATCGCCGACATCTTTGTCACCCGCGACGCCACCCTGGTGCGCGCAGACGGGTTCCCACCGCACCCAGAACGGTTCGAACGGGCGGGGCACAACCTCGCGGACCTGCTGGCGCCGGGAGGTGGGAGGCCGTGAGTGGCGCTCTGCTCGGCCTGACGCTTGGTCTCGGACTGGCGTGCATCTGGTGGTCCTTCTGGCCACAGCCGGAGCAGGTCGTCTCCAAGCGTCGACACCCGGCCCTGGCTCGGCTGGACGACGACATCGTCCTCGCTGGCATCACCTCGGTCCGGTGGCCCGGGTTGCTCGCGGGCTGTGTTGTGGCGGCTGCGACGGTGCTCGTCCTCGGACTGGCCGTCACCAGAGTCCCGGCGGTCAGCCTCGCGTTCGCGGGCATGGCCGGTTGGGCGCCGTTGGCGGCCGTGCGTGCTCGGGCCCGCACGAAACGCTCCCGGCTCCGCGAGGTGTGGCCTGATGCAGTGGACCACATCGCCTCCGGAGTGCGGGCCGGTCTCGCCCTGCCTGAGGCACTGACCCAGCTGGGGCAACGTGGCCCGGCTGAGTTGCGCCCGGCGTTTGAGGCCTTCGGCCATGACTACCGGGCCAGCGGCCAGTTTGCCGACTCGCTGGATCGTCTCAAGGAGCGGATGGCAGACCCGGTCGCAGACCGTCTCATCGAGGCTCTCCGACTGGCTCGCGAGGTCGGTGGGAGTGACTTGGGCAGGGTGCTGCGGACCCTGTCAACCTTTCTGCGCGAGGACGCACGCTCCCGTGCCGAGCTTGAGGCACGTCAGTCCTGGACCGTGAACGCTGCACGCCTGGCCATGGTGGCACCGTGGATCGTGTTGCTGTTGATGGCCACCCGCGGCACTGCCCTTCAGGCTTACCGCGAACCCACCGGCGTGCTCATCTTGTTCATCGGTGCTGTCCTGTCGGTTGCGGCCTTTCAGATCATGATTCGCATCGGCCGACTCCCCGAGGAACAGCGGGTGCTTCGATGACCATGTCGATCTTCCTCGGGGGACTGCTCGGGGGTGTTCTGGCAGTCGGACTGCTGCTGATGGTTGTTGGCGTGCCCATCGGTCGGCAGATAGACCTCGGAGCGCGGATCGAGCCCTACCTCGACCAACTCCCTGAAGGCACAGCACGGCGCCCGGGGACCAAGTCTCGGGGCCGCGACGGCGCAACAGACGGCCTGCGCTGGGCAGGCCGAGTCGTGGACCGAGTTCTGGGCGGAGCGGACTCAGTGGCACTGCGGCTGCAGCGGGCCGGGCTGCCGGCTGACGTCGAGGGATTCCGGATCCAGCAGGTGCTCTGGGGCGTGGCTGCGGCCGTGCTGGTCGCCATCGTCGGCTCCCTGGCCGTGTGGACCCGAGGCGTCAGCGTGCCTGCGTTGGCGGTGGTGATCCTGACTGCAGCCTTCGGTGGGGTGCTCCTGCGTGACCAACTGCTCTCGCGGGCAGCGACCCGACGCGAGCGACGCATCATGGCAGAGTTCCCGGCGATCGCTGAGCTCCTGGCCCTCTCCGTGACGGCAGGGGAGGGCACCACTCAGGCGTTGGACCGGGTCGCCAGACTCTCCCGCGGAGAACTGTCTGACGAACTGGAACTCTGCCTGGCTCAGGCTCGCACGGGAGCCACCATGGCGGAGGCACTCGAGGGCATGGGTGACCGGACCGGGCTCGGACCCATCGTGCGATTCGTCGACGGTCTGGTCGTTGCCATCGAACGTGGCACTCCGCTGGGGGAGGTCCTGCGCGCTCAGGCCCAGGACGCCCGGGAGGCCGCTCGCCAGCAACTGATCGAAGAAGGGGGCCGACGCGAGATTCTCATGATGATCCCCGTTGTCTTCCTCGTCCTGCCCGTGACCGTGCTGTTCGCGGTCTATCCGGGGGCTTCCCTCCTCCGGCTCACCGTCTAGCGCTTCACTCGCGCTGGCACCACAACCATGTCCACCCAGACGCAAGTTCAAGACCACAGATGCACCACTGGAGAGGAAACCACCATGCAGGCACTGACCCGCCAGCGGAACCGACTCACCTCGGCGATCACGAACTATTCGACCCGAGTGGCCACCTGGGCGAAACAACCCGAGCGGGGTGATGTGCCTGGCTGGGTCCTCATCACGATCATGACCGCCGGGTTGGTCGCAGCCCTGTGGCTCGTGGCGGAGCCGCTGCTGTCCGACCTGTTCGTGACGGCCGTGTCGGGAGTCAGCGGCCCGTGACCACCTCCCTGGGCGCGGACGCCCAGGACATGAGCCGTGGACTGCTCAAACGAGGACTCCTCCGCTCAGACCGCGGGGCTGCGACGGTTGAGTTTGCCCTGGTCTCGGTGGTCTTGGTGCTCCTGTTCCTGGCGACCGTCCAGATCGGCTATGCCCTGCACGTCCGCAACACTGCGACGGCGCACGTGATCGAAGGTGCCCGGGTTGGAGCACGCGCGGACAACTCGACCGGTGACGGGGTCGCTCGAGCCTCCGAACTGCTGGCGACGACGCTGCCTGGACGCTATGGGACCACGGTCCACGGAGAGCGTGTGACGCTCGACGGAGTCGAGGTGGTGCGTGTGTTTGCCGAGCTACCACTGCCGGTGATCGGACCGCTGGGTGTGCCGGGCAGCATGACCGTGACTGGCCAGGCCTACGCCGAGGGGCAGTGACGTGCTCGGCCGGCTCCGCACCCTGCTGCGCCACATCGGTGGCACGGCCCCAGACCGTGGGTCCATGCTCGTCGAGACCGCCTTCCTGCTCGTGCTGGTGATGCTGCCGCTGCTCTATCTCGTGGGCACGCTCGGCAGGCTCCAGGCGGGCGCCTATGCCGTGTCAGCAGCGGCGCGCGAGGCGGGGCGCACTTTTGTCACCAGCGATGACGACGCCGAGGGTCATGCTGCGGCGCACACGTCGGCGATGCTGGTCATGCAGGCACACGGTTTCACGACCGATGAGGGTGGCGTCGCCATCGCGTGTGAGCAGAGCCCTTGCCTGACGCCGGGGAGCACGGTGCGCAGCGACGCCACCATTGACGTCGCGCTCCCACTCATCCCAGACTTCCTGTCCGGCGCCCTCCCGACCACGGTCACTCTCTCCTCGAGTCACGTCTCACCGGTGGATGAGTTTCGTGAGCAGTGACGCGGCGCGGGGACTCCGGCGCATCCGAGGTGACCTGGAACGGGGGAGGGAGAGTGGGCAGATCAGTGTCCTGCTCATTGGCATGGCGTCCATCGCCCTGCTTCTTATCCTGGGCGTGGTCGGAGCAACCTCCGTCCAGCTCAGTCGCATTCACCTGCTCGACGCGGCCGACGCCGCAGCACTGGCCGCAGCTGACGCGGTGGACGAGGAGACGCTGTATGCCGTTGGGCTGGGTGACGGGGTCCCGCTCACCACGCAGGGGGTCGCCGGCGCGGCTCAGGAGCACCTCGCCCGGCAGCCGATGCCCGATCGTGTGCTGGGCTGGGAGGTTGCGGAGGGCACCGGGACCACGGATGCGCGCACCGCGGTCGTCCGGCTCACCGGCGAGGCGGAGATCCCGCTGATCAGTGGCATCCTGCGCCAGCTCGGGGGCAGCGTCTCGATCACCGTCGAGTCACGTGCGCGCTCCGAGCTTGATTAACCGCGCTGCGTCGGTTGGTGAAGCCTGTGGAAGCCTCCCGTGAACAACGGGCGTGGTCGACGTGACCATCAATTTGTTCGGGCGCTGGCCGTGCCGTATGGTTGGGATCACGACGCGGGGTGGAGCAGTTCGGTAGCTCGCCGGGCTCATAACCCGGAGGTCGCAGGTTCAAATCCTGCCCCCGCTACCACCGGAAGGCCGGTTGATCAGGCGAAATGCTTGATCGACCGGCCTTCTTCGTCTGCCCGTAGAAGTTGCTACCGCTGCCGGCCTGCGAGCAGTCCGTGCGAGCGATGTGCTCGTCGGTCAGGAACCGGACCGTCACGTGTCCAGGCGTGCGAGCAGTTTGGCTCGTAGCCCGTCCGGTGGGTAGAGCGCTTCGATCCGCTCCTGGAGCTCGACCCCTTCGCGCTCCTGCCCGCTCAGGGACTCCTCTGCACGCACCGACTGCTGATCGCCGGATGTTCCTGCCCCGCAGTAGTTGCCTGCTGAGCAATGAACCTTGGAACGAGACACCCCATCACCGGTACCTTGGATCAAGGAGGTGCACCGACATGACCGCGAGGCGATACAAGAGTCCTATCCTTCCGTGCCCTTGGGCGACATCTACGCCGTATTCACCTATTGCGTGCGGCACCGAACTGATGTCGACGCCTACCTCGCAGAGCGTGCCGACCAACGGGCTGAGACGCGCCTCGAAGCTGAGAGGTGGTTCCCGCCTGCGGCGCTACGTGCCAGGATGCACGCCCGGTGTGGCGCATGACGATCAAGTTCCTCCCTGATGAGAACTTCGATCACACGCCTCTTGCAGGCGCTGCCCAACTAACACAGGCAGGGTGGCGGAAGTCACGGCATACTCGGTCTCATTGCTTGGTTGTTTCTTGTGAGGAGGCACCACATGAACCCCACTGCCCGGCGGCCCAGGGTCGTCATCATCGGGTCCGGCTTCGGCGGCCTGTTCGCAGCCCGCGCCCTGGCCAAGGCCGATGTCGACATCCGCCTGATCGGTCGCACGACCACCCACCTGTTCCAGCCCCTGCTCTATCAGGTCGCGACCGGCATCCTGTCGCCCGGAGAGATCGCTCCCGCGACCCGTGAGGTCCTGGCCCACCAGGACAACGTGCAGGTCGAGCTGGGCGACGTCACAAACATCGACGTGGAGGCCAAGACGGTCACGGCGACCACCCTGGACATGCCACGGACCTTCAGCTATGACCACCTGATCGTCGCCGCTGGTGCAAACCAGTCGTGGTTTGGCAACGACCAGTTCGCAGACTTCGCGCCGGGCATGAAGAGCATCGACGACGCCCTGGAGTTGCGCGGCCGGATCTTTGGTGCCTTCGAGCTCGCCGAACTCGCCGCAGCCGACGGTCGCCACGATGCGGCCGAGGCCCTCACGACGTTCGTGGTCGTCGGCGCAGGACCCACCGGTGTTGAGATGGCCGGGCAGCTGGCCGAGCTCTCACGGCGCACCCTCAAACACGACTTCCGGCACATCGATCCCCGCAGGGCCAAGATCTATCTGCTGGACGCCGCCCCAGCCATCCTCGGATCGTTTGACGAATCGCTGCAGGTCAAGACCCGGGCCGCGATGGAAAAGCTGGGCGTCACCGTGCGGCTGGGCGCCAAGGTGGTCGACGTCGACGCCAGGGGCCTGGAATATCAGGACGCGGACAGCGAGACCCACCGCATCGAGGCGCTGACCAAGGTGTGGGCCGCCGGTGTCGCCGCCTCGCCGCTGGCCCGGGTGCTCGCCGACCAGGTCGGACTCGAGGTCGACCGCGCGGGCCGCATCCCGGTCAACGCTGACCTGACCCTGCCCGGCCACGACGACATCTTCGTCGTGGGTGACATGGCCTCCCTCGACGGGCTGCCTGGTGTGGCGCAGGTGGCCATCCAGCAGTCCCGTTACGCAGCCTCCAAGATCAAGGCGTCGCTGGGCGGCAAGCCGGTGACCGAGCCGTTCGCCTATTTCGACAAGGGCAACATGGCCACCATCTCGCGGTTCCGCGCCATCGCGGAGATCGGCAAGGTCAAGGTCACCGGGTTCCCGGCGTGGGGACTCTGGTTGGGCGTCCACCTCGTCTACATCATTGGGTTCAAGTCCCGCATCACCACGCTCCTACACTGGATGGTGAGCTTCCTGGGGCGTGGACGGGCCGAGCGCAACATCACCGAGCAGCAGATCTTCGGGCGCCTGGCGATGCACCGGGTCAACGACCTGCCGCAACGTGCCGCGCGCAACCTCGGGTGGCACCGGGACGACGAGACCTGAGCCACGAGCCCCCAAGGAGCTCGGGACTCCGGATCCTGCTGGGCGGGGCCCTGCTCGGTTAGAGCAACCGCCCCGATGTGCTTACAGTGATCCGATGCCGTTGGACTATCCGATCGCCACCCGCACCCTGAACAACGGGCTGCGGGTGGTCGTCAGCCCCGACCACACCGTGCCGACCGTGACCGTCAACATCTGGGTCGGCGTCGGCTCACGCCACGAGCGCCCCGGCAGCACCGGTCTCGCGCACCTGTTTGAGCACCTGATGTTCCAGGGCTCGGCCAACGTCGAGGAGGGCGAGCACTTCTCCCTGCTGATGGAGCAGGGGGGCACCCTCAACGCCACGACCTGGTTCGACCGGACCAACTACTTCGAGACCGTGCCCACCGGCGCGCTCGACCTGGCCCTCTGGCTCGAGGCAGACCGCCACGGCCGGCTGCTGGACGCCGTCAACCAGGCCAACCTGGACAACCAGCGGGACGTGGTCAAGGAGGAGAAGCGCCAGCGCTACGACAACCAGCCCTACGGCACGGCGATCGCCGACCTGGGCAGCCTCGTCTTCCCGGAGGGCCACCCCTACCACCACCCCACCATCGGCTCGATGGAGGATCTCGACGCGGCCGCACTGGAGGACGTGCACGCCTTCTATCGGCAGCACTACACCCCCGCCAACACGGTGCTCACCCTCGTCGGGGACATCACCGTCGAGGAAGGCTTTGCCGCCGTCGCTCGGCACTTTGACCCGCTCCATCATGCGGCCCCAGAGCCACAACCGCGCGGGGCGCAACTGTCGCCATTGACGCAGGCTCCGCGGCTGGAACGGGTTGAGGAGGTCCCCAACGACCGGCTCTACCTCGGCTTCCGACTGCCCGTGGCGCACACGCCGGAGTTCATCGCCTGCTCGGTCGCACTGGACGCCCTGGCGAGCCTGATGACCAGCCGGCTCTATCGCCGACTCGTCCGCACCGAGGAGGTCGCCACCAGCGTCTCCGGGGCCTCGCTCGGCCTCGTCGACGGTGCGTCTCTGGGGTTCCTCGGTGTCGACGTGGCAACCGGAGCGGACAGTGCGGCCGTCGAGGCCGCAGTCTGTGCCGAGCTGGAGAAGTTCGCCCTGGAGGGCCCCACCGCCGTGGAGCTTGAGTCATCGCTGGCTGACACCGAGCGGTCGTGGCTCGAGGCACTCGCTGGTCACCAGGAGCGAGCCGATCTGATCAGCCACTACGCCCTCCTGCACGAGGACCCGGAGCACATCAACACCTATCTGGACACTGTCCGAGCAGTGACTGCTGATCAGGTCCGCGACGCCGCCGCACGGTGGCTGGTCCCCGACGCCAGGGCCACGGTGGCGTTCAGAGCCGTCGATGAGGAACCACAGGAGGTGGTCGCGTGAGCACCCTGTCCGCAGCCGGGCCACGTCCCGTCGTCGCCGAACCTGCCCCGTGGTCGTTCCCCCAGCCGGACCGGTTTGTGTTGTCCAACGGGCTGGCCGTCCAGGCCTTCGACATGCCCGGCCAGCACGTCCTCTCGCTCCAGCTCGGGATCCCTGCCCCCCTGGCCGGCGAGCCCCTCGAGGTCGAGGGGGTGGGCCTGATCATGGCGCGCTGCCTCGACCTGGGGACCGCGCGGCATACGGCTGACGAGCTCGCAGAGCTCCTGGCGCGCAAGGGGATTGCCCTGCACGCGGGTGTGGGGGAGCGGGGCGTCATCGTCGAGGTCGACACGATCAGCCGCAACGTGTCCGAGGCGCTGGACCTGATGGTCGAGTGCCTGACCGAGGCGACCTTCCCCGAGGCCGAGGTGCGCCGCGAGGTGCGCCACCGGCTGGCTGACATCGGGCAGGACAAAGCCGACCCCGCCAGCCTGGCCTCCCTGGAGTTCATCGCCACCTACTTCGACCCGAAGGACCGGGCCTCGCGACCCGGGGGTGGCAGCCACGAGAGCGTCTCGCAGATCACGGCGGAGCACGCCCGTGCCTATCACGCAGCGACCGTGCACCCCGACGGTGCCGTGCTGGCAGTTGCGGGCGACCTCACCGGCATCGCACTGCAGGAGGAGCTCGAGCGTGCCCTGGCGGCCTGGTCGAGCGTCCCGAGCCACCAGCCGGCCACCGGGTCGCAGGGCACCAGGGCTGCCGATGCGGGGCGGATCGTCTTCGTGGACCGTCCCGGATCGGTCCAGACCGAACTGCATCTGGGTGGCCCCGGGCCGGACCGCGGCGACCCGCTCGGCTGGGGTCCCTACCAGGTGCTGTCATTTGCCATCGGTGGCTCGCCACACGCCCGCATCGACCGCGTGCTGCGCGAGGAGCGGGGCTACACCTACGGCATCAGGGCCGGCTTCCGGCACCGCTCACACGGAGGCCTGTTCACCGCCCTGGGCTCGGTGCGAGGCGAGGTCACGGTGGAGGCGCTCGAGGCACTGTTGGACATCCTTGATCTGCGGGGCAGCGACCTCACCGATGCCGAGCTCGCCCACGCCGCTGGCTATCAGGCGCGCACCGCCCCCGGGAGGTTCGCCACGTGTGAGGCAGTGGCCGGCGAGGCCGTCTCCCTCGCGCTGGACGGGCTGGACACCGACTTCGTCAGCCGCACGGTGGCGCAGATCCGGACCCTCGATCCGGACGTCGCCCGGCAGGCGTGGGACCGACACCGCGGCACGGACTGGACGGTGGTCCTGGTCGGCGATGCCGAGCATGCAGCGGGGGTGCGTGCCCTCGGACGCGGCGTCGTGGACATCGTGTCAGCCATGCGAGCCGAGTAGCTCGCCAAGACGCACGGAGGAGGCTGGCGGGGCCAGGTAGGTGCTGATCAGCAGGTAACCTCGCCGGTTCATGTCCCCGGCGACCTGCGGGCCCACGTAACGGATGTGCCATGGCTCGTAGGCGTAACCCGTGATGTCCCGCGTGCCCTCGGGGTAGGAGATGACGAAGCCGAACTCGTGGGCATGTTCTGCCACCCAACGCCCCTCGGTGGTCTCGCCAAAGCACATCTTGAGATAGCACTCGCCGGTGGTGTTGTCGAGATCGACGGCGAGGCCGGTCTGGTGCTCACTGTGGCCCGGGCGGGCGCTGACAGCGTCGGCTGAGGCGGTGCCGGACTGCCGCGCCCAGTATTCATAGGTGCCGGCCTGGGTGTCGTAGGAGCGGTAACCGCTGACCACCCGGTAGGCCAGCCCGTCATCCGCGGCGGCGGTGAACATCAACTCGAGCTGGTCGGCCACCTCGGCGCGCAACTCGAAGTCGGTGTGCGGCCAGGTGACGAGGTCCTCAGGCGCGTAGTCGAGGGGGTGGATGGGTCGCTGCTTGGTCACCACGGCGAGCAAGTTGGCGGTGTCGTCCCGCTCCAACGCGGTGCGGTGGTCGGGCACGCTCGGGTCGGCCCCGGCGACCTGGATGCCGGTGCAGATCAGCAGGGCCGTCAGACAGGTCGCGGCCAGAGTGCGCCAAGCATGCACCCAGCCAGTATGGCCGCTCAACGGCCGTTGCGACACCTCACGCGAGCTCTGCGGCGTCATCCACCGTGTCCAGCCCGTCGTTCAGCAGCGAGAGCATGCCGTCGTGCAGCACCCCGTTGGAGCTCACCCCGCTGCTCCCGAACGGTCCGTCAGTGCCGTCCAGGTCACTGAAGCGACCCCCGGCCTCAGTGACGATCGGGGCCAGGGCCGCCATGTCATGAATGGCCAGTGCTGGCTCCACCGCCATGTCCACGGCACCCTCGGCGACGAGCACATGGCTCCAGAAGTCGCCATAGGCACGGGTGCGCCAACACCGGCCCGCCAGGCGCAGGAAACCCTCCCTGCGGGGGTGGTCCAACCAAGAGTTGAGCTCGGCATAGGACAGCGAGGCGTGCTCGACGCGGGAGGTGTCTGAGACGTGGATCCGAGAGGCACGGGACAACGAGCGACCGGTCCAGGCGCCGGAGCCGCTGCCGGCCCACCAACGTCGGTTCAGGGCAGGCGCCGCGACGAGCCCCACCACGGGCACGTCATCGACGACCAGACCGATCAGGGTGGCCCACACGGGCACACCCCGCACATAGTTGACGGTGCCGTCGATCGGGTCGAGGATCCAGCGACGGTTGCCGTGTCCGGTCGTGGGCAACTCTTCGCCCTGGACAACGTCGCGCGGCCGGGTGCGCCCCAACTGATGACGCAGCAGCTCCTCGGTGTGCCGGTCTGCGCGGGTCGCCATGGAGCCGTCCTCCTTGAACTCAACCTGCAGATCATCGCTGCGGAAGGAGTCCAGGGTGAAGCGCTCGACCGCGTCGGCCAGGACGTGGGCGAGACGCATGTCGTCGTCGAAGGAGGCCATCGGCACCACGCTAGCTGGTGGGAGGTCGATCGGCGCGGAGGTCTGCCCGTCTCGGCGGCCAGCCGCGGCCGTGGAGCCAGTGCCCGATGGCGGCTGGCGCTCGGCCCGGGTGGCGGCGCGGGCGTGCAGCGGCTAGGCGTGGGTGGTGGACGAGTCCGTGCTGTCGCCGGTGCGGCTGCGCAACAGGCGCCGCAACGACTCGAGCCGGACCACACCCGAGGCACCGGCGCGCCCGGCCGCGACCCAGGCGTCCAGGGCGCACTCCGGCTCGTCATGGCTGCAGCCACGCGGACACTGCTCCGCGCCCCGTGCGAGGTCGGGGAAGTGCTCGATGAAGGTGCCCGGGTCCACGTGACCGAGGCCAAAGGACCGCACGCCGGGGGTGTCGACCACCCACCCTCCCCCGGGAACCTCCAGCGCGACGGCACTGGTTGATGTGTGGCGTCCGCGGCCGGTGACGTCGTTGACCACACCGACGGCGCGCCGGGCCGCCGGCACCACAGCGTTGACCAGGGTGGACTTGCCAACTCCAGAGTGACCGACGAAGACACTGACCCGGTCCCGCAGGTGCTCCAGGACCTGCTCAACGCCCTCGGCTGGTCCCTCACCGGAGGGGTCCAGCGAGGTCGTCACCGACGCGACATCGAGCGGGCCATAGATCTCCAGAAGCGGCTCGGCCGGCGCCAGGTCGGACTTGGTGAGCACGAGCAGTGGCTCCAGCCCGGCGTCATAGGCCGCGACGAGACAGCGATCGATCATGCGGGGGCGGGGCTCGGGGTTGGCAAGGGCCGTGACGATGACCATCTGGTCGGCGTTGGCCACGATGACCCGCTCGACCCGGTCGGTGTCGTCAGCCGAGCGGCGCAGCACCGAGGTGCGGGGGAGCACCCGGACGATCCGGGCCAGGCTGTCGGGGCCACCGGAGGAGTCACCCACCAGGCCGACGCGGTCACCGACCACGATGCTCTTGCGGCCCAACTCCCGGGCGCGCATCGCGGTCACCTGGCGGTCGTCGAGGCGAGTGGTGTAGCGGCCCCGGTCGACCCCGATGACCAGGGCCTCCTCAGCGTTCTCATGGGCAGGGCGCTCCTTGGTGCGCGGCCGGCTGCCGCGGCGGGACGGTCGCACGCGCACGGACGACTCGTCGAGGTGGTCATAGCGACTCACCCGGCACCCCGCTCAGGCATCGCCGTGGCGCCCTGACCGAGCACCAGGGCGCTCCAGGCCTGCTCGAAGGCAGGGTAGGTCTTGGCCACCGTCTGGGCATTGAGCACCTCGGTGCCCGGGACACCGAGCGCCAGAACCGCTGCGAACATCACCATCCGGTGGTCGTCGTAAGTCTCCAGCGCGCCCGGATAGAGACGCCCCGGCAGGATCTCGAGGCCGTCGTCAGTCTGGGTGACCTCGCCCCCGAGGCGAGACAACTCGGTCTCGATCGCGTGCAGCCGGTCGGTCTCGTGTCCGCGCAGGTGCGCCACGCCCCGAATGCGGGTCGGGGTGGCTGCGAGTGCCGCCAGGGCCGCCACCACCGGGGTCAGCTCGCCGACGTCGTGCAGGTCGAGGTCGGCGCCGCGCAGCTCGCCCGCCGGCGGTCCGGTCACCGTGAGGGTGCCGACACGGTCTGCCGTCTCGGTGAACTCCACCTGAGCACCCATGGTGGTCAGGATGTGCCGCATCTGGTCCCCGGCCTGCGAGGTGTGGGTGGGCCATCCGGTCACCCTGATGGTGCCGCCGGTCGCCGCCGCAGCGGCCAGGAAGGGCGCGGCGGTGGACAGGTCCGGCTCGACGTCGATCCGTTGACCGCGGACCGGGCCTGGGGCCACCCGCCAGACCCCTGGCTCGGGCTCACTGACCTGCACGCCAGCCGCGCGCAGAGTCTGCACCGTCATCTCAATATGCGGGGTGCTGGGCAGCCGATCACCCGTGTGGCGCAGCACCAGGCCCTGATCGAAGCGGGGCGCTGCCAGGAGCAGGGCACTGACGAACTGCGAGCTCGCGGACGCGTCCACGCCCACCTCGCCGCCGCTCACCCGGCCCGTGCCGCTCACCGTGAAGGGCAGCGTGTTGCGCCCGCCGTGGTCGACCTGGATGCCGAGGGCAGCCAACGCATCCAGCAACGGCGCCACCGGTCGGGTCCGAGCCGCCTCGTCACCGTCGAAGTGCACCGGGCCGTCGGCCAGAGCAGCCACTGGGGGGACGAACCGCAAGACGGTGCCGGCCAGACCACAGTCGATGGTGCTCTCGCCGCGCAGCTGCTGCGGCGGCGTCAGGACCCAGGTGCTGTCGTCGCTGGCACGCTCGACGGTGACCCCCAGCGACTGCACAGCACCGAGCATCAACTCGGCGTCCCGCGAGACGAGCGGACGGTGCAGCGTCGTGGGACCGTCGGCCAGGGCTGCCAGCAATAGGTGCCGATTGGTCAACGACTTGCTGCCGGGCACGACGACAGTGCCGGTGACGGGGCCCGACGAGGCGGGCGCTGCCCAGACCACGGTGCTCTAGAAGGGGAGCTTGTCGGAGAACGAGGAGACGGCGTTCTTGGCCGCCAGCTGGGACTCGAGCGAGGCGATGTGGGCGGCATTCTTGGTGCGCCACACCAGGCCCGGGTTGCCGGCCGTGTCGAGGGTGGCGAGCATGACGCCACCGAGCAGGCCGAGGTTGCCGAAGAAGGCACGCTTCTCGGCGGCCTTGACCTCGGGGTCGGTCTCGTCCCAGAAGCGGTGCTCAAAGACCGTCGCGGGCACCAGGCTCAGGGCCAGGGCCGCGCCGGCGACCCGGGGGAACTTGCCCAGCGCCAGGAGCGTGCCGGCACCGGCCATGACCGCACCGTTGACGCGGACCAGCAGCTCGGGGTCGCCGGGCAGACCCAGCGGCTCGGCCACGGAGGTGGAGAACTCCTGGGCCGCGGGGATCCGGGAGCCGGGGTGCTGCAGTGCGTCGATGCCGCGCGTGATGAAGGCGCTGGCGAGGAGGGGACGGGCGAACTTGCGGAAGACCATGATGCTCCTGTGTTTTCGGCCGGTGGCAGGGTGACGGGTCGGGGCACCCTGTGGGTTCTAACCTAACTGTTCCAGCCAGGAGAGCACCGTGCGAGTCACCAGCCCCTGGTCACGCGATGGGGAGTGGTTGCCCGGCACGTCCACCAACTCCACCTGCGTTGAACCGGGCTGTGTGTCCTCTGGTCCGGCGCTCAGTGCCTCGCGCACCTCGGCGGGAGTGCCGAATGGGTCGGCTCGTCCCTGGACCACCAGCGTGGGTATGCCGAGGCGCACCGGGGTCAGCAGCTCCGGGGCCCTGCTCTTGTCGGGTCGGCCCGGTGGGTGCAGGGGGAAGGCGAGGCAGAGCACGGCATCGGCCCGGGGCAGGTCGGTGTCCGGGTTGCCGGAGCTGGTGCGGCAGGCGACCCGGGCACCAGCACTGCGACCGCCGTAGACCAGTGGGCGGGGGAGTGGCGTGCCGGGCAGGGCGGGAACGATCTCGCTCCAGGCGGCGTCGAGCGTCGGTGGGCGAGTGGCCACCTTGCGTCCGGCCACCCGCCACGGCTGCTCAACCAGCACAACGGTCCAGCCGTGCGACGTCGCCTGCAACACGCTGCGCAGATCCTGGGGCCAGGACCCCAGGGCCCCGCCGGCGCCGTGGCCGAGCACGATCGTGCCGCGGCTGCCCTCCGTCGGTGCGTGGACCCGGACCGCCGCCGGCCCCAGGCTGGTGGACAGCGTGATCGGCTCGCCGATCATCCGCCGAGCACCTCGCCCGTCGCCGGATTGACCGCCCCGATCAACGCCTCGTCCGGCAACCGATCCAGCAGGTGGGGGCCGTTGTTGCGCGTCGTGTTGACCTCGGTGCCGATCGGATAGGCCTCGAACCGCCCGGCCCCGGGTGACTCGAGCAGTGCCCGGACGGCGTCCGGGTCGGTGGTGCCCGGGTCGAGCCACTCCCGCCAGTCCGCACGCTCGAGGACGACTGGCTGACGGTCGTGGACCCGGTCCAGGCCCGGCTCGGCCGCCGTCGTGATGATGGTGAAACTGACGACCCAGGCGCTCGGGTCATCCTGCGCGGCGTTCTTGTCGCGCCAGAACTCATAGAGGCCGGCGAACCCGATGTCGTCGCCGTCGCCACGGTGCATGTAGAACGGCTGTTTGCGGGGCTTGCCCTTGGTGTCTTTGGCCACGGGGGAGACCTGCCACTCATACCACCCGGCGGCGGGCACCAGGCAGCGCCGGGCGACCGCAGCTCGTGCGAACGCGGGTTTGTCCAGCAGCGTCTCGGCCCGGGCGTTGGTCATCCGCAGGCCGACCTTGGGGTCCTTGGCCCAGGACGGGACGAGTCCCCAGGTGAGGTGGCGCAGTTGGCGGGCGGGCTCGGCCGACTCGTCCTGGGTGCCGTCGGCACCTCGCTGCACCCGGGTGAGCACGACCGGCGCCTGCTTGGAGGGGGCCATGTTGTAGTCCGGCGTCCCGGCCGGTGGATCCTGCGGGTTGACCAGCACGCTGCGCGAGGTCTCACCGGTCGCGTCGACCTCGACCTCGAAGGCCTCGATCAGTTCATCAGGGTCGGCCGTGGCCGCATACCTACCGCACATGCACCCAACCTACGACGGACGACAGACAGTGGCGGTGGACGATCACCCAGGGGACCGGACCCAGCCGCGAGCTGTCACTGCCGATAGCTGGCCAGGAAGTTGCCCATCCGCTCGAGGGCGACGGTGAGATCGCGCTGCGAGGGCAGGATCACGACGCGCAGGTGGTCCGGGGTCGGCCAGTTGAAGCCAGTCCCATGCACCACCAGGATCCGCTCCTGCTCCAGCAGGTCCAGGCAGAGCCGCATGTCGTCGTGGATCGCGTGCACCTCGGGGTCCAACCGGGGGAAGACGTAGAGGGCCCCCTCCGGCCGGACACAGGTCACACCGTCCATGGCGTTGAGCATCGACCAGGCGGTGTCGCGCTGTTCGCGCAGGCGGCCACCAGGACCGACGAGGTCCAGGATGCTCTGCCGGCCAGACACCGCCACCTGGATTGCGTGTTGTCCGGGGACGTTGGGACACAGCCGGGTCGAGGCCAACAGCTCGATGCCCTCCAAGAACCCCGTGGCGTGCGACTTCGGTCCGCTGATGACCAGCCAACCGGCACGATAGCCAGCGACGCGGTAGGTCTTGGACAGGCCGTTGAAGGTGATCACGAGCAGGTCGGGAGCGACGCTGGCGATGCTGGTGTGCTGGGCGTCGTCATACAGGATGCGGTCGTAGATCTCGTCCGCCAGGATCAGCAGCGAGTGCTCCCGGGCGACCTGGGCAATCTGTTCGAGGACCTCGCGTGGATAGACCGCGCCGGTGGGGTTGTTCGGGTTGATCACCACGATCGCCTTGGTGCGCTCGGTGATATTGGCGCGAATGTCCTCGATCGAGGGGGCCCAGTCCTGCTGCTCATCGCACAGGTAGTGCACGGGGGTGCCGCCGGCCAGACTGGTCGCAGCGGTCCACAACGGATAGTCGGGCGCGGGGATCAGCACCTCGTCACCGTCGTCGAGGAGGGCCTGCTGGACGAGGCTGATCAGCTCGGAGACACCGTTGCCGAGGTAGACATCGTTGACGTCGAAACGAGGGAAGTCTGGGTCCTCCTCATAGCGGCTGACCACGGCCCGGCGTGCCGACAGGATGCCCTTGGAGTCGGAATACCCCTGCGCGGTCGGCAGGGCGGCGATCATGTCCTGCAGGATCGTGTCGGGCGCCTCGTAACCGAAGTTCGCGGGGTTGCCGATGTTGAGTTTGAGGATGCGGTGCCCCTCGGCCTCGAGCTGGGCTGCCCGGGCGGCGACGGGCCCCCGAATCTCGTAGAGCACGTTCTGCAACTTGCTCGCCTGGCGCAGTGGACGAAGAGGACCCTCGTGGGCGGTGTCGGTCACCGGTCCATCGTGCCACCACAAGGCGTGGGAATCGTCGAGGGCTCGGCGCTGTTCAACCTTGTGAGAACGCAAGACCTTCAGGAGGACGTATGACGGTTGCCTGCCTGGCTGCCCCCGACGCCGGAGTGCGTGTGCCCGGTCCCGTCCGCTTCGGTGGGAGCGCATCAGCACGGCCCACCGGGCTATCGTGGACACCGATGACTAGTGATGACGTGACCGAGGAGCCGGTCAACCCGGACCACGAGGTGGATGTCGCGGCGGAGACGCCCGCGGAGCGTGCCGCCCGATTCGAGCGGGAGGCAATGCCGCTGCTCGACCAGATGTACAGCGCGGCGCTGCGCACGACGCGCAACCCCACGGATGCCGAGGACCTGGTGCAGGAGACGTTCGCCAAGGCGTTCGCCGCCTTCCACCAGTATCGTCCCGGCACCAACCTGAAGGCCTGGATGTATCGCATCCTGACCAACACCTACATCAACACCTACCGCAAGAAGCAGCGGCAGCCGTTGGAGTCGGACGCGGCCGAGGTCGAGGACTATCAGTTGGCCCGTGCCGCGCAGCACACCTCCAGCGGGCTGCGGTCCGCGGAGGCGGAGGCACTGGACCACCTGCCGGACTCCGATGTGAAGCGCGCCCTGGCCTCGATCGGTGAGGACTTCCGGTTGGCGGTCTACCTCGCGGACGTCGAGGGCTATGCCTATAAGGAGATCGCCGAGATCATGGACACCCCCATCGGCACGGTGATGTCTCGACTGCACCGCGGTCGGCGCCAGCTGCGCGATCTGCTGACGGACTACGCGCTGGAGCGCGGATTCATTAACGAGCAGGCGGTGACGTCATGAGCCAGTCGGAGCACAGTCAACAGACCGATTGCGCGCAGGTCGTGCTGCGCCTGTTTGAGTATGTCGACCATGAGGCAGCCGAGGAGGACGGCGTGCGGATCCGGGAGCACCTGGATGCGTGTGGGTCCTGTCTGCGCGAGTACGAGCGTGACCTGCTCCTGAAGGAGATGGTCAAGCGGGCGTGCAGCTCGGAGGCCGCGCCGGCCGCCCTGCGCACCCAGATCATGGCGCGGATCAGCACCATCACGATCACCGAGCACCTCGGCGACGGCCGCGCCTGACCGTCTGGGTCACCGTCCAGCGGTCACCGGCGCCAGAACACGGCCTCGTCAGCAACACAGAAGGACCCCGTGCCCACGAGGGCGACGGGGTCCTTCTGTGTCTGGCACAGCGCCTGGTGTTGAGGCGGTGCGCCGGAGCTGGTCAGGCGTTGGGCTTGCGGCCGTGGTTGGCGGCCTTCTTCTTGCGGTCACGGCGCTTGCGGGCACGCTTGCTCATGGCATCTCCTCACGGTTGGGGCACTGCGGTGGCCGGCGAGCCCCCACGCGGGGCGCGTGGTGGGGCGCTGGTGATCCACCGGTCCGGCTGCCCATTCTGGCACAGACTCTGGCGGTCGAGACCCCAGTGCCGGGAGGGTTCTGCGAGCCAACCGTGCGTGGTCCACGCACAAACTCCGCAGAAGAGCGTCCGAATGGTAAGGATTCGGCAAAGAATGCTTAGAATTGCGCCATGGGCATGTCAACTCCTCGCAAGATGTGACACCCTATGACCATGTTTGCGCATGCCGCCCGCGCAGGAGGGGCGACGTGCAAGGACAACCAAAGTATCGGCCCCGGGAAGGACTGAGACGATGATCGCAGCACTGATGAACATGCTGAATGGCTTTGGTGGCGGTGGATTCACCGACATCATTAGCTGGGAGGACTGAACGGTCCCCCTGGTTGACTGAGTTTCTGAGCGGCGTCGATGCCTGACAAATATCAGGTGTCGGCGCCGCTTCAGTCTGCCCGGGTGCAGTCTCGGCCCACGCATCCTGCCGACCAGACGAGCGTCGCTGTGGCGGGCTATGTCACGGCGGTGTGCCTGCTGGCCCTGGCTCTGGGGCTGGTGGCCCTGCAGGTGGGTCGCCCCCCGTCCGGCGTCGTTGTCGCGGTCCTGACCGGCCTGGGCATCCTGGGCTCGTCCCTGCGCGAGCGTGACCTCGGCCCCCACCTCGGCGTCTCGGTCGCCACCGTGATCCTGGCCGCGGCGCTGCCCCTGGCGGGCCCGACCGGTGCCGTCATCGTCGGTTTCCTGTCCTACCTGGGCAGCGTGCGCTCGCAGCGGCTGCGGACCAGACTCTTCAACGCCGGCATGACGGGGGTCGTCGGTGGGGTGGGCGGCCTCGTGTATATCTTCGCGGGAGGCGTCTCACCCGACGACAATCGAGACCTATCGCCACTCGACCTGTTGTTGCGCGTTGCGGTCCCGCTCGTCGTCGGCTACGTCGTGATGACGCTCCTCAACTGTCTGCTCATCGGCGGGATGGCCCGTGCTGTTAGTGGGGCCCGGGTCTGGGACGTCGCGCTCCGGACGCTGCGTCGGGTCGGGGGCGGCTATCTGACCCATGCCCTGATCGCTTTCCTGTTCGTCGTGCTCTGGGCCCCGGTGGGGGTCGGGACCTTCAGCGCCGTGCTCATCCTGGGGCCCATGTTTATCGCGCAATGGACGCTCAGTCGCGACGCCGTGGAGCGGCGCTCGCACCTGCGCACCGTCCGCACCATCGTGGCAGCGCTGGAGGAGGCCAACCCCTACTCTGCCGGCCACAGCGCGCGCGTGGCCGAGCTCTGCGACCGCATCGCACCCAGGGTCGGCATCGACACTGTAGGCAGCGAGGCCCTGCACTACGCCGCGCTGCTGCACGACATCGGTCTGATCGCTGCTGCTCCTCGCGTCCCGCGCGCCAGCGGCCCCGTCGACGTCGACTACCTGGTCACGATCACCACCCACCCCGAGGCCGGCGTGCGCATGCTGGAGGGCATCGACTTCCTGGGCGGTGCCATGCTCGGGGTCTTGCACCACCACGAGCGGATGGATGGTCGCGGCTACCCGACCGGCCTGTCGGGGGAGGACATCCCGTTGTTCGCCCGGGTGATCGCGGCAGCTGACGCCTTCGACTCCCTCACCACGACCCGGTCCTATCGCGCGGCACTTGATCAGGACAAGGCGCTGGAGGTGCTGCGGGCCAGGACCGGCACCCACCTGGATGCGGCTGTCGTTGAGGCGCTGGCGGAGGCCCTCGCCACCCGACGGTGGTGGCCGACGGTCATCGAGGACGACGTGCGGTCCGTCGTGGGCGATGCCCACGACCACGACGACCCCCTGGTCAGCGATCTGTATGCCGAGTGGTCGCCTGACGGGGAGGTGACCAGGTGAAGCGGGCCGGCAGGATGCGCTCGCGCTCCCAACTGCTGATCTGGCTGGCCGGGGTGATCATGATCGCCGCGACCGTGCAGGCTGTCCTGCTCGTCGGCGAGGTCGCCCCGACCGGCTGGGGCGTCGCCCTGGTCTATGCGGTCACGATCGTGGTGGGTGAGCTGTGGCGAGTCAACGTGCTCGGCACGCGCGACTTCCCGCCCATTGCGCTGGCCGCTGCCCTGGCCATGCCGATGACCACCGCCCTGCCAGGAGACATTGCTGCGGGCTATTCCGCTGGCCTGGTGATCGTGGTCGTCGGCCTGGCCACCCTGTTCGGTCAGGCCCTGCGCCAGTGGATCGGGATCGGCGCCTTCGTGGCGCCTCAGATCGCCTCGCGAGTGCTGGTCGTCACCCTCACCGCACTGCTCTATCGTGAGCTGCCGCTGGGTGGGCGCCCCCTGGCCGACTGGGCCGTCGAGTGGGAGGACATCCTGTGGTTGACCGCCATGACGATGCTCCTCGTCGGCGTGGCGGCGATGCTCGTGCAACTCACGCTGCTGGCCATGCAGCACTCGACCAGCACACATGCCCTCCTGTGGCAGTCCCTGGTCGACGAGGTGGGCGCCGTGGGTCCTCTCGCCCTGGCGACCGCCACCAGCTCCGTCGTGCTCGCCCTTGCTGTCGGCGCCCTGGGGTCCATTGCGATCCCGCTCTTCCTTGCCCCTCTCCTGCTGCTCCAGCTCGCGGTCAGTCGGCAGTCGTTGGTCCGCGATGCGCAGCGTCAGACCATCCGGTCGCTGTCCCGGATCACCGACCAGGGTGGGTTCACCACGCAGGGTCACGCGGTGCGGGTGGCGCACCTGTCCCTGGCGCTGGGGCGCGACCTGGGGCTGGCGGAGCGCGACCTGGTCGATCTGGAGTATGCCGCGCTCCTGCACGACCTCGGGCAGGTCACCCTGCAGCGTCAGATCCCGGGCGGTGCCACGGTCGACATCTCGCCACTGGACCAGCGCCGCATCGCCAACACGGGGGCCTCGATCCTGGCGCGGACCGCCGAGCTGAGTCGGTTGTCGCTGATCGTTGCCGGCCAGGCCGCGCCCTACCGCTACGGCCGGGACTCACGCGATGTGAGCCTGCTGTGCCGGATCCTCAAGGTCAGCAACGCCTTCGACGACCTCACCGCCGCCTCCACACGGCGTCCGGCCACGATCAAGGCACTGCAGCGGATCCGTCTCAATCTGGGCTACGAGTACGACCCGCTGGTGGTTCGCTCGCTGTGCCGGGTGCTCGTGCGTGAGGGCCGTGTGACACCGAGCGAGATCGCCGAGCTGGACGTCTGAGCACAGCACGACCGTGGCTCCAGCCGCCCTGGGACATCATGAGGTGCGGTGTCACACCCCAGAAGACGTAGCCTGGTGCGGTGCTGCTCGCCCTCGACACCGCCACCGGATCCCTCGGCGCCGCCGTCCTCGACGACGGCCGGGTCCTGGCCGAGGTGACCCACCAGGACTCGCGCCGCCACGGGGAGCTGCTGGCCCCGGCCATGGACCAGGCCCTGGCCACGGCCGGCGTCAGGGTCGCGGACCTCAGCGCTGTCGCTGTCGGCGTCGGTCCGGGTCCGTTCACCGGCCTGCGGGTCGGTGTGGTCACCGGACTGGTCCTCGGGCAGGTGCGGGGCATCCCGGTCCACGGCATCTGCTCCCTGGACGCGCTGGCCGAGCAGGCCGTCGCCGAGCAGGTTGTGGACGGTCCCTTCCTGGTGGCCACCGATGCCCGGCGCAAGGAGGTCTACTGGGCGCAGTTTGCCGTGGCCAACGGCGTCGCGCACCGCACCGGCGGTCCGGACGTCGCCCGCGCGGCCGACCTGCCTGCGTCCGTGCGCGCCCTGCCCGCGGTCGGGCAGGGCCCGTTGCTCTATGACGTGTTGACCCGGGCCGCCGATGATGCCCCCACGGACGTGGCGCCCGGCTGGATCGGCATCGTCGCCCACCGAGCCCTCACCGCCGGTGCCGACCAGGACGCGACGCCGGGCCACGGCATACTGCTGCCTCCCGAGCCGCTCTATCTGCGCCGCCCAGACGCCACCGAGCCGGGGCCGCCCAAGGTGGCCTCGTGAGTCAGACCGTGCGGGCGATGCGATGGCAGGACCTGCCGGAGGTGCACCGCATCGAGGCTGCCTCCTTCCCCCAGGACGCCTGGTCGCAGGGCACCTTCTGGGCCGAGCTGGCCGCCAGGCCACGGCGTGACTACGTGGTGCTGGAGGACGAGCGGGTGCTCGGCTATGGGGGCCTGGATCTGGGCGGAGAGACCGCCGATGTGATGACCATCGCGGTCGACCCGGTCCTGCGCGGACAGGCCCTGGGCACCGTCCTGCTCGAACGGCTCGTGGACCGTGCGGCGGCGGCCGGTGCGACCCAGGTGATGCTGGAGGCCCGGGCAGACAACGAGGCGGCGATCCGGCTGTATGACCGGCACGGGTTCGCGGAGGTGCACCGGCGCCGCGGGTATTACCCGCCCGGGGGGCTCCGCCCCTCGGGTACCCCCCGACAAGACTACCGGCGGGTCGATGCGCTTATCATGCGGAAAGAGGTGGTGGCCCGTGGGTGACCCACTGGTGCTGGGAGTCGAGAGCAGCTGCGACGAGACCGGGATCGGGCTGGTCCGCGGCACCACGCTGTTGGCCAATGCTGTCGCCAGCAGTGTGGAGCAGCATGCCCGCTTCGGTGGGGTCGTGCCCGAGGTCGCCAGCCGCGCGCACCTGGAAGCGATGGTGCCGATGATCCAGCGCGCCTGCTCCGATGCGGGCGTGCAGTTGAGTGATGTGGACGCGGTCGCGGTCACCGCTGGCCCTGGTCTGGCCGGGGCGCTGCTGGTGGGGGTGGCCGCCGCCAAGACGCTGTCGCTGGCACTGGGTGTGCCGCTCTATGGCGTCAACCACCTGGGGGCCCACGTCGCAGTGGACGTGCTGGACCATGGCCCGCTGCCACAGCCGATGATGGCCCTGCTGGTCTCCGGGGGGCACACCAATCTGTTGCACGTCCCTGACATCACCAGCGACATCCGCTCTCTCGGGGCCACCATTGACGACGCCGCGGGTGAGGCCTTCGACAAGGTCGCTCGAGTGCTGGGGCTGCCCTATCCGGGTGGGCCGCACATCGACCGGGTCGCTCGTGAGGGTGACCCCAGGGCCATCAGGTTCCCGCGCGGACTGACCTCCGGGAGGGACATGGAGCGGCACCGCTATGACTTCTCTTTCAGTGGGCTGAAGTCCTCGGTGGTCCGGTGGGTGCAGGCGCAGGAACGCGCCGGTGAGCCGGTGCCCGTCGCCGACGTTGCCGCGTCCTTCCAGGAGGCCGTCGTGGATGTGCTCACCCGCAAGGCTGTGCTGGCCTGCACCGAGCACGACGTGATGGACCTGCAGCTCGGTGGTGGCGTGGCAGCCAACGGGCGGCTGCGCGAGCTGTTGGAACAGCGGTGTGCCGAGGCCGGCATCCGCCTGCGCGTCCCGCGGCGCGACCTGTGCACCGACAACGGTGCCATGGTCGCCGCTCTCGGGTCGCTGCTGATCGCCGCGGGGCACGAGTCGTCCCCGTTGGACATCCCGGCCGACTCCTCTCAGCCGGTGGAGCAGATCCGACCGGGGATCAGGCTGGCCTCGTGAGCAGTGGGGCGCGGAGGGCCGGCACGAGCACCGGCCGCCCAGGCCGTGCTGGCAGTGGTGGCAGTGCGCGCCGCGCTGGCAGTGCGGGCACGCGCAGCCTGGTGGCCGCGCTCACCGCCTCCGTGCTGGTGCTGACCGCGTGCAGCGGCGGGGGAGAGGTCCTCGGCACATCGTCCTCGTCGGTGGCCACGACCGACGGCCAGAGCAACAGCGAGCCGGGCGGTGGCGCTCCCACGACGCAGAGCCCCTCGCAGACCCCCGGGGCAACGCCTGACCCGTCCACGTCGCCGAGCACCGGCGACCCGAGCACCCCCGACCCGAGCACCCCCGACCCGAGTGCCACCTCATCCTCCGGGGCGGCTCCTGCCAGCCTGGGTCTGCCGACGCCGGATGAGATCACCACGGCGCGCGAGGACGTCAGCGACCTCACCGACCGAGAGCTGGTCGGTCAACTGATCGTGGCGTCCTATCAGGGCACTGATGCCGGCGCTGCCGCTGACCTCGTGCGCGAGCACCACCTCGCTGGAGTCATCACCCTGGGCGCCAACGTGCCGGAAGCAGTGGACTCGCGGGTGCCCCTGCTCACCGAGCTGACCGGGGCCGTGCAGGACGCGGTCACCGACAGTGGGCGCGACTGGCCGGCCTTCCTGGGCATCGATCAAGAGGGCGGTCCGATCACCCGCGTCGGCGCCCCGCTTGATCACTGGCCCGCCGCCATGGCCCTGGGTGCCGCACGCGACCCGGAGCTGACCCAGGAGGTCACGCAGGCCTCGGGGGAGCAGTTGCGCGCCCTGGGCTACACCGTCGTTTTCGCGCCGTCGGCCGACACCACCATTGGTCCGCAGGACCCGACCATTGGAGCCAGGTCACCCGGGAGCGATCCCGAGCTGGTGGCGCAGACCGCCATCGCTGAACTGGCCGGCTTCGCCGACGCAGGCATCCTGCCCGTTGCCAAACACTTCCCCGGGCACGGGAGCATCACCACGGACAGCCATCTGGGGGTGGCCGAGCAGACCGCTGACCTGGCCACCCTGCAGGAGCGGGACCTGGTGCCCTTTCGTGCGGTGATCGACGCCGGCGCGCCGGCGATGATGCCCGGGCACATCGTTGTTGACGCGATCGACCCGGGCCAGCCGGCCACCCTCTCCTCTGCGGTGCTCACCGGTCTGCTGCAGGAGGATCTGGGGTTCACCGGTCTGGTGGTCACCGACGCGCTCAACATGGGCGCGATCACGGAGGCCTCCGGCGATCAGCACCCTGCGGTGTCGGCGCTGCTGGCCGGTGTCGACGTGCTGCTGATGCCGCCGGACCCGATCGGCTCGCTGGATGCCGTGGTGGCCGCCCTCGCAGACGGCACGCTTGATCGAGCAGACCTGGAGGACTCCGCGGCCCGCGTTGTCGCCACGCTGCGCCACCAGCAGCAGGTGCCCGCTCCTGGCGCCTCGGTGATCGGCTCGGCGCACGACCTGTCGGTGCGGGCCGCCGCGGCAGGGCTGACCCAGCTCACCGGTGCCTGTGGTGAGCGGCTCGTGGGGGACTCGATCACCATCAGCGGCGGCACCGAGACCGACCGTGCCAACCTCGCCGAGGCCGCGCAGGAAGCGGGTCTTGGCACCGGGTCGGGTGACTCGGTGGTGCTCGTGGGCGGGTCGACCTATCAGGCAGGTGGCGGAGCGGGCGGCCCCGGCACCGGCAGTGGGGACATCGTGGTCACCACCGACCGGCCCTACCCCCTGGCAGACAGTTCTGCGTCCACGGCGCTGATCGCGGCCTACGGGCGAGACCCCGCCACCATGGAGGCCCTGGTGCAGGTGCTGCTCGGAGAGACAACGGCTCCAGGGGCGCTCCCGACACCGGTGGGGGACCACCCGATCGGCTCCGGCTGCGGTCATTGATCGATCGTGGCCGTGCACGCCAACAGGCAACGTGGAGCTCCGTGGGCTGACGCAAGCCGCTGACCTGCACTGTTGTCACGAGCCCTCTGACATTGCCTGTTCGTATGCACGGGATCGAGGGGCATGACGCGTGCGCCTTGGGCCGGTTGGTGTGCACGGGACGGCGGTAATGTCGCTGCGCGCTTGACGCTGAGGCGAGGCGGACGGCTCAGGTGACGACGGGCTCGACCTCGATCAGCGTCGGGCGGCCGGCGAGCTGGGACAGCACCACCACGACGTCGCGTGAGCCGGACAGTCGCAGATCTCGGCGCAGCCGGTCCGGGTCGACGGAGACCCCACGCTTCTTGATCGTCAGGGCACCGATGTCAGATTCCCGGGCCCAGCGACGCAGTGGCTTGACCGAGAGCGGGTGGACCGACAGGACCTGGAACCTGCGCGCCCACGGGATGTCCACCTCGTCCGGTCCGGTCACGTAGCCCGCCCCAGGTGCCGTCTCGATGCCCCGGACGAGCCGGGCCAGGGTGCCGGTGAGCCCCGCCTGCAGCACAGCCCGGTCCGGCTCATAGAGCCAGCCGCCCACCTCGTCCGCGACCTCGGCGGCCGGCGCCGGCCCACCCCCGTCGTCGTGAACCTCCAACCACTGACCCCCGTCGGCAGGCCCGGTGTGGACCTGTGCCGAGCGGCCGGGGCGCTGCACCAGATCGCCCCACCAGATGGTGCACTCCAGGGCCTCGCCGCCGAAGGAGGCCCACTGTGCCTCGGCGCCAGCCGGCACGGCATCGCGCGGGAAGGACGGCGCGAGCTTGGCGCCGACGTGGCCGAGGCGGGCGGCGACCTCCTGCACCGTGGCCCAGGTCGGGGCGAGCTGGTCGAGGGAGAACGTGCGTCTGGCCCGGCCGTGCTGGTCGGTGTGCCCCGGCAGCCGACGGGCGGGGTCCAGCCAGGCTCCCCGTCCCGGGGCGCGTTGCAGGTGGAGGTCCTCGATGAGGCCCTGGCGCACCGTCACACCGGGCAGGTCCCGCAGGTTCACGGTCGCGATGGCAGTGGTGGCCGGGTCGGCGTCCACCGCGTCCACGCACAGCCCGATCGAGGACAGGGCCAGGGCATCGCCACCGAGTCCACAGCCGAGGTCCCAGACGGTGTCCACACCAGCAGCCAGGAATCGCCGAGCGTGCCGTTGGGCCAGTTGCCAACGGGTGGACTGCTCGACCCCGTCGGGGGTGAGCAGCATCTGGTCCACCCGGTCCCCGAACTTCACCCGCCCACGAGCTCGCAGGCGGGACTGCGTCAGCACCGCGGCGACCAGGGACGGATCATGGCCAGCCGTGCGCAGTCTGGTGCTCAGCGCCAGGGCCGACCCCTCGTCATACGGCGGCAGTGACTGGAGGAGCTCCCAGGCGACCGGGTCGCTCAGGGCCGCAACGGCTTCGGGGTCCATTGCGCCATCCTCCCCGATGGGCCGCAGAGAAACCGGGTGGGGAACGATCAGCCCGACCGGATAGATTCGTGCCATGAGCAGACGGGATCAGTTGCGCCGCAGCACGAGGCGGCTGCTCGTGGGGGCCGGGGTGGCCAGTGTCGCCACGCCGATGAGCCTGGCCGTGGCGCTGACGGTGGCGGACAAGATGCGCAAGGCCCGTGAGCCCGACGAGCACTCCGTGCCGCCCCACGAGCCGCTGCCGGCAGAGGTCGATGGCAATGAGCTCACGACCTACACCTACGGCGAGCACCTCTTCCGGGACATGATCGAGGCGATCGACCAGGCCACCGAGTATGTCTACCTGGTGACCTACATCTGGAAGGGCGACGAGATGGGTCAGGCGTTCAAGGACGCCGTGATCCGTGCCTCTGAGCGAGGCGTGCAGGTCTGCCTGGTCTTCGACGGGTTTGCCAACCTGGTCGTGCCGCGCGAGTTCAAGTCGTTCCCAGACCCCGTGCACGTGCTGAAGTTCCCGACGATCCGGTCCGGGTTGCTCGTCAACGTCCGGCGCACCGGGCGGGACCACCGCAAGGTGCTGGTGGTCGACGGGCTGGTTGGCTTCGTCGGTGGCTACAACATCGGCTCGCTGTATGTCGACAAGTGGCGCGACACCCACATGCGGGTGACCGGTGACGCTGTGTGGGAGCTCCAGAACACCTTCGTCGACTTCTGGAACCGGCACCGCAAGCGCAACCACCCCGAGCTCGAGGACAGCGGGTCACCGGTCTGGAACTCGCGGATCCTCGCGGCCCGCAACGAGCCGAGCCGTCTGGTCTTCCCGGTGCGGGGCATCTATCTGGAGGCCATCGACCGGGCGGTGCACCGGATCTGGATCACGCAGGGGTATTTCATCCCGGACCGGGAGATCCTCGGCGGCCTGCTGGCGGCTGCCAAGCGTGGGGTGGACGTGCGCGTCCTGATGCCCGAGGCGTCGAACCACGTCGTGGCTGACTGGGTCGCGCGCTCGCACTACAGCAACCTCCTCGAAGGAGGTGTGCGCCTCTTCCTCTATCAGGACGTGATGGTGCACGCCAAGACCGCCACGGTCGACGGGACCTGGACCACTGTCGGGACGGCCAACATCGACCGGCTGTCGATGATCGGCAACTACGAGGTGAACCTGGAGATCCACGACCGTGGGCAGGCTGCGCGGATGGAGGAGATCTTCAGTCGCGACCTGGCCAACGCGCACGAGATGACCCTGGACGAGTGGCGGGAGCGCGGCCTCTTCTCACGAGCTGCCGAGTGGATCCTGGAGCCGCTGCACCCGCTGTTGTGAGCTGGCGAGGCTCTTCTCTGAGCGAAACTCTGGCACTCGGCTTGACCGAGTGCTAATCGATGCATAGATTCAGTGTTAGCACTCTGCACCTGCAAGTGCTAACAGCCCGGAACGAGCCGACCCCCGCGACGGCGGCCCCGACCGGACACAGACACTGACAGTCGAACTCGCGAAGGGAAGGTCCCACCGTGTCGGTTTCCATTAAGCCGCTCGAAGACCGGATCGTTATCAAGGCCGTCGAGGCCGAGCAGACCACCGCCTCCGGCCTGGTCATTCCGGACACCGCCAAGGAGAAGCCCCAGGAGGGTGAGGTCCTGGCCGTCGGCCCCGGCCGTTTCAACGACAACGGCGGCGAGCGCATCCCGCTCGACATCGCCGTGGGCGACCGCGTCATCTACAGCAAGTACGGCGGCACTGAGATCAAGCACGGTGGCCAGGAGTACCTCATCCTGTCCGCGCGTGACGTGCTGGCCGTCGTCGGCTGAACAGTCGACAACAACTGACCTCCGCAGACGCCCCGGGACCCGTGCAGTGCGCAGGGGTCACCGGGGTGTCGTGCACTGACTCAACGCAACGGAAGGACCGGCCCTGATGGCTAAGCAGCTGGAATTTAACGACAACGCCCGCAAGGCGCTGGAGCGGGGCGTCGACGCCCTGGCCAACGCCGTGAAGGTGACTTTGGGCCCCAAGGGCCGCAATGTCGTGCTGGACAAGAAGTGGGGCGCCCCCACCATCACCAACGACGGCGTCACCATCGCCCGTGAGGTCGAGCTGGAGGACCCCTACGAGAACATGGGTGCTCAGCTGGCCAAGGAGGTCGCGACCAAGACCAACGACGTGGCCGGCGACGGCACGACCACCGCGACGGTGCTGGCACAGGCCATGGTCCACCAGGGCCTGCGCAACGTGGCCGCTGGTGCGAGCCCCGCCAGCCTCAAGCGCGGCATCGACCAGGCGGTCGAGGCCATCTCCCAGCGTCTGCTGGACACCGCACGCGAGCTTGAGGGCCGTGACGAGATCGCTCAGGTGGCGAGCCTGTCGGCCCAGGACACCGTCATCGGTGACCTGATCGCCGAGGCCTTCGACAAGGTCGGCAAGGACGGTGTCATCACCGTCGAGGAGTCCTCCACGACGGCGATGGAGCTGGACTTCACCGAGGGCATGCAGTTCGACAAGGGCTACCTCTCGCCCTACTTCGTCACCGACACCGAGCGCATGGAGGCCGTCCTGGAGGACGCCTACATCCTCTTCCACCAGGGCAAGATCTCCTCGGTGTCAGACCTGCTGCCGCTGCTGGAGAAGGTCATCGGCGAGAGCAAGCCGCTGTTCATCGTGGCCGAGGACGTCGAGGGCGAGGCACTGTCGACCCTGGTGGTCAACAAGATGCGTGGCACCTTCAACGCCGTGGCCGTCAAGGCCCCGGGCTTCGGCGACCGCCGCAAGGCGATGCTGCAGGACATGGCGACCCTCACCGGTGGCCAGGTCGTCGCCGAGGAGGTCGGCCTCAAGCTGGATCAGGTCGGTCTCGAGGTGCTGGGCAAGGCCCGCCGCATCGTGGCCACCAAGGACTCCACCGTCATCATCGACGGTGAGGGCGACGCCGACGAGGTCAAGGCCCGCGTGGACCAGATCACCTCCGAGATCGCCAACACCGACTCTGACTGGGACCGCGAGAAGCTCCAGGAGCGTCTCGCCAAGCTGTCCGGTGGCGTCTGCGTGATCCAGGTCGGTGCGCACACCGAGGTGGAGCTGAAGGAGAAGAAGCACCGCATCGAGGACGCGGTCTCCGCGACCCGCGCTGCGATTGAGGAAGGCATCGTCGCCGGCGGCGGTTCGGCTCTGATCCACGCCGCCAAGGTGCTGGACGAGCTCTCGCTGGAGGGTGACGAGGCAGTCGGTGCCAGCATCGTGGGTCGCTCGGCCCAGGAGCCGCTGCGCTGGATTGCTGAGAACGCTGGTCTGCAGGGTTACGTGGCCACGGCCAAGGTGGCCGAGCTGGAGTCCGGTCACGGACTCAACGCTGCGACGGGTGAGTATGGCGACCTGCTGGCCGCCGGTGTCATCGACCCGGTCAAGGTCACCCGGTCGGCGCTGCGCAACGCGGCCTCGATCGCCTCAATGGTGCTGACGACCGAGACCCTGGTCGTCGACAAGCCGGAGGAGCAGGACAACGACGGTCACGGCCACAGCCACTGACCTGGGCGACACCCGGCTGGGTTGACTCCCGGCCGGGTGCTCGCACCTGACGAGCCCGGTCGGGCACGGCTCACGCCGTGTTGCGGCCGGGCTCTTCGCTGTCTGGGGTCGCCGCCGGATCGGGGGCGATGTCCGCCTCGGACAGGGCCGCGGTGCGCTCTTCCTCCGTCATGGCCCCCCACACCCCATAGGGCTCGCGAGCGCTCAACGCATGGGCACGGCAGGGCTCGAGGACCGGGCACTGCAGGCAGAGCCTCTTGGCGCGTTCATCACGCCGCCGGCGGGCAGAACCACGCTCGCCCTCGGGGTGGAAGAAGAGCTCCGGGCTCACTGTGCGGCACAGGCCCTCGAACTGCCAGTCCCACTGGTCAGCAACCGGACTGGGTCCGGAAGTCGTGTCACCCACGTGCGCCCACCTCTCATCCTTCAGGCACCTTCGTGCCCGTCCGTCTCCTGAGATACTGCGCGGTTGCCCGTGCAGTATGTGGTTCGTTCGGGTGAACTGTATCCCCAGTCGCCCCCGACGGTGTCAAATTCGTGAAATTGTCCGAATGCCTGCTCCCGCAGGGTCTCACGCCCTCGCCCAAGGGCCAAGGACCTCGCCTGACCGAGTCCCGGGCGAGACCTGCCCCGGGGTAGTGCGGGAACGAGGTGTGAGAGGGGTCACCGGAGGCCAGAAGCGTGCCGGAGCGGCCCTAGGATGGCAGGCATGACCGTGGCTGACTCCCGACCTGCCGTCCCCGATCCGTTCCGCGCACTGGGCCTGACCTACGACGATGTGCTGCTGCTGCCGGGGGAGACCGACCTGGTGCCGGAGCAGATCGACACCACCAGTCGGCTGACCCGCGAGATCAGCCTGCGTCTGCCGCTGGTCTCGGCCGCCATGGACACCGTCACCGAGGGGCGGATGGCCATCGCCATGGCCCGTCAGGGCGGCATCGGCATCCTGCACCGCAACCTGTCGATCGAGGATCAGGCTTATCAGGTGGACCTGGTCAAACGCACCCAGACCGGGCGGATCACCAACCCGGTGACGATCGGCCCCGACGCCACCCTCGAGGAGCTCGACGCGATCTGCGGGCAGTATCGCGTGTCCGGCCTCCCCGTGGTCGACGCGCAGAACCACCTGCTCGGCATCTGCACCAACCGTGACCTGCGGTTCACCCCGGTGGCCGAGTGGGAGCAGACGCTGGTCCGTGACGTCATGACCTCGACCCCGCTGGTGACCGCCCCGTCTGACGTCAGCCACGGGGAGGCAACCAGCATCCTGCGGGCCCACAAGCGCGAGCGTCTCCCGCTCGTGGACAGTGAGGGCCGCCTCACCGGCCTGATCACGGTGAAGGACTTCGTGAAGTCCGAGCAGTTCCCCCGCGCCAGCAAGGACAGCCACGGACGGCTCCTGGTGGGCGCCGCGATCGGCTACTACGGCGACGCCTGGGAGCGGGCCACCACGCTGATCGACGCTGGCGTCGACGTGCTGGTCGCCGACACGGCCCACGGGCACGTGCGCATGCTGATCGAGATGGTGCAGCGACTGAAGTCAGACCCGGCCACCCGACACGTCCAGGTCGTGGGCGGCAACGTGGCAACCGGCGCGGGCGCACAAGCCTTCGTGGAGGCCGGCGCAGACGCGGTCAAGGTCGGGGTCGGCCCGGGGGCGATCTGCACGACCCGGGTCGTCACGGGCATCGGGGCGCCGCAGCTGACGGCCGTCTACGAGGCCGCGCAGGTGGCGCGGGCGGCCGGAGTGCCGGTCATCGCCGACGGTGGGATGAAATACTCCGGCGACATCGCCAAGGCTCTCGTCGCCGGCGCCGAGTCCGTGATGATGGGCTCCATGCTGGCCGGGTGCGAGGAGTGCCCGGGCGAGTTGATCTTCGTCAACGGCAAGCAGTTCAAGTCCTACCGCGGCATGGGCTCGCTCGGGGCGATGAGTTCACGCGGCAAGCAGTCCTACTCCAAGGACCGCTATTTCCAGGCCGAGGTCAGCAGTGACGACCAGATCGTGCCGGAGGGTGTCGAGGGCCGGGTCGCCTACAAGGGCGCGCTGTCCAACGTGATCCACCAGATGTCCGGGGGCCTGCGCCAGGCGATGTTCTATGTGGGCGCGCGCACGGTGCCCGACCTGCAGGAGCGCGGCCAGTTCGTCCGCATCACCCAGGCCAGCCTGCAGGAGTCGCACCCGCACGACATCCAGATGACCGTCGAGGCACCCAACTACAGCGTGGGTGGCTGAGCCCGCCCCGCACGGTCCGAGCGGCCTCGGCGCACGGCCCCGGCGCACGGCCTCAGCCGAACTGCCAGGATCGCTTCGACAGGCCATACCAGAACCCGTCGACGGCCACCTCGTTGTCCAACCCGCCACTGGCCGCCGCGACGCCCAACGTGACGTAGAGCGGTGCCCAGTGCTCGGTCCTCGGGTGGGCCTCACGCGCCCCAGGAGCCTTCGTCTCGAAGTCCAGGACCGCGTCCACGTCGTGGCGGGCCAGGGCCTCCGCGGCCCAGTGGTCAAACTCCGCTGACACCTGCGGCGGGGGAGCGTCGGCGGGGTTGCGGGGGTTGAACCACTTCAGGTTGTGCGTGGTGAAGCCGGAGCCAACGATGAGGGTGCCCTGGTCACGCAACGGCGCCAACCGCCGCCCCACCTCGAAGAGTGCACGGGGGTCGAGCGTCGGCAGCGACATCTGCAGCACCGGCACGTCAGCCTCCGGAAACATCTCCACCAGCGGGACGTAGGCCCCGTGGTCCAACCCGCGCCCCTCGTCGCGGTGGACGGGGCCGCCGATGAGGGTGCTCACGTCGTGGGCCAGGTCCGGTGCGGTCGGGGCTGCGTACTCGACCTCGAAGTACTTCTGCGGGAAGCCCCAGAAGTCGTAGACCAGCGGTTGCTGGCGCTCGCTGGCGCTGAGTGTCAGTGGGGCGCTCTCCCAGTGGGCAGAGACCATCAGGATGTTCCTCGGCGTGGCCAGGCGGTCGGACCAGTCCCGCAACTGGCCCGTCCAGGTCTCGTCGTCGGCCAGCGGGGGCGCACCATGGCTGAGATAGAGCACCGGCTGCCGGTCGGCGGGTGCTGGGCTGGTGGTCTGTTCCACGAGGGCCTCCGAGGTCACCTGGTCATGCGGTCAAGTTTTCAATTTCCAGTATGCCGTGTGGCTGGCGAGTCGTCATCTGCCCCCGGCCTTGTAACCTGACCGGGTGAGCGAGATCGAGATCGGACGTGGCAAGCGCGGCAGACGCGCCTACTCCTTCGAGGACATTGCGGTGGTGCCCTCGCGGCGCACCCGCGACCCGGAGGATGTCTCCATCGGTTGGCAGATCGACGCCTACCACTTCGAGCTCCCGGTGATCGCGGCCCCGATGGACTCGGTGGTGTCTCCGCAGACGGCCATCGCGATGGGACAGCTCGGCGGTCTGGGCGTGCTCGACCTGGAGGGGCTGTGGACGCGCTATGACGACCCGACGCCCTATCTGGAGGAGATCGCCGACCTTGAGATGGCAGCGTCAACCGCGCGCCTTCGCGAGCTCTATGCGGCGCCGATCCGGCCGGATCTGATCACCCAGCGGCTCAAGGAGATTCGCGATGCGGGGGTCACCGTGGCTGGCTCGCTGTCGCCGCAGCGCACCCAGCAGTTCTGGCGCACCGTGGTCGACGCGGGGGTGGATCTGTTCGTGATCCGCGGCACCACCGTCTCGGCCGAGCATGTGTCCAGCAACACCGAGCCGCTCAACCTCAAGCGGTTCATCTACGAGCTCGATGTCCCGGTCGTCGTGGGTGGTGCCGGGACCTACACCGCGGCCCTGCACCTGATGCGGACCGGGGCCGCAGGCGTCCTGGTCGGCTTCGGTGGTGGCGCCACCCACACGACCCGCACCACCTTGGGCATCCACGCCCCCATGGCCACCGCGATCGCCGACGTGGCGGCCGCGCGACGTGACTATCTGGATGAGTCCGGTGGCCGCTATGTCCACGTCATCGCCGACGGAGGCATGGGCCAGTCGGGCGACATCGTCAAGGCCGTCGCCTGTGGCGCGGACGCCGTCATGATCGGCGCGGCGCTGGCTCGTGCCGAGCAGGCGCCCGGGCGCGGTTTCCACTGGGGCTCAGAGGCACACCACCCGTTCCTGCCGCGCGGGGAGCGGGTCAAGGTGGGCACCGTCGGCACCCTCGAGGAGATCCTCAACGGTCCTGGTCGCGATGCCTCGGGCACCACCAACCTGATGGGCGCGCTGCGTCGGGCGATGGCCACGACCGGCTACACCGACGTCAAGGAGTTCCAGCGGGTCGAGGTCGTGGTGGCTCCCTACGCTCCTCGATGAGGTGTGCAGCCACTGACGCACGGAGCGCCTAGCAGGTCTCGACCGCTCCGGCGTTTACGCTGGGCCCGTGCTGACCAGGTCGGGTGGGGTGTGCGCCGCACAGATCGCCCGGAGTCGAGGAGTTGACCATGCGAGTGCGCCGTGAGACCAAGTACCAGCGGCGTCGAGCCATCGTCGGGGGAGTGGCGGTGCTGGCGCTCGCCGGCACGCTGACCGCCTGCCTGACCGGCGGTGCCGACGACCCGGACGCCCCCGCCCAGGAGGCTGCGGACACCGCACCAGCCGACACCGCACCGGAGCCGACCGTGAGCCTCGGTGAGGACCTGGTGGACGCCACCTCCGATGACGGGGACCAGGAGACGACGGACGCAGCCGAGGAATCGGCCCCGGTGGCTGGCCCACCCCCCATCCCCTCCGACACGTCCTTCATGGAGCGCATCGACTACATCACCGGCACCGACGAGGACCCGATCACGCCCAAGTCCGTCGTGGCTTCCGGGGCAGGCCTGGTGGTCGCCAACAACATGATGTACAGCCACTCGTCGACGTTCTATGACGCCGAGAGTCGCGAGGTCGCAGCGACCCTGTCCGATGAGATCGTGCCCGAGGACTTCGGGGTCGAGGACCACCCCGGCACGGCGAAGGGGTCGCCGGTCGAGGCAGCCTGGACCGATGACGGCAAGTTTGCCTACGTCTCGCAATACACCATGTATGGCGACAGCTTCGGGGTCGAGGGTTTCGACGACTGCACACCCGACAGTGGTGTCGGCCCGTCCCTGCTCTATCGCTTCAACGCCGAGCTGATGGAGTGGGACCAGGTCATCAAGGTCGGTGCGGTCCCGAAGTACGTCGACATCACCCCGGACCAGAAGACGATCCTGGTCAGCAACTGGTGTGACTCCACGATCTCCGTGGTCGACCGGGAGAGCGCCGAGGAGATCAAGACGATCCCGATCGCCGCTGCTCCCCGGGGGATCGAGGTGCTCCCGGACAACCGCACGGCCTATGTCGCGGCGATGTATGCCGACAAGCTGTTCAAGGTCGACCTGGAGACCGGTGAGTCCGAGGTGATGATGGAGACCGGCCGCAAGCCGCGCCACCTCAACCTCTCCCCGGACGGCAAGTTCCTCTTCATGGCGGTCAGCGGCGCGGACACCATCTACAAGATCGACACCGAGACCGAGGAGATCGTCGATCAGGTCGTCTCCGGTCGCGAGCCTCGCTCGATGATCATGTCCTCGGACGGCACGGCTCTCTACGTCGTCAACTACTACGAGCCCTCCGTGGCCAAGATCAGCACCGATGACATGGAGGTGCTGCAGAAGGAGCCGACCGACGCCAACCCGATCGGCATCACCTACGAGCCGATCACCCACACTGTCTGGGTGGCCTGCTACGGCGGCAGCATCTACGTCTTCGACGACACCCTGGCTGAGGATCCGCAGGCTTAGGCGACGTACCCTGGCAGGGTGTTGCGCACCCTGTTCACTCCCCGCTGGCTGACCCTCCTGGGCGTCGTGGTCGCGGTCTGTGTCGCTTTCGCGTGGCTGGGGTTGTGGCAGCTCTCGGTGGCCCAGGACGACGCCTTCGAGACCCTGCAGGCCGAGCGGGACGCGCTGGTCGAGAAGCCGCTGGACGAGGTGATCACCCCACACGCTGCGTTCCCCGCCGACGGCGCCGGTCACCCGGTGGTGGTCGAGGGGGTCTATGACGGCTCCCGTCAGTTCCTCGTCCCCGACCGGGTGCTGGAGGAACAGGTCGGCTACTGGGTGGTCACCCCGTTGCAGGTCACCTCCTCGGAGGGCGCCGACGCAGCGGCGATCATCCCCGTGCTGCGCGGATTCGTCGCCGACCCGGCCGACGCGGATGTGCCCCCGGCTGACCCGGTGACCGTGCACGGCGAGTTGGCCCCGGGGGAGTCGCCCTCGCTGGCCGAGGAGCCCCTCCCGCAGGGGCAGCGCGGCACGATCGACCTGTCCACACTGGCCAACGAGTGGCCCGAGGCGCTCTACAACGGCTTTGTGTTCAGCACCCAGGAGCAGCCGCCGGTGACGGACGAGGCCCTGGCGCACGTGCCGCCTCCCGTGCTCCAGGCCGGCGACGTCGACTGGCGCAACCTCGGCTACGCCCTGCAGTGGTGGGTCTTTGCGGCCTTCGCCATCTTCATGTTCGTCAAGCTGCTCCACGACGCCGCGCGCACGCCCCCAGACGACCGGCCTACAGTGAGCACTGCCGCACCCACCGACGAGAGGATCGAGCCCCACCATGTCTGACCGCGCCAAACTGAGGTTCTTCCAGGTGATGGCCACTGTGGTTGGCCTGGGCCTGCTCCTGCTCGTCCTAGAGATGGTGCTCTGGTATGCGTTCGACAACGACGTGTTGCGCTGGTGGGCGATGCCGCACGGCTTCCTCTACATGGTCTATCTGGTGGCTGTCGCGATGCTCGGCTTTGCACTGCACTGGGGGCTGGGCCGGATGGTGCTGATCATGCTTGCAGGCGTCGTGCCGTTCCTCTCGTTCTATGTCGAGGCCAGGGTCACCCGCTCTGCCCGCGCCGAGATCGAGGCCAAGGAGGCCCGCGCCGGGGTGCGGGTCTGATCCGACCCGGCCCACGGCATACGGCAGGGTCTGGGGCAGTTAACCTGTCCCGGTGACCGAAGCCCTGCAGCAGCGCCCCGTCCTCGTCGTCGACTTCGGCGCGCAGTATGCCCAACTCATCGCCCGACGGGTCCGCGAGGCCTCCGTCTACAGCGAGATCGTGCCCCACGACATGCCGGCCGAGGAGGTGCTCGCCAAGAACCCGGCGGCCCTGATCCTCTCCGGTGGTCCCTCATCGGTGTATGCCGAGGGGGCACCCTCCCTGGACGCCGGCCTGCTCGAGGCTGGCGTGCCGGTGCTCGGGATCTGCTACGGCTTCCAGGCGATGGCCACGGCCCTGGGTGGCACGGTCGAGAAGACCGGGCTGCGGGAATACGGTGAGACCAAGGCCAGGATCTCCGACACGGGCAGCACGCTGTTTGACGGGCAGCCCGATGAGCAGCCGGTGTGGATGAGCCACGGCGACAGCGTCGCGCAGGTGCCAGAGGGCGCGCGGGTCACGGCGTCGACGTCCGGTGCGACGGTCGCTGCGTTCGAGGATGACGAGGCGCGGCGCTATGGCGTCCAGTGGCACCCCGAGGTGCTGCACTCGACCTTCGGGCAGCGCGTCCTGGAGAACTTCCTGCTGCGCGGGGCGGGCCTTGAGCCGACCTGGACCAGCGAGAACGTCGTGGACGACCTGGTCGCCTCGATCCGCGAGCAGGTGGGGGATGCCAGCGTCATCTGTGGCCTGTCCGGTGGGGTGGACTCCTCGGTGGCGGCAGCGCTCGTGCAGCGGGCGATCGGCGATCAGCTGACCTGTGTCTTCGTGGACCATGGTCTGCTGCGCCAGGGGGAGGCCGAGCAGGTCGAGAAGGACTTCGTCGCCGCGACGGGGGTGGATCTGGTCGTCGTGGATGCGCAACAGCGCTTCCTCGACGCGCTCGCCGGGGTGACCGATCCGGAGACCAAGCGCAAGATCATCGGCCGCGAGTTCATCCGCGTCTTCGAGCAGGCGGCCCGGGACGTGGCCGGCACGGCCGACGCCGACGGCCACCCGGTGAAGTTCCTGGTCCAGGGGACGCTCTATCCCGACGTCGTGGAGTCCGGCGGTGGCAGCGGCACCGCCAACATCAAGAGCCACCACAACGTCGGTGGCCTCCCCGACGACCTGCAGTTCTCGCTGATCGAGCCGCTGCGGCAGCTGTTCAAGGACGAGGTGCGACAGGTCGGACTCGAGCTCGGCGTCCCGGAGGAGATCGTCTGGCGCCAGCCGTTCCCCGGACCCGGCCTGGGCATCCGGATCATCGGCGCCGTCGATGCCGAGCGGTTGGACATCCTGCGCCGGGCGGACGCGATCGCGCGTGAGGAGCTCACGAGGGCCGGGCTGGACCGTGACATCTGGCAGTGCCCGGTCGTGCTGCTCGCCGACGTGCGCTCGGTCGGCGTCCAGGGCGACGGCCGCACCTACGGCCACCCGGTCGTGCTGCGCCCAGTCTCCAGCGAGGACGCGATGACGGCCGACTGGAGCCGGGTGCCTTACGACGTGCTGGCCCGCATCTCCAACCGGATCACCAACGAGGTCGAGGAGATCAACCGCGTGGCGCTCGACGTGACGAGCAAGCCGCCGGGCACCATCGAGTGGGAGTGAGCCCTCCCACGCTCACCTGCGACGGCCGGTCACCACGTGGTGGCCGGCCGTCGGCGTTCCAGGCCTGCCCCCACCTGGTGTGAGCAACGCGACAGCGGCAGAAGGCCTTCTGGCTTTACGCCGACATGACGTAGTACTACACTTAGTAGTGGAAGTCGAGATCGACCTCCACCACTGCAGATCCCGAAAGGCACCGTCATGAGCGCCAACCTTCACACTCCCACCACGGGTGACGTTGCTGTTGACCGCGTGGTGCGCGGTCGCGACACCGTCTTCCAGGACGACATCGTCCGCTCCGGCACCGCCCGCAAGCTGCTGGCTGGCCTGCGGATCCTCATCGGCTGGACCTTCATGTGGCCCTTCCTCGACAAGCTGTTCGGCCTCGGCTATGGCACGGAGTCCGCTGGAGCCTGGGTCGAGGGTGGCGCCCCGGCACAGGGCTACATGCTCAACGCGACATCCGGTCCGTTCAAGGAGGTCTTCATCTGGATGGCCGAGACCTTCGGCGGCCTGGCTGACTTCCTGTTCATGTTCGGTCTGTTCGGCATCGGTCTGGCCATGCTCGCCGGCGCCGGTCTGAAGATCGCCGCCTGGGGCGGCACGCTCCTGATGGCCTTCATGTATCTCGCGGCCCTGCCCATCGGTCAGGCGAACATGGGCTTCACCAACCCGATCACCGACTCCCACTGGATCGAGGCCATCGTCCTCCTGGTGGTTGCCTACACCCTCTCCGGTGACACCTGGGGCCTCGGCCGCTGGTGGGGCAAGAAGGTCGGCAACGGCTGGCTCCGCTGACCCACCGACCGCGCACGACACACGCACGCTGTCCGCCCGGCTCCCACGAGCCGGGCGGGCAGCGTGCGTTGTCTGCCACCGGTTGACGATTAGAGTTGCGCGCGTGATCCGCTCCACGCTCGCGATAACGGCCGGCAAGCTGGCCCGAGGTGTCTCCCGTCTGCGCGGCGGCGGCTCCGCCCTCCCGGGTCTGGTGACCGAGCGGATCGATCCGGGCATCCTGGGCCACACGCTGGCAGACCTGCCCGGTGGCATCGTCGTGGTCACGGGCACCAACGGAAAGACCACCACCACCAAGATGCTCGTGGCGCTGCTGCGCGCCCACGGCCAGCGGGTCTTCACCAACCCGACGGGCAGCAACTTCACCCGCGGGGTGATCTCCGCGATGCTCGCGGAGATCCCGTTGAGTGGCCGCCTGGACGCCGACTGGGCCGTCCTCGAGCTCGACGAGGCGCACGCCCTGCACTTCGCGGCAGCGGTGGCCCCGACCCACGCTCTGCTGCTCAACGTCGCGAGGGACCAGCTGGATCGGTTCGCCGAGATCGACCAGACCGCAGAGCTGCTGGCCCGGCTGGCTGCGCAGGCCACCACGGGGGTGGTCCTCAACGTCGATGACTCGTTTGTCTCCCGGATCCACAGTCGGGTCGCAGAGGGCGTGACCGTCGCCTGGTTCGGGGTGGACCCCACCTGCGCGGACCGGCTGCCCGAGCTGCAGGAGGCCGATGTCCGGGAGGCCGACGGCGCCGCCGCCCTGCCCGACAGTGCCGAGGCCGCACTGCTGCTGCTCCAGGACGAGCACACCTTCACCGTCACCGGCTCCGGGGCCGACGTCGGGCCGGTGACCCTGCGTCAGCGCGGCCTGGCCGCCATGATCAACGCCACAGCAGCAACCGCGACAGCGCGGGCTGTGCTGGGCGACGACTTCGAGCCCGGTGTCGCCGCGACGGCCCTGGCCACCGTGACACCGCCGTTCGGACGCGGTGAGGTCATTGACATCGACGGCCACCCGCTGGAGCTGGTGCTGGTCAAGAATCCGGCGGGCTTCACGGTCGCCCTGGGCACCTACGGCACCGAGCCGGTCGCCACGATGATCGCCATCAACGACAACTACGCCGACGGCCGGGACGTCTCGTGGCTCTATGACGTCTCATTCGAGAGCCTCCAGGGCCACGGGGTCGCCCTCACCAGCGGCGTGCGTGGTTGGGACATGGCGCTGCGCCTGCGCTACGACGGGGTCGAGGTGGCCCACACCGAGCCCGACCTCGACCTGGCCCTGGAGCAGTTCCTGCGGGAGCACGCCGGAGAGCCGACCCGGATCTTCTGCACCTACACGGCGATGATGCAGCTGCGCCGCCGGCTGGCAGCGCGCTACAACCTGGCCCGGTTCGGAGAGGACTCGCCATGAGCGACCCGTCACAGGCTGGAGCGGTCACCGCCAGCAAGGGCACCATCCACCTGGTCCATCTCTATCCCCGGGAGATGAGCATCTACGGCGACCTGGGCAACACCCGGGCGCTGGCCAGCAGGCTGCGCTGGCACGGCTACACCCCGGTCGTGCACGACCATCATCCCGGTGCACCGTGGCCCCACGAGGCCCACCTGCTGGTCGGTGGCGGTGGTCAGGACTCCGGGCAGTTGCGGGTCCAGGACGACCTGGCGACGCACGCCGACCGGCTGCGTGCCCTGGCCGCCGACGGGTTGCCGATGCTGATGATCTGCGGGATGTATCAACTGCTGGGCCGCGCGTTCATCACCGCGGAGGGGCACCGGCTGCCAGGACTCGGCATCCTCGACGTGACCACGACGGGGAACGCGACCCGGATGATCGGACCCGTGGTCCTGCAGACCCCGGTCGGCGAGATCGTCGGCTATGAGAACCACTCGGGGTCCACCGTGCTGGGGGAGGGCCAGGAACCCTTCGGGCAGGTGCGACACGGGCAGGGCAACAACGGTTCGGACGGGACCGAGGGAGCGCGCACCGGCAACGTCATCGGCTCCTACCTGCACGGCCCGATCCTGCCGGCCAACCCTGCGCTCGCCGATCACCTGCTGGAGATCGCGGTGGTCCGGGCCACCGGGGCCTGGGACCCGGAGGACGTGGACGACACGATCGCCCACCAGGCTCACGACCGTCAGGTGCGGAGCCTGCTCTCTGCCTAGGGGCGTGCGGCTGGGCTAGCCCGTGCGCGAGTCGCCCGGGGCCTCCGCGGGGGCGGCCTCCTCCACGGGGGCGGCCTTCTCCGCTGCCTCGCGCGCTGCCGTCTCGCGCTGCGCGGCCTGCTTCTGCACCTTCAACTGGGTGATCGCCGCCTTGGTGCTGACCAGGTCGCCCTGGTTGTCCAGCTGGTGGGTGGCCGGATCCTTGGGCCCCATCCACCAGATCAGCATGGCCAGCGCCCCCAGGGGCACGTCCAGCAGGTGCGTCACCACGGCATACAGCAGGGCCGCGGCAGCGGCCGACGTCGGGTCGGCGCCGAACGCGATCAGGACCGCGGCAGTCCCCGCCTCGGTGATGCCCAGACCACCGGGGGTGATGGCCACGACCGTGAGCAGCTGGCGGATGGCATAGGCCGCGAACAGGTGGGAGACCGGCAGGTCCACCCCCATGTTGTGGCAGGCGGTGTAGTAGAGCCCGAAGAAGATGCCGAGCATGCCGGCCAGCCCGATGGTCATCTTCCAACCGTGGCTGCTGGCCACATTGCCCCACCGGCTGCGCTGGTCCTGGATCAGGGAGTCCAGGTTGGCGCCCGCCTTGAGGCGCTTGGAGAACGGCTTGGCCACCCACCCCAGGCTGTGGCCCACGATGTGGGAGGCCTTCTCGCTGTAGATCACGGCCAGGAAGAAGGCCAGCACCAGCAGGATGGCGATCACGGCGACGGTGGAGCCGAGGATGACCGGGGCGGGGGTGTCCATCGGGCCAACGATGATGAAAACAATGGCGATCACCGGCAGCGCCAGGCGGGCCATGATGTTCCAGACGCCCGTGACCACCAGGGACGTGGAGATGTTGCGGCGCAGGAAACCCCACGATCGGCACTGGACGTAGGTGATGGCCACGGCGACCGCGCCGCCGGCCGGCATGATGTTGCTGATCATGGAGCCCGACGCATTGACGATCAGGGCTCGGCCGTGGCTGAGCCCAGGCAGCGAGCCGGTGAGCGTGAAGGTGTAGGAGTAGAGCCCGATGAGCTTGAGCGCGACCATCAGCACCGCGGTCCAGATGCCCACCGTCGACATCTGACGCAGGATCTCCGGCCAGGAGGAGTCGGCCACGCGCGGGAGCACAAAGATCAGCAAGAGGGTGGCGACGGTCAGTCCGCCGACGGACTGCAGCACCTCCTTCCACCCGAACCTCCGGGTGGGCTCAAAGTCGTCGGTCGCATGGATGCTCATGCGTTCGCCCCCGGAGACCTGGTGGCGTCGGGCAGGGTGGTGCACACATCCGTCAGGTTACGGCCTGCTGCTGAATTCCTGCTCACGACGCCCCACCTCCCCCGTCCGATCCCCGGACCATGTACAAACGACCCAGAGCACACTACCCGTGCCGCGCTCCGAGATCGGTGAAGATAGAGCCAATGGCGGCGATGTCTGTCGGGTGTCTCGCCAGCAGTCTCGTCAGGAAGGGGCCACCGTGTCGGGTGCCACGCTGATCGTCACCAACGACTTCGGTCCTCGGGTGGGCGGCATCGAGGCCTTCGTCCAGTCCATGGCCTCCCGCCTGGCGCAGGCGGGAGGGGCGGGGTCGGTCGTGGTCCACACCGCCCGACAGCCAGAGAGTGCGGCGTTTGACGCAGACCTGCCGTATGCCGTGGTGCGCGATGATCTGAAGGTGCTGTTGCCCACGGCGGGGGTGGTGCGACGGTGTGCCCGGACGGCGCGCGAGTTTGGCTGTGATCGCGTGTGGTTCGGCTCCGCCGCGCCCCTGGCGCAGATGGCGCCGGCGCTGCGAGAGGCCGGGATCAGGCGAGCGGTGGCGACCACCCACAGCGCCGAGGAGTGGTGGTCGCGGCTGCCGGGCACGCGCTCGGTGCTGCACCGCATCGGTGATCGCGTCGACACGGTCACCTACCTGGGTGAGCACTCGCGGCGCGCGCTCTCGGGGGTCCTGTCGGAGTCGGCGAGGGAGCAGATGCGCCACCTGCCTCCGGGCGTCGACGTGGAGCGCTACCACCCCGGCGTGGACGGCGCCCGCCTCCGAGCGCAACTGGGCCTGGCCGACCGGCCGGTCGTGGTCAGCATCTCCCGCCTGATCCGGCGCAAGGGGCAGGACGCGCTGATCGAGGCCTGGCCCCGCATCCAGGACGAGGTGCCGGGAGCGGCACTGGTGATCGTGGGCGACGGGCCGAGTCGCCCGCGTCTGCAGACCCAGGTGGAGCAGGCCGGCCTGGGAGCCCACATCATGCTGACCGGCCAGGTCCCGTGGTCGCGAACCCCGGAGTATTTCGCGCTCGGTGACGTCTTCGCGATGCCCACCCGCACCCGTCTGCTGGGCCTGGAGCCGGAGGGTGTGCCGCTCTCGGCGCTCGAGGCGCAGGCGAGCGGACTGCCCGTCGTCATCGGCGACTCCGGTGGGGCCCCCGACACCATCCGGGACGGGGTCACCGGCCACGTCGTCAACGGTCGCGACCTCGACCAGGTCGCCCGCGCCGTGGTGGACCTGCTGTCGGACCGGCAGCGTGCGCTGGCCTGGGGCATGGCCGGTCGAGATTTCGTGACCCAGCGCTTCCAGTGGGACGACCTCGCCGCCGACCTGCAGCAGATGCTGGACCCCGACGAGCCGGACCCCGACTCAGCACAGGAGGAGGACTGACATGGCGCGCGTGCGCGCAGTGGACCCCCAGGGTGAGCACCTGGTGGAGGAGGAGGTCCCGCACGGGATCGATCCGGCGGCCGTCCTGCAGGCCCACGGGTTCGTGCCGGTGTGGACCGGCAGCGAGGTCGTGGACGGGCAGGTCGTGTTGATCTATCGCGTCGCGCCGGGGGAGGTGCCTCAGCCTCATCAGCGTCTCGGGGCTTACGCGGTCGTCGTGGCCCGCTATCAGGGCGTCCGCAGTCTGCTGCTGACCACGTTCGCCCGCAGCGAGCGTGAGGTGTGGGGTCTGCCCGGCGGTGGGCAGGACCCGGGGGAGGACCTCCTGGAGACGACGGTCCGGGAGGTCTGGGAGGAGACGGGGCAGCGCATCACCGCCCTCGCCCCGCAGGATCTGGTGAGCCGCCACTGGACGGGACGGGCCCCGAGCGGGCGGCTGGAGGACTACCACGCGATCTCCGCGATCTATCGGGCGCAGTGCCCGAACCCCGTGCAGCCCGTCATCCACGACGTCGGTGGCAGCACCGCCGACGCGGCGTGGGTGCCTGTCGCTGACCTGCCCTCGACCCCGTTGCTGGACTGGCAGCGGAGAATTCTGCCGCGCGGCCTACGATAGAGCCATGGATTTCATCTACAACCTTTTCGTCGTCACGCACATGCTCGGCCTGGCTGCCCTCGTGGGCGGATACCTGGTGGCGGCCACCCGCAGCGCGGAGGGGTTGGTCCCCAACACCGTCATGGTGTGGGGTGCGCGTCTGCAGTTGCTCACCGGTTTGATCCTGACGGGGCTGGCTTCGGGCGCCCTGGATGACATGGACGTCAACAACACCAAGATCGCCGTCAAGCTCGTGGTCGCGCTCGCGGTCACCGCCCTGACTGAGATCGCCGCGGCCCGGGCCCGCAAGGGCAAGCCGGTGGCAGCCGGCATGGTGCACGGTGCGGGTGCCCTGGCAATCGTCAACGTGCTGGTCGCCTCACTCTGGAAGTGATCAGCCGGCCGGCTCAATGACGGCGCGGCCACCCTCGGCCAGGTGCTGGTCAGTCCTGCACTGTCCCCGGACGGGTGCTCCACAGCCACCACAACCCGACGACCGGCAGCACGAGCGGGATGTAGAGGTAGCCGCGCCCGAACCCCGACCACACGGTGGCGTCCGGGAACGCCGCGGGGTCGAGCGTGCTCCACAGGCCGACGGCGAGGACACCAACCAGCTCTGTGCTGATCGCCGCGAGGGAGACCCACCAGGCCCGCGGCCCGGGCAGGGCCAGGGAGATCGCGGCGACCACATAGATCACCCCAGCGAGCGCAGACAGGGTGTAGGCCAGCGGGGCCTCCTGGAAGCGCGTGGCGATCTGGAAGCCGGCGCGGGACAGCGACCCGACGACGAAGACGGCATAGAGCGCGATGATCAGCCGACCAGGACCTGAGGACCGCGGGTTGTGCCCGGCGGCGCGGTCTGGCTGGGGCGAGGGCTGGCTCACTGATATCCCACGCCGTGCCAGATCTGGGCCGCGCGGGCACCCATGACGGCCACCACGAAGCCGGCGAGGGCGAGCACGAAGCTGCCCCAGCGGGTCGGGTCGCTGCGTGCCCACAACCAGGCGACGGCAGGCACCATCAGGACGGTCACCAGATAGGCCCACAGCTCCCACACGGGCCCGGCCGGTGACTCGCCGCCGACGCTGCGGACCAGATAGGCGGCGAAGACCACGGTGACGACGGCCTGGAGCAGCATGGTTGCCCCGAGCGTGACGCGGGCGGGACCCTGCCCCCGCAGGCCGGCGATGACGCAGACGAGCAGGCTCAGGAACCCGGCCAGCAGCAGCGCCACGGTCCAGCCATCCAGATAGCTGGTGGTCGTGGTCGGTGGGAGAACAGCGGTCGCGATCACGCGGTGGACCCCAGGGCAGCGAGGGCCTCGCCGGTCATCCGCTGGGTGGTCCACTCCTCCATCGGCACGGCGCCGATGTGCCGATAGAGCTCGATGGCCGGGGTGTTCCAGTTCAGGACGGTCCACTCCATGCGGGGATATCCGCGGTCCGTGCACACCCGCGCGAGCGTGGCCAGGAGCTGCCTGCCCAGGCCGCTGCCGCGGTGCTCGGGGGAGACATAGAGGTCCTCCAACCACATCCCGTTGCGCCCGGTCCAGGTGGAGAAGGTCAGGAACCAGAGCGCGATGCCGACGACCCGGCCGTCGACCTCGGCGACGTGCGCCCACGCCGTGGGGGAGCCGGTCTGCGGGAACAGGACGGCCCGGTAGGAGTCCACCGTGCCGACGGCGGCCTCGGGCTCCTTCTCATAGTCGGCCAGCTCTTTGACCAGACCCAGGATGGCCGGAATGTCCTGCTCTGTCGCTTCGCGAATCACGCAGGACAGCCTACGTCGCAGCAGCGTTGGACAGGCACAGCCGTATGCCGAGGGGCCGGCTGGGTGGGGCCGGTGGACAACGCCACGGTCCTGTCGGTCATCCGACCTAGACTGAGCCGCACCATGAGCACGCTCTTCGACAACGTCCCCCTGCCCCCGATGTCGCCCGCCCAGGCGAGTGGTGCCGTGCCCGTGGACGACACCGGGGTCCCGTTGTGGGCGCTGGAGGAGGAGCCGGCCCCGGACTTCGCGGCGGCACCGCAGCAGTCGCCCGGAGTGGACCCCGAGACCCTGCTGGAGGGCCTCAACGGACCGCAGCGCGAGGCAGTGGTCCACGCCGGGGCGCCCCTGCTGATCGTGGCGGGTGCGGGCTCGGGCAAGACCCGAGTGCTCACCCACCGCATCGCCTACCTCCTGGGGCACCGTGGGGTGACACCGGGTCAGGTGCTGGCGATCACCTTCACCAACAAGGCTGCCGCCGAGATGCGCGAGCGCGTCGAGACGCTCATCGGTCCGCGGGCCAGGGCCATGTGGGTCTCCACCTTCCACTCCGCCTGCGTGCGCATCCTGCGTCGCGAGGCGGCGACGGTCGGGCTGAAGTCCACCTTCTCGATCTATGACGCGGCTGACAGCCAACGCCTGATGGCGATGGTCGTGCGAGACCTCGACCTGGACCCCAAGCGCTATCCGCCCCGGGTGCTCTGCCACAAGGTGTCGGGCGCCAAGAACGAGCTCATTGACGAGGAGACCTTCGCAGCGCAGGTCGGCAACAATCCCTATGAGGCGGTCGTCGCCCAGGCCTACACCGACTACCAGCGGCGCCTGCGCCGGGCCAACGCCCTGGACTTCGACGACATCATCTCGATGACCGTCAACATCCTGCAGGCCTTCCCGGCGGTGCGCGAGCACTACCGCCGCAGGTTCCGTCATGTGCTCGTGGACGAATACCAGGACACCAACCACGCGCAATACACCCTGGTGCGTGAGCTGGTCGGGACACAGGACGAGGAGGTGCCGCCAGCCGAGCTGTGCGTCGTCGGCGATGCTGACCAGTCCATCTACGCCTTCCGCGGCGCCACCATCCGCAACATCGTGGAGTTCGAGAAGGACTATCCCCAGGCCCGCACCATCCTGCTCGAGCAGAACTACCGCTCCAGTCAGCGGATCCTGCGTGCTGCCAACTCGGTGATCTCGCGCAACCCCGGCCGGCGGGACAAGAGCCTGTGGTCCGAGCTGGGTGACGGCGAGATGATCACCGGCTACGTCGCCGACGACGAGCACGACGAGGCCTCGTTCGTGGCGCAGACCATCGACAAGCTCGGCGACGAGCACGACGTCGCGCCCAAGGACGTTGCGGTCTTCTACCGCACCAACGCCCAGTCCCGTGCGCTGGAGGAGGTCTTCGTCCGCACCGGCCTGCCCTACAAGGTCGTCGGGGGCACCCGCTTCTATGAGCGGCGCGAGGTCAAGGACGCCCTGGCCTATCTGCGCGTGGTCGCCAACCCGGCCGACGACGTCAACCTGCGGCGCATCCTCAACGTGCCCAAACGTGGGATCGGCGACCGTGCCCAGGCCGCGGTCGCGGCCCTGTCGACCCGGGAGCGCATCCCGTTTGTCGCCGCTCTGGGGCGGGTCGAGGACGCGCCCGGCATCGCCACGCGATCGATCGCGGCGGTGCAGGCCTTCACTGCGATGCTCGAGGCCGTTGGCAGGGTCGCCGAGGACGAGGACTCCGGGGTGGGGGACCTCCTCGAGGCGATCCTGGACCAGTCGGGCTACACCAAGGAGCTGCGGGCCAGCCACGACCCACAGGATGAGACCCGCATCGAGAACCTCGCCGAGCTGGTCGCGGTCGCGCGTGAGTTCGACGAGAACTATCCCGAGGGCACCCTCGTGGACTTCCTCGAGCAGGTGTCGCTGGTGGCTGACGCCGATGAGATCCCACAGGGTGGAGACGGCACGGACGCCGGGGTCGTCACCCTGATGACCCTGCACACGGCCAAGGGCCTGGAGTTTCCGGTGGTCTTCCTGACCGGCCTGGAGGACGGCACCTTCCCCCACCAGCGCTCGATGGACGACCCCACGGAGCTGGAGGAGGAGCGTCGGCTCGCCTATGTGGGGATCACCCGGGCGCGACAGCGCCTCTATCTGAGCCGTGCGGGCACCCGCGCCTCGTTCGGGGCACCACAGTTCCACCCGGCCTCACGTTTCCTGGACGAGATCCCGCCCGATGTCGTCGACTGGGAGCGCTCGGACCGTGACCGCATGCGGGCCGGCGGCCGTCCCAGCGCCTCGGTGCAGCAGGGATGGGGCGGCGGGTCGCGCGGCGGGTCCCAGGGCGTCGTGCGCCTCAACCCGAGGGGCTCGAGGGGGCGCTCGCCGATCGTGCCGGTGTCAGTGTCTGCGGGGGACCGGGTCAGTCACGACTCGTTCGGTCTGGGCACGGTCATCCGTGTCGAGGGCAGCGGGGACAACACCATGGCGCACGTCGACTTCGGGGACTCGGGCGTCAAAAGACTCCTGCTGCGTTATGCCCCGCTCGAGAAGCTCTGAGGGGGCGCTGAGGTGGGCGGCGGGCGTGCCATGCTCGAGGTATGGCGCGCACCTGGTTGTCCGTGACGGTCGAGTTGCTCGGTGGGCGCGGGGAGGTCCTGTGGCCCCGGCCCGGCCGGATCTTCGCCGTCGGCCCGTCACACACCTTCGTCCAGCTCGCCGAGGCCGTCAACGATGCGTTCGCCCGGTGGGACCGGGCGCACCTGTCGGTCTTCACCCTCGGCGACGGTCGGGTGATCACCGACGAGCACACCGGTGCCGAGTTCGCGTCGTTGGCCGGAGGCCCGGTGACGACGCCGGTCGACATGGACACGGCCACAGTCTCCCGGCTCCTGCAGCCGGGGGAGGAGTTCCTGTTCACCTTCGACCTCGGGGACGAGTGGAGACACCTGTGCACGGTTGGGGAGAAGGTTGACCCGATGGAGGTGCTCGGGGTCCGTCCGGGGTCCCCGTTGCCCTACTGGGGCTGGGGCAGCGTGCCAGACCAGTACGGGCGCCGTTGGCGGGACGACGACGGGGAGTCGCCTCCGCCGCCGCGGCCGGCCCACCCGCACCCGATGCAGACGGGGCTGTGGCCGGGGCAGGAGCAGCGAAAGAGCATCAACCTCCAGGAGTTGCGGTCTGCCGTCCAGACTGCGGACACGGACCGCTTCCTGGCGGTGCTGCAGGGCTGCGACATCGACGACGTGCTGCAACTGGTGGGGGCCGGCATCCCTATGGCACTGGAGCAGCGCGGCGCGGACGTCGAGCCGCTGGCCGTGTCCGTGATCAACCGGCTGAGCACGCGCGGTGCCGAGGGGGACGACGTGCTCGCCGAGGACCTGCTCGCCGTCCTGCGGGGTGAGGCGCTGCAGGGGCGGGTGGTGCCGGCTGACCTGGAGGTGCTCGCCAGTGAGCTGGAGAGGTCGGCTGAGATGTCGCTCGGCGGCTACCTCGACCTGCAGACCGGGGAGGTGTGGGACGAGAGCCTCACGGATGCGGCGATGGTGGGGGAGGACAGCGTCCTGGACGTCGAGGAGGAGCCGGACCGGTGGCTGCGGTTCGACACGTCCGGCTCGCGGGACGCTTGGCGAGACATGGCGGCGTTCGCCGAGCGCCAGTGGGACGCCGCGCTTCGTGCCCGCCTGGAGCAGGCCATCGAGGGTCGGGGTGCCTTCCGCCGGTTCCGGGACGTGGTGGAGGAGGAGGGGATGGTCGACCTGTGGCGGGCGTTCTCGCAGGACCTCGCGCACGGACGGGCGCGAGCCCTCCTCGCCCGGGAGGGCATCCGCGTGGGCCGGCCCGACGACTCGACCGCATGACCCGACGGCCGCTGTGTCTTGCCTCCAGCTGGCCCTAGCCGCGGCGCGCCGCGAGCCAGGGGGCGGGGTCGATCGGCCCGTCCTGGGTGCGGACCTCGAGGTGCAGGTGGGCACCGGTGGAGCGACCGCTGCTGCCCACCGCACCGAGCTGGCTGCCGGCAGCGACCGGGTCGCCGTCGCTCACGTCGATCCGGGAGAGGTGGCCGTAGACGATGACCTCGCCGGTGTCCAGGGTGATCTTGACGTGGTAACCCAGCCCCGAGTTCCAGCCGGCGGTGGTCACGGTCCCCAGCCCCACGGCATACAGCGGCGTGCCATGACCGGCACCGAAATCGATGCCGTTGTGCATCCGACCCCAGCGCCACCCGAACGAGGACGTCTGGTGCGCGTCCAGGATGGGCTCGTGGAAGGCCCGGGCGGTGGCGACCTCCCGGGCCCGGTCCTGCCCGCCCGCGGTGGTCTCCACTCCGGCGGACAGGGACGTGCTCAGTGCCTGGCCACGGGCCGTCATGGCTGCCTTGCCCTCCGCGGCGGCTCCGAGACCCTGGGCGAGGGCCAGGCGGGAGGCCGCACCCCGAGAGGCCGTCGCATCCTGCCTGGCGAGGTCGGCGGCTGCGGCAGCGGGGAGCCCGGTGGCCGCATCGGCCAGCCGGGTCTGCGCGACCGTCGGTGTCCCGGCCGACACGGAGGCCGGCAGACCGATGATGCTCGCGGCGGCCACGGCTGCGACCAGCACGGGTGCCGAGAGCCGGGCCACGGTCGTGCTGCGCGACCGCGGCGCGCGACGACGGGAGTGGCGTGGCGCGGGGGCGGGCCTGCGACGGCGCGTGGCCTGCGCCAGCTCACGGGCCTCGCGGCGTGACCGGGGCGTCGGGGCAGGTTCCTGCGCCCCGGCGGACCGGGGCCGGTCGGCAGAGGGCTCGCGCACAGCAACCTCGCGCATCTGAACTCCGAGAAGGTGTGGATCGTCACGTCCGAGGAGTGAGCCGCACGCCGGGATGGGGCGAACCCGGGGCACTCGGACCAGAACGACCCTAGCGTGCCCAGGGGTCGGTGCCAATGTGGTCCTGGTCACCTGTGGACAGTGCGATAATCTGCAGCCATGTCCTCCCCAACGAGCTCGTCACCGCTGCGCGTCGTCGTGGCCAAACCCGGCCTGGACGGCCACGACCGTGGTGCAAAGGTTGTGGCCAGGGCGCTGCGCGATGCGGGCGTCGAGGTCATCTACACCGGGCTGCACCAGACGCCCGAGCAGATCGTCGAGGCGGCCATCCAGGAGGACGCAGACGCCGTCGGCCTGTCCGTGCTGTCCGGCGCCCACATGACGCAGTTCAAGCGGGTCATCGAGCTCCTCACGGAGCGCGACGCCCAGGACATCGTCGTCTTCGGAGGCGGCATCATCCCCGAGGACGACATTCCGGTGCTCCAGGAGCTCGGCGTCTCGCGGATCTTCACCCCCGGGGCCACCACCACCGAGATCACCGGGTGGGTGCGTGAGAACCTCGGGCGGGACTGAACTAACCTTGCGCCGGAGCGAGGCCGGTTCACCGACCGGTGACAACACAGGCACAGACCCACACCAAACACGCAGATGGGATAGCTGACTCGTGGACCTTTTTGAATACCAAGCGCGGGACATGTTCGAGGCACATGGCGTGCCGGTGCTCGCCGGCGCGGTGATCACCGACGCCAGTGAGGCCGCCGCCGCAGCCGAGCGCATCGGTGCAGACAGCGGCGGTGTTGTCGTGGTCAAGGCACAGGTCAAGACCGGTGGCCGCGGCAAGGCGGGCGGTGTCAAGCTGGCCAAGTCGCCGGAGGAGGCGACCGCTGCAGCCGAGGCGATCCTCGGCATGGACATCAAGGGCCACACCGTCAACACGGTGATGATCGCCCAGGGCGCCAGCATCGCCGAGGAGTACTACTTCTCGGTGCTGCTCGACCGCGCCAACCGCTCCGTGCTCGCCATGTGCAGCAAGGAGGGCGGCATGGAGATCGAGCAGCTCGCCGTCGAGCGCCCCGAGGCCCTGGCCCGCATCCCGGTCAGCGCGCTGACCGGCATCGACGCCGCCAAGGCGCGCGAGATCGTCGACGCCGCCGGCTTCACCGAGGACCAGGACGCCATCGCGGACGTGCTGGTCAAGCTCTGGGACGTCTACCAGGGCGAGGACGCCACCCTGGTCGAGGTCAACCCGCTGGTCAAGACGACCGACGGGCAGATCGTCGCCCTGGACGGCAAGGTCTCCCTCGACGAGAACGCCGACTTCCGGCACGAGGACCACGCGGCGCTGGAGGACAAGGGCGCCTCGGACCCGCTGGAGGCCAAGGCCAAGGAGCTGGGCCTGAACTACGTCAAGCTCGACGGCCAGGTCGGCATCATCGGCAACGGCGCGGGCCTGGTGATGAGCACCCTCGACGTGGTGGCCTACGCCGGCGAGGCCCACGGTGGAGTCAAGCCCGCCAACTTCCTCGACATCGGCGGTGGCGCCAACGCCCAGGTGATGGCCAACGGCCTCGACGTGATCCTGGGCGACGAGCAGGTCAAGGCGGTGTTCGTCAACGTCTTCGGCGGCATCACGGCCTGTGACGAGGTCGCCAACGGCATCAAGGGCGCGCTGGAGATCCTCGGCGACAACGCCACCAAGCCCCTCGTGGTCCGCCTCGACGGCAACAACGTCGAGTTGGGCCGCAAGATCCTGGACGAGCTGAACCACCCGCTCGTGACCCAGGTCGACACCATGGACGGCGCGGCCGACAAGGCCGCCGAGCTGGCGAACGCCTGAGACCGGGAGAGAACACGCACATGACGATCTATCTGAACAAGGACTCCAAGATCATCGTCCAGGGCATCACCGGTGGCATGGGCTCCAAGCACACCGACCTGATGCTCCAGTCCGGCTCCAACATCGTCGGCGGTGTCAACGCCCGCAAGGCAGGCACCACCGTGACGCTCAACGACCAGGAGCTGCACGTCTACGGCACGGTCAAGGAGGCCATGGAGGCCACCGGGGCCAACGTCTCGGTCCTGTTTGTGCCGCCGGCCTTCACCAAGGACGCCTGCATCGAGGCCATCGACGCGGAGATGCCGCTCATCGTGGTCATCACCGAGGGTGTGCCGGTCAAGGACAGCGCCGAGGTCTTTGCCTATCTCGAGGGCAAGAACACCCGGATGATCGGCCCGAACTGCCCCGGGGTCATCTCCCCGGAGGAGTCGCTGGCCGGCATCACGCCGCACACCATCGCGGGCAAGGGCCCGATCGGTCTGGTGTCCAAGTCGGGCACCCTGACCTATCAGATGATGTATGAGCTGCGGGACTTCGGCTTCACCACTGCGATCGGCATCGGCGGTGACCCGATCATCGGCACCACCCACATCGACGCGCTCGAGGCCTTCGAGAACGACCCTGACACCAAGGCCATCGTGATGATCGGCGAGATCGGCGGCGACGCCGAGGAGCGCGCCGCCGACTACATCAAGGAGCACGTGACCAAGCCCGTCGTGGGCTATGTCGCAGGCTTCACTGCACCCGAGGGCAAGACCATGGGCCACGCCGGTGCCATCGTCTCTGGCTCGTCGGGCACGGCCGCAGCCAAGAAGGAGGCCCTGGAGGCCGCGGGTGTCAAGGTCGGCAAGACGCCGTCCGAGACGGCCGAGCTGATGCGCCAGATCCTGCAGGAGCAGGGCGCCTGACCTAGAGCTCTCCCAGCAGACCCCCGGCGCCGCGTGCGACCGGGGGTCTGTTGCGTCACGCCTCGGTGAGCCTCCAGCATCGGGGGCGCACGGCGGGTCACCATGGGGCAGACATGACTCTGCTGGAACGAACCCCTGTCAGGCCCGCGGACGCGGCGACCATCACCGGACGGCTGCGCGCGGTGGTGCTCGCCGCCGTCGCCGGGTTGCTCGCCGCCCTGATCTCGTGGGTCGTGGTGACGGTCCCGGTGTTCGTCGCCTGGCTGGCCGATGACCGCAGCTCGGTCTCCATCTGGCAGACGGCCGGCATCGGCGTCGACCTGTGGGCCCTCGCGCACCGCGCGAGCATCGAGGTCGGGGAGCACCAGGTCGTCCTGGCTCCCCTCCTGCTCACCCTGGTCCCGATCCTGGCCTGTTGGTATGCCGTGGGGCAGGTCGTCGTCGACCGCCCCGACGTGCGGGGCGAGCTGGATGAGGTGACCGGCTGGCGCTTCGCGTGGGCCGCGCTGGGGGTCACCGAGTTGGTGTCCTTCCTGGTGGGTTATGTCGCCTCGGGTCTGCTCCTGTGCTCGCTGGCCGGGTTGGGGCAGGCTCCGGTGATCGTCTCGTCCGCCCTGCCCGGCCTGCTGCTGGTGCCCCTGATCGCGATCGGGCTGAGCCTGTGGCGCGAGCACCGACGCCAGGAGCACCCCACCCTTGACCGAGGGTTGCGCTGGGTCGAGCTGCACACGCCGGTCCTGGTGCGGCGCGGTCTGCGTCCCGCCGTGCAGGCCCTGTGCATCCTGATCGTTGGGGCCCTGCTGTTGGTGGTGGCGCTGCTGGTGATCCGCATGGGCCGGGTGCTGACCCTCTATGAGGCCCTCGACGCCGGGACTGTCGGCACGAGCGTGCTGACGCTCGGTTCGGTCGCTGCCCTGCCCAACATCCTGGTCTGGGCGATGGGCTGGTCCAGCGGCGTCGAGGTCGCGGTCGGCACGGTGCAGGTCGGCTGGACCGAGTCGAGCGCCGGTGACCTGCCCCTGCTGCCCGTGCTCGCCGCGCTCCCCGAGCCGGGCGCGCTGCCTCCCGGCCTCTGGCTGTCCGCGCTCCTGCCGGTGCTGGCCGGGGCGTGGGTCGGCTTCCAGAGCTCCCGGGCCGCACCGCGCCTCGCCTCGTGGTGGGCCAAGGCCCAGATCGCTCTGTCTGCCTGTGTCGGCGTGACCGTCGTGGTGCTCCTGCTCAGCTGGCTCGCCCTCGGTGGCATGACCCCCGGGCTGCTCAGTCAGGTGGGCACCGACCCGGTGCGGGTCGCGACGTTGCTGGGGGCCGAGGTGCTGGGCGGAGCCCTGGTCACCCTGAGTGCACTGCACCTGTTCCGCCGCCGCCTCTGACGCCCGATATCCTCATCGAGTGCCCACCAGCCCCACCCCGCCGTCCGCGGCCCGCGTTGTCGTGCTGGTCTCCGGCACCGGCAGCAACCTCCAGGCGCTGATCGACGCTGCCACCGACCCGGCCTATGGCGTGCAGGTGGTGGCCGTCGGAGCCGACCGACACGGCGCCCGCGCCCTCGAGCGGGCGGTGCGCCACGGCATACCGACCTTTGTGTGCCGGGTCCCCGACCACCGGGACCGGCAGGCCTGGGACGCCGCCCTCGCCGAGCAGATCGGCGCCCACACCCCGGACCTGGTCGTGTCGGCCGGCTTCATGAAGATCCTGGGGGAGGCGGTCCTGTCCGCCCATACCGTGGTCAACACCCACCCCGCCCTGCTGCCGGCCTTCCCGGGTGCGCACGCGGTCGCCGACGCGCTCGCGTACGGTGTGCGGGTCACCGGCTGCACCGCCCACCTCGTCGACAGCGGAGTCGACACGGGCCCCATCCTCGAGCAGGTCGCCGTCCCGGTGGAGGACGGTGACACGCCCGAGTCACTCCACGAACGCATCAAGACGGTCGAACGCAGCATGCTCGTGGACGTGGTGGGCCGCCTGGCCCGACACGGCCACACCCTCACCGACAGGAAGGTCACGATCCCGTGAACGCCACCCCGCAGGACGCCGGCCCCGCGCAGGACAGCGAGGGCCGCCGCCCGATCCGCCGCGCCCTCATCTCGGTCTATGACAAGACCGGGCTCGAGGAGCTGGCCAGCGGGCTGCACGAGGCCGGCACCCAGCTGGTCTCCACCGGCTCGACCGCCGCGCGCATCGAGGCGACCGGTGTCCCGGTGACCCGGGTCGAGGAGCTCACCGGCTTCCCGGAGTGCCTGGATGGCCGCGTGAAGACACTGCACCCGCGGGTCCACGCCGGTCTGCTGGCCGACACCCGCAACCCCGACCATCTCGCCCAGCTCGCGGACCTCGACATCGAGCCCTTCGACCTGGTCGTCGTCAACCTCTATCCGTTCACCGAGACCGTCGGCTCCGGTGCCTCCCAGGACGAGTGCGTCGAGCAGATCGACATCGGCGGACCCTCCATGGTGCGCGCCGCGGCCAAGAACCACGCGTCGGTCTCCGTCGTCGTCGACCCCTCCGCCTACGCCGACGTCGCGGCGGCCGCAGCGGCCGGCGGGTTCACGCTGGCCCAGCGCCAGGGGTTGGCGGCCAAGGCCTTCATCCACACCGCCACCTATGACGTGCACGTCGCCTCATGGATGGGCAACGTGCTGACCGACACCTCTGACGACACGGGCTTCCCTGCCTGGATGGGGGCGACCTGGGAGCGCTCGGACGTGCTGCGCTATGGCGAGAACCCGCACCAGCGGGCGGCCATCTATCGCAACGGTTTCCAGCCGACGCCCGCCCTGGCGCAGGCCGAGGTGCTGCACGGCAAGGCGATGTCGTTCAACAACTACGTCGACGCGGATGCTGCGCGCCGGGCGGCCCACGACCACGGCGACATGCCGACCGTGGCGATCATCAAGCACGCCAACCCGTGCGGTATCGCGACCGGCAGCGACATCGCCGAGGCGCACCGCAAGGCGCACGCCTGCGACCCGGTGTCGGCCTACGGTGGCATCGTGGCCACCAACCGGGCGGTCACCGCCGAGCTGGCCCAGCAGGTGGCGGAGATCTTCACCGAGGTCGTCATCGCCCCGGACTTTGCCCCCGAGGCCCTGGAGATCCTGCAGGCCAAGAAGAACCTGCGGGTCGTGCGCGCGGCCTCCCCGCAGCGCGGCGGGCTGGAGGTGCGCAACATCGCCGGTGGAGCGCTGGTCCAGGCCCTGGACATCCTCGACGCCGAGGGGGACGACCCCGCCAACTGGCAGCTCGCGACCGGCCCGGCTGCCGACGAGGACACCCTCGCAGATCTCGCCTTCGCCTGGCGCTCGGTCCGCGCGGTCAAGTCCAACGCGATCCTGCTCGCCCAGGACGGGGCCAGCGTCGGCATCGGCATGGGCCAGGTCAACCGCGTCGACTCCTGCCGTCTGGCGGTGGAGCGGGCCGGCGCGGAGCGCGCGCAGGGCTCGGTCGCCTCCTCCGACGCGTTCTTCCCGTTTGCCGACGGCCTGCAGATCCTGCTGGATGCCGGTGTGCGCGCAGTCGTCTCTCCCGGTGGGTCGATCCGTGACGAGGAGGTCGTGGCCGCTGCCGCAGCTGCCGGCGTGACGCTCTATTTCACGGGCACCCGCCACTTTGCCCACTGACGTTCCGGTGCCGCCGGGCGGCGAGGCTCTCGCCGCCTCGGCCCCGCGCGCTCGTCGGCGGCCGGGGGACCAGACCCTGGCGCTGATCGCGGCGTTTGTCTGCGGCGTGCTCCTGGCGGTCCAGTCCCGGATCAACGGTGACCTGGGCACCTTCCTGCCAGCGATGACGGCCGCGTGGGCCAGCTTCTTCATCGGCCTCGGCTTCATCTCGCTGCTCTGGGTCACCCCACGGTTCCGGGCTGGGGCGAGCGCCGTGTGGCGTGCCGTGCGTCGGGGACACCTGCCGGCCTGGCAGCTGTGCGGCGGCGCGATCGGTGGCTTGCTCGTGGCCATGCAGACGTATGCCGTGCCCCGGGTGGGAGTTGCCACGTTCCTGATCGCGATCATCGGGGGTCAGACGGTGAACGCGCTGCTGGTGGACCGTCTCCCACTCGGTCCGGCGGCGCCGCAGCTGATCACGCCCGCTCGGCTCGCGGCGGCTGCCCTGGCCGTCGTCGGCGTCGCGGTCGCCGTGACCCCGGGGATGCGGGGGAGTGACTTTGTGTGGCTCCCGGTGGTGGGGGCGTTCCTGGTCGGCATGGGATCTGCGGTGCAGCAGGCCACCAACGCCCGGATCACCCAGGTCGCTGGCCAGTCCACCGTGACGACCTTCATCAACTTCGGCACCGGCTCCCTGCTCCTCCTGCTCATCGGTGGCTGGACCGTGCTGCCGCAGGGGTGGCCGGACCTCACCGGTGTCCCGTGGTGGGCCTGGACCGGTGGCGTCCTGGGTGTGTTCTTCATCGTCCTGGCGGCCTGGGCGGTGATGCACAGCGGCGTGCTGTTGTTTGCCCTGATCACGATCACGAGCCAGCTGGGCACCGGCCTGGTTCTGGACCTGACCGAGCCGTCAACCCGGGACAGGGTGGGGACGCAGATGCTCCTCGGCGTGGGGCTGACCCTGGTGGCTGCCGTGTGGGCCGCACTGGCCAGAGCGAGGGCACGCCGTGGGTCGAGAGTGCCCTGAGTCGCCGACGAGGCCACCCACGGGTCCCACCGTCGGCGTCCTTAGACTGACTCCATGAGCGCACGCATCCTCGACGGCCGGGCCGCACTGGCCGAGATCAAGACCGACCTGAGGGCACGCGTCGCAGCACTGGCCGTGCGGGGGGTCGTGCCCGGCCTGGGCACGGTGCTCGTCGGCGACGACCCGGGCAGCACCTGGTATGTCAATGCCAAGCACAAGGACTGCGCGGAGATCGGAGTGACCTCGATCCGCCGTGACCTGCCTGCCGGATCCACCCAGGAGCAGGTCGAGGCAGTCGTCGACGAGCTCAACGCCGACGCCGCCTGCACCGCCTTCCTCGTGCAGCAGCCGACCGGGCTGGACGAGTTCGCGATCCTGTCCCGCATCGACCCGGCCAAGGACGTCGACGGACTGCACCCCGTCAACCTCGGCTCGTTGGTCCTGGGGGAGCCGGCTCCACTGCCCTGCACCCCCGCCGGTGTCGTCGACCTGTTGCGTCGCCATGACGTGCAGATCGCCGGTGCCGAGGTTGTGGTGGTGGGACGGGGTCTGACGGTGGGTCGCCCGCTGGGCCTGATCCTGACCCGCCGCTCCGAGAACGCCACAGTCACCCTGTGCCACACCGGGACCCGCGATCTGGCGGAGCACACTCGCCGAGCCGACATCATCGTCTCCGCCGCTGGTGTGCCCGACCTGATCACCGCCGACATGGTGGCGCCGGGAGCGGCGGTCCTCGACGTGGGGGTCGCCCGTCGCGACGGCAAGATCGCCGGCGACGTCGCTCCCGACGTCGCCGAGGTGGCTGGCTGGGTCTCTCCGAACCCCGGCGGCGTCGGGCCGATGACGCGGGCCATGCTGCTGACCAATGTCGTCGAGGCTGCGGAGCGGCAGGCCGGGGTGCGGACGGCCGAGTCCGCTTCCGTCGGATGACCGTGTCCGGCAGCGCACCAGGTCAGCCCCGTGGTCGTCCCGCCAGTCGGCGCCCGGCCAACTGGGGGAGTCAGCCCCTGGGGCTGTGGTGGGTGCTGCCGATCGGGCTCACCATCGCGGTCATCGTGCACTTCAGCGGTGGGTTGCGAGCCTCCGGTTATGTCATCGCCGGGACCCTGGCTCTAGCGGCGATCCTGCGCCTGGTGCTGCCCCGTGGAGCCGTGGGAGGTTTGCTGGTGCGCTCCCGTGCCTGGGACGTCCTCACGCTCCTGGCGATGGCCGCCGGCGTCGCCGTGCTGAGCGCCACCCTGCTCATCCGCTGACCACCCCGCCGCTGACCGCTCTCGCAGGACTCTCCCCCACCCACCAGCCACGCCCGCCACCCGCCGCTGACCGCTCGGCGGAAATGGTCCTGCGGGAGATCCGGCATGCGACAGGAACAGCAGGACGCAAAGCACCGGCCGGAGGGAGGCACTCGCGGGACCACCCCCCCAACGGGACCACCGCCCAACGGGGACCACCGCCCAACGGGGACCACCGCCCAACGGGGACCACCGCCCAACGGGGACCACCGCCCAACGCAACAGACCCGCCCGGTTGCCTCTCGGCATACTGGGCGGGTCTGGTTGTGCTGCAGGAGGACTCAGATGAGGCCGAGGTCGGTGACCGCCTGACGCTCCTCGTCGAGCTCGGCGACCGAGGCGTCGATCTTGCCGCGCGAGAACTCGTCGATCTCCAGGCCCTGGACGATCTCCCAGTTGCCGCCGGAGGTGGTGACGGGGAAGGAGGAGATGAGGCCCTCGGCCACGCCGTAGGAACCGTCGGAACGGACAGCCATCGACAGCCAGTTGCCCTCGGTGCTGCCCTGCAGCCAGTCGCGGGTGTGATCGATCGTGGCGGAGGCGGCGGAGGCCGCGGAGCTGGAGCCGCGGGCCTCGATGATCGCCGCACCGCGCTTGGCGACCGTCGGGATGAAGGTGTCCTCGAGCCAGGGCTGGTCGTTGATGACCTCGACGGCCGGCTTGCCACCGATCTCGGCGTGGAACAGGTCGGGATACTGGGTGGCCGAGTGGTTGCCCCAGATGGTCAGGTTCTTGATGTCGGTGACCGCAACGCCGGCCTTGGCCGAGACCTGGGCCAGCGCCCGGTTGTGGTCCAGGCGGGTCAGCGCGGAGAAGCGCTCGGTCGGGATGTCCTTGGCGTTGCTCATCGCGATCAGGGCGTTGGTGTTGGCCGGGTTGCCGGTCACCGTGATGCGGATGTCGTCGGCAGCATGGTCATTGAGGGCCTTGCCCTGACCAGTGAAGATCGCGCCATTGGCCTCGAGCAGGTCGCCACGCTCCATGCCCTTGGTGCGCGGACGTGCGCCGACGAGCAGTGCGACATTGGCGCCGTCGAAGATCACGTTGGGGTCGTCGCCGATCTCGACGCCGGCCAGGGTCGGGAACGCGCAGTCATCCAGCTCCATCACGACGCCCTCGAGCGCCTTCAGGGCCGGGGAGATCTCCAGCAGCTGCAGCTGCACCGGGGTGTCCTTGCCGAGCAGGTCGCCGCTCGCGATGCGGAACAGCAAGCTGTAGCCAATCTGGCCGGCGGCGCCGGTCACGGCCACCTTGACGGGAGTGTTCACGGTGCTCATCCTTTGTGGTTCCGAGGGGCATGCGTCACGGGTGACGTTAGCACCGCACCGGCCGTATGCCGGGGGCGCGGGGAGGTGGGTTATCTCACCTCCGCAGGCGGTTGGCGGTGGGCATTGTTCCTGCGCGGCTGGCCTCGCGATAACCTGATGGCCGGCGACCGCTCGTGCGGTCGCACGTCACGCCGGGCCGTGCAGACGGCCACTCACACTGACCACAGGAGCCCGCAGGCATGGAGAAGATCAAGGTCGCCAACCCGATCGTCGAACTCGACGGCGACGAGATGACCCGCATCATCTGGCAGTTCATCAAGGACCGGCTGATCCACCCCTACCTGGATGTCGACCTGAAGTACTTCGACCTCGGGGTCGAGAAGCGCGATGAGACGAACGACCAGATCACGATTGACGCGGCCAACGCGATCAAGGAGCACGGGGTCGGCGTCAAGTGCGCGACGATCACCCCCGACGAGGCCCGCGTCGAGGAGTTCGGCCTCAAGGAGATGTGGAGGAGCCCCAACGGCACCATCCGCAACATCCTCGGTGGCGTGATCTTCCGCGAGCCGATCATCATCTCCAACGTCCCGCGCCTGGTGCCGGGCTGGACCAAGCCGATCATCATCGGTCGTCACGCCCACGGTGACCAGTACAAGGCGCAGAACTTCAAGGTGCCTGGCGCCGGCAAGGTCACCATCACCTACACCCCGGCCGACGGCGGCGAGCCGGAGGTCCACGAGGTCGCAGAGTATGGCGATGACGGTGGTGTCGCGATGGGGATGTTCAACTACAACGATTCGATCCGCGACTTCGCCCGCGCCAGCATGAACTACGCCCTGGACCGCGGTGTGCCGTGCTACCTGTCGACCAAGAACACGATCCTGAAGGCCTATGACGGTGCCTTCAAGGACATCTTCCAGGAGGTCTTCGACGCGGAGTTCAAGGAGAAGTTCCACGCCGCCGACCTGACCTATGAGCACCGCCTGATCGACGACATGGTCGCCGCGGCGATGAAGTGGGAGGGCGGCTACGTCTGGGCCTGCAAGAACTATGACGGTGACGTGCAGTCCGACACCGTGGCCCAGGGCTTCGGCAGCCTCGGCCTGATGACCTCCGTGCTGATGACCCCGGACGGCAAGACCGTCGAGGCCGAGGCAGCGCACGGCACCGTCACCCGGCACTACCGCCAGCACCAGCAGGGCAAGCAGACGTCCACCAACCCGATCGCCTCGATCTTCGCGTGGACCCGTGGCATCTCCTACCGCGGCAAGATGGACAACACCCCCGAGGTCACCGAGTTCGCCGAGACCCTCGAGCGCGTCTGCATCGAGACGGTCGAGTCGGGCAAGATGACCAAGGACCTCGCGCTGCTCGTCGGCCCGAACCAGAAGTGGCTGACCACCGAGGAGTTCCTCGCAGCGATCGACGAGAACCTGCAGAAGGCCATGGCTGCCTGACCTGACGCAAGCATCGACGGCCGTCCACCCGCTGGGGTGGGCGGCCGTTGCTGTCTGTCGTGGCTCGCTCAGGTCCCGCTCGCGAGCTGGACCAGGTGCACCAAGGCCCCCACCGCGAGGAGCAGGTACAACCCGGGGAAGGCGATGTCGTAGTAGACCTTCGCCCGCAGGTGAGCGATGAGCGCACCGATGAACAGCAGGGTCAGCCCCGCGGCTGCGGCCACGCCCAGCCAGGGGAACGCGAGCAGGCCTCCAACGAGGCCGAGGGCTCCGGTCAGCTTCAGGGCTGCCAGGTAGGGCACGGCCTCGGCAGGTAGGTGCACTTCGCTGGAGGTCTTCAGGACGATCCCCACCTTGAGGTAGTCCGCAACCGCGATGAACACGTTGGCCACGATGCACAGGACCGTGACCACCAGGAGTGGAGTCACGGGAGGTGCGGCAGCTCGACCTGCCCCTCCCCGTCGTCGAGCGACCGTTCGCGCGGGATCGACATGACGACCGCCAGGATCAGCAGACCTGCCACGAGGCTGGCGACCAGGTGCATGGTCCCGACGATCGGGTCGTGGACCTGCGGCATGTCTTCGGGGCTGGCCATCCGGATCAGCGCTTCCCAGGCGTTCCAGGCGAACAGCGAACCGGAGGCCGCCCAGGCGGACAGCACGGGCACCCAGGTCCGCACTCTGGCGCGACGGCGCACCGTCGTCCGGGCGGACCAGGCTCCGATCAGCGACCACGTCGCGACGACCCCGATGAGTGCGCGCCGCGCGGAGTCCTGGCTCTCCGCCACGTTCGGACCCAGGCCGATGGTTCCACCCAACGCCCAATACCAGCCAGCAGCGCCCACGATCGTGGCCAACGCGCTGGCGATCATGCCCAGGGCGTCCCGCCCGACCGACTCCCCTCGTGGCAACTCGCGAAGGCGCCCCACGAAGGCGTGTGGCCAACGCTCGCGCAGATAGATCGGGAGCGCGATGACCAGGCCGAGAGCCATGCCGACGACTCCGATCGTGATCAGCGCCGACTCCCAGGCGGCCATGACGGACCCTCCGTCGCCGTGCGTGGCCGCACTGGCGCCGGAGGCCGGTTCCACGATCGGCCTGAGCGCGGCAAAGGGGACGACTGTCACCAGCAGGCCGGTGGCGACCCACGAGAAGAACACGACGGCCGTGCCTGGGAGACGCTGTCCCCACGGCTGGGCCAGGGCGAGCCCGAGGGCCACGCCGACGACCGCCATCAGGATCGTCACCCCGTTGAGCAGCATCCATTCTGCGGCGACGTGCCCGCTGTCGGACCCGACGTCGAGCAGTCCGGCGGCCACCCAGACGACCTTGACGACGAGATAGAGGGCCATGGCGGATGCTGCACCGAATCCGGCCGTGCGGCGCACCACCGTCCACCTGGCGTCGACCCGATCAGCGGTCGCTGCGCACGCGTCGTGTGAGGAAGTCGTCATGCCCACACGCTCGCAAGCCTGCTGAAAGTTCACCTCCCCCGCAGGAGGACTTCCCTCACTCGTGCGAGGGAGCTTGCTCAGGTGCCGGTGGAGCCTCAGGTGCTCGTGCGCTCGGTCGCGTGGATTCTCAGGTGCTCGTGCGCTCGGTCGCGTGGATTCTCAGGTGCTCGTGCGCTCGGTCGCGTGGATTCTCAGGTGCTCGTGCGCTCGGTCGGGAGGGGAGGGGCGGGACCGGGGCTGGTCAGCCCCAGGCGGGCAGGGTAGGCAGCGGGTGGTGGCTGGTGAGGTTGTGCTGGATCCCGCGGGTGACCCACAGCAGCAGGTCGGCTGGCTTGCCGCTCACCTCAGCCCCGCCACCGGCGATGTGCCAGTGCCGCCCGTCGGTGCCGGTGAGCGTCAACGGTGGGCTGCCAGCGTGCCCGAGTCGCTCCACGGCCTCGACGAGTCCTGCGCGCACCACCTCGGGCGGCGCCTGGGCGAAGGTGAAGCCCAGGTCGAGGTCGACGTGGTGATAGGTGACCTCGCGCAACCGCGCCCACGGGACCTGGTCACCGGGCAGGGCCCCTCCACCGACCTGCACAGGATGCAGATCGGTGCGACCGCGCAGGGACTGGACCCGGGCGCGGAAGGCGTCGCTCGCCGAGATCACATCGGCTCGCAGCCGGGCCAGGGGCACGGTGGCGCCGTCCTCGATGTCCTGATCGCGCTGCTCGCGTGAGGCATAGGCCGGGGTCTCGTGGCCGCTGGCCGCCCACTGCACGAGGTGTTGCAGGGCGTCGGCGTTGCGGGCCAGGTGGGCGAGGACATGGGCCCTGGTCCACCCCGGGCACAGACTCGGTCCCGCGAGGTCCTCGGGCGTCATCCTCGCCAGCGTGCCGGCCAGGGCCTGGTCGGCCTCCGCGAGCAGATCGATCGACCGACCTATGGCTGGGTGTCCCTCTGACATCGTGCTCTCCTGCGCCTCGACGTGGGCCGGACGGTCAGTGGCCGGTCCTTCGTGTCGATCGTGCCGCTGTCGGGGCCGACCCGCAACACGGGGAGGTCTATCGGGAGGTGCCCATGCTCCGCGTGACGAAGTCGGCGAGATCCTGGGACTGCTGGACCCGCGACGGCTCGTGGACATACATCATGTGACCGGCCTCGTAGTAGCGGTGCTCAATGTTGTCGTGCAACGCCGCGGGGATGTCGAGCTGGGTCAGCACCTCGCGTGCCGCGAAGAAGGGAGTCGCCCCATCAAACCAGCCGTAGGCCACGTGGACCTGTAGGTGTGGGTTGGCCCGCATGGCCCGGGCCAGCAGTGGGGTGACATCCACGGATCGACCCTCGAAGTCGGCATAGGACCACGGGTGCACCCGACTCGAGATCTGCTCGTAGTGCAGGTCCGAGTGGTAGCCGAGGTCGGCGCGCACGTGCTGGTTCCACGCCGCTGAGTAGGGGCCTGAGATCGCGTCGTGGCTCGGGTCGGCGTCCATCATCTCGGCGTTTCCCGCGGCAGACGGTCCGGTGAACCGGGAGTCCAGGCGACCCACGACCTTGCGCTCGGAGCGCAGCAGCTCGGTGAAGAACCGGATGTGCTCGATCCGCAGGTCGGCACGGTCCACCCAGTCCGGGGAGAGGCCGGTCAGCTCTGCCACCCGCGTGACGTGCTGGTCGCGCTCGGCGCCAACGAGCCGCATGCCACGACTGAGCGCGTAGGGATACTCCTTGGCGGCATACTCCTCGGCCGCCCGGACGACGGTCGAGAGCGACTTGCGACCGTGCTTGCCGTGATAGTGCGCCACGGCCGCATAGGTCGGCAGGAAGCCAGCGAACGCCCGGGCGTCGGGGTCGTGCAGCCCGATGGATCCGAAGTCGAGGACGGAGGAGATCAGCATCAGGCCGTTGAGGGTCAGGCCGTAGCGCGACTGCAGATGATCGGCCAGGGCCGCGGCCCGCAGGGTGCCGTAGGACTCCCCGGCCAGGAACTTGGGGGAGAGCCAGCGCTCGTTGCGGGAGGTCCACAGCCGGATGACCTCGCCAACGGACTCGATGTCACCGGAGAAGCCGTGATAACCCTTGGGCTTCTCGCCCTCGGCGGCGCGGGAGAAGCCGGTCGAGACGGGGTCGATGAAGACGAGGTCCGAGACGCTCAGGAGGCTCTCGGGGTTGTCGATCAGTCCGTAGGGAGGTGGCAACAACTCGCCGACGTCACCCATCTGGACGCGGCGGGGGCCCAGCAGGCCGATGTGCAGCCAGACCGAGGACGAGCCCGGGCCGCCGTTGAACGCGAAGGTGACCGGCCGCTCCGGTGCGTCCGTGTCACGGTCGGCGACGTAGGAGGTGACGAAGACCTCGGCCTTGGGCTTGGTGCCGGTGAAGACGTCGTCCTCGTAGACCTCCTCGCGCAGCACGATGCGTCCGGTGGTCGCTGTGTAGGACAGCGTCTCGCGGCCGATCGTCAGGCTGTGCCTGGTGGTGACCAGGTCATCCTTGGGCTCGGCCGGCGTGGTCGTGACCTTCGGGTCACCAGCAGTCTCGCTGCTGGTCCCGTCGGTCGGGCTCTGGGCGGTCGGTGTCTGGGCGGCTGTCTTGTCCGTGGAGGCCATCCTCTGACTCTAAGGCAGGCCTCGGAGTAGGGTCTGTGACCGTGAGTCTCCAACCCCACGGGCCCGTCACGGTGGGCGTCGCGTTGCCCGTGCCCGAGCCCTGGGGGAGACTGCTGCGGGATGCGCGGCTCGGCTATGGCGAGGATCGTGCAGCCCACATCCCGACCCACGTGACGCTGCTCCCGCCGACGGAGACGACGGGAGCACGCCTCGAGGTGCTGCTCGAGCACCTGGCGACCGTGGGTCAGCAGAACCCACCGTTTGACATGGTGCTGCGCGGCACGGGGACCTTCCGCCCGGTGTCTCAGGTCGTCTTCATCCAGGTGGCGCAGGGCGTCTCGTCCTGCGAGCAGCTCGAGCGGGGTGTGCGAAGTGGTCCGGTGAGCCGAGAGCTTGAGTTCCCCTATCACCCGCACGTCACCCTGGTGCACGACGAGCCACCTGACGTGCTCGACCGGGCCTTTGCCGACCTGGCCGACTTCACCGCCGAGTTTGTGGCCACCGAGTTCGTGGCCTATGTGCACCACGGTGATGAGGTGTGGCGGCCCCTGGTCACCTTCGAGCTGGAGGGACCAGATCCTCAGGCGACTGCCATGGAGTGCTGAGCGATCGCCCGACCGTAGTAACCGATCAGCTGCTCGGTCAGAGCAGGCCAGGAGCGCTCCTCGACGCGGGCTCGCCCTGCGGCACCCATCATCGCGCGCTCGCCCGCCAGCTCCCCAGCAGCAAGCGCAGCAACCGCATCGCGCAACGCTCCGGCGCGGTCGGGGTCAAAGAGCAACCCCGTGGTGCCGTGATCGATGAGGTCGACCGGACCGCCCCGAGCCGGGGCGACCACGGGCAGACCGGCGGCGGCGGCCTCTTGGATGGTCTGGCCGAAGGTCTCGCGGGTCCCCGTGTGCACGAACAGATCGAAGGCGGCATAACTGCGGGCCAGGTCCACGCCCTCCTGCCGGCCGAGCAGGACCACACCCGGGAGCTGCTCGCGCAGGATGTCGGCGCTGGGGCCGTCACCGACGAGCACGATCCGGGTGTTGGGCAGCCCGTTGAGCTCGATGAGGCGGTGCAGCTCCTTCTCTGGGGCGAGCCGCCCGACATAGCCGATGAGCACCTCACCGTTTGGGGCGAGTCGGCGACGCAGTGCTGCCGTCTCCGGGTCGTCCCTGCGATCGGGGTGGAAGAGGGTGGAGTCCACGCCGCGACCCCACAGGGCCACCCGCGGGACGTCATGGGCAGCGAGGTCCTGGAGGGCAGCGCTGGACGGGGCCAGCGTGATGTCGGCCTGGGAGTGGATGCGGCGGATCCAGCGCCACGCGGCGCGGGCCGTGAGGTCACCGACCGGCCCGGAGTGCTGGCGGATATAGCTGGGCATGTCGGTCTGATAGATCGCGACCGACGGGATGCCCAGGCCACGCGCCGCGGTGAGGCCGCGAACGCCCAGGACAAAGGGGGAGGCGACGTGCACCACATCGGGGCGGAACCGGTGCAGGACCGTCTCCAGCTCATAGGAGGGCAGACCCACCCGGAACTGGCGGATCGGCAGGCTGCTGACGGTGTGGACGGGATAACCGGCATAACGCTCGGGCGCGGCGGTCTCGGCCCACGGTGTGGTGCCGGGGGCGACGACCAGCGCCTCATGGCCACCGGCGCGCAGGCACTCAAGCACCTTGCACACGCTGGTGGTGACGCCGTTGAGAGCGGGGAGGAAGGACTCGGTCACGATGGCGACTCGCACATGATCCAGAGTGGCGCCGTCAGGTGGTGGATCGGCGACCTCTCGGGAGGTGTCCAGTGAGCGTGAGGTGACGAGTGGGTGGCCGAGGGCGTCCCGCAACCGGCGTCGGTGACGTGCCGTGCTGCTCACGTGAGGTCCTCGCGCCCGGACTGCTGGAGCGTCTCCACGATCCCCTTGACGTCCTGCACGCGCTCACGGGTTGTCACCAGGAGGGCGTCCGGGGTGTCCACCACCACGATGTCATCGACCCCGAGGGTGACCACCGTGCGCCCCGAGTGGGCGGCCACCAAACCGGTGCTGCCGACGGAGACGACCTGGTCGCGTGGGCCGAGGACGTGCAGGCCGCCGTCGTCGGCCTCCAGCAGGGACATCAGCGAGGCGAAGTCGCCCACGTCGTCCCACGGGAAGTCGGCCGGCACGACGGCGACCCGCCCAGCGCTGGCCGCCGGCTCGGCCACGGCGTGGTCGATGGCGATCTTGGTCAGGGAGGGCCAGACCTGGTCGAGGGTGGCCGGCTCGGCGGCCAGCTGGCGCAGTGCGTCAGCCAGCTCCGGGTGCCAGCGGCCGAGCAGGTCGAGCAGCGTCGCAGCACGCACGACGAACATCCCGGCGTTCCAGCGGTAGGCACCGGAGTCGAGATAGGACTGTGCCGTCTCGCGGTCTGGCTTCTCCACGAACTCGGTCGCCTGACGGGCCAGGCGAGCGCCGGGCCAGGGGTCACCGACCTTGATGTAGCCGAAGCCGGTCGCGGGATACGTCGGGGTGATGCCGAGGGTGACCAGCGCCCCCGTGGCCGCAGCCGCCACGGCCTCCCGGACGCACTCCTGGAACGCTGCGGGGTCGCCGATCACGTGGTCCGCGGCGAACGAGCCGATCACGGCGTCCGGGTCGCGTGCCTCCAGGACCGCTGCGGCCAGCCCGATGGCGGGCATCGAATCGCGGGGGGTCGGCTCGACGAGCACCTGGTCAGCCGGGAGGTGCGGCAGTTGCTCGCGAACAGCCGCGGCGTGTCGCACGCCGGTGACGACCATCAGGCGCTCTGCGGTCAGCGGCTCGAGCCGGGCCGCTGTGTCCTGCAGCAGGGAGCGCCCACTGCCGGTGAGGTCGTGCAGGAACTTGGGGGAGGTGCGCCGGGACAGGGGCCAGAGCCTGGTCCCTGCTCCTCCGGCGGGGATGACTCCCCAGAAGTGGTCCATGCTGACGTCCGCCTCACTCACCTCGCCAGCATAAGGTGACGGACGTGAGTCAGCCCGACACCGACCTGCGGACCCGCGCGTTAGTTCTTGGCTATGGCCGGGTCGTCAAGCCCGTCCTGTTCCGCCTGGGCGGGGGAGACGCCGAGGTGGCCCACCACCGCACCGTGGACCTGATGGAGGCCCTGGCAGCTCGGCCACGGGTCCTCGCCGCGATCTCACGGGCGGTGCCACCGCCCACCAGCCCGGTGCGGTTGCTCGGGCTGACCTTCCCGAACAGGGTCGGTCTGGCGGCGGGCATGGACAAGGACGGCCGTGGTGTGGCCGCCTGGGGGGCGCTCGGGTTCGGGCACGTTGAGCTCGGCACGGTCACGGCTCGTCCGCAGCCGGGCAATGACCGGCCACGGTTGTTCCGGCTGCCGGCCAGCCGGGCGATCATCAACCGGATGGGCTTCAACAATGCCGGGGTGCACGCCCTCGCCGAGCGGCTCCGGCAGGCACGGGAGCAGGGGAGCCTCGGCATACCGGTCGGGGTGTCGATCGGCAAGACCAAGGTGACGCCGCTCCAGGAGGCGGTCGAGGACTATCTGACCTCGGTGCGAGCCCTGGACGGGCTGGCTGACTATCTCGCGATCAACGTCTCGTCACCGAACACCCCAGGGTTGCGCGGGCTGCAGGACGCCGGCCCGCTCGCCGAACTGATCGAGGCCGTCGTCGCGGAGACCCGCAGCCTGGCCGGGCAGGGAGAGCCAGTCCCGGTGCTGGTCAAACTCGCTCCAGATCTGACCGACCAGGCCCTCGACCAGGCCCTCGAGGTGGCGGTCACATCGGGCGCCGCGGGCCTGATCGCCACTAACACCACGATCAGTCGGCGCCATGTCGCGCCGGTGGATCGGGCTCTCGCCGAGCAGGAGACAGGCGGACTGTCGGGAGCACCACTCACGCGGCGGTCCCGGGAGTTCGTCGCCCGCGTGCGCGCCGCGACGGACCTGCCCCTGATCGCTGTCGGAGGGGTGATGACCGTCGACGATGCCTCCGCGCTGCTGGACGCCGGGGCCGACCTGGTGCAGCTCTACACGGGCCTGATCTATGGCGGACCAGGCCTGGTGCGTGAGGTGGCCGCGCTCTGACGCGGGGCGCGGGCAGGTACCCTGACGATCGGCCACCCATCCATCCCGACCCCAGGATCTGACCCGCGTGACGTTGCACGAAACCTCCTCTGCCGCCCCAGTCCCCGCGACCGATGACCTCGTCGAGAGGGTGGTGGCCGACGTGGAGTCGCGCCGTCAGGCGCTGCTGACACTGCGCCGGGACCTGCACTCTCACCCGGAGGTCTCCTGGCAGGAGCACCGCACCACGTCGGTGGTCATGGAGCGGCTCGAGGCTGCTGGAGTGCGTGTGCGGGCGATGGCTGGCAGCGGGGCGATCGCTGACGTCGGCGCCGCGGACCCGCGGGTCCGGATCGCGTTGCGCGCGGACCTGGACGCGCTCCCGGTGGAGGAGGTCACCGGCCTGCCCTTCGCCTCGCGGCAGCAGGGAGTGTGCCACGCCTGTGGTCACGACGTGCACACCGTGGCTGTGCTGGGCGCGGGCCTGGCGCTGGCCTCGCTGCAGGATCAGTTGGAGTCCCGCGGCATCGGAGTGCGGTTGATCTTCCAGCCGGCCGAGGAATCGATCCCTGGCGGAGCCCACAAGGTGGTCGAGGGTGGCTGGGTCGAGGGCGTGGACCGCATTCTCGCGGTGCACTGTGACCCCTCCATCGATGTCGGCACGATCGGGTTGAAGGTCGGGCCCATCACGGCAGCGTCGGACTCGGTCCACGTCACCCTCAGCGGGCGCGGTGGCCACACCTCCCGACCGCACCTGACCCAGGACCTGACCTTCGCCCTCGGCAAGGTGGTGACCGACGTGCCCGCCGCGCTGTCCCGCCGCCTCGACCCCCGCTCCGGCACGGCGCTGGTGTGGGGCGCGGTGCGGGCCGGCTCGGTCGCCAACGTGATCCCCTCCCGCGGAGAGTGTGTCGGCACGCTCCGGATGCTCGACTCCGAGACCTGGGCCACGACCGGCCCGCTGATCGAGGAGATCGTGCACGCGGTGGTGAGCCCCTATGGCGTGACCGCAGAGGTGCGCCACATCAAGGGCGTCCCCCCGGTGGACAACGACCCCGCCGCCATCTCGGCGATGACCGCCGCGGCCAGTGCCGTGCTCGGTCCGGCAGCAGTGGTGCCGACCAAGCAGTCCCTGGGTGGTGAGGACCTGGGCTGGCTGCTGGCCGACGTGCCCGGTGCCATGGCACGGCTCGGCACCCGCACACCGGGCGGAGCCACCCACGAACTGCACCAGGGTGACCTGGTCGTCGACGAGGAGTCGGTGCTGATCGGTGCCAAGTTCCTCGCGGCCTCGCTGCTCAACTCCGTGGGTGCCGACGGCCTCGTCTGAGCCTCGGGCCCTCGGTTCGTCGTCCGTGGCAGCGGGCCCCGAAAGGTCACGAATTCGACACCATCTCGTCATCTGAGCATCTTGTGGCTCTTCGGCGCGCCTTTCGGGGGCTAGCATTCCCGTCATCTACGTCCCCAGACCAAAGGAGTTCCCCGTGAGGGTCTTCAAGATTGCCGCAGTGAGCGCCGCTGCCGTCATGGTCCTCGCCGCGTGTGGCGAAGCCCCTGACGAGGAAGCCGAGACCACCTCCGACACCGAGACCACCGCTGACGCCGGCGCCGACGGTGAGGACGCGACCGGTGGCGACACCGGTGAAGAGACGGCTGTCGCCGGTGGAGAGGATAACTCCGACTTCAAGGCCTGCATGGTCTCCGACGCCGGTGGCTTCGACGACCAGTCGTTCAACCAGGGGGCCTACTCCGGCCTGCTCGCTGCCGAGGAGAGCCTTGGGATCACCAAGGCCGAGGCCGAGTCCAACTCCGACGCGGAGTTCGGCCCCAACATCGACGCCATGGTCCAGCAGGGCTGCAACTACGTGATCGGTGTCGGCTTCCTCCTCGAGGACGCCATCCAGGCTGCCGCCGAGGCCAACCCGGACACTAACTTTGGCCTGCTCGACTCCGGCTTCCAGGACGCGGACTTCGCGCCGGTCGAGCTGGAGAACGGCAAGCCGATCCTGTTCAACACCTCCGAGGCGGCCTTCCTGGCCGGTTACCTCGCCGCTGGCATGACCGAGACCGACAAGGTCGCGACCTACGGTGGTCTCCCGATCCCTTCGGTCCAGATCTTCATGGACGGTTTCTCTGACGGCGTCGACGCCTATAACGAGGACAACGGCAGCGCCGTCGAGCTCCTCGGCTGGGACAAGGAGGCGCAGAACGGTTCCTTCGCCAACACCTTCGATGACCAGTCCCAGGGTGCCTCGTTGGGTGAGCAGTTCATCTCCCAGGGTGCGGACATCATCATGCCGGTGGCCGGTCCGGTCGGCCTGGGCACCGCCTCGGTCGCCGAGGGCACAGACACCAAGCTCATCTGGGTCGACTCCGACGGCTTCCTGACCACGGAGTACGGCGACCTGATCCTGACGTCCGTCCTGAAGGACATGGGCCCGGCCGTGGAGGCCACCATCAAGGAGGGCGTCGACGGAGCGTTCACCAACGAGCCCTACGTCGGCACGCTGGAGAACGAGGGCGTCAGCCTCGCACCGTTCCACGACTTCGACGCCGAGGTCCCGCAGGAGCTGAAGGACAAGATCGCCGAGTATCAGGAGCAGATCGTCTCCGGGGAGCTCGTCGTCGAGTCCCCGAACGCTCCGTGAGCCACTGAATCCTGGAGGGACTCAAACTCTCCGACGTAGCGGCCCAGCCATTCCCGGCTGGGCCGCTACGCTGTCCCGGAATCACTATCGAGGAGCCGAGGAGCGATGAAGCTCGAACTGCGCGGGATCACCAAGGTCTTCGGGTCGTTGGTGGCCAACGACCACATCGACCTCGTCGTTGAACCCGGCGAGATCCATGCCCTGCTGGGGGAGAACGGCGCCGGCAAGAGCACGCTGATGAACGTGCTCTATGGCCTCTATGACCCCGACGACGGGCAGATCCTGCTTGACGACAAGCCGGTCACCTTCCCCGGGCCCGGTGACGCCGTGCGGGCGGGGATCGGCATGGTGCACCAGCACTTCATGCTGGTGCCCGTCTTCACCGTGGCCGAGTCGGTCGCCCTGGGCTATGAGCCCACCGGGCCGGGTGGCATCTTGGACCTGGCCTCCGCGCGTCGCAAGGTCCAGGAGATCTCCGAGCGGTTCGGTTTCCACGTCGACCCGGATGCTCTGATCGAGGAGCTTCCTGTCGGTGTGCAACAGCGCGTGGAGATCATCAAGGCACTCTCTCGGGACGCCCGCATCCTGATCCTCGATGAGCCGACGGCGGTGTTGACTCCGCAGGAGACCGACGAGCTGATCAAGATCATGGGTGAGCTCAAGGCAGCCGGCACCTCCATCGTCTTCATCACCCACAAGCTGCGCGAGGTCCGCGCCATCGCCGACCGCATCACGGTGATCCGCCGTGGCAAGGTCGTGGGGGAGGCGAGCCCGGAGTCGACCGAGACCGAGCTGGCCTCGCTGATGGTCGGGCGCTCCGTCAGCCTGGCCGTGGACAAGACCGCGGCCCAGACCCGTGACAACGGCCTGGTGGTCTCCGACCTCACCGTTCTCAACGGGGCGACGCCGGTGGTCGATCGGGTCAGCTTCGAGGTGCACGGTGGCGAGATCCTGGCGATTGCTGGCGTGCAGGGCAACGGACAGACCGAGCTGGCCGAGGTCATCCTCGGCACCGATGAGGCGGCGGCCGGCCGGATCACCTTGGACGGAGAGGAACTGCTGGGCAAGAGCGTCCGGCAGCGGTTGCGCACCGGGCTCGGCTTCGTGCCTGAGGACCGATCCACCGACGGCGTGGTCGCCACCTTCTCGATCGCCGAGAACCTCGTCCTCGACATCTATGGCACCGACGAGTTCTCCCGGGGTGTCTCGCTCAACCTCGGCAAGATCGCCGAAAACGCCGAGCACCGCACGCAGGAGTTCGACGTGCGACTCACCGACATCCACGACCCCATCTCCACGCTGTCGGGCGGCAACGCCCAAAAGGTTGTGCTGGCTCGGGAGATGTCCCGGCCATTGCGCCTGCTCGTTGCCTCCCAGCCCACACGGGGCCTGGACGTTGGCTCCATCGAGTTCGTCCACAAGCGGATCGTCACCGAGCGCGACCAGGGGACCCCGGTGATGATCATCTCGACCGAGCTGGACGAGGTGCTCTCGCTGGCCGACCGAGTCGCGGTCATGTATCGCGGTCGGATTGTGGGCATCATCGATGCGGCCGAGGCGGGGCCGGGTGGCATCAACCGTGACGTGCTCGGTCTGATGATGGCCGGTGTGCCGCTCGAGGATGCCGTCGAACAGGCCGCGGGCCACCAGTCCGTGCTGGCCGGTGCAGACGTTGCTGCTGAGGACACCGCCGTCAGCGGACGAGCCACTGAGGAAGGGGACCTGACGTGAGCGAGCCGAACAAGCCAGACGGCGATCCCGTGCCCGACCGCCCAGCGGCCGAGGGAGCGGAGAGCCAGGAAGCCGTCCCGCCGAGCGGGTCCAGCGGACCCGACGACTCCGCATACGACCCCCGGTCCGGCTCCACGATCCTGCGCCAGATCGTCGGCGGCGACGTGGTCATCTCGTTCCTGGCGGTCGTCATCGCGTTGGTGGTCGGTGGTGTGCTGATCGCCTTCGCGGACGAGGAAGTGTCCAAGACGGTCAGCTACGTCTTCGCCCGTCCGACCGACTTCCTGGGCGCCTGCTGGGAGGCCGTGAGCGAGGCCTACAAGGCGCTCTTCCGTGGCGCGATCTTTGACTATCAGGCCGACACCCTCAATCGGCAGATCCGCCCGATCACCGAATCCATGACGTTTGCCATCCCGCTGATCCTGGCCGGGCTCGGCATCGCCGTTGGTTTCCGCGCTGGCCTGTTCAACATCGGTGCGCAGGGCCAGATCATCGTCGGTGGCATCATCGCCGCCTACATGGGATTCGCCTTCGACCTGCCGGTGCTGCTGCACCTGCTGCTGTGCGTGGTGGGAGGCGCACTCGGTGGTGCGCTGTGGGGGTTCATTCCTGGCATCCTCAAGGCCCGCACCGGTGCCAACGAGGTGATTGTCACGATCATGCTCAACTGGATCGCGGTCAGCCTCGTCGCCTACGTGCTCACCCTTGGCAAGTTCAACGCGAGCGGCACGGGTCTGCGCAGCCCGCAGATCGGCCCCAACGCCGCCTATCCACGACTCATCCCCGACTTCTTGGTGCCGGACAACACCTTCCGGCTGCACTGGGGATTCGTCGTGGCCATTCTGGCGACGCTCTTCGTCTGGTGGCTGCTGGAGCGCTCGACGATCGGTTTCGAGATCCGCGCGGCCGGAGCCAACCCGCATGCAGCCCGGACCGCTGGCATGTCCGTGGGACGGATCACGATCCTGACCATGGTGATCGCCGGTGGCCTCGCCGGACTGGCCGCCACCTCGCAGGTGCTGGTCACCGGGGGGTCGCTCACGGCTGGTGTCGCAGCCACCTACGGGTTTGATGCCATCACGGTCGCGCTCCTTGGGCGGTCCCGACCGCTCGGCACCTTCCTGGCCGGACTGCTCTTCGGTGCCTTCCAGTCCGGAGGCACGCTGATGCAGTCGGTCACCGCGACACCCATCGACATCGTTTTCGTCGTCCAGTCCGTCATCGTCCTGCTGATCGCAGCTCCGCCGCTCGTGCGGGCGATCTTCCGACTCCCTGATCCCGACGCACAGCCCAAGCGCGACCGGGCCGCAACGAAGGAGGCCGCAGCATGACCACGCCAGTCGTGCCCGTGACAGCCGGAACGCCCGTTGACGACGTGCCTGCCGACGGAGCTGTCCTGGGCAAGATCTCCTACCGGATCCCGATCACCTATGCCGTCCTGGCCGTCTTCGCGCTGCTCGGGCTCGTCGGCACCCTGATCCGCCGGGAGGGGGTCTGGAGCCAGACGACGGAGTTCCAGTCGCGCTATGGCGACCAGTGGTTCACGATCCCGAACTTCAGCGTGCCGTCGCTGCTGACCGTCATCGTGCTCACCGTCCTGGTCATCTCCGCGGCCGGGTATGCCTACCTGGTGACTGCTGCTCGCCGGACCGTCCCGGTCTGGCTGCACATCGTGGTGGGTCTGGCCTTCGTCCTGGCCTTCCTGACCTGGGCGGGTGCGGGCAAGACCTCAGTCATCCCCGTGACCTCGCTGCTGGCCGGCGCACTGGCGCTGTCGGTGCCCCTGATTTTCGGCGCCATGTCCGGCATCGTCTGTGAACGATCGGGAGTCATCAACATTGCCATCGAGGGGCAACTCCTCTTTGGTGCCTTCGCTGCGGCGGTGGTCGCATCGCTGGCCACCCAGCCCTATCTGGGTCTGGTGGCGGCGCCGATTGCGGGCGCCATGGTCGGTGGGCTCCTGGCCTGGTTCGCCGTCAAGTATCAGGTCAACCAGATCATCATCGGCGTGGTGCTCAACACCCTGGTGCTCGGCCTGACCAGCTTCTTCTTCTCCACCCTGCTGGCGGACAATCGGGAGACCTGGAACGCTCGCCAGCCCCTCGGGGTCATCGAGATCCCGCTGCTGAGCCAGATCCCGATCATCGGTCCGGTGCTCTTCCGGCAGAGCATCCTGGTCTATCTCATGTATGCCGCCGTGATCATCCTGCAGATCATGCTCTTCCGCAGCAGGTGGGGCCTGCGCACGCGCGCCGTCGGCGAGCACCCCAAGGCTGCCGACACCGTCGGCATCCAGGTCAACAAGCGCCGGGTGTGGAACACCATCCTTGGTGGCGCCATTGCGGGCCTCGGCGGGGCGTTCTTCACCGTCGGCAGCGGACTGGCCTTCGGCCGAGAGATGTCCGCGGGCAACGGCTTCATCGCCCTTGCCGCGATGATCCTGGGCAAATGGAACCCGACCGGTGCCCTGATTGCCGCCCTGCTGTTCGGGTTCTCCAAGAACCTCGGCAACGTCCTGGGGACCATCGGCTCACCGATGCCCTCGCAACTGCTGGCGATGCTGCCCTACGTCATCACCATTTTTGCGGTCGCCGGTCTGGTCGGGCGGGTTCGTGCGCCCGCCTCCAACGGCGTCCCCTACACCAAGTGAGGTTGCTTCGATGACACCACCTGAGATCGACTGGTCCTCCCTTCAGGCTCGCGCCACGGAGGTGATGGAGCGGGCCTACGCCCCCTACTCGAACTATCAGGTCGGTGTCGCCGGCCTGGTCGACGACGGTCGGGTCGTCGCCGGCTGCAACGTGGAGAACGCAGCCCTGGGCGTCGCGTTGTGCGCGGAGTGCGGCATGGTGTCGGAGCTCGTGGCAACCGGTGGCGGACGTCTCGTGGCCGTGTCCTGCGTGAACCATGCCGGCGAGACGATCATGCCGTGCGGGCGGTGCCGGCAGCTCATCTGGGAGCACGGGGGCGCCGAGTGCCTCATCGCCACTCCCGAGGGGGTCCTCACCATGGCGCAGGTCCTGCCCCAGGCGTTCGGCGCCGAGGACCTGCAGCGCTGATCGCTCCCGCGCTCACATGCCGCTGATCACTCTCCGCCGAGCAGGCACTCCTGGGGCAGGCCAGCGGCGAGCATGCGGGTCGCCTGGGTGCCGTCGGCGGCGATGAACAGTGCCGTGCCACCGATGCCCTTGACCTTGTCGTAGGCCGTCCGCACGGTCCCTGCGTCGACGGCCAGCCGCCCCTCTGCCTCGGGCAGGAAGGTCGGAGTGACTCCGGCCTCGGTCGGGATGTCCTCCTTGCGCGCCACCTTCGTGGGGTCGAGGGGAGCCTGGCTCATCGCCTTGGCGAGCTCGTCCATCAGGGTGCGGTCATCGGGGCGGCCGCGCTCCGGTGGGCCGAAGGACACCTCGCCCGCCCGCACCTGATAGCGCTGCACGGCCAGGCTCGCCTCCTTCTCACGGTTAAACGTGGTGTAGGCGATGCCCTCACCGGCGGTCTGTGCTGGCAGGCCGTCGCTCTCGGCCCGCTCGGGCAGGTTCACCTGGGCTGCGATGACCAGCATCTGCGGGGCCAGACCGATCGCCAGGGTCTGTGCGCAGTCGATGACGGCCACCAGGCGCGGTGCGGTGACCACGGTGAGCACCCGGTCATCGCGCAGGGCGATCAGCGACGCGGGCATGGTGGTCTCCCCACCACGCTGCGTCATGGAGCGGCGCTTGAGGTCCTGCACCGCGGGGACGATCTGCTTCATGGCCTGGGCGAGATTCACGGGCACAGGATCGCACACCGCGCCCGGGCAACTGGTCCCGGAGGGTCACGTCCGCGGGCGACCCAGCCCTCGGCATACGGCTCACAACCGCCCACTCAGTGGGGGTCGGCCTCCGGACGGGTGTAGGCCAGGCTCATCCGTCCCTCGGGATCAAGGACCGCCACCAGGGCCTCGGTGATGTCGGCGAGTTGGGACACCTGCTCCGGCGAGAGGACATCGAAAACAAGCTCGCGCACCTGGGCCACATGCTTCGGGGCCGTGGCGAGCACGGTCTCCCAGCCCGCCTCGGTCAGCCTCCCGATCGTCACGCGACGGTCCTGCGGGGAGGGTGTGCGCTCCAGCAGCCCGCACTGCTCCAGGCGGCGGGCGACGTGAGAGAGGCGGGGGAGCGTGGCGTTGGTGCGGGCCGCCAACGCACTCATCGGCAGGGTGCGGTCCGGAGCCTCGGAGAGCATCGCCAGGACGTAGTAGTCGAAGTAGGTCAGCTCGGCCACCCGACGCAGGTGCGAGTCGAGTTGTGCCGGGAGGAGCTCCAGAACGCTGACCATCCGCACCCACACCATGAGCTGCTCGTCGTCCAGCCACTGAGTCTCGTCGTGCGTTGGTGTGGTCATGATCACAGTCTAGCCTGGAACTTGTGGGAACAACCAACACGGAGGCGTAGTTAGTTTAAGCAACAACTAATGAGAGGACATCACATGTCACACGTCAGCATTCTCGGCACCGGCAACATGGCCCAGGCCATCTCCAGCATCGTCACCAAGGGCGGCAACACCGTCGAGCTGCTCGGCTCGGACAACAGCCAGGCAGTCACGGGTGACATCGTCGTCCTGGCCGTGCCCTACCCGGCTGTTGACGAGGTCATCGCCGCCCGAGCGGATCAGCTGGCCGGCAAGGTCGTTGTCGACATCACCAACCCGTTGAACTTCGAGACCTTCGACTCCCTCGTTGTGCCGGCCGACGGCTCAGCCGCCCAGGTCATCGCCGAGAAGCTGCCGAACTCACGCGTTCTGAAGGCGTTCAACACCACCTTCGCCGCGACCCTCGCCTCGGGTGAGGTCGGCCCCCTGCCCACCACCGTCCTCATCGCCGGCGACGACGCCGATGCGAAGGCCCTGCTGAGCGGCATCGTCGCAGCAGGTGGCCTGAAGGCCATTGACGCCGGCGCGCTGAAGCGGGCCCGCGAGCTGGAGTCCCTGGGCTTCCTGCAGTTGACCCTCGCCGCCAGCGAGCGGATCTCCTGGACCGGTGGCTTCGGTGTGATCGCCTGACACCCGTCGCTGTCCAGGGTGCCGTCGTCCGTCCGGGCGGCGGCACCCTGTCGTTGTGAGCCGGGTTGAGCACGTCGGGGTCCCGAAACGCCTCCGAGTGCGGTTGGATGGACGGGTGAGTGAGAACTTCGATGCCGTTGACATCATCCGGGCCAAGCGCGACCAGCGGGAGTTGTCGGGTGAGCAGATTGCCTGGACGATCGATGCCTACACCCGTGGTGTGATCGCCGATGAGCAGATGGCCGCCCTCGCGATGGCGATCCTGCTCAACGGCATGGACCGACGCGAGATCAGCGACTGGACCGCCGCGATGATCGCCTCGGGGGAGCGCATGGACTTCTCCACGCTGAGCCGCCCCACCTCGGACAAGCACTCCACCGGCGGCGTCGGTGACAAGATCACGCTGCCGCTCGCTCCGCTGGTCGCCGCCTGCGGCGTGGCCGTCCCGCAGCTGTCCGGACGCGGGCTGGGCCACACCGGCGGCACGCTCGACAAGCTCGAGGCGATCCCTGGGTGGCAAGCTGACCTGTCCAACGAGGACATGCTGGCCCAGCTCGAGGACATCGGCGCGGTCATCTGTGCTGCCGGGGCCGGGTTGGCTCCGGCCGACAAGCGGCTCTATGCCCTGCGCGATGTCACCGGGACCGTCGAGGCGATCCCGCTGATCGCGTCCTCGATCATGAGCAAGAAGATCGCCGAGGGCACCGGTGCCCTGGTGCTCGACGTCAAGGTTGGCTCGGGCGCCTTCATGAAGGACGCCGAGCAGGCCGGTGAGCTGGCCCGCACCATGGTCGGCCTCGGCACTGATGCCGGTGTGCGCACCGTGGCGCTGCTCACCGACATGTCCACGCCGCTCGGGTTGACCGCGGGCAACGCGCTCGAGGTGCGCGAGAGCGTCGAGGTGCTGGCTGGCGGAGGGCCCTCAGACGTGGTCGAGCTCACCGTGGCACTTGCCCGCGAGATGCTGGTTGCGGCCGGTGTTGAGGATGTGGACCCGGCCGATGCCCTGGCCGACGGTCGCGCCATGGATGTGTGGCGGGCGATGATCTCGGCCCAGGGTGGGGACCCCGACGCGGACCTGCCGGTGGCTCGCGAGACGCAGCAGATCACCGCTGACGCGGACGGTGTGCTGACCACGCTCGATGCCCTGCAGGTCGGCGTTGCCGCGTGGCGGCTCGGCGCTGGTCGCGCACGCAAAGAGGACCCGGTCCAAGCGGGCGCCGGTGTTGAGATGCACGCCAAGCCCGGAGACACGGTGACGGCTGGTCAGCCGCTGCTGACGCTGCACACCGACACCCCGGAGCGCTTCGCTCGTGCCCAGGAGTCGCTGGAGGGTGCCTGGGAGATCTCGGCCGCCAGCACGGCGCACTCGCCGGCTCCGCTGATCATCGACCGGGTCTCCGCTGACTGATCCTGGCACGGCCCGTCGGTGTCAGAGTGGCTTGACCATGATGACCAGGGGACCGTCCCACTCCAGCCCTCTGATCTCCTCGAGTGGCAGGAAGCCGCGCGCCGCATAGAACGCCCGGGTCGCGGCATACCCCGCGTCATCGTGCGACGGACCGACGGTCTTGACCTCGAGCAGCCGGGCGCCGTCTGTGCGCAGATCGTGCTCGATCGCCGTCACCAGCGCCGAGCCGACTCCCGTGCCGTGGTGCTCGGGGGCGACCGCGATGAGGTGGATCTCGCCGGTGTCCGGGAAGTGCCGGTCGATCAGTGCCACTCCCACGGTGCTGCCCTCGACCCGGGCGAGATAGGAGTCCTTCTCGGCCGCCGCGCTGACGTAGTGCTCGTTGGCCGCAGGGATGCCGAACCAGTCGGGCAGCCCGCCCAGGATCCGGCGGGTTGCCTCGGGGTCGTTGCCGCGGGTGATGGTGATGTTCATGCGTGTCCTTCCAGGTGGAGTCGTTCGCCGGTCCAGCCCTCGCGCAGCCACCGGTCGTGGCTGGCGACGACGACGGCGCCGGGATAGTCGGGCAGGGACTGCTCCAGCTCGGTGACCAGGAGCAGCGAGAGATGGTTGGTGGGCTCGTCGAGCAACAGCACGTCGGACGGGTCGGCCAGCAGCACCGCAAGGTCGAGGCGGCGGCGCTGCCCGACGCTCAGGGAGCCCACCGGCCGGTCGGCATCCCGGCCGGCGATCAGTCCGAAGGTGGCCAGCGGGGTGCGCTCGGCTCGGTCGAGTCCGACGGCAGTGGCGTATGCCGTGCGCACGGTCTGCGCGTCATCTCGCCAGAGTGGTTCCTGGCTGAGCAGCGCGACGTGCAGTCGGTCGGGTCGGGTGATGGCGCCGCCATCGGCCTCCAACTGTCCGGCGAGCACGGACAGCAGGGTGGACTTTCCCGACCCGTTGGCGCCGGTGACCAGCAGCCGTTCACGTGAGCCCAGCGACAGCGATGTGGGGGCCAGTCGGCGCGCGACCGCGACGTGGGTGGCGGTCAGGACGGGCCCGGCCGCGGGGGCCTGACTGCCGCCGCTCGCCTGCCCGGCCAGTCCCACAAACCGCATCCGGGCTGGTGGCTTGCGCACCTGATCCTGCTCGAGCCGCTCCAGGGCGGTCTCCGCGTCGTTGACCCGGCGGGAGACGACCTTGGCATTGCGGTCGGCATAGAACTTCTTGGCCATCTTGCCCTCGGTGCGTGGCTCGCGTCCCGGGTGCCCGACGGTGTGGTCGGCCCGGACCCTGGCGCGCAGCCGGGCCAATTCGCCCTGCTCGTCGCGGAACCGGTGGACCCACCGCTCACGCTCGTCCTGCCGGTGCTGCAGATAGGCCGTGTAGTTGCCGGTGAACTTGGTGACACCAAAGCCCGAGCCGGGGGAGTCGTGGTCGTGCCGCACCGAGGCGAACGGACGCGGGGCCGGATCCAGGTCGAGCAGCGTGGTGCCGACCTCGTCCAGGAAGGCGCGGTCGTGGCTTGCCAGCAGCACCGGCCCAGACCAGCCCCGGAGCAGCTCGACCAGGCTGCGGGTGGCCGCGTCGTCGAGATGGTTGGTGGGCTCATCCAGCAGGAGCGTGTCGGGGGAGCGCAGCAGCAGCCAGGCCAGCGACAGGCGGGAGAGCTGGCCGCCGGAGAGTTCGCTGGCCGGCCGATCCCGCGGCAGCTGTGCCAGACCCAGGCCCGCCACGACCTGGTCGACGCGGTGGTCGAGCTCCCAGGCGTGGTGGCGCTCTGCCGCCTCGATGGCCGTGTGCAGGCGCGGGGCTGCGCCGGGCTCGCCGTCGGCCATCGCCTGCCCCTCCACCTCCACGAGGCGGGCCAGCTCCCGGATGGGGGCAGTCGCGTCGTCGAGGACGCCATCGATGCTCAGGGCGAGGTCGAAGGGTGGCTCCTGATGGAACAACCCGACCGTGCCCGGTGCGCTGACCGAGCCGGCATCCGGCTCGTCGAGACCTGCGGCAATGCGCAGCAGAGTCGACTTGCCCGAGCCGTTCTCGCCGATCAGGGCAGCGATCTCCCCGGACGAGACGGTCAGGCTGACGTCGGTCAGGACCCGGCGGTCCGGGAACGAGCGGGAGATGCCGTCGAGGCGCAGGTGATCAGCACCGGACGCGGCAGAAGTGTGCAGGGGTGAGGGTTGGGTCATGGGACTCCTGTGGGAAGCAGTGACCGCAGCCGTCAGCGCGAGGGCGTGACGGCGCGGCAGGGCGGCTTCAGGAGATCCACATGCGAGTGAGGTTACGTGGAAGCTGCCGTCAGGGCAAAGCCTTTTCCCGTCGCGGCGCCCCAGCGGCCGAGACCTCACGTTTCTGCAGGGTGGGGCGACTTCCTGACATGGGCACTTATCTCATCCAGGCCATTGACCCTGCTGAGCTCGCGACCGTTCGAGCGGAGGGAGTGGACAGTCAGCACCACAGCGTCACCGCCTTCGTTGACGAATTGGGCGGCGAGCAGCTGCGCTGCTGCCTCCGGCGGAGCGACGTCGGGGAGCGGATCATGCTGCTGTCTCATGCACCGCTCACGATCTCCAGCCCGTGGCGCGAGGTCGGTCCGGTCTTCGTTCATGCCGATCCCTGTTCCGGGCGGGAGGACTCATCGGACATGCCGGAATGGTTTGACGAAGGCCCCCGCGTGCTGCGTGCCTACACCCGCCGCGGGACGATGCACTATCCCGCGAACCGCGTCGTCAACCCCGGTGACGGTGTCGCGGCAGCGTTGGCCGAGATGTTCCTCGATCCAGCGGTTGCGGAGGTCCACCTCCGCAACCTGCTCGCACAGTGCTTCATCGCGCGGGCCGTTCGCCAGCCCTGACCACGTCGCTCAGGTGCCCTTGGGGTGCCAGACGGTCTTGGTCTCCAGGAAGGCCTCGATCCGCTCCAGGCCAGGCTCGAGCGTGAAGTCCGGCTCTGTGGCCGTGACGCCGGCGCCAGCCGGTCGGAGCACCCGCTTGAGGTTCTCAGCCGAGGCTGCCTCCAGGTCACCCCACACCACGTCGGGGGCATCCGCGGCACCGGTCAGGTCGATCGCATTCACATCACGGTGCGAGGCCAGCCACGGGGCGACCTCAGAGGTGACGCCGGTGATCAGGTTGACCACGCCACCGGGCACATCGGAGGTGGCCAGCGCCTCGGCCAGCGTGATGGCCGGGACCGGGCGCTCCTGGGAGGCGAGGACCACAGCAGTGTTGCCCGAGACGATGATTGGTGCCACGACCGAGACCAGCCCGAGCAGGGAGGAGCCCTGCGGGGCCAGCGCGGCCACCACACCGGTCGGCTCGGGCGCGGAGATGTTGAAGAAGGGGCCGGCGACGGGGTTGGTGCCGCCGAGGACCTGGGCGAACTTGTCGGACCATCCGGCATACCAGACCCAGCGGTCGATGGCGGCGGAGACGTTGGCCTCGGCGCGTGTTGCAGTGAGCCCTTCGGCGGCCTGCACCTCGGTGACGAACTGGGAGCGCCGTGATTCCATGACCTCGGCGACGCGATAGAGCACCTGGCCGCGGTTGTAGGCCGTGGCGCCGGCCCAGCCGGAGACCGCCTTGCGGGCGGCGACGACGGCGTCGCGGGCGTCCTTGCGCGAGCCCTGGGCGGCGTTGGCCAGGAACTTGGGGGAGCGGCCGGTGGAGAAGACCTCGTAGGAGCGACCGGACTCGGAGCGGGGGAACTTGCCGCCGATATAGAGCTTGTAGGTCTTGCGGACGTCCACCCGCCCGGTGCTGGCTGTGGTGGCGGTCTTGCTGGCTGGCTTGTTGGTGGTGGTGCTCACTTGTTCGCTCCCGTCGTGACATAGGCGGCCAGGCCGTGGCGGCCACCCTCGCGGCCATAGCCCGACTCCTTGTAACCGCCGAACGGGCTGGTCGGGTCGAACTTGTTGAAGGTGTTGGCCCAGACCACGCCGGCCTTGAGCTGGTCGGCCATCCACAGGATCCGCGAGCCCTTTTCGGTCCAGATCCCGGCGGACAGGCCGTAGGGCGTGTTGTTGGCCTTGGAGACTGCCTCACCGGGGGTGCGGAAGGTCAGCACGGACAGCACGGGGCCGAAGATCTCCTCCTGGGCGATGCGGTGCGTCTGGGAGACGCCGGTGAAGATGGTGGGGCGGAACCAGAAGCCGTTGGCCGGCAGCTCGCACTCGGGGGCCCAGCGGGTTGCTCCCTCGGCCTCGCCCACGGCGGTCAGTTCGGTGATGCGGTCCAGTTGCTCGCGTGAGTTGATGGCGCCGATGTCGGTGTTCTTGTCGAGGGGGTCACCGACGCGCAGGGTGGCCAGGCGGGCCTTGAGCTTGGCCTCGACCTCCTCGGCGATCGACTCCTGGACCAGCAGACGCGAGCCGGCACAGCACACGTGGCCCTGGTTGAAGAAGATGCCGTTGACGATGCCCTCGATGGCCTGATCGACCGGAGCGTCGTCGAAGACGATGTTGGCGGCCTTGCCGCCCAGCTCCAGCGTCGCCTTCTTGCGGGTGCCGGCGATGGTGCGGGCGATGGCCTTGCCGACGGCGGTGGAGCCGGTGAAGGCGACCTTGTCGACGTCGTCGTGGCCGATCAGCGCCCGTCCGGTGTCACCGGCGCCGGTGATGATGTTGACCACGCCGGGGGGCAGGTCGGCCTGCTGGCACACCTCGGCGAACAGCAGTGCCGTCAGCGGGGTGGTCTCGGCCGGCTTGAGCACCACGGTGTTGCCGGTGGCCAGCGCCGGGGCGATCTTCCACGACAGCATCAGCAGCGGGAAGTTCCACGGGATGACCTGACCGACGACTCCGTGCGGGCGCGGGTTGTCACCGAGCGAGGCATAGGCCAGCTTGTCGGCCCAGCCCGCGTGATAGAAGAAGTGCGCGGCCGCGATCGGGACGTCGACGTCGCGGGACTCCTTGATCGGCTTGCCGTTGTCCAGGGACTCCAGGACCGCGAACTCCCGGGCCCGTTCCTGCATGATCCGCGCGATGCGATAGAGATACTTGCCCCGGTCGGCGCCCGAGATCCGTGACCAGGACCGGTAGGCGCTGCGGGCCGCGGCGACGGCCCGGTCCACATCCTCATCGGAGGCCTCAGACACCTCGGCGAGGACTTCCTCGGTGGCCGGGCTGATCGTCTTGAACGAGCTGCCACCGGCCGAGTCGACAAACTCACCACCGATGAACAGCCCGTAGGAGCTCTTGATGTCGACGACGGCGCGGGACTCCGGCGCCGGTGCGTACTCGAAGGTCGGCATGGGTCGGCTGCTCCTAGTAGAGGGACGGGGAGTCGTCGGCAATGTAGTCAGCGCCCGAGTAGGCACCGGTGGCCATCTTCTGGCGCTGCAGCAGCAGGTCGTTGAGCAGGCTGGAGGCACCAAAACGGAACCACTCGTTGGTGAGCCAGTCCTCCCCGGCGACCTCATGGACAGCGACGAGGAACTTGATGGCGTCCTTGCTGGTGCGGATGCCACCAGCAGGCTTGACCCCCACCATCTGCCCAGTGAGCTCACGCCAGTCCCGCACGGCCTGCAACATGATCAGCGTCACCGGCAGCGTGGCTGCCGGTTGGACCTTGCCCGTGGAGGTCTTGATGAAGTCACCACCAGCCAACATCGACAGGTAGGACGCACGGCGCACGTTGTCATAGGTCACCAGCTCGCCGGTCTCCATGATCACCTTCAGCCGGGCCGCACCGCAGGCCTCCTTGACCGCGACGATCTGGTCGAAGACCGTCAGATAGTCCCCGGACAGGAACGCTCCACGGTCGATCACCATGTCGATCTCATCGGCCCCAGCGTTGACCGCGTCGGCGACATCAGCCAGTTTGACCGCCATGCTGGCCCGCCCGGACGGGAAGGCCGTCGCGACGGCGGCCACCTTTACGCCGCTGTCGCCCAGCACGTCCTTGGCGTGGCCCACCATGTCGCCATAGACACAGACAGCCGCGGGGCGGGGGGTGCTTATGTCGCTCGGGTCGGGGACCAGGGCCTTGGTTGCCAGCCCGCGGACCCGACCGGGGGTGTCGGCGCCCTCGAGGGTGGTGAGGTCGATCATCGAGATCGCCGTGTCGATCGCCCAGGCCTTCGAGGTCGTCTTGATCGACCGCGTGCCCAAGGCCGCAGCACGAGCCTCCGCGCCGACCTGATCCACCCCCGGCAGGCCATGCAGCCACGAGGTCAGGGCCTTGTTCGTCAGCCGCGAGACCCCGAGGATCTCCCGAGCCCGGGCAGGCGTGTCGGCCGCATTCGTCGCGGGGACGTCGGTGTCAGTGCTCACCGCTTCACTCTATCCCGGCGGGCGGCCCGGACCTCTAGGATCAGCGCATGGCAGAGCACCTAGAACCGGTCCGCATCCCCGTCCCCGGCGGCAAGATCATCGAGGAGTTGGCCGGTCGGGCCTCGACCGGCCACAACAACTACTCGGTGGCCCGCATGAGCGCCCCCGCCGGGTGGGACGAGCCGGCGCAGGTCCCCGTCTTCGACGAGGTCACCTATGTCATTGCCGGGGAGATCCTGGTCCACACCGGTGGCGACACCGAGACGGTCGCCGCCGGCCAGGCGATCCTGACCCGGGCCGGCGAGCGTGTGCGCTACGAGGCCGGGCCCGAGGGCGCGGACTACCTCGCGGTATGCGTTCCCGCCTTCTCCGAGGAAGGGGCCAACCGTGCCTGAGTCCCTCACCCCCGAGCTCATCAAGACTGCTCCCAAGGCACTGCTGCACGACCACCTCGATGGTGGTCTGCGGCCGGCGACGATCCTGGAGCTCTCCGAGCAGATCGGGCACGAGCTGCCCGCGGACACCGTCGAGGGACTCGGTGCCTGGTTCGCCGAGAGCGCCGACTCCGGCTCGCTGGTGCGTTACCTGGAGACCTTCGACCACACCATCGCCGTGATGCAGACCGCTGAGGGGCTGGCCCGGGTGGCCCGGGAGTGCGTCGAGGACCTGGCGGCCGATGGCGTGGTCTATGCCGAGTCGCGCTACGCGCCCGAACAGCACCTCGCCGGCGGCCTGAGTCTGGATGAGGTCGTCACTGCAGTGGAGGACGGCATCCGCGAGGGCGAGGCGCTCGCCGCGGAGGCCGGGCGGCCCATCCGGGTCGACACGCTGGTGACCGCGATGCGGCACGCCGCCAAGTCCCGCGAGATCGCCGAGTTGGCCGTGCGTCACCGGGATGCCGGCGTCACCGGGTTCGACATCGCGGGTGCCGAGGCGGGCTTCCCACCCACCCGGCACCTGGACGCCTTTGAATACCTGCGCCGGGAGAACTTCCACTTCACCATCCACGCGGGGGAGGCCTTCGGCCTGCCGTCGATCTGGGAGGCGATCCAGTGGTGCGGCGCCGAGCGCCTGGGTCACGGCGTGCGCATCGTCGATGACCTCACTCTCGATGGGGTTCCGGTGACCGAAATCGAGACCCCGTATGCCGACTGGTCACCCGAGCAGGTCTCGGCCGTCCAACTCGGCCGGCTGGCGGCCTACGTGCGGGACCGCCGGATCCCCCTGGAGATGTGCCCCTCGTCCAACCTGCAGACCGGTGCGGCCCCCTCGATCGCCGCGCACCCGATCACGCTGCTGGACCGGTTGCGGTTCCGCGTGACGCTCAACACCGACAACCGGCTGATGAGTGGCACGTCGATGTCGCGGGAGATGGAACTGCTGGTCGCCGAGGCAGGCTGGGGTCTGCGCCACCTGCGGCGGGTCTCGGTGAACGCGATGAAATCCGCCTTCCTGCCCTTCGACCAGCGCCTGGAGATCATCGAGAACAAGATCAAGCCGTTCTACGACGACTGACCTATGACGAATGACGTCTGAGACGAGCACCGTCGGGTGGGTCAGGCGTGCACCCGGACAGGCAACGTCGCGGGCTCGGCCCTGTGGCAACGCACTGACCTGCGTGTTTGCGATTGGGTGTCCGACGTCGCCGGTTTGGCTGCACGGGGGGTCAGCCGGTGAGGGCCACGGACTCAGCGGGGCAGCGGTTGGCCGGGCCAGCGGACTCAGCGGGAGAGCGGGTCCGGGCCGAGCACCCGGGCGCGCAGGCGGTCGTCGCGCTCCAGCTTGATCATGTCGCGGCGGCGCCGCTCGGCCATGACCGCCGACATCACCGCCTCGGGATGGGCCTGGACGGGTGGCGGCGGTGAGACATAGGGCATCAGGTCGGCGAAGAGTGAGGACCCGGTGGCCGCGCGGCTGGGCGGTGTGAGCTCGTGACGGCGGGAGAGGAACTGGCGGACCGCCACGGCCAGGCCGTCCGGGATCACACCGATGTCGGTGCTGATCGCCCAGGGCGCGAGCTCTGCCGGCATCTCGGGGGGTGGGGGGAGCTCCAACCGGACCCGCTCGCGCACGACATAGGTGCCGGCCAGGAAATCACCGAGTCGCTTGGCCTTCTCGTTGGAGGCCGCGATCAGCAACGCGAGGCCACCGCCGGTCAGCCAGACCTCGAACCAGGTGGTCAGGCCCCGGATCAGGGCGTGCCGGAAGCCGATGGGGCCGGTGTCGTCCCGGACGGTGCGCAGACCGAAGATCAGTTTGCCGAGGGTGCGGCCCTGGCTGAGGGTCTCGCTGGCCACGGGCACCGCGACCAGTGACCCGACCAGCAGCGCGATGACCATCGCCTGGACCAGCGCCATGTCCTCGCCCACCAGGCTCCAGGGGGAGACCCAGAAGGCGAACAGCAGCACGATGACCACGACAGCCAGGTCGATCGCCCCCGAGGCCATGCGCATCGGCAGGCTGGCAGCGGGCAGGTCGATTTCGACGGCCTCGGAGGTGACGAAGCGGTCGGTCTCAAAAATGCCCCGGGTTGCCATGGTGGCGCCAGACTACTGACCTATCCTGACCTGGTGGACCTTGACGCACTGGTGACGCGGCGACGCCCGGGGTGGGACCGCCTCGCCGCGCTGTCCAAGCAGCGCCGTCTCAGTGGTGTGGAGTCCGACGAGTTGCTGGACGGCTATCAGCGGGTGGCCACCGATCTGTCGACCGTGCGCTCCACGGCGCCGGACCCGTCACTGGTCACGCACCTGTCCGGCCTGCTGGCGGGGGCACGGCTGAAGTCCTCGGGCACGCGCACCTTCTCCTGGTCGATGGTGGGCCGCTTCTTTGTCGAGGACTTCCCGGCGGCGCTGTATCGGTTGCGGCGCTGGTGGATCCTGACGGCGCTGATCAACGTGGTGGTGGGGTTTGCGCTGGGGACCTGGCTCTACTACAACCCCGTTGTCGAGAACACCCTGATCTCGCCGGCGGAGGTCGCCCAGCTGGTGGAGAGCGACTTCGCGTCCTACTACTCGGAGAACGCCGCCAGCAGTTTCGCCACGCAGGTGTGGGTCAACAACGTGTGGGTCGCGGCGCAGTGCATCGTCTTCGGGGTGCTCGGGCTGCCGGTGATCTATGTCCTCTGGCAGAACGTGGCCAACGTCGCGGTGACCGGCTCACTGATGCACCAGCACGGCCGGGCCGACGTCTTCTGGGGCCTGATCACCCCGCACGGGCTGCTCGAGCTGACGGCCGTGTTCGTCGCGGGGGGCGTTGGGCTGCGGCTGTTCTGGGCGTGGGTGGCCCCCGGGGCGCGGACCCGCCTGTCCAACCTCGCGCACGAGGGGCGCACGGCCGCGGGTGTCTCCCTCGGGCTGATCGTCGTCCTGCTGGTGTCGGGTCTGATCGAGGCCTTTGTCACGCCCTCCCCGCTGCCGACCTGGGCCCGAGTCGGCATCGGAGTCCTAGCCCTGGGCCTGTTCGTGCTGTATGTCTTCACGCTCGGGCGCTCCGCAGTGCGCCGGGGCATCACTGGTGATGTGGACGAGTCGCTCGTGGAGCAGTCGGCGCCCACCGCGGGTTGAGTCGTCACAGACGCCGGCTCGTGAGTGCACTCACCGCCCCGCTGGGGTCGCTGCACGCACTCACGGCACGAGCGGATCGGGCTCGATCGGGGTCCTAGACTCGTGCGGTGCTCACCGCCGACGACCCCCTCGTGGCGCCGCCGCGACGGATCCTCGTGGCCGGGGTCAGCGGGAGCGGCAAGACCACCCTGGCTGGGCGCATCGGTGTGGCCCTCGGTGTCCCGCACACCGAGCTCGACGGTCTGCACCACGGGCCCAGCTGGACACCTCGCCCGGAGTTCCTCGGCGACGTCGCGGAGCTGGCCTCGGGTGGGATGTGGGTCACGGAGTGGCAGTATGCCGAGGCTCGGCCGATCCTCACGGCCCGGGCTGACCTTCTGGTCTGGTTGGATCTGCCCTTTCCGATCACGCTGGGCCGGTTGACGCGACGCACCGCCCGGCGGCGGCTGCGGCGCGAGGTGCTCTGGAACGGCAACGTGGAGCCCCCGCTGTGGACCGTGCTCACCGACCGGGAGCATGTGGTCCGGTGGGCGATCCGAGGGCGCAACAAACTCCGGGCCAGGGTGCCGGCGACCGAGGCGCAACACCCGCACCTGACGGTGGTGCGGCTCAGCTCCCCGGCGGGCGTGGAGCGCTGGCTGCGTGGCCTGGCCGAGCTGTAGCTCAGCCCCGGACCGGTGCCGGACCCGACCGAGGCTGCTCAGTCAGGCAGTGGAGTCTTTGAGGCGATCTTGTCTCAAAGATAGAGACATAAGGACATGGCGAAACTGTTCGAACCCTCGGCTGAGCCGAGCCCCGCCGCAGGTCAGTCGTCGAGTGGCACCTGCGCGGCCAGGACCGACCAGAACGACTCCGTCACGGCTGGTGGGGTCGGGGACATCCAGGACTGGTTGGTGAGCAGGACCGCAGAGAGTCCGCGTGCGGTGTCATTGCGCCACGCCGATCCGAGGCCACCGTCCCAGCCATAACTGCCGACGACGCTCGAGGTCGGGTCACCGAGGGCCACCCCGACGCCAAGACCCCACCCGGTGCTGCCATCGGGTGACGGGCCGCCAGCGCGCAGTTGATCCGTGGAGAGCTGGTTGGTGGTCATCGCCTCGACCCTCTCGCTGGAGAGGACGTGGGTGCTGCCCACCGATCCACCGTCGCGCAGCATGGCCGCAAACGTCAGATAGTCCTTGGCTGTCGACACGAGCCCTGCGTCCCCGCCCTCGAACGGGGGAGGGCTGCTCCACTGACCGTCCGCCGGGTCGAACAGGTCGAGCTGACCGGCGGGCGTGCCGTCCGGATCTGCGGCGTTGAAGCACGGACCCCACCGACCCAGCGACGGGGCAGGCACCGAAAAGCGGGTGTCCGGCATGCCGAGCGGATCGAGGACCTGCCGGTGCAGCACGTCACCCAGGGACACCCCGGTGACCCGGGAGAGCAGGACCCCGAGCAGCTCGGCGCCGGTGTTGTAGAGCCAGCGCTCCCCGGGTTGGCACCGCAGGGGCACACTGCCCAGGGCAGCAAGCCACTCATCGGCAGGCAGGTGCCGCTGCGGGGCCGGTGGTCCCATCCCGAGACCGAGGGTGGCCAGCTGGTCGTCCAGGGGGTTCGGCGCACCCATCGTGGCGAAGTCCATGCCGTGCCCGAGGCGGAAGGTCAGCAGGTCCTCGACCGTGATAGCCCGGCGTGCTGGCACGGTCTCCGTGAGCGGGCTGTCGGGGCGGACCAGGGCCCGTGGATCCGCGAGCTCGGGCAGCAGGTCCGCGACCGGCTGGTCCAGGGCCAGCTGCCCATCCTCGATCAAGGTCAGGGCAGCCACCGCCGTCACCGGCTTGGTCAGGGAGCTGATCCGATAGATCGTGTCCTCCGCGACCGGCAAGGTGGCGTCCAGGTCACGGTGCCCGAGAGCCCTGATCAGGCGCTCGCCGCCGAGGTCGACTCCCCAGGTCAGTCCTGGTGGACCGCCGTCGCGCACGAGGGGCGTCAGGGCAGCGTCCACGGCCGCGGCCACACGCTCAAGGGCGGGAGTTGTTGGTGCCATGGCTAGACAGACCATCCCTGGCGCCAGAACTCACTGCGATCGGGCGGTCAGCAACTCCCGGTGAGCGATGGGCAGGAAGGTCTCCATGCTCACCACTGTGTCAGAGGGAGCCGGGTCAGAAGTTGACGCGGGCGCCGGTGATCACGGTCTGGGCGACCGGCAGGCGGAAGTACTCCGTGGGGTCGGCCGCGTTGCGGGCGAGCGCCACAAACACCCGCTTGCGGACGGGCCCCATGCCGGGGCGGTCGCTGGGGCGCAGGGCAATCCGGGACAGGAAATAGGTCGCTTTGTCCAGGTCGATCCCCAGTCCCTCATCGCGCGCCACGGCCAGCCCGGCGGGCACGTCCTGGTGGTCGGAGAAGCCATAGCGCAGCGTGATGTGGGTGATGTGGTCGTAGGGGTCGCCCAGGTCGTCAACGATCACCCGCTCGTCGTCGGGGACGTGGGGGACGTTGAGACTCTGCGTGGACACGATGAAGACGTCATCGTGCACGACATGGTTGAACTGGACGTTCTCGCGCAGTGCCAGCGGTGTGGTCGCCTTGCTGGGGTGCAGGAAGATCGCGGTCCCTGGCACGCGCAGGATCTTGGAGTCGTCGTGGATCTGCTCCAGGAAGTCGACCAGCGGCCCCTCCAGCTTCTCCCGCCGGGCGGTGACCAGCTCCCGGCCCCGGGACCAGGTCGACATCAGGGTGGCCACGCCGAGGGCCACCGCCAGGGGCAGCCAGCCACCGTGCAGCACCTTGGCGATGTTGGCCGAGAAGTAGGCGACCTCCAGGACGCTGAAGGCGGCCACGAACAGGGCGACCTGGGGCCAGCGCCACCGGAGGGCCGTGACGGCATACACACAGAACAGGGTCGAGGTGAGCATCAGGTCAGTGGTCACTGCCACGCCGTATGCCGTCGCGAGCCTCTCGGAGCTGCGGAAGATCAGCAGCAGGCCGAGCACCCCGGCGAAGAGCAGCCAGTTGACGCTGGGGATGTAGATCTGCCCGCCCTCCTGATCGCTGGTCTGTCGGACGGTCAGGCGGGGCAGGAAGCCGAGACGTTCGGCCTGGCGGGCCACGGAGAAGGCGCCGGAGATGACGGCCTGGCTGGCGATGATCGTGGCCATGGTGGCCAGCACCACCAACGGCAGTTGCGCCCAGTCCGGCGCGAGGTGGAAGAACGGGCTGGCGATCTCGTGGGTGTCGCGCATGATCAGTTGGGCCTGGCCGAGGTAGTTCAGCGTCAGGCACGGGAAGGCCAGCGCGAACCAGGCCCACATGATCGGCACCCGGCCGAAGTGACCCAGGTCGGCATAGAGCGCCTCGGCGCCGGTGATGGCCAGGACGCTGGCGCCCATCGCCACGAAGGCGACGCCCGGGTTGCGCACGAAGAAGGTGACGGCGTGGTGCGGTGACAGGGCCGTCAGCACGGCCGGGTCGGCGACCACGTGGACCAGGCCGAGGACGCCGAGGGTGAGGAACCACAGCACCATGACCGGTCCGAACAGGGGGCCGACGCGGTGGGTCCCGAACCGCTGGACGGCGAACAACAGGGCGATCACGGTGGCCGCGATCGGCACGACCAGACGCTCGGTGCCGGGCACGGCAATGTCGAGGCCCTCGACCGCGGAAAGCACCGAGATCGCGGGGGTGATCAGGCTGTCCCCGAAGAAGAGCGAGCCACCGAAGACGCCGAGAATGAGGATGAGGGCGTGGGCTCTGCTGCCGACCCGGACGCGGCGAGCGGCCAGGTGGGCCAGCGCCATGACACCGCCCTCGCCGTCGTTGTCGGCGCGCAGGATGAAGCCCAGGTACTTGGCCGAGACGATCAGGGTGATCGACCAGAACACGAGGGAGACGACCCCGAAGACGTTGGCCGTGGTCGGTTGGACGATCCCGTCATCGAGGGCGAAGACGGTCTGGAGGGCATAGAGGGGGCTGGTGCCGATGTCGCCGAAGACGACACCGAGGGCGCCCAGCATCAGGGAGGCGGTCGCGCCACGACCAGCCCTGCCGGCAGTTGTCACGAAGCAGGATCGTACGCCTGGATCTGCGATCTCCAGCTTCTTGTCGCAGTCTCGTCCCGGCGCGCACGCCGACGAGCCTCAGAGCAGGCCCTGGGCCTTCAGCGCCAGGTAGTGATCCGCCAGTTGCGGTGGCAGCTGCTCTGGATCGGCCTCGATCACGTGCACGCCCATGCGCTCGAGGGCATCTGCTGTGCGCTGACGCAGGGAGACTGTCCGCTCGGCCGCTGCAGCGTCATAGACGGCCTCGAGATCACCGAGGTCAGCGCGCATGCGACCGAGCTCGGGGTCGGCGACGGATGCGACGACCACCCGGTGGTGGGCGGTCAGGGCGGGCAGGACCGGGAGCAGCCCCTCCTCGATGGCGGCCGGCTCGAGGGCCGTGAGCAGCACCACCAGCGCTCGCCGACGGGTCAACCCGGTGACCTTGCCCGCCAACATCGTCCAGTCGGCCTCGACCAGCACGGGCTCGATCGGCGCCATCGTGGTGACCAGCTGGTGCAGCAGCGCCTTGCGGTCAGTGTTGGGAGCAACGCGTCCCCGGACCCGCCGGTCACCGGCGATCAGATCGATCCGGTCACCAGCCCGGGAGGCGAGGGCGGCCAGCAGCAGGGCGGCGTCCATCGCGGCATCCAGGCGTGGCTGGTCGTCGATCCTGGCAGCGCTGGTGCGGGAGGTGTCCAGCACCAGGATCACCCGCCGGTCCCGCTCCGGCTGCCAGGTGCGCACCACGACATGCTGTCGGCGGGCCGTGGCGCGCCAGTCGATCGAGCGCACGTCATCGCCCTCGACATAGTCCCGCAGCGAGTCGAACTCCGTGCCCTGTCCGCGGGTCCGCACCGCCGAGCGGCCGTCGAGCTGGCGCAGCTGAGCCAGCCGGCTCGGCAGGTGCTTGCGGGAGTGGAACGGTGGCAGCGCCCGCACCGACCCCGGCACCCGCACCGACCGCTGGCGCGCGGCGATCCCCAACGGACCCCACACGCGCACGGTCACCCGGTCGGTCCGACGATCGCCCCGGCGGGTCGGCAGGAGCTGGGTGGTCATCCGTCGGCGCTCGCCACCAGGCACGGCGAGGGTATGCCGATCGGTCGCCGCCCCCGCCGACGGCACCCAGGCGTCACGCACCTGACCGCGCATGCGGCGCCGGGTCGGGTTGGTGACCGTCAGGGTCGAGGTGGCGGGCTCGCCCAGGCGCACCTGCTGGTCCGGCGAGCGAGACCAGCCCAACTTCTGTGGGGAGGGTGCCAGCAGCAGGTCCAGACCGATGATGACCAGGCACGCGAGCAGCCACCAGCGGACCGTCGACAGGGACGGCCACTGCAGGATCGGCACCAGCCCCAGCAGGACCAGCACCACTGCTCGCCAGCTCAGCGCCATCGGGTCGCCTCGCTGGGGGAGGGGAGCACCGTCATGGGGCGACCTGGGTGGGAGACGTGCGCAACGGCATACGGGGCCTCAGCGGGGGACCGGCACGGAGTTCAGGGCACTGTCCAGCACCGAGGTGACCGACACACCCTCGAGCTCGGCCTCCGGGCGCAGCGCGAGCCGGTGGCCGAGGGTGCCGTGCGCCAGTGCCTTGACATCATCGGGCGTCACGAACGAGCGCCCGTTGAGCCAGGCCCAGGCCCGGCTGGTGCTCATCAGCGCCGTGGCGCCACGCGGGCTGACGCCCAGCTGCAGCGAGGGCGACTGCCGGGTCGCCCGCGCGATGTCGACGATGTAGGCGATGATCTCCGGCGCCACCTGCACGGTGCGCAGCGCCGCCGAGCCGGCGCGCAGGTCGGCCGGTCCGGCCACCGGACGGACACCGGCCCCGGCGAGGTCACGGGGGTTGAAGCCTGCGGCGTGGCGGTGCAGCACCTGCATCTCGTCCTCGCGCGGCGGGATCGGCAGCACCACCTTGAGCAGGAAGCGGTCGAGCTGTGCCTCGGGCAGCGGATAGGTGCCCTCATACTCCACCGGGTTCTGGGTCGCGGCGACCAGGAACGGGTCGGGCAGCTGCCGCCCAGTCCCATCGACGGTGACCTGCCGCTCCTCCATCGCCTCCAGCAGCGAGGACTGGGTCTTGGGCGGGGTCCGGTTGATCTCGTCGGCGAGCAGCAGGTTGGTGAAGACCGGCCCCTCGCGGAACTCGAAGTCGCTGGTGCGCGAGTCATAGACCAGCGAGCCGGTGACGTCGCCGGGCATCAGGTCGGGCGTGAACTGCACCCGTTTGGTGTCCACGTCCAGCGCCGCGGCCAGCGTGCGCACCATCAGCGTCTTGGCGACGCCGGGCACCCCCTCGAGCAGGATGTGGCCGCGGGCCAGCAGCGCCACGATCAGTCCGGTGACGGCCTGGTCCTGCCCGACCAGGGCCTTGCTCACCTCGGTGCGGACCCGTTGCAGGGCGTCGCGGGCCTGTTCCTGGGAACGCGGCTCCTGCCCCGCACCCCCGGCCCGGCCCAGCTCGTCGTTCGTCGTCATCAGCCGATCATCCCTTCCTCGAGGGACCGCACCTCGCGGGCGATCCGGACCAGTGTCTCGTCGTCGGGCGCGCTGGCGTCGACCAGCAGCCGGTGGAGCTCATCGGTATGCCGACCGGTCGCCTCCGCGACGGCCCGCACGATCTGTTCTGGCTGGGCGTGCTTGGTCAGACCCACACGCGCCGCCAGGCGGCGCCGCGCCGCCAGTTGCAGGGCGGCCAGGGCCCGGTCGCGGTCCTGGGCGCGGCGGTACATCCGGCTGCGGCTCTGCGTGGTCTCGACCGATCGGATGATGGCCGGCAGCGGTTCGGTGACCACGGGTCCGAGCCGGCGGCCCCGCCAGATCATGGTGGCCAGCAGGGCCAGCACGAGCAGCACCACGGACGGCACGAAGGCGTCGGGGAGCACGTCGATCAGCGACTGGGGAGCGGTGTCCCCGGCGTCGGAGATAGCCGGGATATACCAGACCAGGTGTGGGTGGGCCCCGAGCAGTCGCAGTCCTGCGGCGGCGTTGGCGTCATCGGTGATGTGCTGGTTGGTCAGGGAGGTGGCGATGCCGGCCACGACCGTGTCGGGCCGCTCGCCGGTGGCGGGCAACTCGATGACGAAGCCCGACTGGGCGCCGCCGGCGTTGTAGCCGGGCGTGGGCGGGAAGCACGTCTCGTCGCCGTCGCTGTTGCTGGTCATCTCGACCAGTCGGTTGGCCCCGCTGATCTCGTCGCCGTCGCGCCAGGTCAGCAGGCTCGCCTCGCAGTGTGGTGCGGCCGCGCCGACCTGGGCATAGTTGCCACCCTCGACCGGCAGGTCGAGGACCGCTCCGGTGTTGGACTCCGGGCTGAGGACGACCACCCGACCGGCACCCTCGGCATACGCACTGATCTGCTCCCCGGCGTCCTCGCCGATCAGGGCCGTGCCAGCCACCAACACCGTCGTGTCGGAGGAGACCGTCGTGCCGAGCAGTTGCGGCAGCCCCCGAGCCACGGTGACGTCGACGCCCTCCTGCTCGAGCACGCGGGCCAGGGCCTGCATGCCGTTGTCCTCAGGATTGTCCGGGTCAAACGGCAACTCGTTGGCGGTGCGCATGCCCCCCAGGACAGCTGCACCGATCCCGATCAGGAGGACGACCAGGCCCCACAGTGCGAGGCGGCGCCCCGTCCGGGCGGTCACCCGGCAACCCTGACGGGCCGGGCCTTGGCGAGCACGCGGTCCAGCTCGCGGACTCGCTCGGCCTGGTGCTGGGTGGCGTGCTGGTCGCCATAGCAGACAGCGTCGAAGGTGTCGGCCGCGCTCAGTAGGTCGCTGGCCCGGTCAGGAAACGGGTCGCGCAGGGCGACGGCGATCTCGTGCGCCGTGGTGCCCGGGAGTTCATCGAGCAGGGCGCGCTCGTCGGTGGCGGCAGCGATCGCACGATAGGAGTCGAGCAGGACCGCGTCCCAGTTGCCGGCCCGGGCGGCAGCGGCGGCACGGGCCCGGTAGTCGTCCGCGCTGAGCCCGGCCTCCGCCAGCACCGGTCCGGTGTCCGGCGAGGTGAGCCTGCGCGAGCGACGGCTGCCGCGGATCGCGAAGAAGATGGCCACCGCGACGATGGCGATGACCATGCCCAGGATCAGGGTGGAGAGCCCGCTGGACCCGGGGATGATCTCGATCAGGCCGCTGATCCGCTCCAGGAACCAGTTCAGGGCCTTGGCGATGAACGACTCGGGCCGGTTGTAGTCAGCGGTGGACAGCTCGCGCTCCAACAGCTCGCGGGCCTGGTCCCGGTCGGGGTCCAGCACGCTCAGCTCCGTCGCGCGGCGGCGCGCTCCTGAGCGGCGCGGACCAGACCGACGTCGAGACCCTCGCGGCGCATGCGCTGGTCGAGATAGAGCAGGGCGGCGACTCCGGCCGTGAAGGGCGTGACGATGGCACCGATCAGGAAGGTGCTGGCGTGGTCGACAACAACCTGCAGATAGAACTGGGTGCTGATGTCACCGGAGACCAGTCCGATCACCAGACCGATCAGCAGCCCCAGGATGCTCGCGATGATGGTGGCGAAGATCATGGACAGGATGCCCGCCAGGAGGCTGATGCCGAGCACGCGCCAGGCCGCCTTGCCCTCGGTGAGCGCCCACGAGCGTTTGATCCCGCCGATGGGTCCGGCCTTTTCCAGGACGACGGCCGCGGCGCCGAGGGACAGCCGGGCATAGAGCCACATGAACAGCGGGATGATGCCGATGAAGGCGATGCCGACCAGGATCAGACCGACTGGGCCGAGGAGGGCACCGAACGCCACCATGGCCAGGATCACGCCCAGCATGAGGACGAACATGATCAGGAAGGACAGGATCGAGATGCCGATCAGCGCCGGGATGCGTCCCTTGACCGCGCTCCAGGTCTGACCGATGCCCACCCGGTCACCCAGCGCGGCCTCGCTGACCACATAGATCACGAACCCGCTTAGCGCCAGGGTGGCCAGCGAGTTGAGCAGGGTGGGCACGATCCCCGCGATCGCGAGGGCGTCGATCATGTTCAGGTCGGGGAACAGGGTCGGGATGAACATCGAGATGGCCAGTGAGGGCACCATGAGCACGGCGAGCACGAGCACCGCCATGCCGATTGTGGCCTCGGGGTTGCGCCGCATCGTCTTCAGCGCGCCCTCGAACATGTCCCCGAGGCGCAGGGGACGCAGGGGAATGACGCCGGGCTGGTGCATGTGCACCAGGTCCTCGGGCGGCATGGTGTGCCACTGCCCGGGCTGGCCGTAGGTCGGCGGTGGCACGCCCGGGCCAAAGCCCTGTTGATAGCCCTGCCCGTAGGCGGGAGGCGGTGCCTGGCCGTAGCCCTGTCCGTAGTTGGGCGGTGGCGCCTGACCCTGGCCGTAGCCCTGTCCGTAGTTGGGCGGTGGTGCCTGGCCGTAGCCCTGTCCGTAGTTGGGCGGTGGTGCCTGGCCGTAGCCCTGCCCATAGGTGGGAGGTGGTGCCTGCCCGTAGGACGGAGGTGCAGGCGGCCCCTGGGGTGGTGGCGGCACCTGGCCCGCCCCGTCGGGGGCGGCGCTCACCTGGTCGGCGTCCGCCGAGATGGCATCGGGGGAGGTGGCGTCGGAGGATGCGGCGTCGCCAGCGTCACTCTCGTCGCCTGTGCTCGAGTCGACATAGCGACCCGGCTGCCAATAGGCGTCATCTCGATCGGAGCCCTCGTCCGGGCCGGATGACCAACGGTTGTCGTCAGGGTGCTGCCCCACGTCGGCGCCCCTCCTGCTCGGTGTGTGCGGTCAGGCGCGGGACCCTCGCCTCGGCCTCGCGGGCGGTCATCGGCTCGGCTCCCAGCGCCTGTTGAGCACCGACGATACCTGGCTCGAGCCGACAGAGCGTCAGTCCCCGCCGCACGAGGGTGAGCGGCGGCTTGCGTCGCTCAGCGAGGTCTCGGATCAGGCGGCGCGCGAATGTCTTGGAGGGGCGGTTGCGGATGCACCAGGCGGCGGCGAGGATGCCCCGAGCCTTCAGCCCCGCGATGGTGTCCGCGGCAAAGATGCCCTCGGCAATCACGATCGGGTGATCGCCCAGCTCCACCTGGTGTGTGCCGGTCGCGCGGGAGGTGGCGATGTCATAGACGGGCACCTCCACGATGCCCTCCCGGCACAGCGTCTCCAGGGCGGTGAGCGCGTCGTCCAACCTCCAGGAGCGCACGTCGTCCCAGTCGGGCAGACCGGCCTGCGGGCTCATCGGCAGGTCTGGGTCGCCCACGTCACGATAGAAGTCGTCGAGCTGCACAACGGGCCAGCCGTGGGCCGCGTGCAGCCTGCGAGCCAGTCGCGACTTGCCGGCGCCGCTGGGTCCGGCGAGCACCAGCACCCGGGCACGGTGGGCGGACTCGGCACTCATGGGGCAGCAGTTTACGTGCCCAGATGACAGGCCCAGGCCACGGGCGCAGCGGCCCAGGCGTGGCGCCCTACACTGGCCGGACCATGGCTGCCCCCGAGTCCCAGACCTATCGCACCCTGCCCGCGCGCATCGTCGGGTGGGTGATCCTGGTGGCCGTGGCGGGCCTGGCCGTGGTGATGGGCTCGGTGGAGGTGCGACTGGGCAACAACCCGCTGTCCCCGGCCGCGTTCCTGGGCGTGGTTGCAGCGATCGTCTGGGTGGTGCTGCTGCGCCCGAGCGTGCGCCTCGAGTCGGACCGGGTGGCGATGAGCAACCTGGTCACCGATGTGGTCGTGCCCTTTGAGCGGTTGGCGGCGGTCAAGCGCCAGTGGGCGCTCGAGCTCATCGACAACGCCGGCACCAAGCACAGCTCGTGGGCCATCCCGGTTCGCCGCGAGCTGCGCCCCCGCAAGGACATTGACAGCTACGCCGAGGCGACGACCAAGGGCAAAGCGCGTGAGGGCAACAACGCAGAGGTCGTCGCGGGCCACGTGGAGAAGCAGTGGCAGCGCTGGAAGCTGGACGGTGGGGTGGCGGAGCCGGGGCAGGGAGTGCACCGCACGTGGGCGCTCGGCGCTCTCGTGCCGCTCGCGGCGGCCATCGTCTTCCTCGTGGTCGTCCTGCTCGTCGGCTGACCCGGGACGGTCCGGATCTCCCCACGTGACATCTCCCCACGTGACATGGGTGGTCCACGCCTTCCTGGGCGAGTGGGTCAGGCGCGGGTGAGTTCCTCCATGGTGGCGCGCACAGCGGCCAACCGGCGGTCCGCCTCGGTGCGAGCCGCGGCCAGATCATCGGTCTCGACCGCGACGATGGCCTCGAGATAGACCTTGAGCTTCGGCTCGGTGCCGCTCGGGCGGGCGATCACCCGGGTGTCGTCAGCGAGCAGATAGCGCAGGCCCTCGGTCGGGGGCAGTCCACCAGCCCCGTCGGCGAGGTCCTCCACTGACGTGACGGCCACACCGCCGAGCTCGGTCGGTGGGGTGGCCCGCAGACGCTCCATCACCGCGCCGATCAGAGCAAGGTCCTCCACCCGCACCGAGAAGGCGTCGGTCTGGTGGACACCGTGTGCCAGGGCCAGGTCGTCCAGCAGGTCGAGCAGCGTGCGTCCCTGCTGCTTCAGGGTCGCGGCCAACTCGGCGACCAGTAGGGCCGCGGTGATGCCGTCCTTGTCGGGCACGGTGCCGGGGTCCACGCAATAGCCCAGGGCTTCCTCATAGCCGAAGCGCAGGCCGGGCACCCGACCGATCCACTTGAAGCCGGTCAGGGTCTCCTCGGCACGCAGACCAGCGGCCTGCGCCATCGCTCCGAGCAGCCGGGAGGACACGATGGAGCGGGCCAGCACCGTGCGCTCACCGGTGGGATCGATGCCGCGGTTGATGAGGTGTTGACCGAGCAGTGCGCCGACCTCGTCGCCGCGCAGCATCCGCCAGTCGCCCCGGTCCTCGACGGCCACGGCGCAGCGGTCGGCGTCGGGGTCGTTGGCCAGGACCAGGTCGGGCTGGACCTTGCGGGCCTGCGCGAGCGCGGCGTCGATCGCTCCGGGCTCCTCGGGGTTCGGGAAGGACACCGTGGGGAACTCCGGGTCCGGAGCCGACTGGGTCAGCACCGCCTGCGGGGCAGGGAAACCGGCCGCCTCAAAGGCAGCCAGGACAGTGTCCGACCCGACGCCGTGCAGCGCAGTGTGCACGATGGACACCTCGCGTGGACTGTCGGGGGAGACGACCGCCGCCGCTGCCGCGACATAGGCCTCGAGCAGCCGGTCGTCCAGCGTCTCCCAGCCGGAGGCCGCCAGCGGCACGTCGGCGGTGCTGGTGACCGCGCTGATGTGCGCCGAGATGTCCGCGTCGGCCGGGGGGACGATCTGGGAGCCGTCACCGAGATAGACCTTGTAGCCGTTGTCCTGGGGAGGGTTGTGACTGGCGGTCACCATCACCCCGGCGTCAGCGCCGAGGTGCCCGATGGCAAAAGCCAGCACGGGGGTCGGCAGCGGCCGGGGCAGCACCAGGGCACGCCCTCCGGCGGCGGTCACCACGGCAGCGGTGTCCCGGGCGAAGACGTCAGAGTTGTGGCGGGCGTCGAAGCCGATGACCACGGTCGGCTGGGGGTCGACCCGTTGCTTCAGGTATGCCGTGAGGCCGGCGGCGGTGCGGATCACCACGACGCGGTTCATCCGGTTGGGACCGGCGCCGAGGGCGCCGCGCAGCCCGGCGGTGCCGAACTCCAGGAAGCCGGAGAACCGGTCGGCCAGGTCGGCCAGGGCAGTCTCGTCGGAGACCCGGGCTGCCTCGAGCAGCGCGCTCAACTCCTTCCGCGTCTGCGGGTCGGGGTCGTCGGTGAGCCAGGCCTCGGCGAGGGGGATGAGGTCGGTGGGTGTCGGCATACTCACATCCTGCTGATGATCTGGGCCAGGAGGGTGCCGCACCGCTGCGCCGCGGCCTGGCCTGCCTCGATGACCTCTTGGTGGGACAGGGCCGTCTTGCTGATGCCTGCTGCCGCGTTGGTGACCAGGGAGACGCCGAGGATGTCCATGCCGGCCTCGCGGGCGGCGATCGCCTCCAGCGTCGTCGACATGCCGACCAGGTCGCCGCCCATGACCTTGGCCATCCGCACCTCGGCGGGGGTCTCATAGTGTGGCCCGCGGAACTGGACGTAGACGCCCTCGTCGAGGCTGGGGTCGACCTCACGAGCCAGCTCGCGCAGACGCGGCGTGTAGAGATCGGTGAGGTCGACGAAGTTGGCCCCTTCGATGGGGGACTCGCCGGTGAGGTTGATGTGATCGCTGATCAGCACGGGCGTGCCCGGGGCCCAGTCGGGGTTGAGCCCGCCGCACCCGTTGGTGAGCACGATCGTGCGACAGCCGGTCGCGGCGGCGGTCCGGACCGCGTGCACGACGGAGCGCACGCCGCGACCCTCGTAGAAGTGGGTGCGGGTGCCGAAGACGAGGGCGCGCTTGCCGCTGCCGGTGATCTGCACCGAGCGCATCGTCCCGGTGTGGCCGGCGACGGCTGCTCCGGTGAAGCCCGGCACGGCGGTGTTCTCGACGGTGGCGACGGTCTCGCCGATGAGATCGGCGGTCTGGCCCCAGCCGGAGCCCAGGACCAGGGCGACGTCGTGTTGGGCGGTGCCGGTGTGCTCGGAAATGACGGTCGCGGCCGCCCGCGCGAGGTCTGCAGGGGTTTCGGTGATCACCGGGGCACTGTACCGATGGTTGGATGGGTCCCGTGAGTGGAACGCAGAAGTCAGTGGTCATCGTCGGGGGCGGACCAGGAGGTTATGAGGCGGCACTGCCCGCCGCACAACTGGGCGCCAAGGTCACCGTGGTCGAACGGGAGGGGCTCGGTGGGGCCGCGGTCCTCACGGACTGCGTCCCCAGCAAGGCGCTCATCGCCACCGCAGACTTCATGGACCGCTTCAGCGCGGCGGAGCGCATCGGTGTGAGTTTCGACGGGGCGCCGAGTGACCAGGGGGTGCGGGCGCGGCTCACCGATGTCAACGCGCGCATCCTGCGGTTGGCCCGGGCCCAGAGCGTCGACATCCGCGACAAGCTGCTCGACGCCGGGGTCGAGGTGCTCAAGGGCGCGGGACGTCTCGTGCGGCCAGGCGTCGTCGAGGTGGCCACCGGGGTCGACAGTGTCGAGTCGGGGGAGGAGCCCGCTCCCTCCGCCGAGGAACGGCGTGCCGGCACCCGTCAGCTGGACGCGGACGTGATCCTGATCGCAACCGGCGCGCGGCCCAGGGTGCTCGACACCGCGGTCCCGGACGGCGAGCGGATCCTGACCTGGCAGCAGATCTATGCCCTGCCCGAGTTGCCAGAGCACCTCGTGGTCATCGGCTCTGGTGTGACCGGCGCCGAGTTGGCCCACGCCTATCTCGGTCTGGGGTGTCAGGTGACCCTGGTCTCCTCCCGTGACCGGGTGCTGCCCGGAGAGGACCAGGACGCCGCGACGGTGCTGGAGGAGGTCTTCCGCGGCCGCGGCATGCAGGTGCTCAACCGCTCCCGGGCCCAGGGCGTGGTGCGTGCTGGCGACGGTGTCGTGGTGACGCTCGAGGACGGACGCGAGGTCAAGGCCTCCCATGCGCTGCTCGCCGTCGGCTCGATCCCGAACACCGCCGACATGGGGCTGGAGCAGGCCGGTGTCCACCTGTCCGCCTCCGGTCACATCGAGGTGGACCGGGTCTCGCGGACCTCGGTGCCCGGCATCTACGCCGCCGGCGACTGCACCGGTGTGCTGCCGCTCGCCTCGGTCGCGGCCATGCAGGGACGCATCGCCGTCGCCCACGCCATGGGTGACGCGGTGGCTCCGCTCAACCTCGGCCGCGTTAGCTCCAACATCTTCACCGACCCCGAGATCGCCACGGTCGGCGTCTCGCAGGCGGATGTGGACTCCGGCAAGGTCGACGCCCGCTCGGTCATGCTCCCGCTGACCGGCAACCCGCGCGCCAAGATGCAGAACACCACGCACGGCTTCGTCAAGATCTTCGCCCGCAACGGCAGCGACACGATCCTCGGCGGCGTCGTGGTCTCACCGCGCGCCAGCGAGCTGATCTTCCCGATCACCCTGGCGGTGGCCAACCGGCTCAACGTCGACCAGTTCGCCTCCACCTTCACGGTCTATCCCTCGATGTCGGGCTCCATCGCGGAGGCGGCCCGCCAGTTGCACACCACCCAGGGCGACTGACCCAGTCGCAGCCTCAGCGGATGAGGTCCGCTGGGCAGAGAGTGATCTCGACGGGGGAGGTCGTCGCCCACTGCTCGTCGCCGATGACGTGCGCCTCCTCGCGGTAGCCACCAGAAGGGTCGAGACGGTAGGCCGTCAGTGACGGCATGTCGGGCGCGAGGACCCAATAGTGCGCGACACCGGCTCGGGCGTAGGCGTCGCGCTTGGCGCCCAGGTCGCGTCGCCACGTGGAAGGGGACAGGACCTCAACGACCAGCACTGGGGCCGCCGGCAGGTTGGCGTAGGTGAGGTCCGCAGTGCGGGCGACCAGCAGGTCGGGTTGCAATGTGGTGTCACCTTCGGCAGCGTCGTCCAGCAGGACGTCGTAGGGCGCGCCGAGGAGTTCCGTCCCCTCGGGCAGGAGCGGTCCCAGGGTCAGGGCCAGACGCATGACGGGGCGCTGGTGCGGTGTGGACGGCGACGGTGTCACGAGGACCTCACCGTCCAGCAACTCGAAGCGCAAGAGTTCGGATCCAGCCTCCCGGATGCGTTCGAAGTGATCCCGGCTGATGCGGTGCTCAGTTGTGCGGTCGGTAAGCATCGGCATATACGTGCTCCTTCCCCCCTGACGTTCGCGGCTGGGTCAGCGGACCAGTTCAGCTGGGCAGAGCGCGACGTTGACGGGTGCGTCCGTGGTCCACTGCTGGTCACCGGTCACATGTGCCTCCTCGCGGAAGGCGCCGTCGGCACCCAATCGATAGACGGTGACGGAGGGTGCCTTTGGAGCCACGACCCAGTAATGCCGGATGCCCGCGGCGGCGTAGGCATCACGTTTGGGCCCGAGGTCGCGTCTCCAGGTCGAGGGCGACAGGACCTCAATCGCGAGCAGAGGGGCCACGTGGAGGCCACCGTCGGTGAGGTGACTGCGCTCGGTGATCAGGACATCGGGCTGCAGCACGGTGTCACCCTCACCACCTTGCATCTCGACGTCGAGCGGAGCAGTCACCACCTCCCAGTCGACTGGCAGGACGGCGCTCATCAGGATCACCAGTTGGGTGACAACTAATTGATGGTTCCCGCCAGGTGACGGCGTCACGACGACCTCACCATCGAGCAGTTCATAACGAGCACCGTCCGCGCGCTTCTCGCGCTCCTCGCGGAGCGCCTCGAACTCGGCCCGGGACACCCGGTGCTCGTGTGCGCGGTCGGTGAGCGTCGGCATACTCATCATGGTTCCCCTTCCCCGGCATGACCGCAACCATCCCAGGATCGGGTTGAGGGAGGCTGGGGCTGTCCACAACCCGCGAGTAGGTAGGCTGCGCACATGAGTGATTTCGATCTTTTCCGCATCTCCGAGGACCACGAGGCACTGCGCGAGGCAGTGCGCGAGGTGAGCGAGAACAAGATCGCCCCGCACGCCGCGGCGGTCGATGAGGAGAGCCGGTTCCCGCAGGAGGCGCTGGACGCCCTGCTTGCCACCGACTTCCATGCCCCGCACATTGCGGAGGAGTACGACGGCGTGGGTGCTGACGCGCTGGCCACCTGCATCGTCATCGAGGAGGTCGCCAGGGTCTGCGCGTCCTCGTCCCTGATCCCGGCCGTGAACAAGCTGGGCACCATGCCGCTGATCCTGGGTGCCAGCGAGGAGATCAAGGCCAAGTACCTCCCGCCGGTCGCCCGCGGCGAGTCGATGTTCTCCTACGGTCTGTCTGAGGCCGGGGCCGGCAGCGACACCGCCGGGATGAAGTGCAAGGCCATCGAGCAGCCGGACGGCACCTTCCTGCTCAACGGTCAGAAGTCCTGGATCACCAATGCCGGTGTGTCGGACTATTACACCGTCCTGGCGGTCACCGACCCCGACGGCGAGCGCGGCCGCAATGTCACAGCTTTCGTGGTCGAGAAGGACGACGAGGGCTTCACCTTTGGCGAGCCAGAGAAGAAGCTCGGCATCAAGGGCTCACCGACCCGCGAGCTGCTCTTCGAGAACTGTTCGATCCCGGGGGACCGCATGGTCGGCGGGCTGGGTGAGGGTCTGAAGATCGCGCTGCGCACCCTCGACCACACCCGCGTCACGATCGGCGCCCAGGCCGTCGGCATCGCCCAGGGGGCGCTCGACTTTTCCCTCGGCTATGTCAAGGAGCGCCAGCAGTTCGGCAAGAAGATCGCTGACTTCCAGGGTCTCCAGTTCATGCTGGCCGACATGGGCATGAAGCTCGAGGCCGCCCGGCAGATGGTCTATACCGCCGCCGCGAAGTCCGAGCGCAACGACCCCGACCTGCCGTTCTTTGGTGCGGCCGCCAAGTGCTTCGCCTCGGACGTGGCCATGGAGATCACCACCGACGCGGTCCAGCTGCTCGGTGGCTACGGCTACACCAAGGACTTCCCGGTCGAGCGGATGATGCGCGACGCCAAGATCACCCAGATCTATGAGGGCACCAACCAGGTCCAGCGCATCGTGATGGCGCGCCAGCTGCTCAAAGGCTGATGCCATCGCTCGGGCCGGGGCCGCACCCGGTGGTTGTCCGAGCCGCCCGACCGCAGGAGTTCGCCGAGATCGGCCGGCTGCTCGTGGCGGCCTACGGCCCGGGCGGGATGCCGCCTGACGAGCCCTACTGGGAGGCGCTGCGCGACACGGCGGCGCGCGAGCGCGACGCCGAGGTCTGGGTGGCCGAGGTCGACGGGCGGGTTGGCGGCACCGTGACCTGGGCCGGTCACGGCTCCGGCCAGCGCGAGATCGCCCAGGAGGGCGAGGCCGAGTTTCGGATGCTCGGAGTTGACCCAGAGTTGCAGGGGCGGGGGATCGGGCGGGCCCTTGTGGAGGCCGTGATCGGGCGCGCTCGCCAGGACAACTATGCCGCTCTGGTCATGTGCAGCGACGCGTGGATGGCCAGCGCCCACCGCTTGTATGAAGGGGCCGGCTTCGTCCGCCTGCCCGACCGTGACTGGTCGCCGGTGCCGGGGGTCGACCTCATCGCCTACCGCCTCTCGCTCTAGCGAGCCCGGCGCCACGGGCTGGCGGGACGGTCGGCGACACGGCAGAGTCGGGGCCATGATCACCGACGACGACCTGCATCACCTGCGACGCTGCGTCGAACTGGCCCGGGAGGCGCTCGACGCCGGGGATGAGCCCTTCGGTTCGCTCCTGGTCGACGACCAGGGCGTCGTGCGTCATGAGGATCGCAATCGCGTCCGTGACGGCGACCGCACTCGGCACCCCGAGTTCGAGATCGCCCGGTGGGCCGCCGAGCACCTGAGTCCGGACGAGCGGACGGTCGCCACCGTCTACACCTCCGGTGAGCACTGCCCGATGTGTGCGGCTGCCCATGGTTGGGTCGGTCTGGGGCGCATCGTGTATGCCGTGTCCTCCGATCAGCTCGGAGCCTGGCTCACGGAGTGGGGAGTGCCGCGGGGGCCCGTTGCTCCCTTGCCGATCACCACTGTCGTGCCCGATGCGGTGGTCGACGGTCCGGCACCGGAGTGCGCGGAGGTCATGCGGACGCTGCACCAGAGTCGGTTTCTGTAGGAGGCCGGCGACCAGGATGCCCGAACCTGGCGACACACCGGTGGCGGAGCACCCCCGCTGGGCAGTTCCTGCCTAGATTGCGAGCAGTATCGGTCACCACGGGAGTGAGACGAGATGGTCAGCAGCCCTCCTCGCACCGCCGCACGCCGGCCACAACACCCGGTGTCCGCGCCGCGACCCCCGACACAGGCGCGGCGCCGCGCGGTCTATCGTCGCCGCCGGATCGTGGTCGCAGTCCTCGCGCTCGCACTGCTCGTCGGGTTGTTCCTCGGTGGCCGCGCGATCGTGCTTGCCCTCAGCGGTGGTGGCGAGTCAGCCGCCGCCCAGCCCCTGTCAGCAGCCGACCAGGCCGTGCGGATGGAGTTGCCCACCAGCGACGCGGCCGTCGCGCTGCGACCAGCAGGCGTGAACGAGAGCAACCGGATCGACCCGGAGCCGGGTGAGGCCGTCTGGTACACCGGCCACGACCGGGTGCGGCCCGGTGAGCTCGGCACAGCCGTTGTCGTGGGGCACGCCGAGCAGGACGGCGAGCCCGACGCCTTCGCCGACCTCGCCACCATCACCGAGGGCGAGCGGGTGACGATCACATTTGCCGACGGCGTCACCCTGCAGCTGGACGTGTCAGACGTCCAGGTGCTGGCCGAGGATGAGTTGCAGGACTCCGACCTCGTCTGGGGACCGCAGCAGCAGACTCACCGCACCGTCCTGGTCACCAGCGACCAGGTGGAGGTCGACGGCCGCGAAGGGCATGTCGTGGTGGTTGCAGAGCTGGGCTGAGCCCTGCGCAACGTAGGCTGAGCACGCACCGCGCCAGCCGGGGCCACCGCCCGTCCAGGCGGTGCACACACGTCGACGCGAGAGGTGGTCCCGTGGACACCGCAGCGCGCAGTCGGGACGGCAGTGTCCACGTCACCGACGAGCGATTCAACACCATCTCCCACCTGTTCGGGACCTGCTTCGCCCTGGTTGGGGCAGCGCTGCTGATCGCCCAGGCGAGCGCGCAGGCAGACCCCTGGAAGATCGTCGGGTTCAGCGTCTACGGCGCCTCCCTGATCACCTTGTTCTTGTGCAGCACCCTGCACCACGGGCTCGACCTCGGGCCGCGCGTCAACGGCGTCCTGCGCACGCTGGACTACACGTCGGTCTTCTTCCTGATCGCCGGCACGGTGACGCCGCTGGTGCTCATCCTGTTCCGCACGACCTACGGCTGGACCGTCTTCGGTGTCGTCTGGGGCATCGCCGCGGTGGGCATCGTGATGCGCTCCGTCTGGACCCACTTGCCCAAGTGGGTGACCAACACGCTGTATATCTCGCTGGGCTGGATGACTGTCCTGCTCGCTTTCGCGGGCGAGCTCTCGCTGGGAGCCATGGCACTGACGGCGGCTGGTGGTCTGGTCTACAGCCTGGGGTTCGTGATCTTCGTCATCGAGAAGCCCAACCCGTGGCCCGGCGTCTTCGGGTTCCACGAGATCTGGCACGCCCTGGTCGTGATCGCGGCCTTCCTGCACTACCTGCTGATGTATTTCTACGTCCTGCCCGCCTGAGTCCACGGCAGGGCGGGACCGGTCAACCCTCAGCCACCCGCACCGCGGCCAGCACCGCCGCAGCCACCGCCTCATCGGAGCTCGGTGGCACACAGCGCAGGTCCAGCAGCAACTCCCCGGACTCGAGGCGCCCCACGACGGCGGGGTCGCCGGTGCGCAGCGGGACGGCGAGTTCGGCTGGGAGGGCGACCGCCCAGCCGGGCAGCAGGACTCCCGGGGCACCGCCCCCGCCGATGACCCCGTCGTGCTGGCGCACCCGGCCGCCGACGCGTTCAGCCAGCCACTCGGCGCGCAGCCGCAGGGTGGCCGGGTCGGCGCTGCGATAGGTGGTGACGGGAACGTCATCGTCGTGCAGGGTCGCCTCCAGGGCGGCCAGGGCAAGCTTGTCCGCGCGCAGGGCCCGCGCGAGCGGGTGCCGTCGCAGCTGGTGCACCAGGTCTGGTCGGCCTAGCACCAGGCCGGCCTGCGGCCCACCGAGGAGTTTGTCCCCACTGGCGGTGACCAGCGCCGCTCCCGCGCGCAGGGCCGTGGTGGCGTCCGGCTCGTCGGGGAGTGCGGCGTCTGCGGTGAGCAGCCCGGAGCCGATGTCGACGACGACCGGTGGCCCGAGACCCGACAACCCAGCGGTGTCGACACCCCCGGTGAACCCCTCGACGCGGAAGTTGCTGGGATGGATCTTGACGACGGCCCCGGTCTGTGGCCCGATGGCGTCGGCATAGTCGGCCAGGCTCGTCCGGTTGGTGGTGCCGACCTCCCGCAGCACCGCCCCGGTGGAGGCCATGAGGTCTGGCAGGCGGAACCCGTCGCCGATCTCGACCAACTCTCCGCGGCTGACGACGATCTCCCGACCACCGGCACCGAGGGCGGTCACGGCGAGCAGCAGGGCGGCCGCCCCGTTGTTGACGACGAGCGCAGCGTGCCCGGACGGGAGGCGGTCCCGCAGCGCGGTGAGCACCGCCGCCCCGCGGGGGCCACGCCGCCCGGTCGCCACGGCATACTCCAGGTCGGTGTAACCACTGGCACGCACCATGGCCCGGACCGCGCTGTCCGACAACGGAGCCCGACCCAGGTTGGTGTGGACGACCACCCCGGTGGCGTTGACCACCGGACGCTGTGAGCCCTCCCGGCTCGGCAACTCGCGCACCGCCTGCTCCAGCACGTCCTCGACAGCGATCTCGCCGCGACGGGCCAGCTCTTGTGCTGCGCGGACAGCCGACAGGACGTGCGCGCGGGGCAACCCCGTGGCCGCAGCAGTCAGGTCCGGGTCGCTCAGCAACTGGTCAGTGCGGGGGATGCGGCGCCGGGGATCGTCCTCGCTCACAGTGCAGGGGCGCTCAGCGGATGATCTGGACCGGGCACTTGGCGTGGTGCAGGACACCACGGCTGGTGGACCCCAGCAGGAGGCTGCTCAGCTCGCTGCGGCCACGAGCGCCGACGATGAGAGCGGCCGAGTCGGCAGCGACCCGGGCGATCTCCTGCTCGGCCCGACCCTCGACCACGACGGTCGTCACGGTCAGGTCGGACTGCTCGGCAAGGATCTCGGCCTGTGCCTCCTCGACCACCGTCTGTGCGTTCGCCGTGCGCACTTTCACGGCCTGCGCCATCGAGGGGTAGCCCTGGGGTGGGGTGCCGCGGTTGTCCTGGTAGGGCCGCTCCCAGGCCGTCACGACCTCGAGCGGGCAGTTGTAGCGCCGGGCGACGTCCACGGCCTGACGCAGCGCCCGGGCGGAGCTGGGGGATCCGTCCGTGGCGACTGACACTTTGTGGTCCGGGCCGGGGATCGGCAGGTCGCCGGCCGGGACGATGGTGACCGGACACCGGGCGACGGAGGCGACGTGGTAAGCCGTGGAGCCGAGCAGGATGCCGGAGACCCGTCCGCGTCCGCTGTTGCCGACGACGACCATCCGCGCGGTCAGCGAGATCTCCTCGATCGCAGCGGCGGGGCTGGACAGGGAGGACTTGGTGGTGATCTCCAGGTCGGGTGCCACGTGGCGGGCGACCTGGGCTCCCCGTTCGGCGATGCGCAGGGCCGCCTCGTGGGCCTGTTTGGCCGTCCACAGGCCGACTCCAGCATCCTGCACGAACCGGATGCGGTCGGCGGCGTGCAGGACAACCAGTGGCTCGCCCTGGTGCACGGCGATGTGGGCGGCGAACTCGACCGCCTTGGTGGCTCGGTCCGATCCGTCGAAGCCGACGACAACCGGGTGGGCGTCAGAACTGCTCATCATCTCTCCTCGCGGGTTCCGTGCCGACCATAGTGTCGTGTTGTGGCCGGGCGTGCCACCGGATGTGGCTGTGGCGGCCCAGATTTACGCGCGCCGGGTCACCAGGTGGGCCTTGACGACCAGCAATTCCTTAACTGGTGTCGTGTCGAATGGCGGCACCAGCGTCAGGCCCGCCAACGTGGTGGCTTTGCGTCGAGTCAGTGACTCGGTGGTCACCCGCCATCCGGTCTCCGTCAGGAGCTGGCGGTAGTCCCCAATCTGGAGCCGGTTCTGGTAGCCGAGCCGGTTGTTGACCAGCCGCCAGCGCCGTGGGCTCAGCGTCAGAAAGTGGAGCTCGTTGATCCGCGGGTCGTGGCCGGCGTAGTGATCAGCCAGGTCGATGTAGTGGCTCATCCGGGCGTCCCCGGACCCGATCCGGCGGAACTCGGCGAAGATGCCACGCAGCGTCTCCGCGGGGATGTGCTCCAACGTGTTGTTGGAGACCAGCAGGTTGGCTCCGTGGGTCTCGGGCAGGTCCGACAGGTCGCGTGCGTCCGCGATCCGGGGGTGGATCCCCAGGGGCTCGAGGAGCTCGGGGACCGGAGTGTCTGCCGGTGCGTGGAGCAACGAGCGCAGCCGGGCCAGGTGCTCGGGCGCTCCGACCGTGATCTGGCCGGCCGACTCCAGGTCGCTGAGCATCTGCATCGCCAGACGGACCCGGTGCGGTTCGAGGTGGTTGCCCACATCGACGGTGACCACGGTGCCGCCGTGGACGGCCAGGCCCAGCGGCACGATCGGGAACCAGCCCGTGCCGATCTCAATCGCTCTCGTGCGCTGGAGCGCGACTCCGCCGGGGTTGCCGAGGGCGTGCAGGTGCTGGATGACGTGGTGCCACTTGGACAGGAAGTAGTCCTGCGTCAGGAAGGTGCTGCGTCGACGGCGGCGCAGGGCGTCATTGAGGGCGCTGGCGCCCGGTGCGGCGGCCAGCGCGCCCTGCGCGGCGGCCCTGAGCCACCAGTGGCTCAACACCTCTGCGGCCACCGGGTCACGGCTCGATCGAGAGCGGATCGCCGTTGCGCAGGGCCTCGAACATCTCGCCCGCCTTGACCTCGTCCCACAGGACGCTCGAGCCGGCGTGCGTGCTGTAGTTGGCGTCGCCGATCGGGACCGTGAGCGACTGGCCCTTGCCGTTGGAGATGGACCGCATGCCCAGGGCCATCCGCCCCGTCTCCCACATCGAGGTGTCCTGGCCGATGGCCATGGCCGAGCCGGTGGCGGTGCCGACGTCCTTCAGGCGCCACGGCACCAGGATCGTGCCCGGCGTGGCCATCTCGTGGGTCAGGGCAGCGAGGAACTCACGTTGCCGCTCCACGCGCCCCAGGTCGCCGCGCGGGTCGGCATAGCGCATCCGGACATAGTTGAGCGCCTCTGCGCCCTCCAGGACCTGACAGCCCGCAGGGAGATCGAGTCGGGTCTTCTCATCCGACACCGGCTCATCGAGGCACATCTCCACGCCACCGACCGTCGAGACGACCTCGACGAACCCGCCGAAGCCGATCTCGAGATAACCGTCAATGCGCAGCCCGGTGGACTGCTCGATGGTGTCCACGAGCAGTGGGGGGCCACCGATGGTGTAGGCGGCGTTGAGCTTGTTGGACCCGTTGCCCGGGATCTCCAGGTAGGAGTCGCGAGGAATGGAGATCAGGACCGGGTCGCCGGAGTCGGGCAGGTGCAGCAGCATCATCGTGTCGGCCCGCGACCCCTCGGCGTGACCGGTCACCAGATCGTTGCGCTCGTCGCGGGTCAGGTTCTCCCGGCTGTCGGTGCCGACCAGCAGGAAGTTGCTCCCGGAACCGCTGGATGGGCGATCAGCACTGGTCGGAGTGGCATCCACCCGGTCGATGGAGTTCCAGATGCTGGTGGCGGCCCAGATCATCGAGCCGACGTAGACCAGCACCAGCAGGAGCAGCACGGCCAGCACACGACGGAGCCGATAGCGCTTCTTGCGCCGACGCGGTGGCCTGCCGGCAGGACCTCCGGGACCTCCCGGTGGCCGCCCACGGGAGGAGACCTCCCGCCCGCGGGACCCAGCAGGCTCGGCCGGCCCCTCGGCATACTCCTGCTCGATCCACTGCTCGTCCTCGAACTCGCCCTCGGCGTAGCCGTAGTCGGCTGCCGTGGCCCGACGCCCGACCGGCAGCTCGCGGGTCTGGTCGTCGTAGTCACCGGCCTGGGCGGCCTGGTCGTCGTTGTCGGACTGCCAGCTCGCGCCCTGGTCCGCCTGGTTGTCGATATAGGCGGGGTCGTGCCAGTCGTCCCTGGGGTCGCGTCGGCCGCCGTTGCCGCGCGGCGTGCGCGGGATCGGTCGGGTCCAGTCGTCCTCGGGGTGGTTCGGCACGCCGACAGAGTAGGCGCTCCGGCTGGAGGAAGGCTGGCGCCCACGCCGAATGCTCACCCTCAGGACTACTTTTCGGGCCGCAGCCGGGTAGCCTCTTCGGGTGACTGCCCCCTCTCCGCCTGTCTCCGTGATCATGCCGGTCCTCAACGAGGAGCGGCACCTTGCGGAGGCGGTCCGGTCCGTCCTGGCCCAGGACTACGCCGGCGAGATGGAGATCGTGGTGGCCGTGGGGCCGAGCCGTGACGGCACGCTGGAGGTCGCCGAGCAGATCGTTGCCACCGATCCGCGGGTGACCCTGGTGGAGAACCCAACCGGCCGCACACCCGACGGGCTGAACGCTGCGCTGTCCGTGGCGCGACACGAGATCATCGTGCGCATGGACGGTCACGGCGAGTTGTCGCCGGGCTATATCGACCGGGCTGTCCGGGTGATGCGGGAGACCGGCGCCGCCAACGTCGGTGGCGTGATGGCGGCCGAGGGACAGACCGACTTCGAGCGGGCCGTGGCGCTGGCGATGCGCTCGCGACTGGGCCTGGGCTCTGCCCGGTTCCACGTCGGAGGCCCGTCGGGGCCCGCCGAGACCGTTTTCCTCGGGGTCTTCCAGCGGGACTGGCTGCGCCGGGTGGGCGGCTACGACAGCACCTACTCACGGGCCCAGGACTGGGAGATGAACTGGCGCATCCGGCAGATGGGCGGGGTCGTCTGGTTCGATCCGGAGCTGGAGGTCACCTATCGTCCGCGTCCCGACTTTGAGGCCTTGGCGCGTCAGTACTTCACGACCGGTCAGTGGCGCCGCCGGGTGATGAAGCAGCACCCGGCCTCCGTCAACGCGCGCTATCTCGCACCACCAGTGGCGCTGCTGGCCGTGGCCGCTGGGACCGTCGGCGGTCTCGTGTGGCGCCCGGCGCTGCTCGCACCGCTCAGCTATGCCGCAGCGATCACGGTGGGGGGCCTGGCCATGGGCGCCCGGCGCGGCCCGTCGGTGGCAGCGCGGGTCCCTGCCGTCCTGGCCACGATGCACATGTCCTGGGGAGCCGGCTTCCTGCGCGGCACGAAGGGCGACTGACCCACCCAACCTGGCCCTCGGCATACAGGCAGCCCCGACGCCCGGCATCCGGGGTCGGGGCTGTGCCGTGGTGTGGTGTGGTTAGTCCAGGTCGACGATCAGCGTGGGACCGGTCTTTTCCTGGACCTCCTCGGGTGTGACGCCCTCGGCGACCTCGCGCAGCACCAGGCCGTCGTCGGTGACGTCGATGACCGCGATGTCGGTGATGATCCGTTGCACGACCTGCAGGCCGGTGATCGGCAGGGAGCACTCCTGGACGATCTTGTGGGTGCCGTCCTTGGCGACGTGGTCCATCAGCACGAAGACCTTCTTGGCGCCCAGGACCAGGTCCATCGCACCGCCCATGCCCTTGACCATCTTGCCGGGGATCATCCAGTTGGCGATGTCACCGGCGGCCGAGACCTGCATGGCGCCCAGGATGGCCGCGTCGACCTTGCCGCCGCGGATCATGCCGAAGCTGGTGGCGGAGTCGAAGATCGAGGCACCGTCGCGCAGGGTGACGGTCTCCTTGCCAGCGTTGATCAGGTCGGGGTGCTCCTCGCCCTCGTAGGGGTAGGGGCCCACGCCGAGGATGCCGTTCTCGGACTGCAGGACCAGCTCCACGTCGTCGGGCACGTAGTTGGGCACCAGGGTCGGCATGCCGATGCCCAGGTTGACGTAGTCGCCGTCGTGGAGCTCCTGGGCAGCGCGCGCCGCCATCTGCTCACGGGTCAGTGCCATGGCTCAGGCCTCCTGATCGGTGGTGGTGCCCGGACGCGGGCGGGTGGTGCGCTTCTCAATGTCCTTGGCCGCCACCTGCTCGGGCGTCAGGGGCAGGACCCGCTGCACGTAGATGCCGGGCAGGTGCACGTCGTCGGGGTCGATCTCACCGGGCTCGACCAGCTCCTCGACCTCGGCGACAGCCACGCCTGCGGCCATGGCGCACAGGGGGTTGAAGTTGCGGGCGGAGCGGTTGAAGACCAGGTTGCCGTGGCGGTCGCCCTTGGCGGCACGCAGCAGCCCGAAGTCGGCGAAGATCGAGTCCTCCAGCACATACTCCCGGGTGACGCCGCGCACGGTGTATTCGCGCTTCTCCTTCGGCGGGGACGCCTTGATGACGTTGCCCTCGGAGTCGTAGTGCCAGGGCATGCCGCCCTCGGAGACCAGCGAGCCCACACCGGTGGGCGTCCAGAACGCGGGGATGCCCGCGCCGGCGGAGCGCATCTTCTCAGCCAGGGTGCCCTGCGGCGTGAGCTCGACCTCGAGCTCGCCGGAGAGGTACTGGCGGGCGAACTCCTTGTTCTCCCCGACGTAGGAGGCGATCACCCGAGAGATCCGCCGCTGGTCGAGCAGCACCCCCAGGCCCGCGCCGTCAACGCCACAGTTGTTGGAGACAACCTCCAGGTCAGTGGTCCCTCGCTGCAGCACAGCGTCAATGAGAACGGTCGGGATCCCGGCAATGCCGAAACCTCCGACCGTGAGGGTCATGCCGTTTTCGATGCCTGCGACGGCTTCCGCAGCGCTTCTGACAACCTTGTCCATGCCTGGCACCCTACCGGCGCCCGGCCGGTCCTCGCGGGGCGGGGTTAGGCGCGGACCGTCACACCCTCGCTGACCATCCGGGGGTCATCAGCTGCGGGGCCGGAACCACGCACCAGGACCAGGGACGACCCGGTCGCCAGGGCGTGGAGGAGGTGGCGGAGCAGATCGTATGCCGAGGGGTCAGTCACTAGGACCCGTGACCCAGGTGCCCAGGTGGCCGGGCCGAACAACTCCTCGTAGCCGATGCGATCACCGTCATGGACGAGCGCATCGTCGTCGGTCTCCGGCTCGTCCCAGGGCGTGAAGCCATCCCCGAAGCTGGAGACCTCCTTGGCCTCGTCCATCACGCCAGAGCGCAGCTCGCCGGGAAACTCCCGGGCCAGGGCAGCCAGCGTGACGGCGACAACCTCGTCGGCATCCTCGGCGGTGGGGGAGTCGGGATCGGTGGTGACGAACACGTCCGCGCCCTCGTGAGCGTCCAGGGTCAGCGTGGCGCCGACCGCCCACACCGCCAGGGCCCAGTAGCAGGTGCGCCAGTGGGGGCAGGGCAGGTCCAGCAGCACGATCGAGCCGCGCTGGACGTCCAGGCCCTCCTGCAGGGCATTGGCTGCCTTGGCGACCCAGTTGTCCAGCACGCGACGGGAGATCTCGATGCGTTCGCCGTGGGTGGGGCCGGGAGTGTCGTCATAGAAGGTGATGGCAGGCCGCGTCGGGTCCTCGTGCACGAGGTCGGTGAGCGCCTGGTGTGGGGTGAGCACGGGGTCACGGTAGCCGAGAGGAAGCGTGCATGCGGAACGACGCACAGGGCAGCTTCTCTCAGCGGCTTCCCTGAGCAGCTTCCCGCAGCGGCTTCCCTCGGGGCAGTCCCTGGCGTGTGATTGTCTGTCGGACGTGACTGCGACCAGCCCCCAGCGACCGCGCGCTCGACGGTGGTCCCCGGGACGCCCCGTGGACATCGCGGCGACGTGGGGCACGCTGCGGCGCGGCGCAGGGGATCCCACCTGGATCAGCGCCGACGGTGTGCTCTGGCGCGGTGTGCGCACGCCACTGGGGCCGGTGACTCTGCGCGTGGCGACCCGTCCGGCGGAGGGGCAGGTGGTGTCCCACGCCTGGGGTGGTTCCGCGGCCACCGAGTGGATCCTGGACCACCTGCCGCGGATGCTGGGCCAGGATGACGACGCGACGCTGTTCGTGCCGCGTCACGAGGCGGTGGCCGTCGCCCTCCAGCGGCGCGGGCAGGGCTGGCGGGTGCCGCGCACCGGGCTGGTCCTGGAGTCGCTGGTGCCGGCGGTCATCGAGCAGAAGGTGACGGGGCAGGAAGCCTTTGGCGGCTATCGGCGGATCGTCCGGCGCCTGGGGGAGCTCGCACCGGGGCCGGGGGAGGAGCTGGGCCTGTTTGTTGTGCCGGCACCCGAGCGGCTGCGCCAGGTGCCGTCGTGGGAGTGGCTGCGGATGGGCGTCAGCCCGCAGCGGGCAGACACGCTGATGCGGGTGCTGCGGGTGGCGGACCGACTGGAGCAGGTGGCCGATCTCCCACTGCCGCAGGCGCATCGGCGGATGCGGGCGCTCCCTGGCGTCGGGGTGTGGACCGCAGCCGAGACGGCGCAACGGGCTCTCGGTGATGCCGACGCCGTGAGCTTTGGCGACTATCACGTCGCCAAGAACATCGGGTGGGCACTGACCGGCCAAGAGGTGGATGACGACGCCCTGGCTGCGTTGCTCGAGCCCTATCGCGGTCACCGCTATCGCGTGCAGCGCCTGCTCGAGCTCGCCGGAGCGATGCGCCCGCGCCGTGGACCTCGGATGGCGCCTCGCGGCCACCTGCCCATCCGCTGACTGGCTCCCCGTCGCGGCGGCCCCGCGCACCCGGCGCCTTGCCCTTCCGCGCCACCCGGAGCCCCGCCCTTCCGCGTGTCGTGCACAGTGCAGACATCGTTGCGGCGTGTCGCGTGCTGACGCGCGGTGGAGGCAACGCCGATCCCGCACCATCGAGTCGGGTGCCCGGGGCCGGGTGCCCGAGGGTGCGAGCGAGGGGCTTCAGAGCAGGCGGTGACTCAGGGGAGCGGCTGCGAGGTGACGACCAGCTCGTCGAGGGACTCGCTGGCCAGGGCGACCTCCAGGCGGGCACAGAGGCGACCCGCCACGAAGGGGTCGTCGGCCTCGACGACGAGTCCTGCCTCGGTGGGGCGCACCTGCGCCGCCGGGGACTCGCCGTGCAGAGCGAGCCGGATCGCGCGGGCCAGCCGCTCGGCAGACGTCTCGTCCAGGGCGGAGGGGATGCCGACCTCGTCTGCGGCGGCGGACCCGGGAGCCACGCCGAGGGCGGAGCGGACCGCCTCAGCGGAGCCGAGGGCGAACCAGTCGCCGGGACCGGTGCGGACCAGCGACCGGGCACCAGCCGCACCTGGCTCGGTGACGGTGCCGTCCGGAAGTCCGCGGATCAGGGCGACCGGCACCGCAGCGGACTTGCCCTTGACCAGGTCGGCCGCGGCGGCGATCTCGTCGGCCACGGCCCGGGTGGTCACGGCCAGCTCGCGCCCGTCGCTGTCACTGCCACCGCGCAGGTCCTCGACCACGGCCACCGAGCACGCCCCGAGCGCGAAGTCGGTCTGCCCGGCACGCCACGGGCGTCCAGCGGTGTCGGTCACCACGATGCCGAAGCGCGGAAGTGGTTGCGGCGCATGGGCGCTCAGCAGGCTGGCATAGAGCTGGCGGGCGGCGAGATCCGGGTCGTGGGGCAGCAGCAGGAGCGCGCCGTCTGGTCCCGTGTTCGAGCCGTCGATGCCCGCCCCGGCCATGACCGGTCCGGCCAGGGCCTCGACGATACGGGTGGTCCCGGCCGGGGTGCGGCGCTCAGCGACCACGCGTCGACTCTGGGCGAGCACGGCCTCCGCGCGCCCGTCCTCGCTGGCCCGCAGCCCCTCCGACTTGGAGATCACCTTGCTCGAGACGGCCAGGACGTCCCCCTCGGTGAGGGTCAGACCGGCACGGACGAGCGCGTCGTGGATCAGCGCGCCCAGGTCGTCGCCCGCGGTGACCTCCGGTATGCCGTGGAGCGGGTGGATCGACACGGCACCCGAGCGGCGGGCCGAGTCGGTCATGCGCTGCGCTGGGTGGCGAGGTCGGCGGCCAGGTCGAGGGCGGCACCGGCGATCCGGGCAGCTCCCACCTCGTCCCGCATGCGCAGATCGAGAGGCCGGACCTGCAGACGCGGCCTGTTGACCGAGCCAGCGTCCGCCTCATCGATCAGCCAGCCGTTCAGGAAGTCGGCATAGAGCCCGGCGACGCCGTTGGCACTGACCTCGACGTCCATGGCCGACAGGCACGCGTCGGCGTGACCGCGCACGGGTGCGCCACCGATGATCGGACTGACGCCCACGACCGGTGCTCGGGACCCCCGCAGGGCATCCCGGACCCCGGGCACGCCGAGGATGATGCCGATCGACACGACCGGGTTGCTGGGCGGCAGCAGGATCACATCGGAGGTCCGGAGGGCATCCAGCACACCCGGGGCGGGGACGGCCTGCCCGAGGCCGGCCACCGTGAAGCGCCGGGCCGGCACGGCGGCCTGCAGCTGCACCCACCACTGCTGGAAGTGCACGGCGCGCTCGCCGCCGTCGGGGTCGTCGAGCACGACGTGCGTCTCGATCGGGGTGTCGGTGGCTGGCAGCACCCGGACTCCGCGCTCGGGCAGCCCCCACCGCTGCGCCAAACGCTCGGTGACCTCACTGAGGGTGTGTCCCTGCCCGAGCCACTGGCTGCGGGCGATATGGGTGGCGAAGTCCTTGTCACCCAGACCGAACCACTGGGGTTGGGCCCCCAGCTCGGCCAGCTCGGCCTGCACTGTGTGCGTCTCGCTGTCGCGTCCCCACCCCTGGCCCTCGTTGATGCCGCCGCCGAGGGTGTAGAGGATGGTGTCCAGGTCAGGGCAGATGCGCAGTCCGAACAAGGTGATGTCGTCGCCGGTGTTGCCGACGACGACGACCTCGGTGTCCCGGTCGCCGCGGACCTCGCGGAGTTCGTGCAGCAACCCGCGCACGAACCGGGCGCCGCCGACCCCGCCCGCCAGTGCGGTGATCCTCATGTGCTCGTCCTCATGCCGTCAACCTCATGGCCAGAATCCTCGCACCTGGGCCGCTCCGCCGTGGCACCGCGTCCTTCGTGGATCGGTCTGCGAACGTCCTGCAGGGGTTACTGGTGGGTCATAGCAGAGGTTGGGTAAGACGCCTAAAGCACGAGGTCAGACGACCGCTAGCAGATCAGGGCTTGACTATGGCGCATGACACGCGTGTAATTCTCTTGTTGTTACTTGTGCTGGGTGAGGGTTTGGAGGAACCGTGCACGAGCTGGAGATCATGACATTTTTGACGAGCACCGACACCGAGTCGGAGGAAGCCTCGTGGCAGGAGCGCGCCCTGTGCGCACAGACTGACCCCGAGGCGTTCTTTCCTGAGAAGGGTGGCTCGACCCGCGAGGCCAAGAAGGTCTGCGTCGGCTGCGAGGTGCGCGCCGAGTGCCTGGAGTATGCCCTGGCACACGACGAGCGCTTCGGCATCTGGGGCGGTCTTTCTGAGCGGGAGCGACGCAAGTTGAAGAAGCGCGCCGTCTAAGGGCGGCACCACCCATCGTGCCCGCCACACCCGCGACCCGGGTGCGCGATCGACCGCGCGTTCCGGTGGAGGACGTGACCGTCCTCCTCCTGACGCACCCCGGCGGACCGGTTGTGCTGCAGACCCTCGACGCACTCTCTGCGCAGCACCGACTCCCCGACCGGGTCGTCATCACCGGGCTCGCCTCGGATGATGACGAGATCGGCGAGGCGCAGGCTCACCCGCTGATCGCCGAGGACGGGGTCGACCTTGTCGTCCGGGAGCCCGTCCCGCACCCCGACCAGGACCCTCCGCTTTGGAGCATCATCGAGGACGCGCGCGCCGCCCTGGCGACCGACGCGACGCACTGGATCTGGATCCTGCACGACGACTCCGTGCCGGGGCCCGAGGCGCTCAGCAACCTCGTTGAGGCGACCCGCCGGTCGAGCGGTGTCGGCATCGTCGGTCCCAAACTGGTGCGCGCCGATGACCCGCGCCAGTTGGTGTCGGTGGGGCACCGCATCACCCGGGGCGGACGGGACGCCGACGCCCACATCGCTCGTGAGCTCGATCAGGGACAGCACGACCAACGGGTCGACATCATCGGGGTGCCGCTGCCCGGCCTGCTGGTCCGCAGTGATGTGCTGCACGCCGTCGGTGGCATCGACAAGGCGTTCGGCGACGGTGCGGAGGGGCTTGACCTGTCGTGGCGCAGCCATCTGGCCGGACACCGAGTCGTCGTCGCGACCGACGCCGTCGTGCGCCAGGGCAGCAACGGTCACCCCGCCCCGACACTGACGACCCGGCGCCGCACCCGCCAGATGGCACTCGCCCGAGGATCCTGGTGGGCGGCACCGTGGCGGGCCCTGGGCATCCTGATCACCTCCGTGCTGATGGGGCTGGGCCTGCTGCTCGTCAAGCGTCCCCAGCAGGCCGCGGCCGAGTTTGCCGACACCGGCGCAGTCCTTGCTCCGGCGCGGGGCACGGGTGCCCGCTGGCGCTTCCGGGGCCGCAAACGGGTGCGCCGACGCAACCTCTCCAGCCTCTTCGCCCCGGCCAGCAGTGCGTGGCACGGGACCTCGGACACGGTCCATGGAGCGCTGACCGATCGTGGTGCGCCTCGCGGAGGGGCAGCACTGGAGACCGGTCCGGTGTCGGAGGACGCAGAGTCGCTGGAGAGTGCCCCCAGTCGCTTCCGGACGCTGTGGAGCTGGCCACTGGTGCTCGCCCTGCTGGTGGCTGTCGGAGCCGCCCTCGTGCGGTGGCGAGAGCTCCTGCCCGCGCTGTCCGGGCGTGGCTATGGCGTCACTGGCGGGGAGGTGCACACGATCTCCGGCGGTTGGTCGCAGGTGTGGCACAGCTGGGCCGACCCCTGGACCGGGTCGGGGCTCGGCTCCGGCGCCGACCCGGGCGCCTGGTTGTTGCCGATGAGTGGCTTCACCTGGGTCGTGGAGCACCTGCCGTGGGTTGACGCCACGCGGTCGCCGGCGGCGGTGACGGTGGCGTGGCTGTTGTTCGCGGCGATCCCGCTGTCTGTGGCGTCGGCCTACTTCGCGTCCAGGGTGGCGGTGCGCGCCCGCTGGCCCCGGGCCCTGATCGGCCTGATCTGGGCCGGGATGGCGCCGTTGTCTGCCGGTGTGGACGAGGGCCGACTCGGGCCGGTGATCGCGCACGCAGCCCTGCCCCTCATCGTCGCCGGCGTCGTGGTCGCCGGGTCGCGGCGTCACGGCGTGCAGCGCACGACGGCAACCTTCGCCACCGTCCTGCTGACCGCCCTGGTGGGGCTGTTCGCTCCTGCCCTGCTGCTGCTGACCAGCCTGGGCGGACTGCTGGTCCTGCTCTTCGGCCCGGGCTGGGGGCGCCTGCGTGGCCTGCTGCTCGCGGTGCTGCCCTGGCTGCTGACCGGCCCCTGGCTGCGTGAGGTCCTGGCCGACCCCAGGACTGTGCTCGGCGGCGCGGGAACCACCGTGTCTGGAGGGCCTGACACCCCGGCCTGGCAGACCCTGTTGCTGCATGCCGGCGGGTCACTCTCGCCCACCGTGTGGTGGACCGTTCCCCTGCTCGTGCTCGCGGTTGGCGCCACGCTGCGGCGTGGACACCGGGGACGTCGGGCTGCTGGCCTGCTCATCGGCGCCCTGCTCGGTCTTGCCGCGGCGCTGGCCGCACCGCTGGTCCACCTCGGCGTGGTCCCTGCTGGCCACACCGACGCGGGCGAGATCGTGACGGCGTGGCCCGGACTCTTCCTCAGCGTCGCTGCCGCCTGCCTGCTGCTGGCCGCTGCACAGGCCGTGGAACTGCCGCCGGCCCTCGGCCGGCCTGCGTGGCACGCCCCGCTGGTCGCCGTGCTGACCGGTGTGGTCGCCGTGGCCGGTGTCGGCACCCTGGCCTGGACGGTCTGGGCCGGCGCTGGTGGGCCTCTGACCGCGGCAGCGCGCCCCTATCCGGCGGTCGTGGACGCCCAGGCGACCGGCCCCGAGGCCTCGCGGGTGCTGGACCTCACGGTGACTGACGACACGGTCACCTATCAGCTCGTCGGCGAGGAGCCGGGGCTCTGGGTGCGTGATCGGGTCGCTGAGATGGTCCGCACCGGGGCGGACACGTCCACCCCGGACCCGGGCGAGCAGGCACTGACGGACGCTGTGCTTGCCCTGACCGACACCGGCGACGCGAGCGACTCCAGCGCCGCACACGATGCCCTGCTGGACCTCGGGGTGGGGCACGTCGGGCTGCGCGCTGAGCCGGACGACCCACTGGTCGCGAGCCTGGATGCGACGGCGGCGTTGTCTCGCGTGAATGCTCCTGAGGACCTGATGCTCTGGCGGGTGGGCAGCGGAGGCACCGAGGACGCAGCGGTCCCGTCCGCCAGAGCGCGCCTGGTCGACAGCGACGGCACAGCGCTGGCGGTTGTGCCGGTCGACGGTCCGCACAGCGTGCTGCGGGACAGTGGTGAACCGCCGGAGGGCACGGCGGCCCTGGTGATCTCGGAGGCCGCGGGCTGGGCGCAGGTGGCCGAGGTTCGTGCTGGGGGCGAGCGCCTCGAGCCGGTCTCCGGCCAGTGGCCACCGCAGTTTGCGGTGACAGCAGGGGCGGCGGACCAGCTCCAGGTGACCATGCCGCCACCAGACCTGACCTGGCGGATCGGCACGGTTGCCCTGGCTGCCCTGGTGCTCTTCCTGGCCCTTCCCTTCGGTTCACGACGCAGGAGGTCTTCCTGATGGCGGGCAAGCGCAAGCGCAGGAGTGCGCAGGAGCCGCGGGTCGACGACCTCTTCTATGACAACCCCACCCCAGAGCCGGAGCCGGAGCCGGAGCCGCGTGACGGGGCCACTGAGAGTCCTGACGCTGGTCACCCCGATGGCGGCGGACCTGCTGACCCTGGTGTCGCGCAGGATCCGGACCGGCTTGGGGACTCGGTGCCGGCGGGTCCCGCGCAAGAGGACCTGCCCGAGGATCTCCCAGAGGATCTTGCAGGGGATGTCGCAGGGGACGGGACAGAGGGCGGGTTCTCCGATGCCGGAGAGCCAGAGGGCGAGTTCCCCGACGACGGAGAGCACAGTTATGCCGCCCGCGGAGACCGCGGCGGGCCTGGGGACGCGGACGATGCTGGCGCCGGGGGAGCAGCCCGCAAGGGGCGCTATGGGAGCGCAGGCAGATGGGTGCGGGCGGTGGCCATCACCGGCCTAGCCGCTGCTCTCGTCTATGGCGCCGGCTCAGGAAGCCTTGCTAGGCTCGACCTGGCGGCCGCCCTGGACCGTGCGGACTCCACACCCGAGCAGGCCGCCCAGCAGGCGGGCCTTGCCGTGATCAGCGACAGCACGCTCGGCTGTGTCGGCCCCGGGCTCGTGGGGCTCGACAACCCCAGCGTCCCCGAGACCGACCAGGGGGTCAGCGTGAGTGCGGGCAGCGCCCCGCTCGAGGCCCTGCCCGAGGGCGTGGCCGCTGAGGAGGGCGGTGGCATCACCCTGGGCGTCGTGCCAGACGGCGAGGTCAGCGAGGTGAGTGCCCGCGGCGAGGTGGCCACGCTGAGCGCGCAGGGATCCACCTGGGTTCGCGCGGTGGCCCAGGGTGCGTTGGCTGCCGGTTTCGCCGGGACACAACTGGGCTACAGCTTTGAGGAGCAGCAGTGGGGGATGGCCACCGCCGTGTGTGGTGGCGCTCTGGACGATCTCTGGCTGGTGGGTGGCGGTGACGAGACGGGGCGGGTCGAGCGGCTCATCCTGGCCAACCCGACCGGCAACCCGGTCACGGTGACTGCGGAGGTGCTCGGAGCGGCCGGACCGGTCAGTGTCGTGGGCGGCACCGGCATCGTGGTGCCGCCCGCAGGGCGGCACGTGGTCCTGCTCGACGCACTCGCGCCGGGGGAGGAGCGGCCCGTCATTCACGTGACCACGACCGGCGGACCGGTCGTTGCTGCCCTGGGAGACCGTTGGTTGGAAGGCACCGTGGACCGCGGGACCGAGGTGACCACCGCGACGGCGGCCCCAGGCACCAGCCTGGTCATCCCCGCTGTGCCGGCACCGCGCCCGGACTCGGCGGACATCGCGATGGTCCGCGTCGCAGCTCCCGGTCAAGAGGCCGCCGTTGTGCAACTGCGGGCGCTGACTCCCGACGGTCCGGTGCGGTTGGAGCAGGGGGTCACCAACGTTGCTCCTGGGTCTGTGGTGGATGTCGATGTCGCGGACCTGCCGGCTGGCACGCAGGGCATCGAGGTCAGCTCGGACACCCCTGTCCTCGCCGCAGCCCACGTGCAGCGACGCGCCGAGGCCGACGGGGCGGGTGACCTGGCCTGGATCCCCGCCACCGCGCCGACCAGCGAGCTGCACGGGGCGCCGCTGGCCACCAGCGCTGATGGCGCCATCAAGGGCTCACTGTCGGTCACCTCGCTCGAGGGCGCCACCGTGGAGGTGGTCACGGTCGTCGCTGGCGCTGTCGAGAGCAGCGAGGTGACGATCCCGGCGGCCTCCAGCCACACGGTGGAGCTTCCGGCACAGACCGAGAGCGTCTGGGTGCAGCCGCATCAGGGGACAGTGTCGGCGGCCGTGGTCTCCACACTCGAGCACGAGCTCGGCACGCTGATCGCCAGCCTGCCGCTGCCCGAGGCGGCAGTCACCCGCCAGCTGCGGGCGATCGCTCCCTGGATGCCGTGAGCAGTCACCTCGGGAACAGTCCCAGAGTAGGGCCCCAGAGCAGACCCAGAGCAGACCCAGAGCACCTTGAGCAGATCGCTAGAGCAGATCCTCGGGGTCGATCCCGAGCATGCTGGCCACCTGCTCAGCCAGGACCTCGTGGACCAGGGCGGCCAGCTCATCGTCCTGGCCGCGAGACTCCACCGGACGCCGGTAGACCACCACCCGGGCAGGCAACGAACCCTCGGCAGGAAAGAGTCGGCCCAGGGCGATGCCAGACTCCCAGGGCGCCGGATCGGCCGGCGGGACCTCCTCGACGGCAACCTCGAGGTCGCTGAGGTCACGGCCCAGACGGTGCTCGATCAACTGGATCGCATCCAGCACCAGATCGTCGAACCGGCCTGAGCGGGTGCGCATCGCCGGCACAGGCGGCCAGGCGAGCGGGCCACGCAACCCCCGGCCGTGACGGTCACGCCGCCGCAGCGCCGACTCCGGACTCCACCGGGCCATCACTCCACCTCCGTCGCGTCAGACCCGCGCAGTCTGTCACGCCAAGATCCGGGCACCGTCGCCGATCCAGGGCAGCCACGCATCGGCGTGGTTGCCGCACTGAACCGGCACAACGGCATACAGTCTTTGATCGTGGCTATCTCCCGTCAGTGCTCCAAGACCGCGTGCGGCAGTGCTGCCTTCGCCACGCTGACCTATGTCTACGCCGAGCAGACCGCGGTCCTCGGCCCGCTGGCCACCTATGCCGAGCCGCACTCCTACGACCTGTGCGACAACCACGCCCGGCGACTGACCGCCCCCCGCGGCTGGGACATCGTCCGACTCCAGATGGGGGAGGAGCCACCCGATGACCTGGTGGCCCTGGCAGAGGCAGTCCGCGAGCACAAGTCCCAGGAGGACCCCGGTGCGCGCCCGTTGCGACCGGCAGAGGCCAACGTCACCGAGGTCGGCCGACGGGGGCACCTGCGCCTGCTGCGCGACCGTTAGGCTCACCGGGTGACCACAGCGCGCCTCCAGGACTTCATCAAGGCCTACGACGTGCGCGGACTCGTGCCGGAGCAGCTCAGCCCGGCCGTGGCAACCGCGCTCGGCTCCGCCTACGCCCAGGTCGTGGTGATCCCCGAGGGCGCCACGGCCATGGTCATCGGCCACGACATGAGGCCCTCCTCGCCGGAGCTCTCCCGTGCCTTCGCGGCGGGGGCGGCGGCCCACGGCGTGGACGTGACGATGATCGGCCTGTGCTCGACCGACGGGCTCTACTACGCCAGCGGCGCCCGGTCGGTGCCGGGGGCGATGTTCACGGCCAGCCACAACCCGGCTACCTACAACGGCATCAAGCTCTGCCGGTCCGGTGCCCGTCCGGTCGGACTCGACAGCGGCCTGGCCGAGGTGCGTGACCTGGCCCAGTGGCTGCTCGACCGCGGGGCCGAGCACGACCTGCCCGCCGGCGCGAGCGTGGGCAGCATCGATCAGGCAGACCTGCTCGACGACTATGCCGACTTCCTGCACTCCCTGGTGGACCTCTCGGAGGGGCGCCCGCTGAAGGTTGTGGTGGACGCGGGCAACGGCATGGCCGGCCACACCGTGCCGGCCGTCCTGCAGCGATCGAACCTCCCACTGGAGATCGTCCCGCTGTATTTCGAGCTGGACGGCACCTTCCCCAACCATGAGGCCAACCCCCTGGAGCCGGAGAACCTGCGTGACCTGCAGGCAGCGGTCCTCGCGCACGGGGCCGATCTGGGGCTCGCCTTCGACGGTGACGCTGACCGCTGCTTCGTGGTCGACGAGCGCGGTGAGCCAGTCACCCCCAGTGCGATCACGGCCCTGGTGGCTGCCCGTGAGATCGCCCGCGAGGTCGCGGCCGGAGTCGACCCCGCCGAGGTCGCGGTGGTCCACAACGTCATCTGCTCGCGCGTCGTGCCCGAGACGATCTCCCAGGCCGGGGCACGACCCGTGCGGACCCGGGTCGGTCACTCCTACATCAAGGCCCACATGGCCGAGCACGACGCCGTGTTCGGTGGTGAGCACTCCGCCCACTACTACTTCCGGGACTTCTGGTTCGCCGACACCGGGATGCTGGCGGCGATGCACGTCCTGGCGGCCCTCGGGGGTCAAAGGGGTGCGCTGTCGGACCTCGTGGCGTCCTATGAGCGCTATGCCGGCTCCGGCGAGATCAACTCCCTGGTCGAGGATGTCCCCGCGGCGACGGCCCGGGTCCGGGCCTGGGGCGAGGAGCAGGGCGCTAGTGTCGACCTGCTCGACGGCCTGACGATGGGCGTCGGGACCGGAGACGAGTTCTGGTGGATCTCGCTGCGGCCCAGCAACACCGAGCCGCTGCTGCGGCTCAATGTGGAGGCCTCCGACGAGGCCACCATGACGACGATCCGTGATGAGGTGCTGAGGATGGTGCGCGCATGACTGATGCAATCGAGCCCTGGGTGCGGGAGATCCTGCGCTGTCCAGTCGGCCGCCACGAGCTGGTCGACGCCACCAACGACGCGGGTCAGCCGGTGCTCGAGTGCGCCCAGGACTGCGGCGGAGCCGGCCAGCGCCGGCAGTTCCCGATCACCGAGGGGATCCCCGTCCTCCTCGAGAGCGACGCCACCACCATCACGCGCTGAGGGGCAACTCCATGGCACCACACATCGACGACGCCCTGCTCGACGACCCGGACGAGCTGCTCCGCAAGGACAGTCGGCAGACCCTGCGCGCCCTGGCGACCGCCGGTGCCCAGGTGCGTGAGTCCGTGACGCTCGCGCAGGAAGCCGGCATTGACCGGTTTGCCCAGCTCGATCGCCCCCGGTCCGTGCTGGTCGCGGCGCTGGGCGGTTCGGCCCTGGTGGCCGACGTGCTCGAGCTGCTCGCCGAGCCCGGCTCGCCCGTGCCGGTCCAGGCCCGACGAAACCTGCCACTGCCCGGGTGGGTGGGGCCGCTCGACCTGGTGGTGGCGGTCTCCCTGTCCGGGCGTGCGCCCGGCCCCCTGGCGATTGCCGCCGAGGCGGCCCGGCGGGGCGCCTCCCTGTTGACCGTCGGCGCCGACGACTCGCCACTGGCCGACGTATGCCGACGCGCCAGGGGGGTGCACATCGGCGTGGGCCGTGCTCGCACCAGTTCGCGGACGTCGTTGTGGAGCCTGCTCACCCCGGTCCTGCTCGGGGCTGACGCGATCGGCATCGTCGACACCCCCGCCGAGGGGATGACCGAGGTGGCCGAGCGTCTCGACGAGGCCGCCGAGACCTATCGGCCCACCTCGGAGTCCTTCGTCAACCCGGCCAAGCTGCTGGCCCTGCAACTGGCCGAGACCGTGCCCATGGTGCTCGGGGACGGTCCGCTCAGCGGTGTGGCGGCCGCCCGTGCCGCCTCCATGCTGGCGCGCACGGCCCGGGTGCCGGCTCCCTGGGGCGAGCTGCCGGACGCTGCCAGCCAGATTGTGGCCTGCTTCGACGGTCCCTACACCGCGATCGGTGGACGCCGCCCGGGCACCTATGACGCCGGGCGCATCCGGCTCGGTGACATCGACACCAGCGGCTGGGAGCCCCATCACTTCGCCGAGCCGGAGGGAGATCTCGCCGAGATCCCGCGGGGTCAGTCGGGTCAGGACATCTTTGCCGACCCGTTCCTGGACGGCCCGTCCATGCCTCAGCTGGGGCTGCTCACCCTGCGCGACGCCCCGGTGGAGCCGCCGACCAGCGAGTCCGCTCAGTCCCAGGCCCTGACCGACGCGGTGCTCGAAACGGCCCGAGACGCTGGCGTGCGGGTGATGGACGTGATCGCGCAGCCGGGCCGCCCGCTCACCCGACTGGCCGAGTTGGTGTCCACCGCAGACTTCACGGCGACCTATCTGGCGCTGGGGCTGGGGCTTGACCCGTCGGTGTCACCCCACGTTGCGGATCTCAACGACCGCACCCGCTGACCGGCGCCACCGACCGACACCAGGAGCAGCCCGGCCGCGAGCAGAGCGGTGAACTGGCCGCTCTGCACACTCGGAAGCGCCGTGGCCACCGCGAGGGCGGCCGAGGCTGCAGCGATCAGCAGAGCGGTCGGTCGGTGTGTCCGCAGACCCACGACCAGCAGGAACAGCGCCAGGACGAGGAAGAGTCTCGCCGGGGACCCACCGCCCACGACACCATCCACCACGTGCGTGGTCGCAACGCCGATGTAGTCGCAGATCAGCCCACCCTCGCCGGACAGGTCGGGGATGCACGAGGGCCCACCAGGGACCGTGCGGGTCGAGGGGCCGGCCCAGGGGAGCCCGAGCGAGAGCAGGAGCAGCCCTGCGGCCAACCAGCCCGCCCAGGGCCGCATCATGGTGTCCCTCGCCCGCTCTGGTCCAGCCCCATCAGCCGGGCACCGTTGTGCCACAGCACATCACGGAGCCAGTCGTCCCCCAGGTCCCAGCGTGCCAGCGCCTGCAGCTGGTGGGCATAGGGATAGGGGATGTTCGGGAAATCCGCACCGAGCACGATCTTGTCCTGCAGGTCTCGCAGCCGGGACAGATAGCCGGTGGGCAGGGGAGACCTGGCCTGGACATAGTCCGTCCCGGCCATCGTGGTGTCCAGGTGCACCCCGGCGTGCTGCTCTGCCAGGTCGGCGAACTCGTCGTGCTCGGGCATCCCGAGATGGGCGATGACCAGGACCAGCCGTGGGAACCGGCGCAGCAGCGCGGCCACCGGCTCGGAGCCAGTGTGCTGTCCGGGGTGGGGGCCAGAGCCGGCGTGCAGGACGACCGGGGTGCCCGCGTCCTGCACCGCGGACCACACGGGGTCAAGCAGCGGGTCGGTGGGGTCGAAGTTGCCGACCGTGACATGCGCCTTGAAGAGCCGCACGCCCCGCTCCAGCGCCTCGGGGACGTAGTCAGCGGCCTCGGGCTCGGGAAAGAAGGTGCCCGAGAGCACGGCCTCCGGCACCCGCTCCGCGAAGTCGGCGCACCAGGCGTTGAGCCATGCGGCCATGCCGGGCTTGTGCGCATAGGTCAGGGCCGGGATGGCAGCCAGCCCCAGTGACCTGACGACAGCCAGACGCTCCTCCTCGGGCAGCCGATAGTGGATCGGCCAATCGCCGGCCTCGGACCAGCCGTGGGTGTCGAAGTAGTCCCACACCTTGGCCAGGACCCGCTCGGGGAGGAAGTGCACGTGGATGTCGGCGAGGCCGGGCAGGCCGAGCCCAGCGACCCAGTCGGCCACCTCCGCATCGGTCGCGGGCCCCTGCTGGTCGGGTGTGGTGTCGGTCGGCACAACCCTGAGTATGCCGTGGCGCAGGTCCTGGCTGCCGGGCGACCTCTGGCGAGGGGTCGTGACCCGCAGAGGCGCTGGAGCGGGTCAGCTCCCGCGGGCCACCCGGGACAGCATCGGTGAGGTCGCCAGCAGGGTCAGCCAGACCAGGGCGATCCCCGCGGCAAGGAGGGCGGCGGTGCTGACCAGGGACAGTGGGTCGGTGAGCAGTGCCAGACCGGAGAGCGGGAAGATCAGCAGGGCAGCGGCCAGCGCGGAGCCCAGGGAGACCACCTGGAGGGGGAACATGACGGCGCGACGTCGGGCCCGGTCCATCCCGGCCAGGGGCATGCCCATCCGGTCCAGGCTGGCGAACAGCTCGCGGCGGTCGAGGATGTCGGCGGCCTGGTTGACGGCCACGGAGGCGGCGACCGTGACAAACGAGATCCCCAGGGTCAGGGCGATGCCGGTGCCCAGGTCGGCCAGCAGGAGCTTGTCCTCGCGGCTCGATCCACCGGCTCCGGACATGGTGTTGGTGACCGCCAGACCGACCCCGGCGAAGACCGCGATGAAGGAGGTCAGGGCCACCCCGCTGACCTGCCGCCAGGCGGCCTTGGGCGAGTCCAGGACGGTTCGGGCAGCGATCAAGCGTTCCGCGACGTGGCGCCCACCCGCCCGGCGCAGCTGCAGCCGCGCGACGACACCGAGCAGCCACGGGCCGACCAGGTTGAGCACGGCCATGGTGAGCCCGAAGGTGACCATCATGCTGATCACTGTGGCCACCACCCCCTGGTCGATCTTCATCGCCCGGCTGGCGAGGAAGCCCGCTCCGAGCGCGAGCATGATGCCGGCGACGCGGGCCAGGCTCATGCTGGGGGCTGCCTGACGGGTCCGCACACCGAGGGGGGAGACCACCACGCCGCGCAGTCCGAGGAGCGAGCTCACGGCAGCCAGGGCCAGCAGAGCGAGACCGCACAGGGCGGTGCCGACCGGGCCGAGCAGGATGTTGCCGGCTCCGAGCCGCTCACCGTGAAACACCAGCAGCCCGAGCAGGGGTGCCAGGGCCAGGTGTCCCAGCACGCCGAGCACGGTTCCGCCCGCGGCCAGGAGCATGGACTCCAGGACCGTCATCGACGTCAGGGTGCGGGTGGGCGCGCCGAGCAGGCGCAGCGTGGACAGGTGCTGGTCGCGGCGGCGCGCGGACAGGCGGGCCGCGGACCCGCAGAGCGTGAGCAGCGGGATCAGCAGGAGCGTGACGGCCAGCGCGGCGAGCGACTGGTAGAACACGCCCAGGTCGCCCTCGATGGTGAAGAAGAAGCGGGCTCCGCCCAGGACGGTGAGGGCGAGGGCCGTCACGACGGCAAACGCCGCCACGGGGAGCAGCGGGGAGGCACGGCTGGTGTCGGTGCCCCGCCGCAGCAGCAGGAAGGTCAGTTGGCTCGCGGTCCTCATGAGGCCACCCGCGTCGCCGTGGCGTTGCGGTGCTCCCGGACGATCCGGCCGTCGCTGAGGTGCAGCACCCGGTGACAGGCGGCGGCGACCTGCTCGTCGTGGGTGACCACGACCAGGCTGCGCCCAGCGCCGGTGGTGGTCTGCAGGAGCGCCTGCATCACCTGCGCGGAGGTGCGTGAGTCCAGGGCACCGGTCGGCTCGTCGGCGAAGACCACCGCGGGTGCCCCGACCTGCGCGCGGGCCACGGCGACGCGCTGCTGCTGCCCACCGGAGAGCTGGCCCGGGCGACGCTCCTCCATGCCGGCCAGACCGAGCACGTGCAGCCAGTGGGTCGCCTCGGCCTCGGCGGCGCGGCGGTCGGTGCCGTCCAACAGCAGGGGGAGGGCGACGTTCTCCACGGCGGTCAACTCGGGCAGGAGCAGGCCCTGCTGGAAGACGAACCCATAGTGCTTGCGGCGCAACGTTGCTCGCCCTTCGGCGTCCAGGCCGTCGATGCGTTGGGCACCGTGCGGGGTGTGCAGCGTGATGGCACCGGCGTCGGGGGTGATGATCCCGGCGAGGCAGTGCAGGAGGGTGGTCTTGCCCGAGCCCGAGGCTCCCATGACGGCGACCGACTCGGCCGCCGCGAGTTCCAGGGACACCCCGGCGAGGGCGACGGTGGGTCCGTAGGTCTTGGCCACGGACTGGCCTGTGAGGACTGGTGTGTTCATGCTGTCCAGCCTCCGTCGCAGGTGGGGTCTGCAGCATCGGACCGTGGTCCCGACCTGGTGGGGCACCCACTACGACCCAGGGCGCGGACACCTCCGACCATGGGAGAACGGGTCCGGAACTTCTCGCGCACGGGCGCCGAGATACCGTGAGAGCCCAACGCCAACATGGAGGTTCGCGTGTCCGACGAGGTCGCCCCAGCTCAACCCGCCCCCGACCAGGCCAGCAGGTCCGACCAACCGGCACCACGGCATACGGCTGAACGGCAGCTCGAGGAGGGCATCGAGCGGGACTTCACCCGCAACCTGTCCTATGGCGAGTATCTCGACCTCGACCGTGTCCTGTCCGCCCAGCACCCCCGGTCGGTGCCCACCCGGCACGACGAGATGCTGTTCATCATCCAGCACCAGACCAGTGAGCTGTGGCTGAAACTGATGATGCACGAGCTGCGCTCGGCCCGGGACCTGATCCGTGCTGACGAGCCGAAGCCAGCGCTCAAGCGCCTGGCGCGGGTCAAGCACATCCAGACGGTCCTGACCGAGCAGTGGACGGTCCTGGCCACCCTGACGCCGAGCGAGTATGCGGAGTTTCGCTCGTTCCTGGCGACCGGCTCGGGCTTCCAGTCCTGGCAGTACCGGTCGGTGGAGTTCCTGCTCGGCAACAAGAACGCCGAGATGCTGCGCGTCTTCGAGCACGATCAGGCGGTGCATGACGAGCTGGCCACCCTGCTGCACGAACCCAGCCTGTATGACGAGGTGCTGGCCTGGTTGGGCCGGCAGGGGTATGCGGTGCCCGCCGAACTGCTCGACCGGGACTGGTCGAAGCCGCACCAGGAGAGCGAGGGGCTGGTGGAGCTGCTGGTGCAGGTCTATGCCGCCCCGCAGGAGCACTGGGGGGTCTACGAGTTGTGCGAGGAGCTGGTCGACGTCGAGGACAACTTCCAGTTCTGGCGCTTCCGGCACCTCAAGACCGTCGAGCGGATCATCGGCTCCAAGCGGGGGACCGGCGGCTCCTCGGGCGTGCCCTTCCTGCGGCGGGCGCTGGACCTGACCTTCTTCCCCGAGCTGTATGCCGTCAGGTCCCGGATCCAGGACGTCGAGCCGGAGGGCTATCACCATGACTGACCAGCCCACGACGGACGTTGCGGCGACCGGGACCGACTGGGTCGCGGTGGCTGCCGAGCTGGACGCGGCCGACCCGCTCGCCGCCTTCGTCGACCGATTCGAGCCGGCCGAGGGCGTCACGGCCTATTTCGACGGCAACTCCCTGGGCCGCCCCGTGCGTGGCACCGCCCAGGAGCTGGCCCGCTTCGTCGAGCAGGGCTGGGGCACACGCCTGATCCGCAGCTGGGACGAGGCGTGGATGCGGTGGCCCGAGGAGACCGGTGACCTGGTGGCCACCGCGGCCCTGGGCGCGGCGCCAGGACAGACCGTGGTGGCCGACTCGACCACCGTCCTGCTCTACAAGATGCTGCGCGCGCTCGCCGACGCGCAGGTGCGCGCCGACCCCGCCCGGACCCAGATCGTGCTCGACACCGACAACTTCCCGACCGATCGTTATGTGGCAGAGGGCGTGGCGGCCGAGCGGGGGATGGAGCTGGTCTGGATCGAGGCCGACCCGGCATCCGGGGTCACTGAGGAGCAGGTTGCGGAGGTCGTGAGTGAGCGCACCGCCGTGGTGCTGATCAGCCATGTGGCCTATCGCTCGGGCTATCTCGCGGACGCGGCCGCCATCACCCAACGGGTGCACGCGGCCGGCGCCCTCGTGCTGTGGGACCTGTGTCACTCGGCGGGCTCGGTGCCGGTCCACCTGGACGCCTGGGACGTCGACGCTGCTGTCGGCTGCACCTACAAATATCTCAACGGCGGGCCCGGCTCTCCGGCGTTCGCCTATCTCGCGCAGCGACACCACACGACGGTGCGGCAGCCGATCCAGGGGTGGATGGGGCGCCGCGACCCGTTCCTGATGGGGCCGGGCTATGAGCCTGCCCCCGGGATCCGCTCGCTGGTCAGCGGCACGCCGCCCGTGGTCGCGATGGTGCCGCTGCGGCTGTCCGTGGCCCTGCTCGCCGAGGCCGGGATCGACGCGGTGCGCACCAAGTCCCTCGCCCTGACCGACCTGGCCTGGGACATCGTCGCGTCCTGGCCGGCCGAGCTGGGCGTGACGATCGCCTCGCCGCGAGCGCACGAGCAGCGCGGGGGCCACCTCACGATCCGGCGGCACGACTTTGCCGAGGTCAACGCCCGGTTGTGGGAGCAGGGGGTGATCCCGGACTTCCGTGCACCGGATGGGTTGCGGCTCGGCCTGGCGCCGCTCTCGACCAGTTTCGCCGAGGTCGTGTCCGGACTGCAGGCGGTGCGCGACCTGATCTCCTGACGTGGATGCTGTTCCGGTCGGGCCGGAACGTAGTCTGTCGGCGTGGCTGACTACGACCTGATCATCATCGGCACCGGCTCGGGCAACTCGCTGGTCACCGAGGACTTCGCGGACAAGAAGGTCGCCGTGATCGAGCGCGGCACCTTCGGGGGCACCTGCCTCAACGTCGGGTGCATCCCGACCAAGATGTTCGTCTACGCCGCAGACGTCGCCACCACGATCCGGGAGTCCGCCCGCTATGGGGTGGACGCGACCCTGGACGGGGTGCGCTGGCGCGACATCCGCGACCGGATCTTCGGACGGATCGACCCGATCGCCGACGGTGGCCGGGACTATCGCGTCACCGGACCCAACACCACCGCCTATCTCGGTCACGCCACCTTCGTCGGTGCTCGGGAGGTCGAGATCGAGATCACCACGCCCGGCGGAGAGCACGCCGTGGGGGAGCGGCACCGGATCACCGGCGACCAGGTCGTGATCGCGACCGGCAGCAGGGCCACCGCCCCACCGGTGATCGAGGCGGCGGGAGTGCCCTACGAGACCTCCGACACGGTCATGCGACTCGACGACCTTCCGCGATCGATGGCGATCATCGGTGGCGGCGTGATCGGCGCGGAGTTCGCCCACGTCTTCTCGGCGCTCGGGGTGCAGGTCACCCAGCTGCAGCGCAGCGAGCGGCTCCTGCACCGGCTGGACTCCGAGGTCAGCGAACTGTTCACCCAGGAGGTCGCACGACACTGGGATCTGCGGGTCAACACCGAGGTCACCGGTGCCTCCTCGACCGAGTCCGGCGTGCGGCTGGAGCTCAGCGACGGCGACCCGCTTGATGTTGACGTGCTGCTCGTCGCGACGGGCCGCCGGCCCAACAGCGACGGCATGGGCCTGGACGTGGCTGGTGTGGAACTGCGCCCCGACGGCCGAGTGGTGGTCGACGAGCACGGCCGCACGAGCACCGACGGCGTCTGGGCACTCGGCGACATCAGCGCACCCCACCAGCTCAAGCACCTGGCCAACCACGAGGCCCGGGTCGTCGCCCACAACCTGGTGCACCCCGAGGACCTGCAGTCGTTCGTGCACACCAACGTGCCCATGGCCGTCTTCAGCCACCCGCAGATCGCCATGATCGGGCTCACCGAGCAGGAGGCGCGGGACGCGGGCCACGACGTCAGCGTGAAGGTCCAGCACTATGGCGACACGGCCTACGGCTGGGCGATGGAGGACACCACCAGCGTCGCCAAGGTGATCGCGGACCGCGGCACGGGTCTGATCCTCGGTGCCCACCTGATGGGGCCGCAGGCATCGTCGCTGATCCAACCCATCGTCCAGGCGATGGCGTTCGGCCAGGACGCCCACACCGTGGCCCGGGGCCAGTTCTGGATCCACCCCGCGCTGGCCGAGGTGGTGGAGAACGCCCTGCTGGGTGTCTGACGCTCCCGTCGTCGGGGCGGTGGGTGCACAGACGAGGCCCGGCCGCGCTGAGGGGGTCAATCCCGGCAGAGAACGTAGGATGGTGCGGACTCGGGACGGGGCCATGGTGAGCCATGCACTGTCTCGAGCCCACGGCATACAGCGCCGTGACCGTGACCAGTTCGACCCTGCAACCTGACGGAGCACCTGACGATGACGTTCGACTACAAGGTCAAGGACCTGTCCCTCGCGACAGCGGGGCGACACCAGATCCGTCTGGCCGAGCACGAGATGCCCGGGCTGATGGCCCTGCGCGAGCGCTTTGCCTCCAGCCAGCCGTTGGCCGGGGCGCGGATCGCGGGTTCGCTGCACATGACGGTCCAGACCGCCGTGCTGATCGAGACGCTGGTCGCTCTGGGTGCCACGGTCCGCTGGGCCTCCTGCAACATCTTCTCCACCCAGGACGAGGCTGCTGCCGCCGTCGTGGTCGGCGTCGACGGCACACCGGAGGACCTGCAGGGTGTCCCGGTCTTCGCCTGGAAGGGCGAGACGCTGCCGGAATACTGGTGGTGCACCACGCAGATCCTGGACTGGCCCGGCGATGAGGGCCCGAACATGATCCTGGACGACGGCGGGGACGCCACGCTGCTCGTGCTCAACGGCCGCAAGTGGGAGCAGGCCGGCGCCGTCCCGACCGCGTCCGAGGAGGACAGCGAGGAATACACCGTCATCCTCGACACCGTGCGCGAGACCCTGGAGTCGGCGCCGACGCGGTGGACCACGATCGCCGACGGCATCCGCGGCGTCACCGAGGAGACCACCACCGGTGTCCACCGGCTCTATCAGTTGCACGAGACCGGTGACCTGCACTTCCCGGCGATCAACGTCAATGACTCGGTCACCAAGTCCAAGTTCGACAACAAGTACGGCACCCGCCACTCCCTGATCGACGGCATCAACCGGGCCACCGACACGCTCATCGGGGGCAAGGTCGCCGTGGTGCTCGGCTATGGCGATGTGGGCAAGGGCTGTGCCGAGGCGCTGGCCGGGCAGGGCGCCCGGGTCATCGTCACCGAGATCGACCCGATCTGCGCGCTGCAGGCCGCCATGGAGGGCTTCCAGGTCGCCCAGCTCGAGGACGTCGTCGGGATCGCGGACTTCTTTGTCACCACGACCGGCTGCTGCGACGTCATCCGCCCCGAGCACCTGCTCGCCATGAAGGACAAGGCGATCGTGGGCAACATTGGCCACTTCGACAACGAGATCGACCTGACCGGGCTGGCCCGGGTGCCGGGCGTGCAGAAGACCGAGATCAAGGCGCAGGTCCACGAGTGGACGCTCCCGGCGCAGCAGGCCGACGGTGAGACCCCGGCCCGCGACGAGCGCTCGATCATCGTGCTCTCGGAGGGCCGACTGCTCAACCTGGGCAACGCCACGGGCCACCCGAGCTTCGTGATGTCCAACTCCTTCGCCAACCAGACCCTCGCCCAGATCGAGCTGTTCACCCGCCCGGATGACTATCCCGTCGGTGTCCACGTGCTGCCCAAGCGTCTCGACGAAGAGGTCGCCCGGCTGCACCTGGGGGCGCTGGGAGCGGATCTGACCGAACTGTCCAAGAAGCAGGCCGAGTATCTCGGTCTGGACGTCTCCGGCCCGTTCAAGCCGGAGCACTACCGCTACTGAGGTGGATCAGTGAACGCACGCGTATTGGTGGTCGATGATGACCAGGCACTGGCCGAGATGCTCGGGATCGTGCTGCGCAAGGAAGGGCTGGAGGTGGCGCACTGCGCCGACGGCGGACGGGCCGTGGCCCTGTTCCGGGAGTTCCGCCCGGACCTGGTCCTGCTGGACGTCATGCTCCCCACCCTCAGCGGCGTCGAGGTGTGCCGACACCTGAGGGCGGAGTCCGGCGTCCCCATCGTCATGCTCACGGCGCGCACGGACACCAAGGACGTGGTGCTGGGCCTGGAGGCCGGGGCCGACGACTATGTCGTCAAGCCGTTCAAGCCGCAGGAGCTGCTGGCCCGGATCCGGGCACGGTTGCGCCGCAGCGACCGGCGTGAGCCCTCGCAGCTGACGGTCGGTGACCTCCTCGTCGATGTTGCCGGGCACACCGTCAAGCGGGACGGTGCCGAGTTGCCGCTGACGCCCCTGGAGTTTGATCTCCTGGTGGCCCTGGCCAGCCGGCCCAACCACGTCTTCGACCGGGAGTCGTTGCTGGAGAAGGTCTGGGGCTATCGCCACGCGGGGGACACCCGCCTGGTCAACGTCCACGTGCAGCGCTTGCGCGCCAAGATCGAGAAGGACCCGGAGAACCCGCAGATCGTCCTGACCGTGCGTGGGGTGGGCTACAAGGCCGGGCCGGCCTGAGGACATGACTGCCCCCGCGCAGGGAGCCGGCGGAGTGGTCGCATGGTGGCGCTCCTCCCTCCGGTTGCGGGTCATTGTCACCACCATGGCGCTGGGCACGGCCGTCACGGCCGTCATCGCCACGATGCTCTTCGCCCAGGTCGCCGAGGGTCTGGTGCACCAGGCCGTCTCCGCGGCGACGACCGATGCGGCCCAGGAGGTGCGCAACGCCCAGGCGAGTTTTGATGCGGTCGACCGCAGCGACGACACGAGCCTGAACGCGACGGCCACCGCCATCGTCAACGCGATCGCCCCCGCGGACCAGTCGTTGCGGCGCTCGGTGCTGATCCGCAGCCTGGACAACGAGCGTGATGCGCGGATCACGGCGCTCGCCTCCCCTGACCTCGACGTCGACGAGTTGCCCCCACAGCTGGCCGAGGCACTGCGCGACGATCCCAGCAACCAGCAGGTGATGGTCACCGATGTGCAGCTGGCCAGCCAGGACCAGGCGGTCGCCTCGGTCATCGTGGGCTCCCAGGTGGACATCTCCCGCGCCGGCCCGCACGACCTCTTCCTGGTCTATCCGATGGCACGTGAGCAGGCCACGCTGGACCTGATCCGGCAGTGGTTCGCCCTCGGAGGCCTCGCGCTGCTCGCGCTGATGGGTGCGGTGGCCTGGGTGGCGACCAGCATGGTGGCCCGGCCGGTCGGGCACGCCGCGCGGGTCAGTCAGCAGATGGCCCACGGGCACCTGGACGAACGGTTGCCGGTCCGCGGCTCGGACGAGCTGGACCAGCTGGCGATGTCCTTCAACACGATGGCCGACAGCATCCAGACCCAGATCCGACAGCTCGAGACCCTCTCGATGCTGCAGCAACGCTTTGTCTCTGACGTCTCGCACGAGCTCCGCACGCCCCTGACCACGATCCGGATGGCAGGCGAGGTGCTGCACGCCTCCCGCGACGACTTCTCCGGCCCCGCTGCCAGGTCGGCCGAGCTGCTCTATGAGGAGCTGGACCGGTTTGAGGAGCTGCTCACCGAGCTGCTGGAGATCAGCCGCTATGACTCCGGCGCTGCCGACCTGGAGATCGACCGCGTCGACCTGGTCGGGGTGATCCACCAGGTGGTCGATGCCCTCTCCGCGCTCGCGTCGCACACCGGATCAGACGTGCGGCTGTCCCTGCCGGACGGCAAGGTCTTCATCGAGATGGACCAGCGCCGGGTCAGCCGCATCCTGCGCAATGTCATCGCCAATGCGCTGGACCACGGGGAGGGCAGTCCGGTGGAGGTCTGCCTGGCGCAGAGCGCGGACGCCGTGGCGGTGACCGTGCGCGATCACGGGGTCGGACTGACACCGGAGCAGGCCTCCATGGTCTTCGACCGGTTCTGGCGCGGCGACCCCGCCCGCAACCGGACCACCGGCGGCACCGGCCTGGGGCTGGCGATCTCGCTCGAGGACGCCCGGCTGCACGGTGGCCACCTCCAGGTGGCCGGCCGCCCGGGCCATGGAGCGGCCTTCCGCCTCACCCTGCCCCGCACGCGACAGACGGCCCTCGCGGAGGAGCCGGGCCCGGTGCCACTCGACCCCCAACGTGACACAGAGGCTCCGGTGGTGACCGTGGAGCCGGTCGGCGCCGGAACGGAGGAGGGCACATGACGACAAAGAACATGACCAGCCGCCACGGTGCGGGACGCACCCGCCTGCTGGTCGGCATACTGTCGCTGGTCGTCCTGCTGTCCGCGTGCGCCGGTCTGCCCACCGGCGACACGGTCGAGCCCGGCCTGCCGGTGCAGGGCGCCCCGATCCAGGAGGTGCAGGCCCTGCCGGTCGGCCCCGAGGAGGATGCCAGCCCGGACCAGATCGTGGCCAGCTTCCTGTTGGCCAGCGGCAGCTTTGCCGACGACCACGAGGTTGCGCGCACCTTCTTGACCGACGACCTCGCGCGGCAGTGGCGGCCCACCAGCCAGGTCCTGGTCTATGACGGCGAGCCCGAGCTCACGGTGGTCGACGGCTCGACCGTCCGGGCCGAGGTGACGGTGCGCGGCGCCGTCGACGAGGACGGTTATCTCGTCGAGGAGCCACGGGGCACCGCTCAGACACACCAGTTCACCATGGAGCAGGTGGGCGGTCAGTGGCGGATCAGCTCCTTCCCGGACAACTACGGGGTCTGGCTCTCCGAGACCACCTTCGAGTTGCGCTACGGCAGCTATGCCATCCACTACGTCACCCCGGACAGCGGTCTGCTCGTGCCCGACATCCGGTGGTTCCCCCGCGGCGACGGCCTGCCCACCAGCCTGGCCACGGCCCAGATCGGACCGGTCCCGGACTATCTCGCGGGTGCGGCGTCCACCGGGATCTCCGAGGACCTGCACCTGGTGGCCAGTGCCGTGCCGGTCGACCCGGCCACCGGCACCGCCACCGTCGAGCTGCGCGGGCTGTCCCTGGGCAACTCCGCGGTGCAGCAGAAGGAGTTGTTCGCCCAGTTTGCGCAGACGCTCAAACAGGCGCCCGGCGTCAACAGCGTGCTGATCCGGGGGGCGGGCCGGCCGCTGCAGGTGGAGGGCGTGGACAACCCCATCGCGGACGTCGCGGCCACCGGGTTCGAGGACGCCGAGTGGGTCATTCCCTACGGGTTGCTGCGCAGCCGGGTCGACCTCATCCCGGTCATGCCCCAGCACTATCAGTTGCAGGACAACCGCGCCGTGGACCCGGAGTCGTTGCCCAGCATCCCGATCCGGTGGCAGGACGTGGCGACCGACGCCGAGGTGCGTGAGTTTGCTGGCATCTCCACGGTCGGTGGGGACGAGCTGTGGCGCTGGAAGGGTGGCACCGAAAACACGATGGGCGGCATCGGCACCGAGCTGACGGCCCCCACCTTCGACCGTTCCGGTGCGCTCTGGCTGGCCGGCCGGGCCACGACGGGTCCGCGGGTCTGGGTCATCGCCAGGAGCGAGCCGCTGAGCCGCGCCGTGGCACGCCCGATGGAGGCCCCCTGGCTCGACGAGAACCAGACGGTCACCGACTTCCGGGTGGCCGCAGACGACCAACGGGCCCTGATCGTGCTCCAGGACCGGGACACCCAGGAGACGCAGGTGGGGATCACCGGCATCATCCGCGGCAAGGACGGCCAGCCGACGGCGCTCACCGAGCCCTACCAGGTCGCGCCGACGCTCACCAGCGTGACCTCGGCGGTGTGGGCCTCCCAGACCGAGCTGTTTGTGTTGGGCCGCCAGGCGCAGGACACCACCGACCGCCCCTTCCGAGTGCATATCGGTGGGTGGCTCGAGCCGCTCAGACTGGTCTCCGAGGCGACGGACGTGCGGGCGGTGCCCTCCGATGACAGTTCCGCGCTGCTCGTGCTCAGTGAGCAGGGCCGGATCTACACCCAGGACCGCAACGACTGGGGCATTGGCCGCAACGGCGACGACCTGATCATCCCGGGCACCTGAGCGGCGCGCCCGGGAGCGGCGCGTCCACAGGGGCACCCACCGGCCCGACCTGGTCCACTGAGGCGCCGTTGGCCGTGCCTGCTGGTGCTCACCCAGGCAATCCTGAGGTATGCGGAGGCGCACCACCCCTGCGGCGACCAGTCAGCGTGGGGCATGAGGCCAGGCCGCCGGGCAGCGTGGCTCGCCGAGGGTGCCGCGGCGCTCGGTGATCTGGTGCTGCCGGTCGCGTGTGGTGGCTGCGGTTCCCCTGGGGCGCCGTGGTGTCCAGGGTGCCGGGCCGTCGTCAGCGCGGCCCCGGGGCCACAGCGGTGGACGCCCACTCCGGCGCCGCCGGGGTTGCCGCCGGTGTGGACCGTGCTGCCGTATGTCGGCCCGGTGCGCGCCGGTCTGGTCAATTGGAAGGACAACGGTCGCCGCGACCTCGCCGAGGTGCTTGCCCCAGTGCTGGCCGAAGGGCTGCTGCGTGCCCTGCTGACCTGTGACAGCGTGCCGGTGGTCGTGCCGGCCCCGTCGGGCCGAGCCAACACCCGTCGACGCGGCGACCACCCGCTGGCTGGTCTCGCCCGGGCGGCGCTGCGCCGACTGCCGCCCGACTCGCGACCGGCACTGGTCCCCGCCCTGCGACTGGCCCGCACCGTCGCCGACCAGGCAGGTCTGGACAGCCGGCACCGAGCTGCGAACCTGGCTGGTGCGATGGTGGTGCCGACTCCCGCCGCGCGGCGGGTGCGCGGGGTGAGCTGTCTCCTGGTCGACGACGTCATCACCACGGGGGCGACGATCGTGGAGGCCGCTCGGGCCCTGCGTGCTGCCGGGGTGCGGGACGTGGTGGCCGTCACGCTGGCCGCGACGCACCGAAGGACCCACCCTGCCCTGTCATTCACCAGGGAACCGGGCTAGTGTCTGTTTATGGGAAGCCACAAGCGTCCAGAGGTCGCCGAAATGGTCGGCCGGGAGAGGTGTGCTTCGCGCCCAGGGAGCCATCGCAAGGGGGTGGTGCCGGACGTGTAGAGGGCCGAGACAGCCCAAGGTTCAGCACTGTTCTTCAGCTCGAGGAGGATCCTATGGAAATCACTGTGACCGGCCGGAAGAAGCAGGTTACTGACCGCTTCCGCCGCCACCTGGAGGAAAAGCTCGACAAGATCCCACAGCTCGCCCCGCGGGTCTCCCGCACTGACGTGGTCCTCACGCACGAGGCCAACCCGCGTCAGGCCAAGGCGAGCGAGCGTGTGGAGATCACGTGCTACATCAAGCGGACCGTGGTCCGCGCAGAGGCAGCGGCCGACGATGACTACGCCGCGCTCGACCTCGCCATGAACAGACTCCTGGAGCGCCTCCGCCGGTCGAACGACCGTCGCCGGATCAGTCACACCGGCAAGCACCGCAAGCCGTCCGTCGCAGAGGCCACGTTTGGGCTGCCGACCGACCCGCTGCCCACCGAGTTGCCCAGCGAGCAGGAGCACAACGGCAAGCCGCGGGACCCGGAGGAGGCCGTCGACGAGGCGCTCGGGACCGAGGGGAACAGCCCCATCGAGTTGCGTGAGAAGGAGCACTCCTCGGAGCCGATGAGCGTTGGACAGGCCCTCAACGAGATGGAGTTGGTGGGGCACGACTTCTATCTCTTCCACGACGAGGACACCGACAAGCCGAGCGTGGTCTATCGGCGCCGCGGGTGGTCCTACGGAGTGCTGCGTCTCGCCGACCCGCAGGGGGCTGGCCAACAGGAGGCTCCGGAGCAGGTCGCCGTCGGCTGACCGGACAACGAGCAGGCGTCCCCGTCCGCGGGGAACCTAGATCAGTGACGAGGGTCCCGACCGAGTGTCGGGGCCCTCGTCTATGTTCGGTGCCATGGCAGCGAAATTGACCGCAGGTCAGGCACGTCGCATCGCGCTGGCCGCTCAAGGATTCCTCGACCCGCGCCCTGAGGTGGCCACGATGCGCCAGGTGCAGCGCGTCATTGACCGGCTGCAGGTCGTGCAGATCGACAGTGTCAATGTGCTGGCCCGCAGTCAATATCTCCCGTTCTATTCGCGCCTCGGTGCCTATGACACGGCCCTGCTCGATCGAGCCCGTGACGGTGGGGGTCCCCGCTCGCGCGCACCACGGCGCCTGGTCGAGTCGTGGGCCCACGTGGCCAGCCTCATTCCACCGGAGACCTGGCCGTTCCTGGGGTTCCGCATGGCGCAGGCCCGCGACGACGGCTGGCGAGACCGTGTGGAGCGCGAGCACCCGGGAGTGCTCGACACAGTGCGGGAGGTCGTGGGGGAGCACGGCCCGTTGACGGCGCGCGAGGTGGACCGACTCGTCGAGCACGGCGTGGTGCGCAGCCGGGACAACTGGGGGTGGAACTGGTCGCTGGTCAAGGAGTGCCTGGAGCATCTGTTCTCCACGGGCGAGATCGTCAGCTCCGGGAGGAACAGTCAGTTTGAGCGCCGCTATGCCCTTCCGTCTTTCGTCCTCCCACCGGAGGTCCTGGCGCGGGCTCCGGGTCAGCCCGGTGCGCCCGATCGGGCCGAGTCGGCTCTGGAGCTCATGCGCCGGGCCGTGCGGGCCCACGGCATCGGGACAGCGACCGACCTGAGCGACTACTTCCGCCTCAGGCAGGTGATGGCCGACCCCGCCCTGGCCGAGCTGGTGGCACTCGGCGAGGTCGAGCAGGTCACCGTCGAGGGGTGGCAGAAGCCGGCGTTCCTGGACGCAGCCGCCCGCCGCCCGCGATCGGTGACTGCCCGTGCCCTGCTCAGTCCGTTCGACTCCCTGGTGTGGGAGCGGGCCCGCACCGAGCGGATCTTCAACTTTCACTACCGGATCGAGATCTATGTCCCTGAGCCGAAGCGGGTGTTCGGTTACTACGTGCTGCCCTTCCTGTGGGGGGATCAGCTCGTGGGGCGGGTGGACCTGAAGGCCGACCGGGCCGCCGGGCGCCTGCTGGTCCGACGGGTCCACCTCGAGCCAGGAGCACCGGACGGGTCACGAGAGGCGCTGGCCGAGGAGCTCGCGCAGCTCGCCGGCTGGTTGGGGCTGGAGCGGGTCGAGGTCACCTGACGTGTCCGGACCGTTCACCGACGACACGGTCCGACGTCACCTGAGGCGCCACCAGACGGGACTAGGGTCCAGGTCAGGTCACTGTTGACCCGGTGGCCTCGCCCTGTCGGACCCGCAGAAGGAACCCACATGTCACAGCACCCACGAAGGTCCCGGGCGGTGGTGGCCTCCGCGGCCTCTCTCGCTGTCGCCGGGCTGCTCAGCCCCGCTGGCGCCCTGGCGCTGACACCGCACACGGCGCAGGCCGAACCCGCTGCCGATGGCGGTCCCGTGATCAACGAGTTCTCCGTGAGCACGAGTGGGGAGGACCTCGAGTTCCTCGAGGTCCTCGCAGACCCTGAGACGGACCTCTCACACCTGACGATCGTCGAGGTCGAGGGTGATGTCGGATCCGATGCTCGCGGGAGCATCGTGAGCAGCCACCAGGTCGGCACCACCGACGCGGCCGGACTCTGGTCGGTGGATCTCGCGACGGGCACGATCCAGAACGGCACACTGACCCTGCTGCTGGTCGAGGGCTTCGCCAACCAGAGCGTGATCGACGCCGACCTGGACGGGACCATCGACGCAGGCACCGGCCTGACCGTGCTCGACTCGGTTGCGGTCAACGGCGGCACCGAGGGGGACCTGGTCTATTCCGAGACGCTCCTCGCTGACGGCTACGACGGAGCAGCGTTCGCCCCCGGCGGCGCCTCGCGCGTCCCGGACGGCACCGACACCGACACGACGGTGGACTGGGTCCGCAACGCCTTCAACAAGGCGGGCGTCGAGGAGGGCGCGACCCCGGCGGTCGGGGAGGCCTGGAACACCCCGGGTGCCCCCAACGAGATCTTCGAGGCCGAGGAGCCGCCGCCCGTCGGGCAGTGCGGTGACCCCGCCACCCCCATCGGTGCCGTGCAGGGCGAGGGTGACGTCACCCCGATGCCCGGCCCGGTGACCATCGAGGGCACCGTCGTCGGTGACTTCCAGGAGGGAGGCTTCGACGGGTTCCACGTGCAGGACGCAGGTGACGACAACCCGGCGACCTCCGACGGCATCTTTGTGTACGCCCCCGGCTCGGACGACATTGCGGTGGGGGACCAGGTCCGGATCGTCGGCACCGCTGGAGAGTTTGAGGGTCTGACTCAGATCAGCGGCTCGCCCGCCATCCTGGTGTGCGCCTCGGGCGTCGACCTCCCCGAGGCGACCGTGTTGGAGTTCCCGCTGACGGCCACCGACCTGGAGCAGGTCGAGAGCATGCACGTCACGTTCCCGGCGGAGCTGTCCATCCTGGAGTTCTTCAACTACGGCCGTTTCGGTGAGGTCGTCGTCGGCACCGGCGACGAGACTGCCCGGCAGTTCCAGCCGACCGCGCTGGCAGACCCGGGCTCGGACCAGGCCATCGCCGTGCGCGACCACAACGCGACGCACCGGATCACGATCGATGACGGGCTCAGCCCGCAGAACCCGCCCTACCTGCGCCACCCAGCAGGTGGACAGTTCACCCTGGAGCACAGCTTCCGTGGCGGTGACACCATCACCGACCTGACCGGCGTCGTGGACTATCGCTTTGAGCTGTTCCGGGTGCAGCCCACGCAGGACGCGGAGTTCACCGAGGTCAACGCACGCCCGACAGCTGTCCCGGATGTCGCCGACGCCACGATGACGGTGGCCTCGTTCAACGTGCTCAACTACTTCACCGACCTCGACGGCCGTGGGGCCGACACCCCCGAGGAGTTGGAACGGCAGGAGACAAAGATCGTCGCCGCCCTCGCCGAGCTGGACGCCGACGTGGTGGGTCTGATTGAGATCGAGAACAATGACGACGTCGCCGTGGCGGCGCTGACCCAGGCGCTCAACGACGCGGTGGGTGCGGGCACCTACGACTACCTCGAGACCGGCACGATCGGCACCGACGAGATCACCACCGCCTTCATCTATCAGGGCGACACGGTGAGCCCGGTCGGTGACTTCGCGACGCTGACGAGCGAGGACGACGAGCGCTTCCTGGACGACAAGAACCGCCCGACCCTGGCGCAGACCTTTACGGAGACGGCCACGGGCGAGTCGGTGACCGTCGCGGTCAACCACCTGAAGTCCAAGGGCTCGGACTGCGAGGACGTCGGTGACCCCGAGGATCCCTGGGCCAGCAACTGCAACGGTGTCCGCACCGACGCCGCGGAGGCGATGGTCGACTGGTTGGCCGAGGACCCGACCGGCACGGGCGCCGAGAACACCCTGGTCATCGGTGACCTCAACTCCTACGACAAGGAGGACCCGATCAACGTCTTCCTCGACGGCGGCTACTCCGACCTGCTGCTGGAGCACCAGGGCGAGCAGGAGTACTCCTACGTCTTCGACGGCCAGCTGGGTTATCTGGACTACGCCCTGGCCAACGAGGCGCTGGCCGACAAGGTGACGGCGACACAGGCGTGGAAGATCAACGCCGACGAGCCGAGCGTTCTGGACTACGACATGTCCTTCAAGCCGGACGAGCAGGATGCCCTGTTCGAGCCCAACGCCTACCGCTCGAGCGACCACGACCCCATCCTGGTGGGACTGGACCTGGCCCCCCTCGTCGTCGAGCCGGAGCCGGTCGACGTCGGCCGGTTGGCTGGCAAGGACCGCTGGGAGACCTCGGCCAACATGGCTGCGGAGTTCGGTGTGGTGGACACGGTCTATCTGGCCAACGGAATCACCTTCCCGGACGCGTTGACCGGCAGCGCTCCCGCGGTCAAGGACGGTGCCCCCGTGCTGCTGACCAAGCCCGACGCCCTGCCCAACGACATCCGAGCCGCGCTCGAGGCCCTGGACCCCGAGCAGGTCGTTGTGCTCGGTGGCCCCGTGGCCATCAGCGACGCGGTGGTGCAGGACGTCGAGACCAGCACCTCTGCGGAGGTGACCCGAGTGGCCGGCGAGGAACGCTACGCAACCGCCGCGGCGATCGCGCAGTCGCGCTTCGAGGCCGAGGACATCGACACCGTCTACGTCGCCTCCGGTCTGAAGTTTGCCGACTCACTGGCAACCGGTCCGCTGGCCGGGATGCAGGACGATCCGATCCTGCTGAGCAAGCCCGGCGACCTGCCGCTGGCGACCATCGCCGCGCTCGAGGCCCTCGACCCCGAGCACATTGTGGTGCTGGGCGGCCCGCTCGCGGTCGGTCCCGAGGTCTACACCGAGCTGGGTGCTCACGCCGACACGATCGAGCGCCTCTCTGGTGGCGACCGCTATGAAACGGCCGCTGCCGTGGCGGAGCGGGTCGGCCCGTCAGAGGACGTCTTTGTGGCGTCCGGCGCGATCTTCCCAGACGCCCTGTCCGGGGCCGCCCTGGCGGGCCTGCACCAGGCACCGTTGCTGCTGACCCGGCCGGACCACCTGCCCGAGGTCACCGGCACCACCCTGCAGGGTCGTGACCCGCAGCAGGTCACCGTCTTCGGTGGCCCGGTGGCGGTCAGCGAGGTCGTCGTGGCAGAGATCGAGGCGCTGTTCACACCGTGATCACGCGCTGAGCCCTGGTGGGGGCGTCGCAGGTCCATCCGACGGCGCCCCCACCGCGGTGTTCGGGGGACAGGGACCGGGCACCGCACCCGCTGACCACCTGGGTTTCGACGCAGGGGCCGCGGCGATTAACCTTGCCCTGAGGTCCGCGTGCGGTTCACGCGGTCACCACAACGCGTCAGGAGTCTTCGTGCCCAAGTTCTTCGAGAAGTTGCTGCGTGCCGGCGAGGGCAAGGCCCTGCGCCGACTGGAGGTTGTCGCGCAGCAAGTCAACGCCCTGGAAGAGGACTTCAAGGGGTTGACCGACGCTGAGCTGCGCGAGGAGACCGACAAGTTCCGGGCCCGCCTGAAGGATGGCGAGAGCCTCGACCAGCTGCTGCCCGAGGCATTCGCTGCCGTGCGGGAGGCCGCCGCCCGCACCATCGGCAAGCGCCACTTCGATGTGCAGATCATGGGTGGAGCGGCCCTGCACCAGGGCAACGTCGCCGAGATGAAGACCGGTGAGGGCAAGACGCTGGTCGCCACGCTGCCGTCCTACCTCAACGCCCTGACCGGTGAGGGCGTCCACGTCGTCACGGTCAACGACTACCTGGCGGAATACCAGGCCGAGCTGATGGGTCGTGTCCACCGGTCCCTGGGCCTGGAGGTCGGCGTCATCCTGTCCAAGATGACTCCGGACCAGCGGCGTGCGGAGTATGCCAAGGACATCACCTACGGCACGAACAACGAGTTCGGTTTCGACTACCTGCGCGACAACATGGCCATGTCGACCAAGGACCTGGTCCAGCGAGGACACCACTTCGCCATCGTTGATGAGGTCGACTCGATCCTGATCGACGAGGCCCGCACCCCCCTGATCATTTCCGGCCCGGCTGATGGCTCGCCGCGGTGGTACACCGAGTTTTCCAAGCTGGCCCAGCGCCTCACCCGTGGTGAGAACGGCGCAGGAGACTACGAGGTCGACGAGAAGAAGCGCACGGTGGGTGTGCTGGAGTCCGGCATTGAGAAGGTCGAGGACTATCTCGGCATCGACAACCTCTACGAGAGCGCCAACACCCCGCTGATCGGCTACCTGAACAACGCGATCAAGGCCAAGGAACTGTTCAAGAACGACAAGGACTACGTCAACGTCGACGGCCAGATCATGATCGTCGACGAGCACACCGGCCGCATGCTCGCCGGTCGTCGCTATAACGAGGGAATGCACCAGGCGATCGAGGCCAAGGAGGGGGTGGAGATCAAGAACGAGAACCAGACCCTGGCCACGGTGACCCTGCAGAACTACTTCCGGATGTACGACAAGCTGGCCGGCATGACGGGCACCGCCCAGACCGAGGCCGCTGAGCTCCACCAGATCTACAAGGTCGGAGTCGTCTCGATCCCGACCAACCGCGAGATGATCCGCAAGGACCAGTCCGACCTGATCTATCGCACCGAGCAGGCGAAGTTCGATGCCGTCGTGGATGACATTGTGGCCCGCAACGACAAGGGGCAGCCGGTTCTGGTCGGCACCACCTCCGTGGAGAAGTCCGAGCTGCTCTCGGAGCAGCTGCGTCGGCGCGGCGTCCCGCACGAGGTCCTCAACGCCAAGCACCACGCCCGGGAGGCCTCGATCGTCGCCGAGGCCGGGCGCAAGGGTGCAGTCACCGTGGCGACCAACATGGCCGGTCGAGGCACCGACATCATGCTCGGCGGCAACCCGGAGTTCCGGGCCGTCGCACACCTGAAGAGCAAGGGCCTGGACCCCGCCGAGACACCGGAAGAGTATGAGGAGGCCTGGGACGAGACCCTGGCCCGGGCCGAGGACGCGGTCAAGGCGGAGTATGAGGAGGTGCACAGCCTCGGGGGCCTGTATGTGCTGGGCACGGAGCGGCACGAGTCACGGCGCATCGACAACCAGCTGCGTGGCCGCGCAGGCCGTCAGGGAGACCCGGGGGAGAGCCGGTTCTATCTCTCCCTCGAGGACGACCTGATGCGCATGTTCAACGCGGCCATCGTCGACCGGGTGATGCAGACCACCGGCATGGACGACAGCGTGCCGATCGAGTCCAAGGTCGTCAGCCGCTCGATCCAGAGTGCCCAGGCACAGGTTGAGGCACAGCACTTCGAGACGCGCAAGAACGTCCTGAAGTATGACGACGTCATGAACCGCCAGCGCGTGGTGATCTATGACGAGCGGCGTCGGGTGCTGGAGGGGCAGGACCTGGAGGACCAGGTCCGCGACTTCATCAACGACGTCGTCGGCGACTACGCCCAGTCGATGCAAGGTGATGAGTTGGAGGGTGAGGAGCGGGACATGAGCCAGGTCCTCACCGAGCTCCGCAGCGTCTATCCGGTCAGCCTCACCGAGGAAGAGTTGGGCCAGGCGGTTGGCGGCACCGGCGGGACCCCAGACGTGCTGATAGAGCAGCTCACCTCGGACGCCCAGCACGCCTATGACGAGAAGGAAGAGGTCGTCGGCCCCGAGCGCATGCGTGATGTTGAGCGTCGCGTGGTGATGCAGGTGCTGGACCGCAAGTGGCGCGAGCACCTCTACGAGATGGACTATCTCAAGGAGGGCATCGGGCTGCGCTCGATGGCACAGCGCGAGCCGATCGTGGAGTATCAGCGCGAGGGCTATCAGTTGTTCCAGGCGATGATGGAGTCGGTCAAGGAGGACACCGTCAGCGCGCTGTTCCGTCTGGAGGTCAAGCCGGCCGAGGGTGCTGCCGATGCACCAGCTGGTGGTCTTGCCGTTCCGTCGGCCCTGGCGGGCCTCGTGGATGCCAAGCCCACCCCGGCCGCTGCCCTGACCTACAGCGCGCCGTCAGAGGACGGTGGGGTGGAGCAGCGTCGTGTCGCCGCGGACGGATCGTCCTCAAGTCGCCCCCGCCCTGCAAAGACCGGCGCCGGCAACCGAGCCGATCGTCGCAAGTCACGCAAGAGCAGCTGACCCGGCAACGCTCCGAGTTGGGTCGACGCGAGTTGGTCGACGTGAGTGGGTCGGCGACCGCCTCAGCCGAGCTCCAGGGCGGTGATCAACCAGCGTCCGTCCACACCGGTCATCCGCAGCGCCAGCGCCCGAACGCGGGTTTGGTGGCTGATCACGGCCGCGACCTCGGCGATGCCGTCTGCCGGTTCGCAGACCCGCAGGGCACGCACCCGGTGGGCGCCGCCTGGTCGTTGATGACGTTGTCGCGCCAGGATGCCCCGGCGGGTGATGCGATCCCTGATGTCGGGGGAGATCCAGCGGCTGAGCTGCCCGGCCGGACGCACACCGTCCATCGCCTCCAGGATCGCGGTGATGAGTCGCTGGGCCCAGGCCTCGGGATCTGGCAGGTCGGCCCGCCCCGTCGATTGGGGACCGAAGAGCTCATCGTGGCCCTCGAGTTGGAAGTCGACGGCAAGGCAGCCCTGGACAAACCGTGGGTCGGGAGCATCGGGGTGCATCCCGCGCGGCAGCGGGGGCGGCTCGTTGTCCGGGATGGGCAGGACACGCAGGTGCCCGCCCCGTGCGCGCGATGGAGCCAGGGCGCTCCGCCGGCGCGGCGCCGCGGCCTCCTGTCCGTCGGCCGGCGCCGCTGCGTGCTCGAGCGGTTGGGCGCTCATGACGCAACCTGTGACGTGGTGCCCAACTCAGCCGGCGGCACCAGCACGGTGCCGGGCAACAGCAGGTGCGGGTCGGCGCCAATGGTGTCGCGATTGGCCTCGTGCCAGCGGGGCCAGGTCTCGGCGATGCTTGCTGCGTCTGCCTCCGGACCCAGGTGCCGCGCGGCAATGTCCCACAGGGTGTCCCCGCCGCGCACGACCACGGTGTCTGGCTCGGCGGTGCCGCGGCTCACCAACTCGATGGCAGCACCGCCCGCGGACGGGTGAGCCGGTGACGTCGTGGGCCGCCAACCCGGCTCGGGGGCGGGCCGAGCCGCAGCGGCCGGTTCTGCTGCCGCCTCCGGTTCTGGCGCAGCCTCCGGTTCCGCTGCCGCCTCCGGTGCAGCCTCTGGAGCAGCCTCAGGGGCAGCCGCTGGGACAGCCGCTGGGGCGCTCGCGGGGGTGGTTGCCACCACTGGTCCGTGCGACTGGGCAACACCCGCTGAGCTGACCACGACGACCGAGCCGACCAGCCCCGCTGCGATCCGTGGCGCCAGGCGGGGAGCAAGGCGGACGGAGACCGTGCGCAGGAGCGCCAGGCGCGAGCCAGGCAGCGCCGAGGCAGCCCCCAGCAGGAGCAGCAGCGACAACCACGCCGCGATGAGGGCTGCGGCGCCCACAGCGAGCACCTCCAGCCCCAGCGCCGGGGGGACCAGCCCCTCCCGCGTCGACCCGAGCACAGCCGTGGCGTGCCGGGCGCAGACCACGCCAAGGAGTCCACAGCCTGCGGACAGGGCCGCGCCGAGCATCCCCGCCCAGAGACCCACGCGGTCAACCGGGACCGACCGATCCGGTGGTGCACCCGTCCTGTCGTTGCGTCGTTCCATGGCCCGCCCTCCCGTGTCATGCGTTCGTTTGCGTTCATTAGCGTTCATTACGAATCATTAGAGCGCAGTATGAGATTGTGCGCAAGAGGTGCCATCGGCTGTGGATAACCACGATGGCCAGCCGGACTCGGGCACAATCGGCGCATGCGGTGGACCGATCTGTTCGACGACCTGGAAGCACAACTGGCAGCCCAGCAGGCCGCGGAACTGCGCGGGGAGGTCGTGGAGCACACGCGGGCCAACCTGGGACGGGTCGCTCTCAGCGAGCGCTATCTGGCCGACCTGGGGCGGGCCGTCCGGCTGGTGCTGCGCGGTGGCCCGGTGCTTGAGGGAACGCTCACCGAGATCGGCCGGGAGTGGATCGTGCTGGAGCATCAGGACTCGTCCCGTGTCCACGAGTCGCTCGTGGTGACCGCCAGTGTCGTCACCATCCAGGGACTCTCGGGTCGTTCGGACCCGGGCCGGACAGGGCAGGTGCAGCGCTCGCTGGGACTCCGGCAGGTGCTGCGCGCGCTCAGCCGGGACCGGTCAGTGGTGCGCGTGCACCTGGTTGAGGCGGCAACGCTCACCGGGACCATCGACCGGGTCGGTGCTGATCACCTGGATCTGAGTGCCCACCCGGCGGACCTGCCACGTCGCACCCGGGAGATCCAGTCTCGCGTCACGGTGCCCTACGCGGCCCTGGCCTGCGTCAGCAGACAGGGCGACTGACCTGGGCGACTGACCTGGGCAACCGACGTGAGTGACTGACGTGGGCGGCTGACGGGGGCGACCGACGTGGCGATGCCGTCGCTGGCGCAGGTCACAGGTCGTCGTTGTCGTCCGTGCTGGGGCCGGCGTCCACCTCGTCGCCGAGCTGGGCGATCGACTCTCGAGTCTGCGCATACATCCGCTGGATGTAGTCCTCGAGCATGCTGGCCTCGACTCGCCAGACTCCCCGGCCACCGATCTTCAGCGCGGGCAGCGCACCGCTGCGCACCAGGGCCTTGGTCTGCGCCATCGAGACATTCAGCGTCTCGGCGACATCGGTGAGGGTGAGGAACCGACTCTCCAACGGGCTGCTCCGTCCGGGTGACACAGTTCGCCAGGTGGCGAACCTTGACGTGGATTTTACCTGCTGCGGGTGGTCCATGGATCAGCCTGTGGACAAGATGAACGGCACCCGGGCTGGGGACACTACCGTGTCGTCAGTTGGATGAGTCGACGCGACAGGGGAGATGCGAGGGTGCAGACCACAAGTCCCGAGCGCGATCAGGTCAGCCGGGCGCGACGTCTGCGCCGGCCCAGCTGGCGCGACACCAGGCTGCTGGTCGGGGTGCTGCTGGTCCTGCTGGCGGTCGCCGGCGGCGTCCGCCTGGTGACCGAGCTCGACGAGACCACACCGGTGTATGCCGCGGCTCACCCGATCCTGCCCGGCCAGGAGGTTGCTGCTGAAGACCTGGTGACGGTCAGCGTGCGGATGGAAGCGGCGATGTCCCACTATGTGGACGCCACGCAGCCGCTCGCCGCCGGAACGGTCGCCCTGCGGCAGGTGGCAGAGGGGGAGCTGGTCCCCTCTGGCGCGCTGGGCTCCGCCAGTGAGGCGCGGGACAAGACGGTCACGGTGCCGGTCGACCCGGCCAGTGCCCAGACCCTGACCATCGGGACGGTCGTCGACCTGTGGGTGAGCCGGCAGGACCCCGAGCAGGCCGGCACGGCCTATGGGGAGCCGGAGCTGCTGCTGAGCAGCGCGGTCATCGCTCGCACCCCCAGCACGGGCAACGGTCTGGGGATGGGGGTCGGGCGGGCCGCGGTCCAGGTCGTCGTCCCGGCGGATCAGGTGGGGGCCGTGATCTCCAGCGTCGACCAGGACGCGAAGGTCACCCTGGTGCCTGCTCCGGGCAGCTCCGGGTCGTGAGCCGATGAGTCTGCCCCTGCTCACGGCCGTCACGCCACGGTTCGAGGCCGAGCTGGTCACCAAACTCGGCAGCAGCCGGTCCGTGCACGTGGTGCGGCGGTGCGCCGACCTCGCGGAGCTGTTGGGGGCAGCAGCAGCGGGGGTGGGACGTGTGGCCGTCGTCTCGGCCGAGTTGCGGGGGCTGGAACGCAGCGCCATCCGCGAGCTGCACGAGCGTGACCTGCTCGTCCTGGGCGTGCACCGACCCGGTGACGAGCCAGGGGAGCGGATGCTGCGGCGCTGGTCGGTGCCGGTGGTGGTGCCCGCAGACGCGGACCAGGCACAGCTCGACGCGGCCCTGGCCGAGCTCCTCGACGCCGGGCACGCACCCGATGACGCCACCGCGGATCACACCACCGCGGATCACACCACCGGTGACCAGGACGTGCGCGAGGCCGCCGACGAGGTGACCACTCCGCATACTGCTGCACCGGGTGACGGGGCGCGAGGGCGACCCGAGCGCACACCAAGCAGGTCGCAGGAGGGGCCGGACGCGGAGGGCCGCGTCGTGGCCGTCTGGGGCCCGGTGGGTGCGCCGGGACGCAGCACCGTCGCCGTCAACCTGGCCGCCGAGCTCGCGGAGCCGGGACAACCGGTGATCCTCGCTGACCTGGACACCTATGGCGCCTCGGTCGCCCAACTGCTGGCGGTGCTGGACGAGGCGCCCGGGGTCGCGGCGGCCGCCCGGGCCGCTGACCAGGGCAACCTCAACCCCGCCGTGCTGAGCACCATGGCGCCCGAGGTGGCACCCGGGCTGCGGGTGCTCACCGGGATGCCACGCCCCGACCGGTGGACTGAGCTGCGCGAGCACGCCCTTGCCGACGTGCTCGCCGCCTGTGTGCAGAGTGTGCCGCTGACGGTGCTGGACACGGGGTTCTGCCTGGAGGCCGATGAGGAACTGAGTTTTGACACTGCGGCCCCGCGCCGCAACGGGGCGACCCTGGCAGCGCTGGAGGCTGCCGACGAGGTGGTCGTTGTCGGAGCGGCCGACCCAGTGTCCCTGCAGCGGTTGGTGCGCGGACTGGACCAGTTAGCGGAGGTCACCGATGCGCGGACCACGGTCGCAGTGAACAGGCTGCGCGCCGGTGCCGTGGGGCGAGACCCCACCCGACGGGTGCGGGAGGCCCTGGAGCGTTTCGCGGGGGTCACGGACGTCGTCCTGGTCGCCGATGACCAGTCGGGTGTCGATGCAGCTGTGCTCGCCGGACAGACACTGCGCGAGGCACGACCCAGCAGCCCGGCCCGCGCGGGGCTGCGCGAGCTCGCCACCCGGGTCAGCGGCCGTGTCCTGACGCCACCGCGAGGTGGCCGACTGGCGCGCCGGACCGGCAGCATCTGACACGATGGGCCCGTGCTAGATCGCCTCACTCCGGTGGACTCATCGTTCCTCTACCTCGAGGGACCGGCCACGGCCATGCATGTCGGCTCGGTGCTGGTCTTCGACATGCCGGAGGAGGGCTTCGACCACGACACCCTGCTGGACCTCGTGTCCAACCGGGTCGCCTACGTGCATCGCTATCGCCAGCGCGTGCGACAGGTGCCAGCTGGGCTCGGCGGGCCCGTCTGGGTGGACGACGCAGACTTCGACCTGAGCTATCACGTGCGTCGCTCCGGGCTGCCCCGTCCCGGGACGGTGGAGCAGCTCTCCGAGTTCGTGGCTCGCGTCCAGTCCCGCCAGCTGGACCGGAGCCGGCCGTTGTGGGAGATCTACCTGGTCGAGGGGCTTGAGAACGACCGCTTCGCCCTGGTCAGCAAGACGCATCAGGCCATGGTCGACGGCATCCATGGCCTCGACATCGGCCAGGTCATCCTGGACGAGGCACCGACCGACGTCGTGCCCATCGTGCAGACGTGGAGTCCCTCGCCCGAGCCCAGCGACGTTGAGCTGATGACCCGCTCGGCGATCACCACGGTCACCTCACCGCGACGCCTGTGGGACGGCGTGCGCGCAGGCGTGACCGACCTGCGGCACACCGGCAGCAAGGTCGTCGAGGTCGCCCAGCAGGCCGGCACAGCCCTCGTGCGCACAGCAGCCAGCCCGACCCCCGACACCCCGCTCAACACCCCAGTCGGCTCGACGCGCAGGGTGGCGCTCATCGACCTGGACCTGGACGACTTCCGCCAGGTCCGCAGCCGCCGTTTCGGGGCCGGTGACCTGGGACACGTCACCGTCAACGACGTCGTCCTCGCCACGCTGACGGGGGCCCTGCGGGAGTGGCTGATGACGCGCGGGGAGCCGATCAGCTCCTCCAGCACCCTGCGGGCCATGGTCCCGTTGTCCGTCGAGGACGGCCAGGTCGAGTCGCGCGTTGGTGGTCCGGTCGTCGCAGCGTTTGTCGACCTGCCGGTCGGTGAGCCCAGTCCGGTCATGCGGCTCCAGCAGGTCAGCTATCGGATGGCCAAGCAACTGCGCGACGGGCAGGCCATCGGTGCAGCTGGCATCGCGGGGCTGGCCGGGTTCGCTGCCCCCACGCTGCACTCGATGGCCGCCCGGGCAGCCAGTGCCATGTCGCGGCGTGTCTTCAACCTGGTGATCAGCAACGTGCCCGGACCGCAGGAGGCCCGCTTCGCCGGGCCAGCTCGGTTACGAGCGACCTACCCCGTCATCCCGCTCGCTCAGCGTCAGGCGCTGGCCATCGGCCTGACGTCCTACGACGGCCGGGTCCACCTCGGACTCAACGCCGACCGCGAGGCCATGCCCGACCTCAACGTGCTGGCTGAGTGCATCGACTCAGCGCTCGCCGAACTCGTCGCTGCCGACGACTGAGAAGGAGAATCGACATGGTGCAGATTGCCCAACAGATCCGCTGCTACCTCCCGCTCACCGCCGAGCGTGCCAGCGAGTTGCACGAGCAGGGGTCCCTGGTCGGTGACCTGGTGGCCTTCGTCGTCACCGAGTCGGTGCGCCGCTCGGACCCCGGGGGAGACGAGGAGGCCTGGGAGTATGCCGCGTTGCAGGACGCCGCTGTCTACTGCCAGCAGGAGGGGGTGCCAGTCCTCGTCGCGGCCGCCGACGTGGGACGCGACACCATTGACGACGCCGCGCCGCTGGGCTCACGGGTGATCGTGCACGGGCCGGTGAGCCTGCCGCGCATCGCCTCCCTGCATGTTGGTGACGACCTGTTGGGGGAGGACGCTGCCGTCTCGACGGACGCTGAGGTGATCGAGCTGTCCTGGTATGACGCCACCGAGCTCGCCGATGTGCGTTCCCTGCTGTCCTCCTGAGAGCATGAGGACGAGCCTCGACGACGAGATCACCCAACCCACTGGAGGAGCAGACCAATGGATGCCGTGACGACGGTCCCCGACCCGATCAACGAGCCGGTCAGGGACTATGCCCCGGACAGCCCCGAGCGGGTGGAGCTGGAGGCGGCGCTCGCTGAGATGGCGGCCACGCCTGTCGATCTCCCGCACGTGATCGGTGGCGAGCAGGTCACCGGTGGCGGTGAGGCCATCGACGTCGTCCAGCCGCACGCCCACGCCGAGGTGCTCGGCACCCTGCGCAACGCGCAGGCAGCCGACGCGACGGCAGCCATCGACGCCGCGCGGGAGGCCGCTCCTGCCTGGGCAGCCATGGACTATGACGACCGCGCGGCCATCCTGCTGCGTGCAGCGGAGCTGCTGGCGGGCCCGTGGCGCTCGCGGATCAATGCCGCCACCATGCTCGGCCAGTCCAAGACGGCCACCCAGGCCGAGATTGACTCCGCCTGTGAGCTGATCGACTTCTGGCGTTTCAACGTCCACTACGGGCGGCAGATTCTCGCGGACCAGCCGATCCGCAACGCGCCCGGCGTGTGGAACCGCACTGATCAGCGACCGCTCGAGGGGTTCGTCTACGCCGTCACCCCGTTCAACTTCACGGCGATCTCAGGCAACCTGCCGACCGCTCCGGCCCTGATGGGCAACACGGTCCTGTGGAAGCCGGCGACCACCCAGCAGCGCGCGGCCTCCGTGGTGATGGACGTGCTCATGGAGGCCGGGATGCCCCCGGGAGTGATCAACATGGTCACCGGGCACGGGCCAGAGGTCTCCGACGTTGCCCTGTCGCACCGAGACCTCGCCGGCATTCACTTCACCGGCTCCACGCGGGTCTTCCAGATGCTGTGGGGCACGATCGGCAGCAACATCGCCAACTACCGCTCCTACCCGCGGATCGTCGGGGAGACCGGTGGCAAGGACTTCGTCGTGGCCCACCCGTCGGCGGACCTGGACGTGCTGCGCACCGCGCTGGTGCGTGGCGCCTTTGAGTATCAGGGTCAGAAGTGCTCCGCCGCCTCTCGCGCCTACATCCCCCAGTCCCTGTGGGACCAGCTGCGCGACGAGCTGGCCGAGATCACGGACTCGCTGCCGGTGGGCGACGTGCGCGACCTGAGCAATTTCATGGGCGCGGTCATCGACGACCGGGCGTTCGCCAAGCACAAGGACGTCCTCGACCGGGCCAAGGCCGACGACTCGGTGAAGATCATCGCCGGTGGCACCTACGACGACTCCGAGGGCTACTTCGTGCGGCCAACAGTGCTGGAGGTCAGCGACCCCACGCACGACACCTTCACCACGGAGTATTTCGGACCGATCCTGGCCGTGCACGTCTATCCCGACGACCAGTTCGAGGAGACGCTGACCCAGATGGAGTCCGTGGCGGACTACGCCCTCACCGGTGCGATCATCGCCCGGGACCGTGCGGCGGTGGCGCTGGCGACCGACAAGCTGCGTTTCGCCGCGGGCAACTTTTACATCAACGACAAGCCGACCGGTGCCGTGGTGGGCCAGCAGCCCTTCGGTGGCGCCCGCGCCTCCGGCACCAACGACAAGGCCGGCTCCATGCAGAACCTGATGCGGTGGAGCAGCGCCCGGTCCATCAAGGAGACCTTTGTGGCCGCGACCGACTGGCGCTATCCGCACATGGGGTGACGCCCGGCGAACGGTGATCACGCGAGAACGGCCGCGAGACGAGGGAACTCCTCGTCTCGCGGCCGTTCCGCAGTTCAGGCCAGCGCCACAGGCTGGGTGTCAGGCCGGATTCTGCTCGAACCACTCCGGCGAGAGCTTGGCCTCGAGGCGCAGCGCCCGGGCCAGCACGGGAGCGACCGCGGCCTCGACCTTGCCGCCGATGAACGGGACGTTGGCCTTGAGCTCTCCCTCGACGGTGTGCTCGGTGCCAGCACCGCCAGCAGCCAGGAACACACTGCCGGACATGCTGACCGGGGTCCGTGGGATCTCGACGTGGAGCGAGGCCGTGTGACCACCGTCCTCGTCGCTGGTCAGGCCCCACACCTGGGTCTCCACGACATCAACCGCATCGCCCACGAACTTGCGGGCGAAGTCAGGGAACCCCTCGGTGGGCAGGCGGCGACGGGTGACGATCGTGCGGGCGTCATCCTCGACCTCGATGGCGACCTCGTGCTCCAGCGCGCCGCTGCGAGCGCACTTGAGCTCCTGGTATTCGGGGGAGCAGATCATGTCGAACACCTGCTGTGGCGTCGCGTCGTGCTCGACGGTCTCGTGGATCCTCATGGGATCACTTTAGGACGACTGGCCGTCCAGGAGAGCCGTGGCGCGGCGGAGTGACCGCAGGAATCGCTGGCGCATCACGGGTGGCTGCTCGTGGGGAAGGTCCTGCACCAGGTCCTGCAGGCCGTTGGCGAGCTGGCGCAGGCAGCGGGCAACCTGCTCTGCCAGGGGCTGGGAGCCCACCGCGTCGAGGTGGGCCGCGGCCCGGTGACACCGGCTCGCGAGCGCCGAGCACGAGGCCGCGTCGGCGGTGCCCAGGTCGGCTGGTCCTGTGGCGGGTGCAGGGAGAGCCCCGTCGGGTGGCGGATCGGGGACCGGGAGGTTGCGCGAGGGAGCATCGCGGCCCTGGGTCACGTCGACCACAGCGTCCACGACGCGGTCCAGGAGGTGACGCAGTTGAGCCTCTGTCGCAGGATCGCCCAGGTGTGCCCCCGCTGTGCTCAGCTCCTCGGCCACGCCGAGCAGAGCCAGGGGAGAGGGAGGCGCCGACATGCGCACACCCTACGGTCGCCCGGTGACAGGCGGGCGCGGTTGTCCACCGACCCACCGGGGCACTGGCCCCGACCTGCTCAGGGACGCGGTGGGGGATAGGCTCTGAGCGGCGCTCGACGAGGTGCGCCGACGCGGCACGCAACCACAGGAGACTGGCCTGATCATGTCGTTCGAGGACACGCTGCTCGATCGGTTCTACCGACACGTTTCGCACACCACACTGCAGGGACGGGAGCAGGAGGTGCGACAGGCGATTCTGCGTCAGGTCGCCGGGCTCTCCTCTGACCGGCAACCGGACACCACCGAGGTGCGCGTCTTCAACCCCTCCCGGGCGGACGATGGCTGGACCTCCCGGCACACGGTCGTCCAGGTCGTCACCGACAACATGCCGTTCCTGGTCGACTCGGTCCTCGGCGAGCTCAACCAGCACGGGCTGTCCGTGCACCTGCTGGTCCACCCTCAGATCGTGGTTCGGCGCACCGCCGAGTCCTGTGAGGTGCTCGACATTGACGCCGCGGATGCCGGGCCCGAGGACACCGTCGAGTCCTGGATGCACCTGGAGATCGACCGGCTGCCCAGAGAAGCCTCGCGTGAGGATCTCCAGGCCCGCCTCAAGGCTGTCCTGGAGGACGTGCGCAGAGCCTGCCGAGACTGGCCGGCCATGCGGGAGAAGGCGCGGAGCATCATCGCCGAGCTTCAGGCCGGGGTGCCCGACTCTGTGGACCCCGCGAGCGTGGAGCCCACGATCGAGTTCCTCACCTGGTTGGAGGACAACCACTTCACCTTCCTGGGTTACCGCGAGTACGAGCTGGTCGAGGTCGACGGGACCGAGGCGCTGCGCTCGGTGCCCGAGACCGGCCTGGGGATCCTGCGCACGCAGCCGGGGCACCAGGGCAGCGTGAGCCACCTGCGCCCCGAGGCCGTCGCGACCGCCCGGGAGCCTCGCCTGCTGACGATCACCAAGGCCAACTCGCGGGCCACCGTGCACCGCCCCGTCTATCTCGACTACGTCGGCGTGCGCACGTTTGACGAGCAGGGTGCCGTCGTGGCCGAGCGCCGCTTCCTGGGACTGTTCACCCAGAGTGCCTACGCCGAGTCGGTGACCCGGCTGCCGGTCATCGGCAGCAAGGTGCGTGCCATCCTGGACCGCAGCGGCTATGCCTCGGACAGCCACTCCGGCAAGGATCTGATGGGAGTCCTGGAGAACTACCCCCGGGACGAGCTCTTTCAGGCCGACATCGACTGGCTGTCCGACAGCGCCAACGAGGTGCTCCACCTGCAGGAGCGCCGTGGGTCCCGCCTGCTGGTCCGCAAGGACGAGTTTGGCCGCTTCGTGTCGATCCTGATGTTCATGCCCCGGGACCGGTTCAACACGGCCGTGCGGTTGCGCATCCAGGGGTTGCTCAAGGATGCGTTCGGCGCCGAGACCGTCGACTACACCACCAAGGTGGGGGATGCCGCACTGGCCCAGGTGCACTATGTGCTGCGGATGCCGGCCGGGTCCAACATCCCCGACGTCGATGCGCAGGCCCTCGAGGCACGGGTCCAGGACGCGATGCGCACCTGGGAGGAAAAGCTCACCGACGTCGTCCAGGAGCACGAGGAGGACGAGACCGTCGGGGACACGGCCGCGAGTTTCTCGGCCGCCTTCCCAGAGGGCTACAAGGAGGACTTCGACGCGTCGACCGCCTATGCCGACCTGGCGCGTATCCGCTCGGTGGTCGAGGACCCGAAGCGGGGGATGCGCCTGCACCTGTATGCCGAGGACGGGGCACCGCCGGAGGAGCGCCGGCTGAAGCTCTACCGGCAGGACGCCATGACCCTGACCGAGGCGATGCCGATCTTCAGTCACCTCGGGGTTGAGGTCACCGACGAGCGGCCCTACGTCGTGGAGGAGGAGGCCGATGAGATTGCCATGCGCATCTATGACTTCGGCCTCAGGGCCAAGGACGCCCAGGTCTGGGAGAGCGACGACCTGCGCACGGAAAAGGAGGTTGCCGCCGACTTCGAGGAGGCCTTCTCCGTGGCCTGGAGCAGGCAGGGTGAGAGTGATGGCCTGAACAATCTGGTCCTGGACGCGGACCTGTCCTGGCGCTCCGTCGTCATCCTGCGCACCCTGGTGCGTTACCTGCGTCAGGTGGGTGCGTTCAGCCTCGACTACCTGGAGTCGGCTCTGGTGGCCAACCCGCACATCGCCAGGATGGTCGTGGAGCTGTTCACCGTCCGCTTCGACCCCGCGACCGGGGCGGACAACGCGGCCCGGGACGAGGAGGCCGCCGCAGTCATCGACCGGATCAACGAGGCGCTCAACGAGGTGGCCAGCCTCGACCAGGACCGGATCATTCGCCAACTGGTCTCGGTGGTCGAGGGCACCCTGCGGACCAACTTCTACCAGCTGGACGAGGACGGCAGGGCCAAGACCCACGTCTCGCTCAAGCTCAGCCCGCGCGACATCGACGGACTGCCCGACCCCCGGCCGGCCTTTGAGGTCTGGGTCTACGCGCCGCGCATCGAGGGTGTGCACCTGCGCTTCGGCGCGGTCGCCCGCGGCGGGCTGCGCTGGAGCGACCGCCGCGAGGACTTCCGCACGGAGGTGCTCGGTCTGGTCAAGGCGCAGATGGTCAAGAACGCGGTCATCGTGCCCACCGGCTCCAAGGGTGGCTTTGTGGCCAAGCAGCTGCCCGACCCCAAGGACCGCGAAGCCTGGCTCAACGAGGGCATCGGCTGTTACAAGATCTTCATCAAGGGACTGCTGGACGTCACCGACAACCGGGTCGATGGCGACATCGTGGCCCCCGACAACGTCGTGCGCCGCGACGGGGACGACAGCTATCTGGTGGTCGCTGCCGACAAGGGCACCGCCAAGTTCAGCGACATCGCCAACGGGGTCTCCCGGGAGTATGGCTTCTGGCTGGACGACGCCTTCGCCTCCGGCGGGTCCGCAGGCTATGACCACAAGGGCATGGGGATCACCGCCCGCGGCGCCTGGGAGTCGGTCAAGCGGCACTTCCGCGAGCTGGGCCACGACACCCAGTCGCAGGACTTCACTGCGGTCGGCATCGGCGACATGAGCGGTGACGTCTTCGGCAACGGCATGCTGCTGTCCGAGCACATCCGTCTGGTGGCTGCGTTTGACCACCGGCACGTCTTCCTCGACCCCACCCCGGAGGCCGCGACCTCTCACCCCGAGCGGCAGCGGCTCTTCGACCTGCCCGGATCCAGCTGGGCCGACTACGACACCTCGCTGATCAGTGAGGGTGGCGGGGTCTATCCCCGGTCGGCCAAGGCGATCCCGATCAGCAGCCAGGTGCGCGAGGCCCTGGGGCTGCCGGAGGGCACCACCTCGCTGACGCCCAACGAGTTGCTCTCCGCCGTGCTCAAGGCGCCGGTCGACCTGCTCTGGAACGGCGGCATCGGCACCTACGTGAAGTCCGAGCAGGAGACCCACTCAGAGATCGGCGACCGGGCCAACGACGCCATCCGGATCAACGGCGGAGACCTGCGGGTCAAGGTCGTGGGAGAGGGCGGCAACCTCGGCTTCAGTCAGCGCGGCCGCATCGAGGCGGCTCTGGCCGGGGTGCACATCAACACCGATGCGATCGACAACTCCGCCGGTGTGGACACCTCCGACCACGAGGTCAACATCAAGATCGCCCTCGCCCCCGTAGTCGCTGCCGGTGACCTGTCACTGGAGCAGCGTGACGAGCTCCTCGCCTCGATGACCGACGAGGTGGCCGCGACGGTGCTGCGGACCAACTACGAGCAGAACGTCCTGATCGGCAACTCCCGCGACCAGGACGGTGTGATGGCGCCGGTGCACCGGCGCCTGATGGACCACCTGGCCGAGCACGCCGGTCTCGACCGTGACCTCGAGTTCCTCCCGGACGACCGGGGGATGCAGACGCACGAGAGCAACGGCACCGGTCTGACCTCGCCGGAGTTCTCCGTGCTCGTCGCCTACTCCAAGCTCAACCTGAAGGCCGAGCTGACCGAGTCCGACCTGCCGGACTTCCCGTTCTTCGAGGATGCCCTGCGGGACTACTTCCCGGCCCCGCTGCGCGAGCGGCTCGGGGACGGCCTGGGGGAGCACCCGCTGCGGCGCCAGATCATCGTCAACGACCTGGCCAACGCCATGGTCAACCGGGGCGGCATCACGTTTGCGTTCCGGTGCACCGAGGAGACCGGCGCCACGGTGCCGCAGATCGCGCGCGCCTTTGTCGTGTGCCGCGAGGTCTTCGACATGAGCGGGTTCATGGAGGCTGTCGAGGCGCTGGACAACCAGGTGTCGACGCAGCTGCAGACCAAGCTCTATCTGGAGTTCCGGCGGCTGATGGACCGCAGCGTGCGGTGGTTCCTCAACAACCAGTCCCTCACGGGGCAGCTGGACCACGAGATCGCCCGGTTCACCGAGCCGGTGCGCACGCTGCGCACGCAGCTGGGTGGGCACCTGCAGGCGGCGGAGCGGGAGCGCTTCGAGCAGCAGGCGGAGGAGGCCCGCAGCAACGGAGTCCCCGAGGACCTGGCGCTCTGGTATGCCGGGTTGCTGGACTCCTTCTCCGTGCTCGACATCGTGGAGCTTGCCGAGGAGACCGGTCGGTCCCTGGAGGAGACGGCGGCGCACTACTTTGCGGTCTCCGAGCGGTTCCGCATCGACGCCCTCCTCAACTGGGTCGGGGAGCTGCCCCGGCAGGACCGCTGGGACAGTCTGGCCCGAGGTGCGATGCGCGACGATCTCTATGGCGTGCTGAAGGCCCTGACCCGCACGGTCCTGAGCAGCTCCGAGAGCGCTGGCCAGGATGGCGATGTGCTCGCGGCGTGGAGCGACGCCAACTCCGAGGCGCTGACCCGTGTCCGGCAGGTGCTGAGCAACGTCGACCGGCTCGAGGCGCCCGGCATGGGCCCATTGTCGGTCGCGCTGCGAGCGCTGCGTGGTCTGGTGCGCCAGGGCAGCAGCAACTGACCACGCGCAGGTCACGGAGCCGACGACTCACCCGGACTCAGCGTGGACCCGGCCCCGGATGCTCGGTGGCCGGGTCCGCGGGTTAGTCTGCGCCCGTGCCGACACTTCGTGAGGTCCTGGGCCAGCAGGTCGCACTTCCGCGCGCTGACGCGGAGTGGCTGCACCGGCTGGTCGGTGACTGGCAGATGGTGGCCGACCTGTCCTTCTCGGACCTGACCCTCTGGGTGCCGGCCGGCGGCAGCGGTGACGACTGGGTCCTGGTGGCTCACGCGCGTCCGACGACGGGCCCCAACTTCTACAACGATGACGTCGTCGGCAATGCCCCCGAGCCAGGCCGCCGCGACGTCCTGGACACCGTGCTGCGCACGATGCGTCTCCTGGACCCACCGCAGGCCGAGTTTGTCCATGAGCAGTATGTCCCGGTTGTCCGAGCCGGACGCGCCGTCGGTGTCCTGGTGCGGCACACCGATCTGCACAACATGCGCCAGCAGGGCGGCCTGGAGGTCAACTACCTGCAGCTCGCGCAGTCGCTGTTGCGGATGATCGGCCAGGGAGCCTTCCCCAGCGAGATGGCTCCCGCCGGTGTCGGCCGGGGGACACCGCGGGTGGGTGACGGTGTCCTGCGGCTGGGGGCCGAGGGCATGATCGAGTATGCGTCTCCGAACGCCATCTCTGCTCTGCGACGCCTGGGACACACCGACCAGGTCGCGGGAGCGGACCTGTCCGAGATCGTGACGGCCCGTCTCCCCACGGGGGTGACCCTCGACGAGACGATGCCCCTGGTCCTCACCGGGCGGGCACCCTGGGGCACCGAGATCGAGACGGTCCGCAGCAACCTGACGCTGCGGGCTGTCCCTCTGCTGGACCACGGGGCCCGCTATGGCTCGATGATCCTGCTGCGCGACGTCAGCGAGCTCCGCCGCCGGGAGCGGGAGTTGATGACCAAGGACGCGACCATCCGGGAGATCCACCACCGCGTCAAGAACAACCTGCAGACCGTCTCGGCCCTGTTGCGGCTGCAGTCTCGCCGCCTGGACGATCCGGGCGCGCGGGCGGCCCTGCAGGAGGCCGGCCGGCGCGTGTCCACGGTTGCGTTGGTGCACGACACCCTCAGCCACGGATTCGACGAGACCGTGCTCTTCGACGAGATCGCCGTGCGGATGGCCCGGGCCACGGTCGAGGTCGCCTCGCAGGGGGGCGCGCGGGTGGCCACCGAGCACCGGGGGTCGTTCGGGCGCATTCGCGCCGAGGACGCCACACCGCTGGCGATGATTTTGGCTGAGCTGGTGCACAACGCCGTGGAGCACGCCTTCGACACCAGCACGCCGACCACCGACGGTGCTCCCGCAGGGACCGTCGTGGTCGAGGCGGCCCGTGCTGCCTCGGGCCAGACGGGAGAACCGACCGCGGCGCCCGGCGGTGATCTGCTCACGGTCACGGTCGCTGACGACGGCCGGGGGCTGCCCGAGGGTCACCAGCCCGGCACGGGCCTGGGGATGCAGATCGTGCAGTCCCTGATCAGTGATCTGCGCGGCGAGATCCACTGGGAGACACAAGAACCGCACGGAACCGTCGTGCGGTTCGTCGTGCGGCTCCGTGGTCTGTCAACGGAAGGCTGACAGGCGCGTCTGACGTGACTCAGCCTGCGCGGCGTGCGCGGGCCTTGCGGCGCTTGAGGGCGCGGCGCTCATCCTCGGAGAGGCCACCCCACACGCCAGCGTCCTGTCCGGACTCCAGCGCCCACTTCAGGCAGGTGTCCATCACCGGGCAACGACGGCAGACGGCCTTGGCCTCCTCGATCTGCTGCAGGGCGGGTCCGGTGTTGCCAATCGGAAAGAACAACTCCGGGTCCTCGTCCAGGCAGGCAGCGCGATTGCGCCAGTCCATCTAGGTGCTCCTCGTTCATCTCCCGGGCCGTTGTGTCTGGGTGCCCGAGGTGGTGTCCAGGTGCCCCCGTGGTCAGGGACACCCCATGTCTGGTGTAGCGTGAATCTTGACAGAACCGTGCTCACCACGGCTCCGCTCACGCCGCAGGCCACCACTTTGTGTCCTGGTCGTTCTTCCCATGCCAACGCACGCGCCGAGCACAGTGTTCCTATCCTCACAGGTAGTTGAACCGCGCACAAGAGCAACGGACCAGAAACTCCTGGCGAACACTGAGTGATGAGTCACATCAGCCACAGACCGGCCCCGTCCGGATCGGTGCGTCCCTCCTGCCAGGCTCGGTGAGCCGCCCGTGTCTGGCTCAGTGACCTGCTCCTGCCCAGCTCGGCGCGCTGCACCCGTCGTGGCGACCCTCGGTGACCGACCGCTCTGGTGCGCCCTACTCTGGAGGCGGCCCGACGGCATACGTCGGTGCTGTCCGGCCCCCTGCGGGGCCGCTCCACGCTCGCCGTTCCCGGCCCTCAGGAGGACCTGTCATGACCCTGGCCATCACCAACGCCCACGTCGTCCCGGTGGAGGGTGACCCCTTCGACGGCACCGTCATCGTCGAGGACGGGAAGATCACCGCGCTCGGCGCTGACGTCTCGGCCCCGGATGGTGCCGACGTCGTCGATGCCGGTGGCCAGTGGGTGCTGCCGGGGTTGATCGACGCCCACGTCCACCTCGGGGTGTGGGAGGAGGGCGAGGGCTGGGCGGGCCAGGACACGAACGAGATGACTGACCCGGTCATGGCTGCGGCCCGAGCCCTGGACGGCATCAACCCGCGGGAGATCGGCTTCGACGACGCGCTGGGCGGCGGCATCACCTCGGTGAACGTCAACCCTGGCTCGGGCAACCCGATCGGTGGCCTGACGGTCGCCCTGAAGACCTATGGGCGCGTCGTCGACGAGATGGTGCTGCGCAGCCCGTCCGGCCTGAAGGCCGCCCTGGGAGAGAACCCCAAGCGGGTCTATGGCGAGCAGAAGAAGACCCCGTCCACCCGGCTCGGTGTCGCCCTCGTCGTGCGCAAGGCCTTCACCGAGGCGCGCAACTATCTGGAGAAGACCAACAAGAGCACCCAGGACGGGGAGTATGCCGAGGGTCACCTGGTCAACCAGGCTCTGGTCCAGGTGCTCAACCGGGAGATCCCGTGGCGGCAGCACTGCCACCGCGCCGACGACATTGCCACGGCGATCCGGATCGCCGAGGAGTTCGGCTATGAGTTGGTGCTGGACCACGGCACCGAGAGCTATCTGGTGGCCGACCTGGTCGCCGAGAAGGGCATCCCGGTCCTCTACGGCCCGATGATCGTCAGCCGCTCCAAGGTCGAGGTGCGTGAGCGCACGGCCGCAGCACCGGGCATCCTGGACCGCGCCGGCGTCAAGGTCTCGATCATCACCGACCACCCGGTCGTCCCCATCGACCACCTGATCACCCAGGCGGCCCTCGCCGTCAAGGAGGGGATGGACCGCGCCGCCGCGCTGCGGGCCGTGACCATCAACCCGGCCGAGGTGATGGGCGTCGCGGACCGGGTGGGCTCGCTGGCCGTGGGCAAGGACGCCGACCTCGTGCTCTGGTCCGGTGACCCGATTGACCTGCAGTCCCGCGCGCTGCGCGTGTGGATCGAGGGCCAGGAGGTCTACACCTACGACCAGGAGGCGCGCACCGGCGCTGTGCTGCCGCGCTGATCAGGCGGCCTGCTTGTCCTTGCCCTTGCTCTTGTGCTTGCGCTTGTCCTTGTGTTTGGCCTTGGACGTGTTCTTGCCCTTGCTCTCGTGGGCCTTCTTGCCACCATCCAGCGTGACGAGCCTGCGCTTCTTGACGGTGTAACCGTCGGGGAGCGTGCCCTCGGCGAGCATGCGCAGGGGACAGCGAGTGCACCTGGGCTTGCTGACGCAGCACTTCTTCTTGGGCTTGCGACCGGCCGTGTTCTTTGGGGCGCCGCCGTGGTGCTTCTTGGACACGGGGGCAGCGTAAGTCACGCTGTTCAGCGGTGCCGCATCACGACCTGCGGACCTGACGTGGGCGCTGTCGTTCAGTGATGGGCGTCGGCGCTGTGACCGGGGCGCACCAGGACGCAGTCGGGACACAGGCCGTGCCCGGGCAGCCGGTAATAGAGGCAGCAGCCGGTGCGTTTGAACTCCGCCGTGTCGCGATAGGCCCCGCCAGCGGCCAACCACGGGCGCTCCAGCAGTGACCGCGCCACCTCGTCGAGGTGCACGGCACGGTGGGGCACCTTGCTGCCGATCACTCGGGCGGCCGCCACCAGGCTCGACGCGGCGTTGCTGACCAGGACCCTGGCCGACGTGGAGCCGTGTTCCTGGCAGGCATCAGTGATGGCCGCGACGCCACCGTGGACGACAAGCTCCTCGATCGCGGTGACCGCGCTGGTGGTCCCGTCCACGGGCAGACCGGCCTCGGGGTCGCTGATGGCCAGGGGGGAGGGGTTGCGGTGACTCGCGTCGATCCACACCTGATCACGGGTCAACGCTGGCACCCACTCGTGCAGCGCGACCGACGCCAGCGCGATTGACCAGAGCCGGGAGACCAGCCCCACCTGCGCGGCTGAGACCGCCGTCCTGTGCTGCACCTGCTCCACCGGCAGCCCCGTGCCGGTGGCCAGCCCCGAGCGGGTCGCGGCGAACCGGGTGGCCAGGTGTCCGGCCTCCAGGGCGGTGGCCAGCGGCAGCAGCCCGTCGTGGTCGGTCGCGAACACGGCAAAGCCGCCGAGCTCGGTGAGCTCGGCAGCCCGCTGTGCAGCCGTCACGTGTGCTGTCGCCACGTGGAGGGGCGCCCGTTCGTGGTCAGAACGGCGCGCTCAGTTTTCCTGCGCGTCGAGCACGGCGCGTGCTGCGGAGAAGCGCGCGATCGGCACCCGGAAGGGCGAGCAGGACACATAGTCCAGGCCGATCGACTCGAACAGCGAGATCGAGGCGGGGTCGCCACCGTGCTCACCACAGACGCCGAGCTTGAGGTCGGCCTTGGTGCGGCGCCCGCCCTCGGAGCCCAGGCGGACGAGACCGCCGACGCCGTCGACGTCGATCGAGGCAAACGGGTTGTCCGGGACGATGTCGTCATCGACATAGGGCGACAGGAACGAGCCCTCGGCGTCATCGCGGGAGATGCCGATGCCGGTCTGGGTCAGGTCGTTGGTGCCGAAGGAGAAGAAGTCGGCGTGCTCGGCGATCTGGTCGGCGACGACGGCAGCGCGCGGCAGCTCGATCATGGTGCCGATCGTGTAGTCGAACTGCTGACCGCTGGACTCGAACTCCTCGGCGAGCGTCTCCTCGATGATCTGGCGCATGCGGCGCAGCTCCTCGGCGAAGGCGACCAGCGGGACCATGATCTCCACGATCGGCTCACCGCCGCGCTCGCGCACCGCGAAGGCCGCGCGGGCGATGGCCCGCACCTGCATGACCGGGATCTGCGGATAGAGCAGGGCCAGGCGGACACCACGGGTGCCGAGCATCGGGTTCATCTCGGTGAGCTTCTTGATCTGGGCCAGCAGCAGTCGTGCCTCGCGCAGCTCCTCCTCGGTGCCGCCCTGCAGCTCCAGACGCTGCACGAGCAGCGCCTGCTCGACCAGGTCGGGCAGGAACTCGTGCAGCGGCGGGTCGAGCAGGCGGATGGTGACCGGCAGGCCGCTCATCGCCTCAAAGATCGCCTCGAAGTCGGCCTGCTGCATGGGCAGGATCTTCTCCAGTGCAGCGGCGCGGGCCTCCTCGTCGTCGGCGAGGATCATCTCGCGGACGGCAGGCAGTCGGTCCTCGGCCATGAACATGTGCTCGGTGCGGCACAGGCCGATGCCCTGGGCTCCGAACTCGCGGGCGCGGGCGGCGTCCTCGCCGTTGTCGGCGTTGGCGCGCACGTCCATCCGGCGCACCTCGTCGGCCCAGCCGACGACTGCCGAGAAGTCCTCGTTGACTTGCGGCGGGACCAGCTCCAGTGCTCCGGCATAGACCTCACCGGTGGAGCCATCCAGGGTGATGGTGTCGCCCTCGTGCAGCACGGTGTCACCGATGGTGACCTGCTTGGCCGCAGCGTCGATCTTGGCGGCGGAGGCGCCGGCGACACAGGGCTTGCCCATCCCTCGCGCGACCACTGCGGCGTGCGAGGTCATGCCGCCGTGGGCGGTCAGCACGCCCTGGGCGGCGATGGTGCCAGCGATGTCGTCGGGGGTGGTCTCCCAGCGGACCAGGATGACGGCCTCGCCGGCCTTGCCGCGGGCCTCAGCGGTGTCCGAGTCGAAGACGATCTCACCGACGGCCGCGCCGGGGGAGGCGTTCAGGCCCTTGGTGATGGGGGTCTGGCCGTGCTCCGGGTCGATGGCGGGGTGCAGGAGCTGATCGAGCTGCCCCGCCTCGATGCGGCGCAGGGCCTGCTCGCGGGTGATCACGCCCTCCTCGACCAGGTCGCGGGCCACCTTGAAGGCGGCCGGTGCCGTGCGCTTGCCGTTGCGGGTCTGGAGCAGATAGAGGGTGCCCTCCTCCACCGTGAACTCGATGTCCTGCATGTCGCCGTAGTGCCCCTCGAGGCGCTTCATGGTGTCGAGCAGCTGGCCATAGGCCTCGGGCAGCACGGTCTCCATCTCGGCGAGCGGACGCGGGGTGCGGATGCCCGCGACGACGTCCTCGCCCTGGGCGTTGACCAGGAACTCGCCATAGAGCTCCTGGGCGCCGGTGGAGGGGTTGCGGGTGAAGCAGACACCCGTGGCGGACGTCTCACCCCGGTTGCCGAAGACCATCTGCATCACATTGACGGCGGTGCCCAGCGAGTCAGAGATGCCGTGAGCCTTGCGATAGACGCCAGCGCGCGGGTTCATCCACGAGCGGAAGACAGCGTCGATGGCGCGCTCCAGCTGCTCGCGCGGGTCGGTGGGGAACTCGGCGCCCATGTGCTCGCGGGCGACGCCCTTGAACTTCTCGACGAGCTCCTTGAGGTCGTCGATGGACAGGTCGGTGTCCTGCTCGACGGCGCGGGTGCGCTTGAGGGCGGTGAGCTCGTCCTCAAAGGCGTGAGCGGGGACGCCCTCGACGACCTCGCCATACATCTGGATGAACCGGCGATAGGAGTCCCACGCGAACCGCGGGTTGTCCGACTCGGCGCCGAGGGCCTCGACGGTGTCGTCCCCGATCCCGAGGTTGAGGATGGTGTCCATCATGCCGGGCATCGAGACCACGGCCCCGGAGCGGACCGAGACCAGCAGCGGACGCTCCGCAGACCCCAGCGTGCGGCCGGTGCGCTCCTCGAGCCGCGCCAGCGCCTCCTGCGTCTCGTCCCACAAGCTCGCGGGCCACTGGCCGCCGGCGTTCATCGAGTCGATGGAGGCGTCGGTGGTGATGGTGAACCCGTCGGGGACCGGGACACCGAGCCGCAGCATCTCGGCGACGTTGGCCCCCTTCCCGCCGAGCAGGGCCTTCATCGACGCATCGCCGTCGGCGAGGTCGTAGAGGTATCGGGTGGTCTGGTCGGCTGAACTCGACTCTGAACTCGACATTGGGCTCATATCAGGGCGTCTCCTCGGTGACGTCGTGTGCTCTGGGACGGCCCGCACCGACCCACGTGGGCAGACTACTGGCACCAGCGCCGCCCCGGGCGCAGAGGGGACGTGAGTTTCCTGACAGTGCCCTCACGGCTCCGGCCCCGTCCGCGTGGTGGTCAACTGCCCGTTGCGGCCTCACGCCGACGCTCGACGATCTCGATCACCCGCCCGGCGGCCTCCTCGAGGGCCAGGGCGGTGGTGTCGATGACCGGGCAGCCCAGCTTGCGCTGGATCGCGCCGACCTCGTCGAGCTCGTCATAGATCCCGACCAGCTCGGTGTAGCCGTCGCCCTGTCGGTGGCCACCGAGGGCGCGGACCCGCTTCTGCCGGATCTCCTTGAGCCGCTCCGGGTCCAGGGTCAGTCCGACGATCTTCCAGCGATCGACCTGGAACAACTGGTCAGGCGGGTTGATGCCGCGCACCAGGGGGATGTTGGAGGTTCGATAGCCGAGATAACCCAGATACATCGACAGCGGTGTCTTGCCGGACCGGGAGACCCCGATCAGGACGATGTCGGCCTGGGTGAGCGGGTGCGTCAGGTGTCCGTCATCGTTGGCGATCGCAAACTCCATCGCCTGGATCCGCTTGAAATAGTCCTCACCGACCCCGACCGGGCGGATCACGCGCTCGGGTGCTGAGCCGGTGGCGGCCTGCAGCGCGCTCAGTGCCGGATCGAGCAGGTCGGCGTGGGGGATGCCGCGCTCGGCGCACAACTGGGCGACCAGCGCGCGCAGTTCGTCATCGACCACGGTGGAGAAGACGGCCATCCGGTGGCGCGTCGGGTCCAGGTTGCGGATCACCGCGCGCAACCCCTCGGCGGAGGTGATCCGCGGGTGCCGGATGATCCGGACGTCGTAGGTCGCGTACTGCGCGGCGGAGGCGCGGGCCACGCGGGCGGCGGTGTCACCGGTCGAGTCGGCGACCACGTGCAGTTCCAGAGGGGGACCACTCATGCCCACCAGTATGTCGCCACTCGCCCCGCAGGGTCGGGTCACCTCCCTCCCCTCCCGGACCACACGGCATACGTGTCACACTGCCGCCGTGCCCACCCACACCCGTGATCGTCTGCCTGTGGTCGCCGTCGTCGGGGCGACCGCCACGGGCAAGTCCGATCTCGGCGTGGCCCTGGCACAGCGCCTGGGTGGTGAGGTCATCAACGCCGACGCCTCCCAGCTCTATCGCGGGATGGACATCGGCACCGCCAAGCTCACGCCGGCCGAGCGTGAGGGGATCGCCCACCACCAACTCGACGTTCTGGACATCACACAGGAGGCGAGTGTTGCGGCCTACCAGAGCGCCGCACGAGCCGATCTCGCCGCGATCCGTGACCGTGGGCGGGTGCCGGTCGTGGTCGGCGGGTCCGGGCTCTATGTCCGAGCACTCGTGGACCTGCTCGAGATCCCACCGACCGACCCCCAGGTCCGGGCCCGGTGGGACACCGAGCTGGAGCGGGTCGGGGTCGCGGAGCTCCATGCGCACCTGAGCGCGATCGACCCGGAGGCGGGGGCGCGGATCGAGCCCCGCAACGGCCGCCGGATCGTGCGGGCACTGGAGGTGATCGAGCTGACCGGGCGCCCGTTCAGCGCGACCCTGCCCCGCCGGGAGTATGCCGAGGCAACCGTCCAGATCGGACTGTCGGCCGAGCGCTCGGTGCTCGATGAGCGGATCGCCCGCCGGGTGGATCGCATGTGGGAGCAGGGGCTGGTTGAGGAGGTGCGGTCCCTGGAGGCTCTCGGTCTGCGCAGTGGGCGGACCGCCTCGCGCGCGATTGGCTATGCCCAGGTGCTCGCGCTGCTCGACGGCAGGACCGGGGAGGACAGTGCTCGGGAGGACACGGTCACTGCCACGCAACGGCTGGTGCGCAGGCAGGAGTCCTGGTTCCGTCCCGACCCCCGCATCACCTGGCTGCCGCACGACAGCGACGACCTGCTCGAGCAGGCACTGCAGGTGGTGTCTCGCGCCGGCCACAGCTCAGGCACCAGTCACGCCGAGTAGACTGTAGGGACTATGAGCACCACGGTTCAGATCACGCAGCCGGCGGCGGAGTCGCTGGCTCGCTGGCGTGCGCTCAGCGACAAGCAGAAGCGCGAAGCGCGCCTTGCCGTGGTCATTGATCGTGTGGCGGCCAGCATGGCCATGGAAAACGAACCGGTCTCGGAAGCGTGGATCCAGCAGGCGAAGCAGACGCGAGTCTGACCCGTCAGTTCGCCACCACCCATGGCGAACTCACCTATGCGCAGCTCGCCGACGCGATCGCACCCCACCTGGTTTCGTTGCTTGCACGCGTCGGCCGGGGCGAGTTCCAGGAGCAGCCCTACACCGACGAGCTGATCCGCCACTTCCATCAGGAGATCATCGGCGGCCTCATCCCGGACATCGCGGGCCAGTGGCGACGCGAGCTGGTGCAGATCGGCAACCACATCCCGCCCGAGCACTTCCTTGTCCCGATACTGATGCGCGAATACGCGGATAACGTGCAGACCCGCCTGGCCCACGCACACACACTCGACCTGCAGATGGAACTGCTCACCTATGCCGAAGGTGAGTTCCTGCGCATCCACCCGTTCGCGGACTTCAACGGGCGCACCATCCGCGCACTCCTGAGCGAGCTGCTCGTCCGGCTCGACTGGCCGTCCCTCGAGGTCGCGGTCGAACGAGGAACTCCAGCGTTCGAGCGGTACCGGTCGGCCCTCGCCGACTTCGACAACGGACGACCCGGCCTCCTTACCGAGTTCTGGGCTCGACGCCTCGAACCGTAGAACAGCCCGCTCCCTTCGAAGGGGATTGCCCCTCTTGAGCACCTCGGGCTCGGCATCCCGGACATCCTCGGGCCGGACGCGCGCGTAGTCACGGCAGCAACCAGTTGAGGTTCCCCGCCCAGCGGCTACAGTGCTCTGTGCGTGCATCGCAGGCTGATGTGCGAAACCGCTACGAAGTCGCGGGGTGCGCGTACGAAACCGCTATGAAAATGCGGGGCGGGCGTGCGAAACCGCTATGAAAATGTGTGAGACCCAGGAAGAGGGACGTGTTCTTCAGAGCTCGCAGCGACAGCCTCTGAGTCGCCGCTGACACCGCCAGACCCGCGCACCGACTGCGCCGGGTCGGTGTCGACGTGCTCTGTTCCTCCACACTTCCTGAGGTGACTCATGCCTGCGCACATCCCTGACCCCTCGTCACACCCTGACCCGTCACGCAACCCTGAACCCGCACCGTCGCGTGCACCGTCCACCGGCCGGCCGCTGATCCTGTCCAACGCGCTGGACGCCGCCGGGCGCAACACCGCCGACCTGGCCACCGACGTCCTCGCCGTCGTGGTGCTCGGTGCGACGGCAGCCCAGATGGGCTTGCTCAACGCACTCGGCACGCTGGCCTTCCTGGTCCTTGGCATCCCCATCGGCGTCCTCGTCGATCGCTCACCCACCGTCCGGTTGCTGCTCGCCTCCGGCCTGGTCCGCGCGGGGCTGTTGGCCAGCCTCGTCCTGGCCTGGTCCCTGGACGGGCTGACCCTGCTCCACCTGTATGCGGTGGCCACCCTGGCAGGGACAGCCGCCGTGGTGGTCGAGACCACCCAGACAGCAATCGCCCCGAGGGCCGTGGGCGTCAGCGGAGTGTCCCGCCTGGTGTCCAGGATGCAGTCGGCCGAGTCGGTGATCTCCCTGGTCGTGCCCGCGCTCGCCGGCGTGCTGGTCGCCCTCACCGGCGCCGGACCCACCCTCGCGGTGGCCGCCGCGCTCACCGCGTTCGCCGCCCTGGTGGTCCTCAGGTTGCGCCTGGCCGCGCCCGAACAGCCGACCGTCGCCGCGGACGAAGACCCCACGGGATCCGCGGGGGAGGAGCCGGAGGCGGCCACGACGGCGCTCGCCCGCTTCCTGCGGGAGGGCAGGCTCGGCTGGTCGACGTTGCGGGAACGACGCACCCTGTGGCGGCTCACCCTCGGGTCGATGTTGATCAACCTGGGCCTCGCGGTGCACTCCGCAGTCGAGGTCGTGCTGGTGCTGCGAGAGTTGGATCTCGGCGCGACCGTGCTCGGCCTGCTGGTCTCCGCCGGTGGCGTCGGCGGGCTGCTCGGATCGCTCGTGGCGGTCCCGCTCGCCGACCGCCTGGGCGTGCCACGGGTGCTGCGCGGGTCAGTCCTGCTGCTCGCGCCGGTGGCCGCCCTGACGCTGACGGCTCTGCTGGACCCGCACCGCGCGACGGCCTGGCTGCTCGCCGGCTCGTTCTGCTGGGGCGTGGCGATCGTGACCTACAACGTGCTCCTGGCCGGGATCGCTGCGGAGCTGACCCCGACGGAGCTGATGGGGCGAGTCTCGGCGACCCGGCGCACGCTCACCATGGGGATCGTGCCAGTCGGCGGGATCGCGGGCGGGCTGCTTGCCGACCAGGCGGGCCTGGTGGCCACCATCACGGCATGGATCGTCCTCAACGCGATCGGTGCGGCGGTGGTGGCCACGACGTCCTTCCCTCGCGACCAATCCGCCAACGGGCCAGCGCCGTACAATCCGGCATGACCCCGAGCCACCCGCGCCCGAGCCAACACCTTCCCAGCCAGCGCCACCTCCTCAGCCGACCCCACCGCAGCCAGCCCGTCCTGCGCCGCGCCGCCGCTGCAGTCCTGGCCCTCGGCATACTCCCTGCCGTGCTGTCCGGCTGCTCGGGTGACGACGAGCCGGACTCGCCCGAGGTGACGCTCGAGGAGGGTGCCGCGCTGATCACCATCGTCGACTTCGACTACGAGACGACCGGGACCATCGAGCCCGGCGCCGAGGTGACGGTGACCAACCAGGACGACGTCGGCCACACCGTGACCTCGGATGAGGAGGGGCTCTTCGATGTGGAGGTCGGGCCCGGCGAGACGGTCACCTTCACCGCGCCGGACGAGGCGGGCGACTACTCCTACTTCTGCATCCCGCACCCGGCGATGGTGTCGGTCCTGACGGTGGGGTGAGTGCCGTGACCGAGCGCGTCGTGCGGGGACTGGTCGTCCTGGCCCTGCTCGTCGATGCCGTGGTCCACCTCCGCCTGGCGCCGCAGATGCAGCTCGCGGCGCCGGGCGGGATCGGTGGCGGGTGGTTGTTCCGGATCCAGGCGGTGGTGGCGCTGCTGGTCGCGCTCTATGTGCTGTTGCGGCCCTCGCGGGGCGCCTACCTGGTTGCGGGTCTGGCCGCGCTGAGCGCTTTCGTTCCGGTGCTGCTCTACACCTACGTCAATGTGCCGGCCATCGGGCCGATCCCCTCGATGTATGACCCGTTCTGGACCACTCCGAAGGTGATCAGCGCGGTCGCCGAGGGGCTGGGCGTCCTGCTCGCCGGCATCGGGGTGTGGCTGACCTCCGGGGTCAGGGACGCGCGACCCGGATGAGTCGGAACCCGCCGCTGGTGGTGGGTCGGTCCACGGCCAGATCCGGGAACTCGTTGGCCAGCCACTTCAGGAGGGAGTCGGCGCCGAGGTTCTTCTGCACCACCAGCCAGGCCTCACCGCTGGACGCGAGGCGGGGGAGCCAGGCGCGCATCATCTCGTGCAGCACGGCCTTGCCGACCCGGATCGGTGGGTTGGACCAGATCAGGTCGTATGCCGTGTCGCCGGGGGCCTCGTCCGGCGTCACGGCGGTCACGGCGCACCCGAGTGCTGCCGCGTTGCGGCGCACCAGGTCCAGGGCGCGCTGGTTGACGTCGACGGCATGGACCGTGGCGGCGGGGGAGTGCAGCGCCATCGTCAGGGCCATCGGCCCCCAGCCGCAGCCGAGGTCGAGGAAGGTGCCCTGCTCCGGCGGGCGCGGTGCGTGCTTGAGCAGCACGGAGGTGCCCTTGTCAATGCCGTCGGGGGAGAAGATCCCGCCCGCGGTCTGCACGGTGACCGTGTGTCCCGCGAGCTCGACCTCGCGCTCGCGCAGCTCGGCCGGCGAGGCGGGCTCGGCAGTGAAGTAGTGGTCCTGGGACATCCCGATTCTCCCGTCTGCTGTCCCGTGGTGTGCTGCCCTGGGCTTTCGTCCTGTCGTCCTGGGGAGCCTTCCACAGCCAGGTGGCAGTGTCAGACCCGAAGGCTAGCGTCGTGGAATGACTGAGCTGAACAAGCCCGAGGAGTTGCACTTCCTGCAGGAGGCGCATGTGGGTGTCCTGGCTGTGGCGACCGATGTCGCGGCGAGGCACTGGAGGGCTACCTGCAGTTTGCCGAGGAACACCTGACGGAGGACCGCTACACCTTCCGCACGACTCGGTGGCGCTCAGCCGATCTCACGACCTGAGGGTGGTGGCGGGACGAAATCGGTGGTCATCGGTGTTGAACGGTGAGATCCTGAGGAGAATATGACGAACACTGAGATGAACCACCTCACCGGCGCGGAGCGTGCCCGACTGCTGGACCAGCGGGCCGCCGCCCTCAACGCAGAGTCCGCCGACCCGACCTATTCCGAGGGCCTGGAGTCCTTTGACGGGGAGCAGTTCGATCGCGAGGAGCGCGAGGCACTGCGCCGCGTGGCGGGGCTGTCCACCGAGCTCGAGGACGTCACCGAGGTTGAATACCGCCAGCTGCGACTGGAGCGAGTTGTCCTGGCCGGCATCTGGACCGAGGGCACCCAGACCGACGCCGAGAACTCCCTGCGCGAGCTCGCCGCACTGGCTGAGACCGCGGGCTCTACTGTGCTCGAGGGCCTGATCCAACGGCGCACCAACCCCGACCCGGCCACCTATCTGGGATCGGGCAAGGCAGCGGAGCTGCGCGACATCGTGATCGCCGAGGGCGCCGACACCGTCGTCGTCGACGGCGAGCTCGGCCCGTCCCAGCGTCGCGCCCTGGAGGACGTCGTCAAGGTCAAGGTCATCGACCGGACCGCCCTGATCCTGGACATCTTCGCCCAGCACGCCAAGTCGCGGGAGGGCCGCGCCCAGGTCGAGTTGGCCCAGTTGCAGTATCTTCTGCCGCGCCTGCGTGGCTGGGGTGAGTCGATGTCCCGTCAGGCCGGTGGTCGGGTTGCCGGCGGTGAGGGCATCGGCTCCCGTGGCCCCGGTGAGACCAAGATCGAGCTGGACCGCCGCCGGATCAACCAGCGCATCTCCAAGCTGCGGCGCGACATCAAGGGCATGAAGACCATGCGCGACACCAAGCGGGCCTCGCGCAAGGTCAACCACGTGCCCTCCGTCGCGATCGTCGGCTACACCAACGCCGGCAAGTCCTCGCTGCTCAACCGGCTCACCGGCGCGGGCGTCCTGGTGCAGGACCAGTTGTTCGCCACCCTGGACACCACGGTGCGTCGGGCCGAGACCGCCGACGGTCACCCCTACACGCTGACCGACACCGTCGGCTTCGTGCGCTCGCTGCCGCACCAGCTCGTCGAGGCCTTCCGCTCCACGCTGGAGGAAGCAGCCGACGCCGACCTGCTGCTCCACGTGGTGGACGGCGCACACCCGGACCCCGAGGGACAGATCGTGGCCGTGCACGAGGTGCTCGCCGACGTCGACGCCAGTGGCATCCGCGAGATCATCGCCGTCAACAAGGCCGACCTCGCCGACCCGGAGGTGCTCGACCGGCTCCAGCTGGCCTATCCGGACGTTGCGATCGTCTCGGCGCGCACCGGCCAGGGCGTGGACGCGCTGATCGCGATGGTCGAGGCGGGGCTGCCGCGCCCGGAGATCGAGGTCGACGTGCTGGTGCCCTATGACCGGGGCGACCTGGTCAGCCGGCTCCACGCCGAGGGCGACGTGCTGACCGAGCAGCACACGGCCGACGGCACGCGGGTGACCGCGAAGGTCGCCGAGGACCTGCACGGCGTCCTGGGGTCCTACGCCGTCTGACCAGTTCTTGGGGAAGATAGGACCGCCGCTCGCGCCTTCACGGGGAGAGTCCGACCGGAGCGATAACGTGGCCCGGTGAGAATCGGGATGGGAACGGGGCGCCCTCGTCCAGGCAGCTCGAGCATCGCGCTGTGCGCAGTGCTCGGCCTGGTGCTGGCCGGTGTGCTGTGGCTGGTGTGGCGGCCCACGACTGACGAGTGTGACCTCGTGGGGCAGTGCCTCGGCGAGACGTTCGGAGCCTTGCTGGCGACGCTCCTGGCGATCCCGGTTGCCGCTGTCGCCCTGTGGTTTCTGCGCGTGCGACCGGCGCTGCTCACCTCGCTCGTGGGAGTCGGCATCGGCGGGCTGCTGATCCTGACGGTCAGCCAGCTGGTCGACGTGCCCGGCGACGTCACCACGACGTTGGCTCCTGGCTGGGCCTGGCTGATGGTTGGTGCCTTCTCCGGCGCCGTTGCCTTCCTGATCTTGGGGCCGGTGCGTGGCCAGAGGGCCAGCGCGGCCCGGTAGTCACGCCTGTCGTTGGCCGGACGTCCTAATGGTCCCAGGGCGGCGTGACCAGTGCGATCTCGTCGGAGAAGGCCGACCGGGGCACTTCGGTGACGTCGACCGTGAACGGCGCCCACGCACAGCTGATGTGCTCGCTGCCCGCTGCGGTCTGCGCGTCCCACCAGACGACCACTCCGTCGGTCCACACGTCGCCGTGCTCCATGCACGAGTGATAGCCAGCCACGGCGAGGACACTGGCCGTGAGATCGACGGCCGCGATCTGCGTGAGGTCGTTGTCGGGGCCGAGGGGCTGACTGTTCAGCAGGCGGTCGCGCTCGGCGTCAGTGGTGATCAGGACGGGGCCCAGCGACAACTCCGGGTTGTCCTGGATGTCGGGGATCTGGCCCTGGCTCCACGTGGCCAGGTGGGTCCCGATGGCCCAGGCCGGACGGCCCGGGTCCTCCGGTGGTGGGTCCTGGCTGGCGGTGGTGCCGCCCACGCCCAGGGTCAGCAGCAGGGTGAACAGCATCCTGAGGAGCACCTGTGTCATGTCGTGAGTCCCGTCTGACTGGACGCCTCGGCGTCACCCTTGTCCGTGGGGCTGGGACGCGTATGCCGTGGGTTGGGTTCCACGCGCCACACCTCCTGGGCGGAGGCCCAGATGCGACCTAATGCGACGTGATGAGTACAGTTAGCACGTGTTAACTCTTCGGGTGCGGGTCTCGCTGGTGCGCCGACTGCATGTGGACCTCGGGTGCACCGCCAGCGACCTCTGTCGTCGGTGAGCTGTCCACCCGCCCAGCCACTCCGCATACCCCGAAGGAACCCAACCCATGACTGACCACCTGCCTGTCCTCGACCTGTCCCTCGCCAACGACCCGGCCACCGCGGCGCAGTTCCGTGAGCAACTGCGTGAGGCGACGCACGACTACGGCTTCTTCTATCTCGTCGGCCACGGCATCGACCCGAGCCTGACCAGCGAGATCATCAGCGTCTCCCGCGAGTTCTTCGCGCTGCCCGAGGCCGACAAGCTCGAGATCGAGAACGTCCTCAGCCCGCACTACCGCGGCTACACGCGCGTCGGCGGAGAACGCACGCAGGGCAAGGTCGACTGGCGGGAGCAGATCGACATCGGTCCCGAGCGGCCCGCGGTGCCGACCGGACCGGAGGTGCCGGACTACTGGATCCTGCAGGGGCCCAACCTGTGGCCGGCCGCACTGCCCCGGGTGCGGGAGGTGGTGGAGTCGTGGAACGAGACCCTCGCGGACGTGTCCACGCGCCTGCTCGCCGAGTGGGCGGAGTCCCTGGGGCAGCCGCGCGACGTCTTCGACGCCACGTTCCAGGACAAGCCGGCGACCCTGACCAAGGTGGTGCGCTATCCCGGGAAGGTGGACGGGGGCACCGAGCAGGGCGTGGGCTGGCACAACGACTCCGGCGTGCTGACGCTGCTGCTGGTCGAGCCGGGCAAGGCAGGCCTGCAGGTCGAGCGGCACGGGGAGCCGCTGGATGCGCCGCCGATCGAGGGCGCGCTCATCGTCAACATCGGCGAGATGCTCGAGTGGGCCACCGACGGCTATCTCAAGGCGACCAACCACCGCGTGCTGGCCCCAGAGGTGGGCACTGATCGGATCTCGGTGCCCTACTTCCACAACCCCGCTCTTGACGCGGTCTTCCCCAAGCTGACGCTGCCGGAGGAGCTCGCGGCGCGGGCACCCGGCGTCACCCTGGATGCGAGCAACCCGATCGTCGGTGTCTATGGCGACAACGCCCTGAAGAGCCGCGTGCGCGCCCACCCGGATGTCACCGAGGCGCACCACCCGCACCTGGCGTCCCCGCAGCAGCGCTCGGCCTGAGCCGCGGGGCTGGGTCACGAAACCCCGATCACACCGCGGGCGGGGTGTGCGAGACCTGTATCAAAAGGCGGGTTGGGTGTGCGAGACCTGTATCAAAAGGCGGGTTGGGTGTGCGAGACCTGTATCAAAATGCGGGGGGCGAGACCTCCATCAAAATTGTGGGAGGGTCGGCGGTGTGAATGCCGAGCAGCAGCGAGTCAACGAGTCCGAGGATCCCCGCGCTCCCTGGCGGCAGTGGGGTCCCTATGTGTCCGCGCGCCAGTGGGGCACGGTGCGGGAGGACTACTCCGCCGACGCCGACGCCTGGGCGCACTTCCCGTTCGATCACTCCCACCAGCGGGCCTACCGCTGGGGTGAGGACGGCCTGGCCGGGCTGTGTGACATCGACGGCTTCCTCAACCTGGGGCTGGCGCTGTGGAACGGCAGGGACGACCGGCTCAAGGAGCGGCTGTTCGGCCTGACCAACCCGCAGGGCAACCACGGCGAGGACGCCAAGGAGTATTGGTGGGCGCTGGATGGCACGCCGACGCACAGTCATGCCCAGTGGCTCTATCGCTATCCGCAGGCGGCGTTCCCCTATCAGGAGCTCATCGACGGCAACGCCGCCCGCGGCTATGACGACGACGAGTTCGAGCTCTCCGACACCGGTGTGCTGCAGGACAATCGGTTCTTTGACGTCGTCGTGACGCACGCCAAGGCCTCGCCCACCGACATCGTCATGGAGGTCACCGCGACCAACCACGGGCCGGAGGCTGCGCCGCTGCACCTGGTCCCGCAACTGTGGTTCCGCAACACCTGGTCCTGGGGCCTGGACGACCACCGACCTGAGATCGTCCTGGCGGACGGAGCAGGGGAGTATGCCGAGGGGCAGGTCGTCCTCGAAGCGCGTCACCACGAGCTGGGTCGGGTCCGTCTGAGCGCTGACGGCTCGCCGCGAGTCCTGTTCTGCGACAACGAGACCAACTTCGCCACGCTCTATGGTGAGGAGGCCGCCCCGGCCGGCCACACGGCATACCCGAAGGACGCGATCAACCGGTCGATCGTCCACGGTGAGGATGCCGGCAACCCGGAGCCGACCGGCACCAAGGCTGCCCTCTGGTGGCAGTTCGATCAGGTCGGCCCGGGGGAGAGCGTGACGGTGCGGCTCCGGTTGGCCGCCTCGCTGTCCCACGAACTGCAGCAGACCCACGAGCCGCAGCTCCCGGTCCTCGAGTCCGCCGACGAGGTGCTGGCGACGCGCCGTCGTGAGGCTGACGAGTTCTTTGCCGAGGTGATCCCGGAGGAGACGAGCGAGGAGGACCGGCACATCGCGCGCCGTGCCTTCGCGGGGCTCCAGTGGGGCAAGCAGCTCTATCTCTATGACGTGCCCCGGTGGTTGGCGGGCGACCCTGCCCAACCGCCGCCTCCTCCAGAGCGGCTGGATCGGCACACCGGTCGCAACGTGCACTGGCAGCACGTCAATCTGGCCGAGGTCATCTCGATGCCCGATGAGTGGGAGTATCCCTGGTTTGCCACCTGGGACCTGGCCTTCCACACCGTGCCGCTGGCCCACGTCGACCCGGCGTTTGCCAAGTTCCAGCTGCTGCTGATGTGCCGCGAGTGGGCGATGCACCCCAACGGTCAGTTGCCGGCCTATGAGTGGAACTTCTCCGACGTCAACCCGCCCGTGCACCCGTGGGCGGCGTGGCAGGTCTACAGCATCGACGGCAATCAGGACCGCGATTTCCTGCAGCGCATCGTGCTCAAGATGCTGCTCAACTTCCCCTGGTGGGTCAACCGCAAGGACGCTGACGGCTCCAACATCTTTGAGGGCGGCTTCCTCGGGATGGACAACGTCGGGCTCTTCGACCGCTCTGATGAGCTGCCCGGGGGTGGGCGCCTCGAGCAGGCCGACGCGACGGCCTGGATGGGGATGTTCTGCCTGCGGATGCTGCGGATGTCGGTCGAGCTCGCGCGCGAGGACCCGGCCTGGGACGAGGTCGCCACCAAGTTCCTGGTCCACTTCCTGGCGATCTCCGAGACGATGGAGGACACCGGCAGCGACCACGTCTCGCTGTGGGACGCCGAGACGAGCTTCTTCCAGGACGTCCTCGTGGAGTCCGACGGCACCGCACACCGGATGCCGGTCCGCTCGATGGTCGGGCTGCTGCCGCTGACGGGGGTGGCGATCCTGCCCAACTGGGTGGCGCAGGAGCTGCCCGACCTCACCGACTTCCTGCGGGGATGGACCGAGCGTCGTCCTGAGTTGCAGGATGCGTTGCTGCACACCAACTTTCACGGCTACTCGATCCGCACCCTGTCGATGATCAGCCAGGAGCAGCTCACCTCGCTGGTTGGCTATCTGCTCGACGAGGAGGAGTTCCTCGCGCCGCACGGCATCCGCTCACTGTCCGCGGCGCACCGGGACGGCATCACGGTGCGGGTGGGCGGCGACGACCTCGGGCTGCGCTACGAGCCCGCCGAGTCGCGCTCCGGCATGTTCGGCGGCAACTCCAACTGGCGCGGACCGATCTGGTTCCCGGTGAACACGATGCTGACCGACGCGCTGCGGATCTATGGCCGCGGTGCCGGGATCGACCTGCAGGTGGAGTTCCCCAGCGGGTCCGGCCACCGGAGGTCGCTGACCCAGATCGCGACCGAGCTCGAGCAGCGCCTGGTCTCCCTGTTCCGGCCCGGCCCGGACGGACGGCGGCCCAGCACCCCGATCCACCACCCGAGCGGTCCGCTGTGGGACGGGCACCCGACCTTCAGCGAATACTTCAACGGCGACAACGGCACCGGCCTCGGCGCCTCCCACCAGACAGGCTGGACGGCCATGGTCGCCCACTACATCTGCGCGCCCGACGGGATCACCAATCGCTGAGTGGGGGCTCATCGGGGCCGGTGTGACGCGACCTGCTGCCGCGGTTCAACCACCTGACACAGGGTCGGTGTAGGCAGTGAGACCGTCCGGCTCGGCCACGACAAGGGTCGAACCGTCGTCCAGTTCGACGCCGATGGTGGCGGGCAGCGGCCACGGTGCGTCGTCCGCGAGGTCACCAGCGCCGTCCTGGAGTCGATAGCGACCGGACACCATGACCTCATCGTCCCCGATGCCGGGCGTCTCGACGTCGACGACGTCGTAGTCCTCCACCCAGTGCCGGTCCGCTGTCGTCGCCGGGCGATCCTCGCCCGTCTCGAGGTCGATGACCCGCATCCCGTCGGCCGCTTCCACCGCGATCTGCGTGGAGCTGACCAGTCGTGGCTCGGGTCGAGCTGGTTCCCCGTCCTCAGCGGTCGCTCCCAAGGTGACCTGCCAGAGTCGATCCCCGGTCAGGGGGTCGAGCCGCACGAGATCGATGTTGACGTCCTGATAGGTGAGCGCACCCTCGACGGCCTCGGCCTGTCCCTCGTTCCACAGGCAGGCCAGGAGCGGGTCATCCGGAGCGCCGGTGATGTCCGTGTCACAGAAGATCGAGGTGGCCGGTGCTCGCCACAGGGTCTCGCCAGTCTCCGCATCCAGACCCAGCGCAACACTCTGCGTCATGTCCCAGGTGTCGCCGTCGGCTGGCGGGCTGATCCCCAACCCGATCGTGCCCACCAGGACCGAGTCGTCGGCAAAGTTGTCGAACGACCAGCCGGTGTTGGTGGACTGCCCGGGCCCGAAGGCCTCCGTCGTGTCGATCTCCCACGCGAGTCGGCCGTCCGCGACGCGACCGACCTGGGTGCCGGTCTCGGCTCCCCGGCTGATCCCGAGTGGTCCAATGCTCGTCCAGCCGGGCACGCCAGCACCGTCTGCCGGAGGTGTGGCGAATCCTCCGTCGGGGGCCAGCGCCTGCACGCTCCACTGCTCGTCGACCGGGACCGTGACGCAGGCCAGGGTGTCATCGTGAGCGCACGGGGAGGGCAGGTCGGCATGGCTCAGGGCCCGGCGCGAGCTGAGCACGTCCTCGCCGGTGACCGGGTCACGCAGGATCACGTGCGACGGTGCCCCGACGGACTCTGGACCCGCTGCGCCGGGGGCGAGATGTGCCACCAGGCCGTCGACCGTCTCCACATTGAGGTCCTGTCCACGCGGACGGACCGATGCCGTCGCTGCCTTTGACCACAGCACCGCACCGTCCTGCGGGTCAACGCCGGTGATCTGCAGCCGCTGGTCCTCGATGGTGTAGAGCACCAGGGCATCGCCAACCGACACCGGGTCAGAGGCTGGCACCACGTCTGCGTTGCGCCAGAGGACCTCTGCCAAAGTCTGCGCTTCCGAGGTGACCGCCGATGCCTCGCCTGGTGCCGCGGACGATGTCACCGTGTCGCCTGGGGCCGTGCTTGACGACGCCTCGCCATCGGGTGGGGGTGGCGGGCCACTGGACGTGAGGCTCGTGGGGGTGCCGTTCTGCGAGGACTCGACCTCCCCGCCCTGACAGGCGGTGATCGCCAGGGCCACGCACGGCAGAACGGTCAGCAGTGTGGAGTGACGCATGCCCGCAGCAGACCACAGTGGTGCCCGACGGCGCAGAAGTTGTCCACAGGCGCGAACTTGTCCACAGGCCGCCCTGGTGGGGCCGCCGCTGTCGGCCCCTCGGCATACTCTGGGGTCATGCCTGCCGACCTTGATGCCCTCCTGCACGCGGCGGTCCAGGGGGTCGGTGGCACCGAGCGGCCTGGGCAGGTCCAGATGGCCCACGCCGTGCGGGACGCGGTGGAGCGCGAGGAGCACCTGCTCGTGCAGGCGGGGACCGGCACCGGCAAGTCGCTGGCCTATCTGGTCCCCGCGATCGCGCACGGCATGGCGACGGGCAAGCCGGTCGTCGTGGCCACGGCCACCCTCGCGCTGCAGGCCCAGATCATCGACCGTGACCTGCCGCGCATTGCCGAGGCCCTGCAATCCGTCGTGGGCCGGCGGCCGACGTTCGCGCTGGTCAAGGGGCGGGCCAACTATCTGTGCCAGCACAAGCTCGGCGGTGGCTTCCCCGACGAGGACGAGGACACCCTGATGTCCGTCGGGCAGGTCGACAAGGAGCGCTCCCGCCTCGGCGAGGAGGTGCTCCGGCTGCGGGAGTGGTCGGAGCTGACCGAGTCCGGCGACCGCGACGAGCTGGTGCCGGGTGTCAGCAACCGCGCCTGGCGACAGGTCTCGGTCTCCGCCCGGGAGTGCCTCGGACAGAGCTGCCCCCAGGTGGGGGAGTGCTTCGTCGAGCTGTCGCGTGCCGCCGCGCACCAGGTCGACGTCATCGTCACCAACCACTCGTTCATGGCCATCGACGCCTTCGAGGGTCGCCAGATGCTGCCCGACCACGACCTGCTGATCATTGACGAGGGTCACGAGCTGGTCGACCGGGTCACGTCCACGATCACCGACGAGCTCACCTCCGGCACCATCGCGGCCGCGGCCAAGCGCGCTGCTCGCATGGGGGAGACGGCCGAGCTCAACGAGGCCGCGACCCGGATGCAGACTGTGCTGGACGAGCTGCCCGAGGGCCGGATGACTGGTCTGCCCGACCGTTTGGTGCTGGCGCTCACCTCGGTGCGGGACACGGCCCGGGCTCTGCAGTCCGAGCTCAAGCCCTCTGGCAAGGAGGAGGCCGACGGCGCCCGGCAGGTCGCGCGCGTCGCCGTCGACGAGATCTTTGACACGGCCGGCCGGGTCCTGGAGGAGCGCGAGCTCGACGTCGCCTGGGTCACCCAGGACCGGATGCGCGGGGCGGTGTTGCGGGTGGCGCCGATGAGTGTGGCGATGCTGCTGCGGGACAAGCTGTTTGCCGACCGCACGGTGGTGCTGACGTCGGCGACCCTCGAGCTGGGCGGCACCTTTGACTCCGTGGGCGGCACGCTGGGCCTGACCGGACGCGGTGGCCCGGCGTGGAAGGGCCTGGACGTCGGCAGCCCCTTCGACTACAAGCAGCAGGCCATCGCCTATGTCGCCAAGAACCTGCCACCACCCGGCCGCGACGGCACCTCCGAGAAGGTCTTCGACGAGATCGAGGCCCTGGTGCGCGCCGCGGGAGGCCGCACCCTCGGTCTGTTCAGCTCTCGGCGGGCAGCCGAGGCGGCGACCGAGGAGATGCGCACCCGGCTCAAGGATGCCGGCATCAACGTGCTCTGTCAGGGCGACGACCAGACACCCACCCTGGTCCGCCAGTTTGCGAGCGACGCCTCCACCTGTCTGTTCGGGACCATGTCGCTGTGGCAGGGCGTGGACGTGCCCGGCTCGGCCTGCCAGCTGGTGATCATCGACCGCATCCCGTTCCCGCGTCCCGACGACCCGCTGGCCTCGGCCCGGTCCGAGGCGATCGCGCGGATGGGCGGCAACGGCTTCATGCAGGTCTCGGCCACCCACGCGGCGCTGAAGCTGGCGCAGGGGGCCGGGCGGCTCGTGCGCCGCGGCCAGGACCGCGGGGTCGTCGCCTTCCTCGACTCGCGGATGATGAGCGCGCGCTATGCCGGCTTCCTGCAGAAGTCGTTGCCACCGTTCTGGCCGACGAGCAACCGGCAGATGGTCCTGGACGCCCTGAAACGACTGGACCAGATTGCCCCCGAGACCCTGCCGGTTGCCGAGCCGGTGCTGCGGGGCGGCAACGGTGGCAAGTCCGCGCGCTCGAAGGATGCCACCACCGGCTCGACGGCGGGAGCCAACGACTCCGCGCTGGCACCGGTGGCGGACCCGCCGCCGGTGGCCCGCAGCGCTCGCACTGCCGTCACGGGCGGGCACGCCTGGACGCAGGAGCAGGACGAGGAGCTGCGTGACGGTGTCGAGTCCGGTGTGGCCCTGCCCGAGCTCGCCGACCACCTCCAGCTGCCGCCCGATGCGATCACCACGCGGCTCAACCAGCTCGGTCTGGAGCTGGCGGACGATGGGATGCTGGAGCTGTGAGCGAGCCCGACATCCCCGACCTGGTGCTGATCTCCGGGCCAGAGCAGATCCTCGCCCAGCGCGCTGTCGACACCGTGCTGACCACGCTGCGGGCCCACGACCCAGAGGTCGACGTCGTGAAGCTCCCCGCGGTCGACTACGAGCCCGGCGCGCTTGGCGTGCACGCCAGCCCCTCCCTCTTTGGCGGATGGACCGCGATCGTCGTGGAGGACTTTGACGAGGCCGACGACGCGCTGGTCGAGGACGCGCACGCCCTGGCACTCGACCCTCCCGAGGGCGTCACGCTGATCGTCCGGCACAAGAGCGGCAACCGCGGCAAGCGGGTCTTGGACGTGCTCAAGAAGGCCGGCCGGGTGATCACCGCCCCTGCCGTGAAGTCCGACCGCGACAAGGTCTCGTTCGTCCAGCAGGAGTTCAAGGACGCCCGGCGCCAGATCGAGGAGCAGGCCGTCACCGCCCTGGTGCAGGCGGTCGGCAAGGACGTCGCCGAGTTGGCGACGGCCTGTGCCCAACTCGTCCGGGACACCACCGGCAAGGTCCGCACGACCGACGTCGAGACCTACTACGGCGACAAGGTCGAGACGACCGGGTTCAAGGTGGCCGACGCGGCCCTGCGCGGCGACACGGCTGAGGCGCTGCGGTTGCTGCGGCACGCCCTGGCCGGGGGACTGGACCCGGTGCCGATCGTCGCGGTGCTCGCCATGCAGTTGCGTCAGGTTGGCAAGGTGGCCAGCGCCGGGCGGGCGAGCTCGGGGACCCTGGCCCGAGACCTGGGCATGGCACCCTGGCAGGTCGACCAGGCGCGCCGGACCGCTCAGGGGTGGGACGGCATACGGCTGGGCCGGGCGATCCAGGCGGTCGCCGCTGCGGACGTGGAGGTCAAGGGCGGGGTGCGGACCGGGACGGCCGTCGCCAGAGACCCGGAGTATGCCGTGGAGATGGCCGTCCTGGCCGTGTCCCGGGAGCGTCGGGGTTGAGCAGGGTGCGCCGCGGGTTGGCGCAGAACGGCTTGGCTACGTTACCGTAGGTTACGCAAGCGAAACTTACGGTGACGTAAGCCGAGCACCCCAGACCCACGAGGAGGCCCCTGTGGCTCCCACCGCACTTCCCGTCGTCATCCAGGGAGGCATGGGCGTTGCCGTCTCCTCCTGGCAGTTAGCCCGTGAGGTTGCCATGACCGGCCAGATGGGAGTGGTCTCTGGCACAGCGATGGACGCCGTCCTCTCCCGGCGCCTGCAGGACGGTGACCCGGGTGGTCACATGCGGCGGGCGATGGCAGCCTTCCCCGACGCAGGCATGGCCGCGCGGATCATGGACAAGTACTTCATTGCTGGTGGCCGCCGTCGCGGCACCCCCTACAAGCCGATCCCCAAGCTGACTCTGTCGACCGCCCGGGCGGGGCAGGAGCTCGGCGTCATGGGCAACTTCGTCGAGGTGTGGCTCGCCAAGGAGGGGCACGACGGTGCCGTGGGCATCAACTGCCTCGAGAAGGTCCAGATGGCCACGCCGACCGCACTGCTCGGTGCGGTCCTGGCCGGTGTCGACTATGTCCTGATGGGCGCGGGCATCCCGCGCGAGATCCCGCGGTTGCTCACCGAGATCTCCGCCGGTCGGCCGGGACGCATCACCGCCGATGTGCTGGGCGGGCGCATCAAGCGTCACATCGAGGTCGACCCCGCTGACCTGCTCGGCGACTCGCTGCCCACCATGCACCGTCCAGAGTTCCTGGCCATCGTGTCGGTGGACGCTCTGGCCAACTATCTCAGCCGCGACCCCGAGATCCGCCCCGACGGCTTCGTGGTCGAGGGCCCGGTGGCCGGTGGTCACAGTGCGCCGCCGCGCGGCAAGATGCAGCTCGACGAGCGCGGCGAGCCGATCTACGGCCCGCGCGACGACGCCAACCTGACCAAGATGGTCGAGCTCGGTCTGCCGTTCTGGCTCGCCGGAGCCTATGGCACCCCCGAGCGGGTCGAGGAGGCCCTGGCCGTCGGTGCTGCCGGGGTGCAGGTCGGCACCCTGTTTGCGCTCTCCCTCGACAGTGGCATCACCAACGACACCCGCGACACGATGCTCGAGGAGCTGCGGGAGGGCACCCTCGAGGTCAAGAACGACCCGCTGGCCAGCCCCACCGGGTTCCCGTTCAAGGTGGCCAGCCTCGAGGACACCGCCAGCGAGGAGGAGACCTATCAGGCGCGGCCCCGACTCTGCGACCTGTCCTACCTGCGCACGCCCTACGAGCGCGAGGACGGCGAGGTCGGCTATCGCTGCCCCGCCGAGCCCGTCCACATGTATCTGAAGAAGGACGGCGACGAGGAAGCCACCGCTGGCCGCAAGTGTCTGTGCAACGGACTGATGGCCAACATCGGTCTGGGGCAGGAGCGCAAGGACGGCTATGTCGAGACGCGCCTGGTCACCCTCGGCCAGGACCTGGCGGGTGCCCGTGAACTGATCCGCACCTATGTCGAGGGCTGGTCGGCCCAGCAGGCCGTCGAGTGGCTGCTGACCCGCGTCCCGACCACGCGCCTGCGCAGGGTCCAGTTCGCCTGATCCACCAGATCGGGGTCAGCCGGCAAGCCCTGCAGGGGCCGCGGCCGACAGCACACCCGAGGCCAGATCGACCGTGATCCCGGAGGCGGTGACCTGCCCGGCGCTGGCAGCTGCCAGCACCGAAGCCATCGGCATCGGCAGGCTCGCCCGGTGGGCCAGGTCCCCAGCGGCATAGATGCCGGTCAGGCTGGTGCGCCCGAACTCGTCCACCTCGACACACCCCGACGGCAGCAGGGTGAGCCCCAGCTGCTCGGCAAACGGGGTGGACTGGGTCAGTGTCGTGCTGACGAACAGGCCCCCAACCTCCACGCGGTCCCCGTCCGCCAGCGAGATCTCCGCCCCGAGACTGCTGGGGCACACCCCACTGACCTCCGCCGGGCGCAGCTCGACACCGCGGGCTCGCAGACCCTCCAGCACCTCCTGCTCCGGCACCTGGCCGTCGGCCAGGACCACCAGGGTGGAGGCGACGGGTGTCATCAGGTCGATCAGGTGCAGGGTCGAGGGGCCGACACCGAGGAGCCCGACGGGTTGACCGGCGAACTCGTGGCCGTGGCAGTAGGGGCAGTGCGCGACCACGTCACCCCACAGCGCCTCCAGCCCGGGCGTGTCCGGCAGGGTGTCCCGCAGTCCCGTGGCCAGGAGGACGGCCGCCGCGTGCACGGCAGCCCCCTGATCGGTCCGGACCGTCCACTGCCCGACTGCTCCGTCGATCTGCGTGACCACTGCGGAGATGGTGGTGACCGTCTCGTATGCCGAGAGGTCGGCTCGGGCGCGTGCGCGGAAGTGCTCGGGTGGCACCCCGTCGAGGGTGGCGAAGTTGTACAGGTGGTCGGCCGCGGCATTGCGATACTCCCCGGAATCGATCAGCAGCACCCTGCGGTGCATCCGGCCCAGGGTCAGGGCGCCCTGGAGCCCGGCCGGGCCACCGCCGATGACGACGACATCGACGGTCTCGGGGCGGTGCGCTGCTCTCGTCAGTGGTGCTGCGGAGGTGCTCATCGGAGTCTCACTCTCATGGTGGGTTGCGAAGGTCTCCAGCGTGTGACTTCATGTAGACATGAAGTCAAGTCCAGTGCGGGAGGAAAAGTTTGCGGCGTGGTCGGTGGGGGAGCTGGCGCAGCGGTTTGACCTGCCCACGCACGTGCTGCGCTACTGGGAGGAGCAGGGGCTGTTGAGCCCGCAACGGGACGCGGGTGGGCGGCGCCGCTTTGGGCACGATGATCTGGCCCGGGTGGCGATCATCGTGCGCAACAAGGCCGCCGGCATGACCCTGGCCCAGATCAGGGTGCTGCTGGACGCAGAGTCAGCCGGTCGGCATACGGTCTTGGAAGAGCACCTTGCGGATCTGGAGCGCCGCATGCGGGACATGGAGCAGTCCCGGGCGATGACCCTGCACGCGCTCGAGTGCCAGGCGCACGACATCACCACCTGCCCCAACTTCCGGGCGGCCGTGCAGGACGTGATCGACGGCACCGCATTTCCCAGTGGACACCTCGCGTAGTCTGTCTCTTTGTGGCACTGGACTTCGACAGCGAGATCAAGGCTCTGCGGACGACTGTGAAGTCGGTCCGTGATGTGAGCGACCTGGACAAACTCGAGCGCCAGATGAGCGAGTTGGAGGCTCAGGCCTCGGCGCCCGACCTCTGGGACGACCCCGATCACGCCCAACAGGTCACCAGCAAGCTCTCGCGCGTGAAGTCGGAGCACGACCGGGTGACCGGGATGGAGGCTCGGGTCGACGATCTCGAGGCCCTCGTCGAGATGGGCCAAGAGGAATCGGATGAGGAGACGCTCGCCGAGGCTGAGACCGAGCTCGGCAAGCTCAAGAAGGCCGTCGGTGAGCTTGAGGTCCGCACACTGCTCAACGGCGAGTATGACGAGCGTGAGGCGGTCGTGACCATCCGCGCCGGTGCCGGTGGGGTGGACGCTGCTGACTTCGCCGAGATGCTGATGCGGATGTATTTGCGGTGGGCCGAGCGGCAGGGCTATCCGACCGCGGTGCTGGACACGTCCTATGCCGAGGAGGCGGGGCTGAAGTCCGCGACCTTCGAGGTCAAGGTGCCCTACGCCTACGGCACGCTGGCCGTCGAGGCCGGCACGCACCGCCTGGTCCGGATCAGTCCGTTCGACAACCAGGGCCGTCGACAGACCAGCTTTGCCGCGGTCGAGGTGGTGCCGCTCATCGAGTCCACCGACACGATCGAGATCCCGGAGGCCGACATCAAGGTCGACGTCTTCCGGTCCTCGGGTCCTGGCGGTCAGTCGGTCAACACCACCGACTCCGCCGTCCGGATGACGCACATCCCGACCGGCACCGTCGTCTCCATGCAGAACGAGAAGAGCCAGATCCAGAACCGCGCCGCGGCGCTGCGCGTGCTGCAGTCACGCCTGCTCCTGCTCAAGAAGGCCGAGGAGGACGCGGCCAAGAAGGAGATGGCCGGCGACATCAAGGCCAGCTGGGGTGAGCAGATGCGCTCCTATGTCCTGCACCCGTATCAGATGGTCAAGGACCTGCGCACCGAGTATGAGGTCGGGTCCACGTCCCACGTGCTCGACGGCGACATCGACGCCTTCATCGAGGCGGGCATCCGCTGGAAGCGTGGCCAGGAGCGCGACGCCGCCGAGGAGTGACCGGCGGCCGAAAGCGCTCTGACATGGCGGTCGGGGCGTGCGAGACCTGTATGAAAATGCGGTGGGGCGTGCGAGACCTGTATGAAAATGCGGGTCAGACGACGCGGACCGGGGTGCCGGTGGTCATGATGTCTGCCCACAGCATGTCCATCGCCGCGACCGAGACCCGGGCGCAGCCATGGCTGTCGGGCCACGGGGGGATGTGGTCCGACCCGTGGACAGCGATGGCGCCGTTGAAGTATTGCGGCCGATAGAGGTCACCGAGCGGGCCGGTCTGCCAGCCCTTGGTGTAGGTCGAGAAGACCGCGAACTCACCGGGCGGTGTGGTGGCCTTGACCTCGCGCCCGTAGTACTCATACGGCTCACCGTTGCCCGTCGAGGTGTTCAGCGTCAGCCGCAGGACGCCGTCGCGGAGCACGGTCAGGACCTGGCGCTGCAGGTCGATCACGACGCGGGTGCCAGGCCCGTTGTCGAGCACCGGTGGAAGCGCCCAGTTGGCCAGGGCACGCAGGCTGTCGCGGCCCACGATGGCATCACGGGTCAGGCCGTTGGACTTCTGGAGCGCATACACCGCCTGCTCGGTGAGTCCTCCGAAATAGCCGTCCGGTGCGCCGCACCAGTAGCCGCGCTCGCCCAGCAAGCGTTGCAGGCCCCACACGTGGTCGCCAGCAGCGCCCGTGGTGAAGGTGGGCCAGGCGGCCTGGCTGGGGGCAGCCGCCAGCAGGGCCAGGGCGCCGCCGGCAGCGAACGCCGCTCCGGCGCGCAGAGCCGTCCGTCGAGACGGCGTCTGGGCGCTCCCGGATCGTCGGGTGATCGCTCGCGTCATGGTGCCCCTCCCGAGTGGCCGACGACCTGCTGACCGGCACCCTGTGAGGTGCCCGTGTCACGGCTCCCAGAATCGCACGAGAAGGGGCCGTTCGGGGGACACACCACGCCCAACCCGGCCGATTTACCGCATTCACACCAGTCTCACACGTAACGTGGCAACTACCCGAGACAACCCCGTGTCGCAGGGTGGCCGACCGGTCGCGGCTCTTTGACCGGATGGTCCCGCACTACGAAGGCAGCAAAACCTCACGCCATGATCACCTTCGAGAACGTCACCATGCGCTATGCGAAGGGCGACACGCCGGCCCTGCAGAGCGTCGATGTCGAGATCGGTCGAGGTGACTTCGTGTTTGTGGTGGGGGCGTCTGGCTCCGGCAAGTCGACAATGATGCGCCTGATCATCCTGGAGAAGGAAGCCACCCAAGGGCGGGTGTTGGTGGCGGGCAAGGACCTGTCACGGTTGCCGAACCGCAAGGTGCCAGCTCTGCGGCGCCAGGTCGGCACTGTTTTCCAGGACTTCCGGCTGCTGTCGGGCAAGACAGTGCATCAGAACATTGCCTACGTGCTGCAGGTGCTCGGCGCCAAGCGGCACACCATCAAGCAGATTGTCCCCGAGACCCTCGAGTTGGTGGGGCTGCAGGACAAGGGCAAGCGCCTGCCCCACGAGCTCTCCGGCGGTGAGCAGCAGCGCGTGGCGATCGCGCGCGCCATGGTCAACAAGCCCCCGATCCTGCTCGCCGACGAGCCGACCGGCAACCTGGACCCGGAGACCAGCCAGGAGATCGTGGCCATCCTGGACCGGATCAACCGGACCGGCACGACCGTGGTGATGGCCACGCACGACACGACCATCGTCAACAGGTTCCGCAAGCGCGTGGTCCAGTTGCGCGACGGGGTCCTGGTCCGCGACCAGGCCGACGGTGAATACGAGGCCGTCGAGGAGGGGCTCGCATGAGGTTGGGCTTCCTGTTCGGCGAGGTCGGCAACGGACTGCGCCGCAACACCTCCATGTTCGTGGCCGTCGTGCTCGTCACGATGGTCTCGCTGTTCTTCCTGGGCAGCGGTCTGCTCGCCCAGCGCCAGGTCGACACCCTCAAGGGCTATTGGTACGACAAGGTCCAGGTCTCGATCTTCCTGTGCACACCGGACTCGACCGACGTCGCCTCCTGCGCCGGCGGGGGCGTGACCGACGCACAACGCGAGCAGCTCACCGGCGACCTGGACCGGCTCGAGGGCCTGGTCGAGGACTACTGGTTCGAGTCCAACGAGGAGGCCTACGACCGCTTCCGCGAGCAGTTCCGCAACTCCCCGGTGCTGGACTCCATCCCGCAGGAATCGATCCCGGAGAGTTTCCGGGTGCAGTTGACCGACCCGACGAAGTATGAGGTCGTCGCCAGCGCCTTCGAGGGCGCTCCGGGGGTGGAGAGCGTCGAGGACCAGCGTGAGGTCGTCGACCGGCTGTTCACCTTCCTCAACGCGGTCAGTCTGTCGGCGGTCGGCCTGGCCGCCGCGATGGTGCTCTGCGCGGTCCTGCTGATCAGCACCACGATCAGACTCACCGCCTGGAGTCGGCGGCGCGAGACCAACATCATGCGTCTTGTGGGGGCGTCTGCCTTCACGATCCACGTCCCGTTCCTGGTCGAGACGGTCCTGGCGACGCTGCTCGGCGCGCTCCTGTCCATCGGTCTGCTCTGGGCGATGGTCGAATACGGCATCAGCGGCTTCCTGACCGACCTGCTGGCTGGTCAGACCGGCATGATCGGACTCATCGGTCCTCGCGACCTGTGGGTCATCACCCCCATCCTCGTCGGCGGCGCCGTGCTGCTGGCGGTGGTGACGTCCTGGTTGGCGCTCCGGAGACACGTCCGTGTCTGAAAGGGATTCACACCGATGACCATTTCGCGACGCAGGTGGACTGGCGTGGCCGCTCTGGCCATGGCTGGCCTCATGGTGGCCAGCCCGGCGTTCGGCCTGGATGACATCCGGGACCGGATCAAGGACGTGGAGGCCCAACAGGAGGAGCAGCAAGCAGAGCAGGAGGCCTCCGCGGAGCGGCAGGAGGAGCTGGAGCACGAGCTCTCCGAGACGAGCGTCGAGCTCCAGGCCGCGGAAAAGAAGCTGCGCGAGACCACCGAGAAGGTCGAGCAGGCCGAGCTGGACCTGACGATCGCCGAGGACGACCTGGCCGCCGCAGAGGCAGCCGAGGAGCGGGTCGCGGGGGAGCTGGAGGTGGCCCACGCCAACGAGGCCAAGATCGAGCAGAGCCTGGCGGACAATGCGTCAGCGCAGGAGGAGACCCGCAGCGCGGTCGGCACCATCGCCCGCGAGTCCTACAAGTCCGGCGGCGTGGGCAACCTCGCGGTGACCCTGGAGGTGCTCTCCGGGGGAGGAGACGCCGTCCGGGAGCTGTCGATGGCCCGCACAGTGATGCGCGTGCAGGACAACCAGATCGAGCGTCTCGGCACCATGCTGGCAGAGGAGACCGCCGAGCAGGACCGCTTGGCCGGGGTGCGGCGCGACATCGCCCTGCTCCTCGCCGAGGCTGAGGCCACCACCATCCGCAAGGGTGAGGCCCGGGACACGGCCGAGCAGCTCAAGAAGGACCTGGAGGCGCTCGAGGCCCAGCAGGTTAAGGACAAGGCCGCACTCGAGGTGGAGATCACCAAGCTGGAGAAGACTCTGGTCGAGGAGCAACAGGAAGCAGACGCCCTGGAGGCCCAACTCAAGACGCTGGCCGAGGAGAAGTATGGCCTGAAGCAGGACGAGAAGGCCGAGGAGGCCCGCCTCGCCGAGGAGGCCCGCCTGAAGAAGGAGGCCGAGGAGCGCGCCGAGCGTGAGCGCATCGCCGAGGAGCGTCGCAAGCAGGAGGCCGCGGAGAAGGCGCGTCGCGAGGCGGAGGAGAAGCGCCGGGAGCAATACGACGATCCTGCCCCTGCGCAGCCACCGTCAAACCCGCCCCCTGCCCCGGACCCTGCTCCGTCCCCACAGCCGCCGCCGTCCAACGGGGTGCTCAGCTGGCCGTCCAACGCGCGGGTGACCAGTGAGTTCGGCTGGCGGATGCACCCGATCCTTCGCTACAACAAGCTGCACGCGGGCATGGACATCGGGGCGATGTGCGGCGACCCGGTCTATGCCGCGGCGTCCGGCACGATCATCGCCAACAGTTATAACCCCGTCGCCGGCAACAAGGTGATCCTCGATCACGGGATCGTTGACGGCGTGAACCTGGTGACGACCTATCACCACCTAGAGAGCTTTGCCCGGGGCACCGGCCCGGTCAGCCGGGGCGAGCTGGTGGGCTATGCCGGGACCACCGGCGGGTCGTCCGCCTGCCACCTGCACTTCGAGACCCACGAGAACGGCAACAAGGTCAACCCGCGTCAGTGGCTCTAGAAGACAATCGACTCCGCATCTGCGCTCCCACCCGGTAACCTGGGAGGTCGCACCGGAAGCACTCCGGTGCACACTCCGCATACGAACGTCGGGAGGTGGCACGACCGTGGCCAAGGAGTCTGGGCGCAAGCTCATCGCCAGCAACAAGAAGGCGCGGCACGACTACCTCATCGAGGACACTGTCGAGGCAGGGCTGGTGCTCACCGGCACCGAGGTGAAGTCGCTGCGCATGGGACGGGCCACGCTCGTGGACGGCTTTGCGACCGACTACAACGGCGAGCTCTGGCTCGAGGGCGTGCATATCCCCGAATACACCCAGGGCAACTGGACCAACCACACGGCACGCCGGCGGCGCAAGCTGCTGCTGCACCGGCACGAGATCGACAAGATGCTGGCCAAGGCAGGTCAGCAGGGGCACACCATCGTGCCGCTGTCGCTGTATTTCAAGGATGGCCGGGCCAAGGTCGAGATCGCGCTGGCCAAGGGCAAAAAGACCCACGACAAGCGCCAGACCCTGCGTGAGCGCCAGGACCAGCGCGAGGTCGCGAAGGCAATGTCAGCGCACCTGCGTCAGCACGGCTGAGCCTGACGCAGGCACCGGTTCCGGTTGCCAGGTGTGTCCGCCTGGTCAAAAGTGGTGGGGACGACATCACCCACGCAAGGAGCCTTGATGAGCACTGCACGCGAGATCATGAACAGCGGGATCCAGACCCTCAACGAGGACCAGTCGCTGGCGGAGGCCGCTGTCCTGATGCGCGATCTGGGGGTGGGCTCACTGCCCGTCCAGACGGCCGACGGAGCCCTCACCGGCATCATCACCGACCGCGACATCGTGGTCCGAGCCTGCGCCGAGGGGCGTGACCTCGCCTCAACCAAAGCGGGGGAGTTGGCCCAGGGGATCGTCTCCACGATCGGGCCCGATGAGCCTGCCGAGACGGTCGTAGACCTGATGGGGACCCAGCAGGTCAAGCGGATGCCCGTCGTCGAGAACGGCACTGTTGTCGGCATCATCAGCGAGTCTGACCTGGCCCGCAATGTCGCCGAGGACCAGGTCCACCACTTTGTGCAGATGGTCTACGGCCGGGACTGATCGACCACCTGCCCGTATGCCGAGGGGCCGGGTCAACTGACCCGGCCCCTCGGCATACGGTCAGGTCAGGCGACGCGGCCGAGCAGTTTGTCGGTGAACTGGGTGCGGGCACCGCCGGCGTCGAGGGCGCGCTCGTAGCGGCGCAGCACGCCCTCGTGCGGGAAGACCAGCAACAGCATCAGCACGATCGTGGGCACTGCGGCGATGACGACGGTGATCCAGGACGGCTCCTCACCCAGGAACATCAGGACCACCGCGAGGAGCGCCGGGGCCTCCATGATGGCCAGCCGCATGATGTGCACGGACTGCACCTTGGGGAGCACCTCGGACATGGTGGTGCCCTGGTCGGCTGCAGGCAAGGTCCCCACCAGCACCAGCGAGAGGATGGCGGACACGGCCACCAGTCCGAGCAGCACCGCGATCACCCAGGGCTCGGGCACGATGACCTCAGGGGCGACGACGACCATGAGGCCGGTGAAGATGGCGATGCCGCCGATGAAGGCGCCTGAGAGCATGCGCAGGGTCATGAGTTGCGGGGAGGGGTTCACGGCGCAGGACTCTATCGCACGACGACCTGGGAATCTGTTCGCCAGGGTCGGCGTTGACAGGTAGGCTGGACCCTCTGGCACAGGGCGCGAGCCCCACGCCGGATGCTTGACAACTGCACAGTGTGACGTGCCCCCGCTCCATGGGGGTGATCGGTTTCGACGTTGTACGCAACTCCAGGAGAAGCGGGTCGAGAACGCAAGGTCAACTCGTTAATGTTCCTTGCAAACTATTAGGTGCCGATTCCAAGCGCACCGACTTCGCCCTCGCCGCCTGAGCGAGCCACGAAGTCTGTCAGCCTGAGCTAGTTTCCGACTCAGTGTCTGGCATCAACTAGGAAACTTGCTGCGTGATCATGTTGGGGGATCACGTGGGACTCTTACTCAACTGGGCCTGTCAGGGAACGTGTGCGCGCGAGCCCTGGGGCCGAGAAACTCCATAGCGCACTGCACCCGGAGAAGTCCTGGTCTTCCGACAGCGGACGCGGGTTCGATTCCCGCCACCTCCACCATTTGCGGTGGGCACGTTACACGGTTGTTGCACGAGACCCCCAGTCTCCCTGTTGCACAGGGGGACTGGGGGTTTCGTGTGCCACCGCATCCCGAGGTGCCAGCAGTCCGTGAAACCTTGGCGCATGCGGAGCGTTCCGCTCAGAAGGACGCGAGACGGGTCGCGCCGTTCAGGTGAGGTAGGCCTCGGCGAAAAGCTCGGCGGACCGAAGCCTCTCCTGCACCCGGGGCCCTGGTGGGCGATGATGAGCTCGTCGGCGCCGGTCTGCTCGGCGAAGTCTGTGACCTTCTTGTGGACGATGTCGGGAGTGCCGACGGCGCTGTAGGTCATCATCTGGTGCAGGTGGTGGGCCTGTGGGGAGTCGAGCAGCTCGTCGGCCTGCTCGTCCGTGTACTCGGTGCCCGGGCGTAGGAGCAGCGCCACCCGGGTGCGCATGATCTCCTGCTGCTGTCGCTCGGCATCGGCCTGGTTGTCGGCGGCGAAGACGTTGTAGGCGGCGATGAGGTAGGGCTCGTCGAGCTGCTCGGATGCCTTGAACTCGCGGCGATACAGCGCGATCGCGTCGTGCAGCGCAGCGGGGGCGAAGTGCGAGGCGAAGGCATAGGGCAGGCCGAGGGCGGCTGCCAGCCCGGCGCCGAACAGCGAGGAGCCGAGGATGTACAGCGGGACGTCGGTGCCTTTGCCTGGGTAGGCGTTGACGCCCGGGATCCGTGACTGACCGCGCAGGTACCCCTGCAGCTCGAGGACGTCCTGGGGGAAGGTCTCAGCGGAGGCGGCATCCCGTCGCAGCGCACGCATCGTGTTCTGGTCACCGCCCGGCGCGCGACCCAAGCCAAGGTCGATCCGCCCGGAGTGGAGGGTCTCAAGAGTGCCGAACTGCTCGGCGACCGTCAGCGGGGCGTGATTGGGCAGCATGATGCCACCGGAGCCGAGCCGGATGGAGTTGGTGTGGGCCGCCACGTGCGCGATGAGCACTGAGGTGGCCGAGGACGCGATCGACGCCATGTTGTGGTGCTCGGCGTACCACACCCGCTTGTAACCGGTCTCTTCCGCCTTTTGGGCCAGGGACACGATGCCGGCCAGTGACTCGGCAACGGTCTGGTCACGGGCGACGGTGGCAAGGTCGAGGATCGAGACCGGGAGTGGCATGGGGCACCTTTCATCGCGGAGGCGGCGCCTGGCGGCGGCGTCCGCTACACGGAACAACCCATTGGGTTGTGGTTCTCATCCCTCCGTCACGACGTCAGCGAGCCATGCAGGTCTGGGCCACTGTCACCCATCTCGAAGGCGAAGTCCTCGGCGAACACCTCGTGTGCCCGGTCCCTGTCGTGCTCGTAACTTTCGTTGGCGATGCTGGCAGCAAGCCTAGAGGCGTATTCACTCGCCAATGGGAGGAAGCGCTTGTACTCCTGGGTGGGCTCCGAGAATGGCCCTGCTCATGAGGTGGCGATGGTCTTGGCGCTGGTGGCTGACCCCAGATCCGCTCAGGGAGTCGGGGGCGTCACCGACAGGATCATCTCGGCCTCGCGCTTCGAGTTGTTGATATAGCGGTGTGGCAGTTGGGAATCGAACGTCAGGGCGTGCCCGGCGCTCAGCACTCGGTGCTCGCCGGACAGTTCCACGGTGACCTCGCCTGCGATGACATAGGCGCACTCGGTGGACTGGTGGGCCCATCCTTCGACTGAGCTCTGATCCCCGGGCGCCATCACGACATGGAGCACCTCAAGGTCGCCGCGCCCTGGTGTGACCCGGTTGTAGGCGAAGTTGCCAGTCGGCGCCGTCAGACGCACCCGCTCGCCCGGGACGCTGAGGTGCACCAGGGGTGCATCCGGGTCCCCGAAGAGGGTCGCGATCGACGTGTCGAAGACGCCCGCCAACTTGCGCAGCGTGGACAGTGACGGGTCGGTGGTCCCGTTCTCGAGTTGGCTGAGCAGCGCCGGCGACACCCCCGCCTCGGCGGCGAGCGCCCGAAGCGTGTAGCCGTGTTTGCGGCGCAACTCCCCCAGTCGGGTCCCGAGTGTGCTCATGGCGCCAGCCCCCTCTCCGGCCACGTCCGTTGTCACCGGCTGCCAGCAGCCAGCGCCAGCACGTCGCCCCGGATGAGCGCGTGCGGCACGCTGCCGAAGCTCATTATGGCATCGTGCAAACCGCGCAGCGGCGTGGTCGAGCCGCCTGCCCGTTCCCACTCCGCGCGGAGTCGATGGAACCCTTCGCGCCCCAACGCGTAGGCGGAAGGGTAGGACGGGTTGTCGTGGCGGATATAGCGGCGGACCTCGCCCTCGGCGATGTGGCGGCCCAGGGACGCCTCGCTCATCAGATAGTCAACGGCTTCCCGCTGACTCATCGTGCCAGTGTGCAGCCCCACGTCCACCACGACGCGCACCGAGCGCCACAGCGAGTTGCGCAGGGCATACAGCACCAGCCCGGGGGTGTCCATATAGCCGGTCTCGCGCATCATGTCCTCGACATACAGGCCCCAGCCCTCGACAAACAGGGCCGAGAAGAAGGTGCGCCGAATGGAGGTGTTGCCCTCGGTGGCCCGCTTGTGGTGCACGCGCTGCAGGTGGTGCCCGGGATAGGTTTCATGCCCGGCGATCGTGGTGATCAGCGCGTGGCAGTTCTCCGCGAGATGGTCGGGGTCGGGTGCGCCGTCCACAGTGCGGATCGGTGTGATCCGCAGCGCGCTGGACAGGCTCGGACCCCACGCTGGCGCCAGATCCATGAACCCCATCGGGGCCGTGGGTCGCAAGAAGTCTGGCACCACATCGATGCGGCAGTCCTCACCCGGCAGGATGGTGGCCAGGTCATGCTCAAGGGTGTGCGCCCGCGAGCGCTCCATGGCCATCCGATAGGTGTCCAGCACCTCATCGGGTTCCGGATGGTCGGCCCGCACATCCTGGATCTGCTGCTGCCAGTCGCGACCGGGGTCGGTCTGTGCGGCGTGGGCACGCAACCGCTCCTGGTCCTTGCGGACCTGTTCATGGCCCCAGTCCGCGAGTTCGTCCACGGGCGTGTCCACCAGGAAGTATTCGTTCAGGCAGTGGTCCAGGTAGTCCCGGCCCGCTGCCCAACTGCCCGCGGCCCGCCCCTGCAGGTCCTCCAGGGCGGTGGAGAAGCCGGCCACGGCATCGCGGGGCGCAGCCCCAGCATCGGCCTGGTCGAGCAGGTCGTTCAGTCCGGTCAGGGCTGAGCGTGCTGCCTCCACGTATGCCGGGGGAGTGGCTTTGGCGTCCAGGTTCTGTCCGGCGTGGGCCAGGTAGTCCGGAAGCGCGGCCAGGCAGGTGGCGAGCACGTCGCTGTCTGCCTCACCGTGCTCGCCGGCCTGCAGAGCCTTCTGCAGGGCGTTGCCGGCCTCCTCGACATAGAGGTAGGGCACGCGGGCCCAGGGGCGCTGCTCCTCCAACTCGCGCAACCGGTGGGTGGCGTCAATGCGGGACGTGGCCAGGTCGAGCCGGTCATCGTCGGTCTCGACACTGACGTCGTCGAAGGTGCGCAGGAAGCCGCGCAACTGCTCGGCGCGGTCGGTGGCTGAGTCGATGCCGCGGGACGGCAACTGGCCGTGCCACAGCCCTTGGGCGACGGACGCTGGGGAGAGTGGCTCCGACTCATGGACCCAGGTGGCGTAGTTCTCGAGCGTGGGATGCGAGCCGCTGGTCCCTGCCGCGGGCATCAGCGCACCGTCCGCTCGGTCAGGAGCGATCGCAGCGGGTCCAGGCCCATTGGTCCCAGGCCGAGCGCCGTCATGTGGAACGCCTTCTCGTCGTAGTCGCTGCCCATCGTCTGTCGTGCGGCGTCACGGGCTTGCTCCCACAACCGGGCCCCGACACAGAACGCCAGCGCCTGGCCGGGCCAGCCGAGATAGCGGTCGACCTCGAAGACCGCTGTGTGCCGGTCCATCCCGGCCACCGTCACCAGCACGTCCTGGCCGACCTCACGACTCCACTGGGAGGCGGAGGTGACCCCGTTGTCTGCCGGGATCGGCAGGTCCAGGTGCAGGCCGAGGTCGACCACGATCCGGGCGGCACGCCAGCGCTGGGCCAAGAGGACGCTGAGGCGCTCGCCCTCGTCGTGCACCAAGCCCCAGGACTCGGCTCGGCCCTCGGTGTAGTGGGCCCAGCCCTCGGCATACCCGTGGATGTGGCAGAGGTAACGCTGCCACGGGTGCAGGTGGTCCTGAGTCATCGTGACCGAGTACTGCAGGTGATGGCCAGGCACGCCCTCGTGGTGCACGGTGCTGACCTCGCGCCAGACCGGCGCGTCGTCGGCGTCCGGGGGCGTGGACCAGTAGACCCGGCCGGGCCGGGTGAGCCCCACGTCCGGCGGTGAATAGTAGATGACGCCCGAACCCGGGGTGGCCAGCCGACCCTCGCAGTTGCGCACCTCCGGTGGCAGGTCAAAGACGGTGCCGTCCAGGGTCTCGATGCTTGAGGTGATCCGGTCCTCGATCCAGGTGACCAGTTCGGGGCCGACCGGCAGTCGCTGGCCAGGGCGGTCGTCCAGCGTCTCCATCGCGGCAGTGGGGCCTTCGTCGCTGATCTCTTGGGTCAACTGGTCCACCTCGGCGGTGAGAGCGGTCAGCCGGTCCCAGCCGTATTGGTAGGTCTCCTCGAGGTCGATCTCGGCGCCGAGGAAGGCCCTGGAGGTGACCTGATAGAACTCGCGGCCGACCCCGTCCTGCGCCGATCCGCGGGGAGCGTGTTCGGTCTCCAGCCAGTGGGCCAGGTCGACGCACGCGGCCGCCGCAGCAGCACCGGCTCGGGACATGGCCTCTGCGTCCGCTGCGACACCAGCCGCGTCGTCAGCGAGGGTCCGGAAATAGCCGACGTCGGGATCACCCCAGCCTCGGGCCTGCTCGGCGACGAGCCGGGCCTGTCGCGCGGGTGCCACAAACCCCTGGTCGGCCGCGGCGGTGAGGGTCTGCCGATATTGCTGCAGCGCGGTCGGCACCTGTTCCAGGTTGCGGAGCAAGCGGGCCGTCTCGTCGGCGTCACTGGCGGGGAGGTTGTCGAAGATCTGCTTGACCCCGTGCACGGGTGTCGCCAGCGGCGCCAGCAACCGCGTGGTGAAGCCAGACTCGGCCAGCGCGATGTTGTTGGTCAGCCGCTCGGTCATCGCGATCCGAAGCACCCGCTCGTCGGGGTCGGTCTCGGTGGCGGAACCCAGGTCAGCAAGGGTGCGGCGGGCCAGCGCCAGCTGGTCGTCGAACACCCCGGGCGACAGGTCGGGGATGACGAGGTCGGACTCTTGACCGAGGGCCTCTGCGGCCGACGGATCGAGGGCGGCGAGCGCGGCGACGTAGTCGTCGGCGACAGCGGTGACGGTGCGGTGTGTCATGGGTCCTCAGATGATGTCGGCGTGGAGTCGGTCGGTCGTGGAGTGTTCGGCGGTGATGTCGCGGAGGCGGGGGAGCACCTCGGAGCCGAGCAGGTCGATGCCGGTGCCGGACTCGAGCCCATGCGGGGTCCCGAACTCGACCCGGGTCGCCCCGGCCTCGAAGAGCCCCGCGGCCTGGGCTGCCACCTGCTCCGGGGTGCCGGCGAACGCGAACCGGTCCAGCAGGTCGTCGGGCACCAGGGCACCGGCGTCCTGGTGTCGGTCCTCGGCCAGCAGGATGCGCATCTCGGCCAGGAGGTCTGGGTCAACGGTGACGGTGGGGTCCAACTTGGCCACGACATCCAGATACATCGCGACCTCGGTTCGTGCTTTCTCGCGGGCGGCCTCGCCGTCGGTGTCCACCACGGTCACGGCCCCCGCCACCAGCCCGATTTCAACCGAGTCCCGCCCAGTGCTGCGGCCGCCCTCGGCAAGCCACCCCGACATCAACCTCACCATGTCGGGGTTGGCGCTGCCGCCGATCTTGACCTCGTCGGCGACCTCGGCTGCCAGGGCCGCGCCCTTGGGGCCCCACACCCCGAGCAGGATGTCCACCCGGGGCCGCAGCGGCGTGTAGCGCAGCCGGAAGCCTGGCTCGATCCGGTGCACGGCACCGACGTAGCCACTGGTGTCGCCCGAGAGCAGCCGGTGGACGATCTCGATGGTGTCCCGGAGAGCAGCCAGTGGCCGGTCCTGCGGCAGGGCCAGGTCGGAGAGCCAGGACCCGCGGGTGAGCCCGAGGTAGGCACGGCCTCCACTGGCCTCGTCCAGGGCCGCGATCTGTCCGGCCACCTCCACGGGATGAGTCGTGAACGGGTTGAGGCAGGCCGGGCCGAGCCGCAGCCGCTCAGAGTGGGCTGCGGTCGTCATCAGGGCCGGAACCGGTGGCTGATAGCCCAGGTCGCCGTAGATCGACAGACCGTCAAAGCCCCACCCCTCGATCCGCTGTGCCAGCGCGGCGTAGTCGCGGGTTGTCTTGTCCGACTGCAGCGCCAGGGAGACGGCCCGATCGGCGTGGGGCTGCTCGGCGCTCACGTCAGGTCCTCCGTCGGGATGCTCCGCTGACCGGTGCGCTCGATCCGCATGATCAGGCGTTCTTCAGGGTCGGGGCAGGCGACCTCGGAGTCACGCGCCATCCAGTCGCCTTTGCGCAGGGGCCGCTGTTTCGCTGGCAACAGGGGGAGGGCGGCGGCCATCGCATAGAGGCAGAAGTGCTTGCCCTCGGGAACGCGCACCCGGTTCGACTCGGTGACTTCGAAATAGTCACCGGGTTCCAGGCCGCACACTGACCGCCCCTCGATGCGGTCCACGACCACCCGCAGGTCGTAGAGCTCGGTCACGGCGCCGTCCGCAGGGTCGCCCTTCGCGCAGTCGTTGTTCACGCAGTCCTCCCCTTGGCCCAGTGGCCACGATCGTCCCGCACGGCTCGCCCGCCCTGGACCACGGCGTGCATGGTGCGCAGCGCGGAGACATCGGCGGCGGGGTCGGCATCCAGCACCAGCAGGTCACCCACGGCCCCGGGGGTCAGGGTGCCGATCTGCCCCGAGACGCCGAGCCACTCAGCAGCCCGGCTGGTCGCTGCCCGGAGCACGTCGCCCGGCGTCATGCCGGCCTCGGCCATGAACTCCATCTCCCGCACCGTGGCGGTGGTGCCGTCAAAGGGGGCATCAGGTGGCATGTCGCTGCCCAGCACGATCCGCACCCCGGCGGTGATGGCGTGCTGGAGGCTCTCCCAGTGTCGCGGGCCAGCGCCCAGGGCTCGCTCCATCATCCAAGCGGGCACCTGGTGCTCCTCGAAGAACTCTCGGCACCGGCTGACCGTGATGGTCGGCACATACCAGGTGCCGCGACGCGCCATCTCGGCGGCGACCTCCGGGGTGAGCTGATAGCCGTGTTCGATGCCGTCCACACCGAGCGCGAGCACCCGCTCGATGACGTCAGCCGGCCCGGCGTGAGCGGTGACGGTCCGGCGCCAATCGTGGGCTGTGGTGACGACCGCGGAGAGTTCGTCGTCGGTCAGTTGCGGGGTCTCGATCGCTTCGTGCTCCCCGGCGAGACCGCCAGAGACGCACACCTTGATCAGGTCGGCGCCAGCGCGCAACTGCTCGCGCGTGGCCCGACGGAAGCCGTCGGCCCCGTCAGCTTCCAGCCCGTCAGAGTCGTGTCCATGACCGCCGGTGCAGCACAGTGCGTGACCGGCAGTGAACAGCCGCGGCCCCGGCACCGTCCCGGCCCGGATCGCGCGGCGCAAGGTGAAGTCGGTGTAGTCGGTCTCGCCGACCAGTCGCGCCGTGGTGACACCCGCGAGCAGGGTGCGCCGCGCATTGCCGGCCATCTGCAGTGCGAGAGCCGCAGGGTTGTCGCGGTCGAGGGAGGCGCTCATCGCCCCGGGGAGTGCCAGGCCCAGGTGGACGTGCATATTGATCAGGCCGGGCATCACATAGCCGCCTGCGAGATCCACCACCGTGGTTGGTTCCGGGTTGGCGCCGGCGGCGTCCATCACGTCCTGCCGGTCACCGACCAAGGCCACCGTGCCGTCGGAGCGGATCCAGATGGCCTGGTCTGAGAGTGAACTGTCTCCTGTCCCGTCGAAGACGGAGCAGTTGACGAGCACCTGGCCAGTCGCTGCGTGTGGTCCCATGCTGTCGATCACCACTGGTTCGCTCCTTCCTTTCGCAGCAGCGCCATGAAGTGGCGCCGCCTCTACCCCCGAGCCCTCCGTCTGTGTACACTCTAACTGAACGGTACTCGTTGGGGCTAAACAGTCAAATCGTCATTGGAGGAACATTGAAGATCAGGCGCACAACCATGGCGATTGTGGCCGCGGGAGCCCTGGTGCTGTCCGCTTGCACGTCCGGGTCTGAGGAAGAGGACCCGACGCAGGACGACAGCCAGGGCAGCGAAGAGGGCTCGGAGGACGACGGCGGCGAGTCTGCCGCTCCCGGTGGGGAGGACGAAAGCGAAGCGACCTCTGGTGGCGGCGAGGATGCCGCGCCTGCTGGTGACTCCGCCAAGCCGGACCTTGGTGAGATCACCACCAAGGAAGACAACATCTTCTTCTCGGTCGGCGCTGACGAGTGGGTTGGACTCAATGCAAACACGCCAGAGACCAACTCCGTCTACAACCAGGTGGTCTCCGGCCGGCTGGGGAGCAGCTTCTGGTACTACGGCACCGACGGCACCATCTACCCGGACACCGACTTCGGTTCCTATGAGATGGTCTCCGAGGACCCGCTGACCGTCGAGTACACCATCTCCGACGAGGCGGTCTGGGAGGACGGCACGCCGGTCACCTACAACGACTTCCTGTTCGACTGGGCCTCCAACAACCCGCCGTCGATCTACGGCGAGCTGGCAGAGGGCGAGGAGCCGGTGTTCAACACGGTTGCCAGCGACTTCGGCCTCTACGTGCCAGAGGGTCCGCAGGGTGAGCTGGACGGCAAGACCTTCACGGTCGAGTACCCCGAGCCCTATCCGGACTGGGAGCTCAGCGTGGGTGGGGCCCTGCCAGCGCACATCGCCGCTGAGGCGAGCGGGATGACCTCCGAGGAGCTCGTCACCGCGATCCAGGAGGGTGACGTCGACGCGATCGCACCGGCCGCCGAGTTCTGGAACACCGGCTGGCTCTCCCCGGACAAGACGCTGCCGGACCCGGCCATCGCGCTGTCCAGCGGCCCCTACAGCATCGACCCCGCAGGCGGCGCCGAGTGGAGCGTCGGTGAATACATCACGCTCGGCCCGAACGCGAGCTACTGGGGCCCGCCGCCGGCCACGTCGAACCTGACGTTTCGCTTCGCGAACCCGGAGACCCACGTCCAGGCCCTGAGCAACGGTGACCTCAACATCATCGAGCCGCAGGCCACCGTGGACACGGTGCAGCAGATCGAGGCCCTCGGCGACTCCGTCACCATGGAGACCGGCGACACGATGACGTTCGAGCACCTCGACTTCAACTTCGCCGAGGACAGCCCGTGGGCTGAGGCGCAGGGTGGTCTGGCTGCTCGCGAGGCGTTCGCCCACTGCGTGCCGCGTCAGCAGATCGTGGACAACCTGATCAAGCCGATCACCGAGGACGCGGTGGTCATGAACTCCCGCGAGGTGTTCCCGTTCCAGGAGGGCTACGACGAGCACGTCGCGGCCATCTACGACGGTCGTTACGACGAGGTTGACCTGGAGTTGGCGAAGGAGAAGTTCGCCGAGTCCGGTCTCGAGGAGGGCACCGAGATCCGCATCGGTTATGGCGCGGGCAACCAGCGTCGTGTCGACATCGTGGCTCTCATCAAGGCGTCCTGTGACCAGGTCGGCTTCAACATTATTGACGCCTCGGCCCCGGGTCTGGGTGACGTCCTCTCCTCTGGTGACTGGGAGATCGCCCTGTTCGCGTGGGCGGGCTCTGGCACCGTCACCGGCTCGGCCTTCTGGTATGAGATTGATGGCGCCGGCAACATGGGCGGCTGGGTCAACGAGGCTGCTGACGAGGCGTGGAACACCATTTCCACCACCCTGGACGAGGATGTCCAGAAGGAGCAGCTGGCCATCATCGAGACCGAGGCGTGGAACACGCTGCACAGCATCCCGATCTTCGCGCACCCGGGCGTCATCGCCTATGACTCGACGATCGACAACGTGATCCTCAACGCCAGCCAGACCGGTGTTGTCTGGAACGCAGAGCAGTGGGCCCGCGCTGAGTGATCGCAATTTGGCACGTAGCTCCCGGAGGCCCGCGTTAACAGGGGACTTCGGGAGTTACGTGCGGTGGCCGGTCAGCATCGTCAGACGATGAAGTTGAAGCGGATGTCCCTCGGCATCACGTGGACGGCGGCAAAGTCTGGGGTGCCGGCGACGTGGTGGACCTCGCCCGCTGGCACCACGAAAGTGTCGCCAACGCCCAACTCGTGAACGGCATCGGCGAACGTGATGCTGCAGGAGCCCTCAACAATGACCAGCGCCGACTCGAGCGAGGCTGTGTGCGCGGGAAATGCTGTCCCGTCGGTGCCCACCATCCGTTTCATGACGAGCGCAGCGCCCTCAGCCAGTTCAACGGTCTCCCTCATCGTGGGTCCCTCCTGGAGTGCTTCATGTCGGCTGATCTCAAGGACCCATAGGTCACCACGAAGGCTTCGCAGCCATCGCTGGGGACGGAGTAGTAGTTCGTGATCGCGCGCAGCTCGCGGAACAGAATCGTGGTCGCTGCGCCATCGGCGGACTGCGCGATCTGCTGGGTCAGCTCGCGGATCCGGGTGAGTTCAGGGTGATGGGCGCCGTGGACTCGCTCGAGAATCGGGGCGAGCTGCGCGGCGGTCGATAGGTCGGTCATCTGCACGTCTCCCTGTTCTCGTGATGTCCTCAGGTTAGGAGGTGTCTCATCGGGAGTCCTTGACCTGCGTCAAGCAGCGTGGCCGCGCGAACGAAGCCCGCACCACGGCCGTGGGTGCCCGCAACAGTTGGACCCAAGAGACGCCACGAGTGGCCCTGGACAGGACACCTAACCAGGGTGAACCGTGGGTGTGAACTCCTGGACAAGGGCAGCTGCGGTTCGGCCCATGATGTGAGCAGGGACTCCGCCGCCGGAGCTTGCGGCCACCCCGGACACACCGCTAGACAGCATGGCGACGGCTGTCGTGGCCCCACCACGACGGAGCAGAGCGATGTCGTGCCGCGTGCCGACCAGCTCGCCGGTCTTGTTCAGGCACGTCACGTCGTCGGGCAGAAGACTCGGGATGCGGTCTCGAATCTGCTGCTGCCCCAAGATGTCTAGGGCCAGTTGCGCACAGTCGTCGCCCGAGCTGGCCTTGTCGTCGAGGTCAAGCAGGAGCCGGACGGCAGCGGCCGCCGAGGCGAAATTGTCCTGTTCCGGCGTGCTGGCAGCGTGCATCATGAGGCGATTCAGCTCGAAACCCTCGAAGAGCGGATGGCCCCACGCCTGACGAAACTCCGCCAGCCCCAGGTGGTTGATGAGAGCGTTCGTCGCCACGTTGTCGCTGATGGTGATCATCAACGAGAGGGACTGCAGCACCGTGAGCGATGCCACGTCCAGGTGCTGCAAGACACCGGCACCCCCAACCCGGTCGGATGGACCGATGTCGACGCGGTCGGAGAGGCCCAGGTGCCCGGCGCGAACCCTGTCCAGGACCGTGGCCATGATCGGGAGCTTGATGATGCTCGCGGAGGGATGGCGGACATCCGCGTTGTCCCTGAGGTCGACGCCTTGGCCCAGGGCGCAGAGTGACCATTCACCATCGACGTGCTGAAGCTGGTGGTGCCAAAGGTCCAGTGTCGAACTCACAACAAGATCCAGAACAGCGCGGCGAGGACGAAGACGCTCACGGTCATGACCGTCCACCCAGCGATCAGCATGGCCTTGAGGTTCTGGGAGCGAGCGATGCCCATCTGTCCCACCATGTCACCGTTCGGGAACGGGCCGAACCAATCTATCTGGCTTCCGCCGAGGAGGGCCGCAGCCCAGGCGATGGGAGGGATGCCCAATGACGCGGCGAGTGGCGCGAAGAGTTTGTCGATCAGGACCACTTGAGCGACTGCAGCACCAGCGATGCCAATCCACCCGACGAGCAGGGTCAACATAAGGAAGGGCCACGGTCCGGCGTCTTGCATCGCCGGAGCCACAGCATCCAAGAGGACCTGATAGGCCCCCGAATTCTCGACGATCACCAGGATGACGTCGAAGAACCAGAACATGAAGAACAACCAGAGCAGGGTCCCCGCGCCACGACAGAACGTCGTCACGGCGTGTGAGGGATCGAGTCGACCAGCAATGCTGGTGGTCAGCGCCGTGGTGAGCATGACGACGATGGCATAGACATAGCCAGCCTGGATGACGATGCCGATCACGGTCATCACCAGAATCGTGCCGATGAACGCGGCTGCTGCGGTGCGAGCGTGCGCAGGTTGGTCGGCCGGCGATGTCAGATCGGCGAGGTCCTCTTCGCCATACGTCTCATCTCTCGTGCGCGCATTCAGCACCCGGGTCATGACGAACCCGACGATGACGAAGACCGCTGCCAGAGGGAGTCCAGCGCCGAAGAGATACTCCGAGTAGGAGATGTCGGCTGCCCCCATGATGGTCACGACCGGGGGCGTGAACGGGCCGAGAACCAGGCCGGCTGCCCCAGCGGTGTGCAACGTCACGGCTGTGGCCGGGCGAGAGAGCGAGGCCGCGGCAGCGAGGGGGATGACCAGGGGCGCGATGATGGAGTTACCGCCGGCCAGCGTCCCGAGCGAGCCGACAATCAGGATGGCCGCCAAGACGATCCCGAGCTGGGTCCGCGTCGTCGATTCGGTGCCCGCAACCTTCATGACCGAGGAAACCAACGCCTGGGCTGCACCCGTTGCGTTGGCAATCGCACCGACTCCAGCGCCCAGCAGGATGATGATGCCGACCACGGTGATGAAGGACCCCATCGAGTCCGCCAGCGCGGTCCCGATGTCGAGCAGGCTCAACCGCGCGAGGATCATCGCCGTCACCATCGCGATGAAGGTGCTCAACAAGATGTTGAGCTCCAGCAGGGCCAGGAGGGCATACACCACGATGGGCAACAGCCCCCACAGCCCGAGCGCTCCCTGATCAAAGATGGCGACGCAGAGGGCGACAACAACGGCCGCCCCGGCCAGACTCCAGCCGACCTTCGCCTTCCGGTCGAGGCCCGTCACTGATGCTTCGGACGTGGTGTCGGTCATTGGACCCTTTCCAGTGGTCGCCGTTGAGAGGGCGTTCGGGGACAGAGCCCAGCCATGTTAGTCCCGGTGACGCGCATGACAACCATGGCCCGTCAGGCAAGGGCGTGGCCGGGCGAGTGTTGCTGAGGAGACGGGCCGGTCTGGGTCAAGGCGAGTGAGTCTCCGCCCATGAAACGATGGCCACCGTGGACAAGGAGTGTGGATGATCGAGCTGGCCATCAACAACGCCTGGCTGGTGGATGGCACCGGGGGGCCCGGCAGGAGGGCCTCCGTCGGTGTCGCAGACGGCCGGATCGTGGAGGTCGCCACGGCAGACCTGCCCGCCGCCAACGTGATCGATGCGCAGGGCGAGGTGTTGGCCCCGGGGTTCATCGACATCCATTCCCACGCAGATTTCAGGGTGGAGTCCCACCCACGCTCGGAGACCCAACTGGCGCAGGGCGTCACGACTTTGGTCGCGGGGAATTGCGGGCACTCTCCCTTTCCTGTCGTCGACGTCGACGCTCTTGCCTCGACATCGTCGTTCTTGCGGCCCGAACTGTCCTGGAACTGGCGCGATCTGGCTGGGTTTCGGGATTCCGTCGCTGCCTCCGGTCCTGGCGTGAACGTTGCCCTGCAGGTCGGACACGGCGCGCTGCGGGTGGCAGCGATGGGCACGGCTGATCGGCCCCCGACCGCGTCCGAGTTGGAGCAGATGTGCTCGTTGCTCCGAGAGGCAGCGGAGCAGGGCGCAGTTGGTTTCAGCACTGGGCTGATCTACGTGCCTGGTTCGTATGCCCGCCAGGACGAGGTCGAAGCTCTGGTGGCGACGGCGGCCGAGTGCGGCCTGACCTACTCCAGCCATGTGCGCAACGAGACCGATGGTGTCCTTGGTGCCGTGGAAGAGGCGATCGGGACCGCTCGTCGCACAGGGGTCACTCTGCAGGTTTCGCACATCAAAGCGATGGGCCAGCGGAACCACGGCAAGGTCGAGCAGGTCCTGGAACTCATCGACCAGGCGGTGGCGCAGGGCGTGAATGTTGGTGCCGACGTCTATCCCTACACGGCATCCAGCACGACGCTCGCCTCGCGCCTGCCCTATTGGGCGCTTGATGGTGGCACTGCGGAACTTCTCCGGCGACTGGCGGATCCGTCACAGCGGCAGTTGATCCGTGAGGAGGTGGCGACCCGACTTGCTGGCGAGATCGACCCCGCAGGGATTGTCTTGGCTGGCATGCCACCCGGGAAGTTCTCAGCGGCCGTCGGCAGCTCGATCTCTGACCTCGCTGAGGAGGAGGGGTGGGAGCCGGCGGAAGCCCTCTTATCCGTCCTGGAGGAGCACCAAGGCGCTGTTTCTATCATCAACCACGCCATGGCCGAGTCGGACCTTGAGGCAGCCCTGCGCCACCCCTTGGTGTCGGTCGTCTCCGACGGCTGGGAACTTGCCGCGTCAGGTGACGGGCTGTCCCACCCGCGTAGCTTCGGCAGTTTTGCTCGGGTCCTCGGGCGCTACGTCCGTTCCAAGGGTGTGCTCAGCCTTGAGGAAGCGGTCCGCAAGATGACGTCCCTGCCAGCATCCCGGATGGCGGTTGGCGAGCGTGGCGTGGTGCGCCCCGGGGCGATTGCTGACCTGGTTGTGTTCAACCAGGACACGGTCTCCGACCACTCGACGTATGCAGATCCGTGGCAGTTGGCCAGTGGTGTCAGCACGGTGGTGCTCCAAGGGCGCGTCGCCGTTCGGGGAGGTGTCGTGCTGGACGAATCAGCCGGGACGGTGCTCTGAGGATTGAGAGCGTCTGGGAGGACGCAACCCTCAGTCGGGGTGCTCAGCCCTGCGGCTGGTCGCCAGCCATCTCGGACTCAGCCTCGGCCAACTTGGCGCGCACCTCGTCCATGTCGAGCTCCTTGAGCTGACTGATCAGGCTCTCCAGCCCGGCTGCGGGCAGCACGCCAGGCTGCGCGAAGAGCAGGATGCCGTCGCGGAAGCCCATGACCGTGGGGATCGAGGTGATCTGCGCACCGGCGGCGAGCTCCTGCTGCGCCTCGGTGTCGACCTTCCCGAACACGACGTCGTCGTGCTTCTCGGCGGCCTGCTCATAGACCGGTGCGAAGGCGCGGCACGGTCCGCACCAGGACGCCCACCAGTCGATCAGGACGATCTCGTTGTCGGACAGCGTCTGGTCCAGGTTCTCTCGTGTCAGTTCCATCGTGCTCATGACGGGTCCAACGGCACCCTCTGGCCAGACATTCCCCGAAGCGCGGCGAGGGCGATCTTGATCACATGCCGGGCGCCTGGGCTGCGCGGACCCACCGATGGGCAACAATGGCAGTTATGGGTTTCGCGCCGTCAGTCTCCAACTCGATCACCGTCCGCCTCGAGATCCCCGCACGGGCAACCGTCGTCGGCGAGCTCACGACCGTCATCGAGAAGGAGGGGGGCATGGTCACGGCGGTTGACATCGCCGAGTCCGGTGCCGAGCGATTGCGGACTGACCTGACGATCGCCACCTGGGGCGAGGCCCACGCCAAGCAGATCGTCGAGGCCATGCGCACGGTGCGCGGCGTCGAGATCGGCAAGGTCAGCGACCGCACCTTCCTGATGCACCTCGGTGGCAAGCTGAGCGTGGAGTCCAAGCAGCCGATCCGCAACCGTGACGACCTGTCGATGGTCTACACCCCCGGTGTCGCCAGGATCTGCCAGGCGATCGTGGACAACCCGGAGGACGCCCGCCGCCTGACCATCAAGCGCAACACCGTCGCCGTGGTCACCGACGGCACCGCGGTCCTGGGCATGGGGGACATCGGCCCGCTCGCGGCGATGCCGGTCATGGAGGGCAAGGCAGCGCTGTTCAAGCGCTTCGCCGACGTCGACGCCTTCCCGATCGTGCTGGACACCAAGGACGCCGACGAGATCGTCCGCATCGTCAAGGCCATCTCGCCGGGGTTCGCCGGCATCAACCTCGAGGACATCTCGGCCCCGCGCTGCTTCTACATCGAGCGGCGCCTGCGCGAGGAGCTCGACATCCCGGTGTTCCACGACGACCAGCACGGCACGGCGATCGTCGTGCTCGCCGCCCTGCGCAACGCACTCCGGGTGGTCGACAAGGAGCTGTCCGAGGTCAAGATCGTGCTCTCCGGGGCGGGGGCCGCGGGGACGGCCATCCTGCGCCTGTTGATCATGGCGGGGGCCACCGACGTCATCGTCTCCGACGTACACGGCGTCCTCCACGGCGAGCGTGAGGACATCGCCCGCGGCGACAACGCCAACATGGCCTGGATCGCCTCCCAGACCAACCGCGGCGGGCTCCAGGGCTCGCTCAAGGAGGCCCTGGTCGGTGCGGATGTCTTCATCGGTGTCTCCGCGGGCAACATCCTCACCGGCGACGACATCGCCACGATGGGCGAGGACGCGATCGTCTTTGCGATGGCCAACCCGACCCCCGAGGTTGACCCGGCCGACGCTGCAGAGCACGCCACCGTGGTGGCCACCGGCCGCAGTGACTTCGCCAACCAGATCAACAACGTGCTGGTCTTCCCGGGTGTCTTCCGCGGGCTGATGGATGCCCAGAGCGACCACATCACCGACGAGATGCTCCTCGCGGCCGCGATCGCGCTCTCCGACGTGGTCGGGGCCGAGGAGCGCAACCCGACCTACATCATCCCCAGCGTCTTCAACCCCAAGGTCAGCAAGTGCGTGGCGCAGGCTGTGGAGAAGGTCGCCCGGGAGCGTCTCGAAGCCACCTCCTGATCACATGCAGGCCGTATGCCGTGGGCTGGGTTGGCTCCTGCTGCTCACCCTGCTCCTGGCGCAGGTCTGGGGGCTCTACCTGCTCGTCCCCTCCGAGGGGGAGCCGTTCTTCGTCGGGCAGGACAAGGTCGCCCACGCCCTGCTGTTCGGGCTTCCGTTCGCCCTCGCCCTGGTGCTGGGCGCGTGGCCGGTGAGCCTCGGCATACTCCTGCATGCCGTGCTGAGCGAGCCCCTGCAGGGGCTGCTCACCTCCACCCGCACACCCGACGCGTGGGACACGCTCGCCGACCTGGTCGGCATCGCCCTGGCCGGTGCGCTCGTAATGCTGGTGCGCCGACGCGGCGAGGGGTCTGCGGTGACTGAGCCCGACGCCGTGAGGGTCGCCCCGTGACCGCGCAGGAGGAGCCGTCGTCGCTGGCCGGTCAGGTGCTGGTCGCCACGCCACTGACCGGGCAGTTCTTTGAGCGCTCGGTGGTGCTCGTCCTCCACCACGACGACAACGGCGCCACCGGCGTCACCCTCAACAAGCCGATGGAAGCCCCCGTGCGGGCCGTCCTGCCGGACTGGCAGCCGCATGTGACACCTCCCGGGGTCCTCTTCCAGGGTGGGCCGGTGCAGACGGACTCGGCCATGGGCCTGGTCAGTGTGCCCGGGGGCGTGGCGGCCCACACCGAGGCGCTGGGCATCTCCATGTTGTTCGGGGGACTGGCCCTCGTCGACCTCGATGCGCCGCCACCCGTCGTGGTGCCCGAGATCGCCGGCCTGCGCATCTTTGTCGGCTATGCGGGCTGGAGCGAGGGGCAACTGGAGGAGGAGCTGATCGACGGGGCCTGGTATGTCGTCGAGCGCGAGCCCCGCGACCCGTTCCACGAGTCCGCAGACCTGTGGCGCGACGTCCTGGTGCGCCAGCGCAACTCGCTGTCCCTGCTCGCCAACTACACCCAGCACCCCGAGCACAACTGAGCTTCGCGCGCCCACGCCGCTAGAATGTCCTCATGTTCTCGAGCATGTCGCAGCAGCCGTTGGACGCCCCCGAGGCCCCGAGCGGGCCGTCCACCCAGACCGCGGTCCTGGAGCGGGAGGACACCAGCACCGATCCACGGCTGAGTGAGCCGGGTGACCATGAGCGGTTTGCGCACTATGTGCGCAAGGAGAAGATCATGGAGAGCGCGATGTCGGGTGACCCCGTCGTCGCGCTCTGCGGCAAGATCTGGGTGCCCGGGCGGGACCCCAACAAGTTTCCGGTGTGCCCCATGTGCAAGGAGATCCACGACGGTCTGCGCGCACCCCAGGACGGCGGCGAATAGGTCTCGTGGGGCCGGGGACCCGCTCTGAGCGAGGCGTCGGGTCCGGTCCCGGCCTGCACCACCTGTTGTCCGCCGTGCCGCGCACAGCGGGCCTGTGGTGGGGTGCGACCATGCTGCTCCTCGGCGTGGTGGGCACGTGGCTGAGCTGGGGCTTTTTCGTGGCCACGGCCAGCGGCCAGCGACTCGATGAGGCGGCGTTCTCCGGCTCGCGCATCGGCCGGCGCACCCTGTGGACCGCGGCCGAGCCGGTCCTGCAGATCGTCTCGGTGCCCTTCCTCATCCTCGTCCTGATCGTCGCGGGGGCCGTCGCTCTCGCTCGCCAGCGGTGGGTGCTGCTGGTCCAGGTGTCGCTCCTGATCGGCGGTGCGAACCTGACGACCCAGGTGCTGAAGAAGTTGATCCTGGATCGTCCTGACCTGGTGGAGGCCATCAGTCTGCGGGACAACTCCCTGCCGAGCGGTCACACCACGGTCGCGGCCAGTGTCGCCGTGGCCCTGCTGCTCGCCGTGCCGCGGTCGGCGCGACCGTTGGTGGCAGTCCTCGGTGGTGCCTACGCGGCGACCACGGGGGTCTCCACCATGATCGGCGCCTGGCACCGCCCTTCCGATGTGATCGCCGCCTTCACCGTCGTGCTGGCGTGGGCCGGTGTGACGACGATGGTCGCGGCGCTCGCCCGCCCGGAGCATGCGGGACCGGACCGTGGCGTGCCCGGTGCGGTCAAGGCCGTCTCCGGCCTGCTCGGGCTGGGCGCGCTGGTCTGTGGGGCGATGGGGGTCATCACGCTGGTCCGCACCCACGAGTTGTTGGCAACGGTTGCGGAGCTGACGGAGCGCTCCGAACTCGCCACCGCCTATGTCGGGTCAGCCCTGGGTGTTGTCGCGGCTGCAGCAGCGTTGTTTGCCCTCGCGCTGGTCGGGCACGAGGTCGCTTCGCGGCGGTCCGCGCAGCCCGAGCTGACCCGCTGAGCGCGCCACGGCGCGCGGGCGACCAGCGGGTTTGCGAGCGGGTTCAGAACTGTCACCGAGAACTCGTATCCTGATCGGCGATGTCCACCTCAGCTGCCTCTCATCTGCCCCCCGCCTATCCCGAGCGGGCAGCGTGGGGAACCGCCGGCAAACTGCGCGCCTGGCAGCAGTCGGCCCTCGATCAATACCTCACCGACGGCCCCCGCGACTTTCTCGCCGTGGCGACTCCCGGGGCCGGCAAGACGACCTTCGCGCTGAAGGTCGCCACCGAGCTGCTGGACGCCGGCATCATCGAGCGCGTCACCGTGGTGGCGCCGACCGAGCACCTCAAGACCCAGTGGGCCGAGGCCGCAGCGCGCGTGGGCATCAACATCGACCCACGGTTCGCCAATGTCAACGGTCGACACTCGGCCGACTTTCACGGTGTGGCCGTCACCTATGCGGGGGTGGCCAGCAAGCCCCTGCTGCACAGGGCGCGCACCGAGACGGCCAGGACGCTGGTCATCCTCGACGAGATCCACCACGGTGGCGACGCCCTGAGCTGGGGCGAGGCGATCCGGGAGGCCTTTGAGCCAGCCACCAGGCGCCTGTCCCTGACCGGCACCCCGTTCCGCTCCGACACCGCCGCGATCCCGTTCGTGCGCTACCAGATGGACCACGAGGGTGTCCTGCGCTCTGAGGCGGACTACACCTACGGCTATGCGGAGGCACTGCGTGACGGCGTCGTGCGCCCGGTCCTGTTCCTCGCCTATGGCGGCAGCATGCGGTGGCGCACCAGGGCAGGCGACGAGATCTCCGCGCAGCTGGGCGAGGCGCTGACCAAGGACCTGTCCAAGCAGGCCTGGCGCACTGCCCTGGACCCGGGCGGCGAGTGGATCCCCACCGTGCTGTCGGCCGCGGACAAGCGTCTGACCGAGGTGCGCCGCGGCGTCCCCGACGCAGGTGGCTTGGTGATCGCCGGCGACCAGGCTTCTGCGCGCGCCTACGCCCGACAGCTGGCCGAGCTCACGGGGGAGAAGCCGACCCTGGTCCTCTCCGACGACAACGGGTCCTCCCGGCGGATCGAGGAGTTCGCGGAGAGCGACGCGCGGTGGATGGTCGCCGTGCGGATGGTCTCCGAGGGCGTTGACGTGCCGCGCCTGTGCGTCGGGATCTATGCGACCTCCACCTCGACCCCGCTCTATTTCGCGCAGGCGATCGGCCGCTTCGTGCGGGCCCGCCGGCGCGGTGAGACGGCCTCGGTCTTCCTGCCGAGCGTGCAACTGATCCTGGCGCACGCCGGATCCATGGAGCTGCAGCGCGATCACGCCCTGAACAAGAAGCGCACCGACGAGGACGGCCTGGACTGGACGCCCGAGGACAATCTGCTGGCCGAGGCCAACGCCACCGAGCAGGCCCTGGACCCCGAGCAGGGCTCGTTCGAGGCGCTGGAGTCCGACGCCCTGTTCGACCACGTGCTCTTCGACGCCGAGCAGTTCGGGCTGGGGGCTCTGCCCGGCAGCCAGGAGGAGGAGGACTACCTCGGGCTCCCCGGGCTGCTCGAGCCCGACCAGGTGGCTCACGTGTTGCGGGACCGGCAGCGCAAGCAGGTCAAGAACGGCGGCGGGCGTCAGGCCGCCGAGCGGGTCTCCGCGCACCGCGCCCTGGCCGAGCACCGCAAGGAGCTCAACAAACTGGTCTCCGCCTATGCCTCCAAGTCTGGCCAACCCCACGCGATCGTCCACGCCGAGTTGCGCCGTTCCTGTGGTGGCCCAGAGCTGGCCACGGCGAGCAGCGAGCAGGTCACCCAGCGCATCGACGCCATCCGCCGCTGGTTCGTCGGCCGCCGCTGACCCACCCAGGCCGATGATCGCTCGGCGGACGGGTCCGCTGACCGGACCACACGGCATACGGCAGGCCGGTCAGCGCACCAGGTCTGCGGGACTCACCCGCACCGGGACCGGGGACTGCACCTGAAAGGTCGTCTGGCCGGTGGCCGTGGCCCGCTCGGTGAACTCGGTGCCCGACAACTCCCAGGCGGTGATCGACGGACGCTCCGGGTCGACCACCCAGTAGTGCGCGACACCGGCCTCCTGGAAAGCGGCCTTCTTGAGGTTGAGGTCGATCAAACGCGTGCTGGGGGAGAACACCTCGACGGCGAGCACGGGCACCCCGAGCATCTTTCGCTCCGCCAGCGCCGCGCGCGTGGCCACCAGGAGGTCGGGCTGCAGGACGGTGAGATCACTCACGGTGACATCGAGAGGGGCCAGCATGACCTCCAGTGCGTCGGGCACCCCGTCGCGCAGGATGACGTAGAGGTTGCCGACGACCCGCTGATGGGGCACGGCGGGAGACGGGGTCACGATCAGTGCCCCATCGATGATCTCGTAGCGGTTGCCGTCATCGGGCATCGCCTCCAGGTCCGCGGCAGTGAAGGTCCGGCCGTGCGGCATCTGGATCAGGTCGGTCATAACCTCCATGGTGCCCCCTATCCGGTGTGGGCGCCACGATGACAGAGCCCGCGGGCTCACCGCTCCGTTCATCCACAGGCAACTTCCCCGTGTGGTGGTCATAGGAACCGCCCGTCCGTGGGAGGCTAGAGGCATGAATACACGTGCGGCAGGGTGGTACGACGACCCGCAGGACGCCAACCTCCTGCGCTACTGGGACGGTGTGACGTGGACCGAGCACACGAGCCCGCGGCAGAAGCCCGGTCTCGAGCAGGCGGGGGCCGGTCAGGGCGCGCAGTACGGCGCGCCGGGAGCGCCACAGGACCAGCAGGGTTATGGACAGCAGGGCCAGCAGGGCTACGGACAGCAGGGCCAGCAGGGCTACGGACAGCCGGGTTACGGTCAGCAGGACCAGCAGGGGGCACCGCAGTACCCGACCTACGGTTCGCCGCAGTATGGCGCTCCGCAGGACCAGCAGAACAACCCCTACGGCCCGCAGCAGGGCGGGTGGGGCCAGCCGATGCCCGGCGGTGGCTACACCGGCACGGTGACCGGTCCGACGACACCCGACGGGCAGCCCATCGCCGCGTGGGGCATGCGCTTCCTGGCCCGGATCCTCGACTCCATCGTGGTGGCCATCATCGGTGGCGGACTGGCCATGGTGTTGGTGCCGGACTTCATGGACAACTACCTGGCGTGGTTTGAGGATGACTCCAGCGGGATGACCATGCCCGCCGACCTGGTGGGCGACTTCGCGATGGTCTCCCTGATCATCGCCGTGCTCGGCCTGGCCTACGAGATCCTGATGCTGAAGTTCTTCAGCGGCACGGTCGGCAAGCTCGCCACCGGTCTGCGGGTGCGGCTGCGCGAGCAGGCCGGCCCGCTGTCCTGGGCCACTGCAGCGATCCGTGGCGCGGTGTGGCAGGGCCCGACCCTGCTGTCGGGCGTGCAGGGGATCGGCAACTTCACCGGGATCTTCAATCTCCTCAACGGTCTGTGGCCGCTGTGGGACAACAAGAAGCAGTCGCTGAACGACAAGGCCGCCAAGACCAACGTGGTCAAGAAGCAGGGCTGAGCAGCCCGAGCGCGGTCAGCTCGGTGATCGGGTCGAGCACCCCGCAACAGCCGTATGCCGTGAAGCGCTCCCGCAGGCCGCTCACCTGGTCGTCGGTCAGGTCGCGGGCGCGCTGGACAAGGTAGTCGGCGTCCCGTTCGGTGATCGTGGCCACGACCCGCTCCAGGGGCGTGGCGGCCTCCGACTCCATGTCCGTCGCGGCCCCGCGTGCGTGTCGGACCGCGAGTTCGGTCGCCAGCAGCACGTTGAGCAGGCCGTGCTGACGCTCGGTCCCACCACCGGGCGTCGGCACGTCGGTGGGCACGGCGTGGTGCAGGCCACCGGTGAGCTTGAACGGCAGGCGCCGCCTCGCGCAGCCGAGCAGGAACCCGGCCAGCACCTCGGGGCGGGGCAGGGGCACCTGCGGGGTCGACTGGGTGCGCAGCTTGGCCCGCACGCGGTGGTGCTGGGCGGCCTCAGCGACGTCACCGATCTGGGTGAGCATCGCCTCGGTGGACGGCCCGATCTCGACGGCGATGGGCACCTCCCAGGCGAGCGCATCGCGCCACCCGCGTCGGTGGGCCAGCTCCACACCGGTCAGGGTGACCTGCTGCGGGACCTCACGGGAGAGCCGCTCGACGGCCTCGGTCAGCATGACGGGCTCCGTGCCTCGGCGGGCGATCACGCAGACGGGCAGGGGCTCAGCAGTCGAGGGGGCCTCGCGCAGGACGTCGATCAACTCACCCACGGCCCCGGCGCCGATCACCAGTGGCCCGATGAGCTCGGCATACGGCCCGTTGGCTCGCTCGCGGAACTCGGCCACTGCCACCTCGACCGGCGCCAGGCCGGGAGGGAAGACAGCGGCGTCATCGAGCAGCCGGTGGAACAGCGACGGTGGCACCATGGACACGCTGAGCACGCTACTGCACTAGGCTCGGGCGGCACGCCGTGACAACTCGACCCAGGACAGGAACGTTATGCAGACTCTCATCGACTCAGCCATCTTCGTCGTGATCTTCTTCGTCGTCTTCTACGCGTTCTACGCCCTGTTCAAGCGTCAGAGCTGAGCCTCACGAGCGCACGGTGACCCCCGCGGCCCGCAGCTCTGCCAGGGCCGCCGTGGTCGAGTCCGGGGCGACGCCAGCGGTGAGGCCCAGCAGGACCGTGGTGTCCAGCCCCTCGGTGCGAGCATCCAGGGCGGTCGCGCGCACGCAGTGATCCGTGGCGATGCCGACGACATCGACCGAGGTCACCTCCCGCTCGCGCAGATAGTCGGCCAGTCCGATCCTGCGGTCCGCGGTGTCGGTGAAGCCCTCGAAGCCGGAGTAGGCCGCGGCATACTGCCCCTTGCGGAAGACCGCCTGCACCTGGTCGAGGGCCGGTGCCAGCTCAGGGCGGAACTCGGCCCCGACGGTCTCGGCCTCGCAGTGGACCGGCCAGGAGTCAACAAAGTCCGGCTCGTCCGACCAGTGGTCCCCGGGGTCGATGTGCCAGTCCGCGGTGGCCACCACCACGGCGTAGTCCTCGCGGTGTCGGGCCACGTGCTCACTGATGCCGGCAGCCACGGCGGTGCCGCCCTCCACGGCCAGCGAGCCGCCCTCACAGAAGTCGAGCTGGACGTCCACGATGATGAGTGCTCGGGTCATGGCTCAACGGTAGGTGGTCGCCAGGACCGGCGGCGGCCCGGGTGAGGGCCGGCGGTGCAACGGTGCTTGCGATGCGACGGCACCCGTGATGGGGTGTCTGGGCAGGCCGGGCCCGCGAAGGTCCCGGGGGACAGGGGAGTCGATGGGCCGCCAGCGTGGGCAACCGGAGGTGCGGCTGCCCGGTCGGGTGCGGGCCCTCGGGCTGCTGCTCGGGCGTCAGTTCCGTCGCGACCCCTGGGTGTCCGTCCTGCTGGCGCTCGTGATCCTGGTGGTCTCACTCCTGGCAACCGCGTGGCCCCGAATGGTGCTCGACATGAACACCCGGCAGGTGCCCTATGTTCTGAGCGACCTGTCGGAACTGCGCAGGGATGTTGCCGCAACGGCGTCGGTGTGGGTGGTCCCACCGCTCGCCGACGAGTCTCGGGTGCCGGGGTCCGGCGCTGAGGGCTGGTCCCTCCTCGCTGACAACCTGGAGGAGCTCCGTGCTGAGCAGCCAGAGCCCTTGCGGTCGGTCCTGCAGCCCGGCGGGGTGTATGCGGAGTTGTTGCGTCCGCTGCCCACCGCACCGGCGCCTGTGGGCGCCGCCTTCGAAGGGCTGCAGTTGACGCTGCGCGTCGACCCGGAACTGCCAGAGCAGGTCGACCTTGTCCGGGGTGAGTGGCCGGAGGCGATGGTCAACCGGGACTCCCTCGGCGGCCGTAGCCTGCTGGGCGTTCCGGCGTCCGAGGAGTTGCCCTCAGGGGACTTCGAGTTGATCCAGGTGGCCCTCCTTGACGAAGCCGCCCAGCAACTCAACTGGCAGGTCGGGGACACCTGGGGCGCCGTGCTGCTGACCGGCACGTACCAACCCCGGGACCCAGAGGACCCTCGGTGGGGCCATGCCGGGAACAGTGCGAGTCTGGGCACCATCTCCTCCCAGGGGAGCAAGATCGCCACGGCGGCGGGCTATCTCGCCCCCGACAGCACCGCCGCAGTGGACACCGTGCCCGCCGAGTTGCGGGTGCGGGCCTTTCTGCCCCTGGATGCCACGGAACTGCGCGGCGACCAGGTCGATGAGGTGCTGCGCCAGTTGCAGCAACTGGGTTCGGCCCAGTCGGTCCTGCTCGCGGAGGGCGAGGTCGGGCCGGTCAACCAGGGGGTGGTCGTCACCCTCGACACCGAGGCACTCGCGACCCTCCAGGGACTCCTTGAACAGCAACAGACCACTGCGTCGGTGCTCGCCGTGCTCGCCGCCGGGCCGGTGGGCGTGACGCTGGCCGTCCTGCTCCTGGGGGCACGACTGATCCAGGCGCGCCGGGCCAGCAGCGTGGGCCTCGCGGTCGCTCGCGGCGCCTCGAGCCGGCAGGTCCACACCGTCCTGGGCGTGGAAGGCATGCTGATCGGGGTGCCTGCGTCGCTGGTGGGATATCTGGCAGCGGGCCTGATGCTGCCCGCTCAGGGCGTTGCGGTGCGGGACGTTGCGGTGGTGGCCGTCGCCGGTCTCACGCCAGCCACAGCACTCCTGGTGACGGCGGGGCGCGGGACCGTCAGGGAGGTGCGTCGCGATCTGCGGTCCCGCACCGGGAGCCGGTGGCGAGCCGTTGTCGAGGTCGGTCTGTTCGCCCTCACAGGCTTGGCGGTGTGGCGTCTGATGACGCGTGGGCTGGTTGGAGTGGAGACAGAGCCAGAAGCTGACGGCGGGGAGGTGGGGGCTGCGACAGAGGCACTTGGTGGCAGCAGCGCCGGCGGTTCAGGGGGCTCCGTGGTGCAGGAAGCTGCGGGTGTCGACCTGCTGATGGCTGCGACCCCCCTGCTGGTGGCCCTGGCAGCGTGCGTGATCACCATGCGGCTCTATCCCCTGCTGGTGCGGATGCTCCTGGCCCTTGTGCGTCGTGGCAGAGGCATTGCCGGCTTCCTGGGAGTCGCCGGTGCCTTGCGCAACCCGGCAGCAGGAGTGCTGCCCGCCCTCTCGGTCATCCTGGGTGTTGCCGTGGCGGTGTCTTCGGCAATCCTGGCGTCCACGGTGATCGCCGGTGCGTCCGCCGCAGTCTGGGAGACGGCGGGAGCTCAGGTCCGGGTCTCGGGTCCGACCATGGGACTGGATGAGCGACGGGCGCTGCGCGAGGTCGACGGTGTGGCAGAGGTGGCCACGGCGCGTGAGATCGACCGGCAGACCGCACTCTCTGACGGGATCAGTGCCGATGGTGTCCGAGTGGTGGTGATCGACGAGGAGATGCAGGAGGTGTCGGCCGACGCGGGGCCGCTGCCAGCCCTGCCGCCTGAACTGTTCGAGGTGCGTCAGCCTGCGCCAGTTCTGACGATCGGATCACTGACCGAAGCGGAGGGCACAGCTCATCTGCGCAGCTTCGGTTCGGTGGAGGTGGTTGGGCACCGGGCCACCTTGCCGGGCGTGCGCACCCGCGGGTCCACTGTCGTGATGAGCATCAGCAACTGGGAGAGCGTCAGGTCCAACGTCAGCTCAGGCAACGCCGCCCTGGTGAGTCTCACTGGGGATGTTCCGGCGGACGAGGTGACCGACGCGCTGGCTTCTTCTGTCCCAACCGCCCTGGTGGAGACACCGCAACTCCAGGAGGAGGAGTTCCGGGCCGCACCCGTCACGTCTGGACTGCTCGCGGCTTTCCTCCTCATGGTTGTGGTGGGTTCAGTGCTCGCCGCGCTGGCCATCCTGTTGGCCCACCACCTCGACTCGCGTGCGCGGGCACGGATGCTCAGCGTGCTGCGCACCCTGGGGATGGCTCCGCGTCAGGGTCGCGGACTGACCGCCTGGGAGCTTGGGCCGTTGGTCGGCACAGCCATGGTCGTGGGGGCAGTGACCGGCGCGCTCGTGTCGTGGGTCCTGGTCCGCGCCGTCGACCTCACCGGGCTGACCGGGGGAGCAGCCCAACCAGAGTTGGCCGTCGACGGCACACTGCTGGCCCTCGTCCTGGGAGCTGTCGCGGTCACCATGGTCGCGACCATCACCGTGTCCGCGATCCTGGCCGCACGCTCCGACCTGGCACAACAACTCCGCATCGGCGACGAGGGGTAGGAGACGAGGGACAGGTGACGACGGATTGGCGCCTGAGGGATCGCTCGGCCCCGAGCGGTCAGTCCTCCTCGACCTCGCTGCGACTCGCCTCGTCCTCATAGACCGTGCGGATCGCCGGCTCACCGTGCGAGAGCCGCAGCCCCTTGGTGGGCAGCTCGGCGCGGGACCTCGCGTGGTGCTCGCGGGCGGACTGCGCGTCAGTGGGCACCAGCACCTCCCCACCACGGACCAGCTGGACGAGCAGGTCACGGTCATCCCCGTCGTCGACCGGAGCGATGTCGATGCCGATCCGCTCCTCGTGCGCGACGCCGGTCACGTTGCGCCGCCGCAGGGCGTGCTTGCGACCGCCGACCGAGGCCTTGTCCTGGCTCTTCTTGGCCACGCCCTCGAGCTGACCGTTGGCGTCCTCGCGGGCGACCAACTTATAGACCAGCCCGGCCGCAGGGGCACCGGAGCCGGTCACCACCCGGGTCCCCACGCCATACGCATCGACCGGTGCCGCCTGCAGGGCGGCGATCGCAAACTCGTCCAGGTCGGAGGTGACCACGATCCGGGTGTCGGTGGCACCGAGACCGTCGAGCTGCGCGCGCACCTCGTGCGCCTGGGAGACCAGGTCCCCGGAGTCCAACCGCACCCCACCGAGCTCCGGGCCAGCCAGCTCGACGGCCAGCTCGACCGCGTTGGTCACGTCATAGGTGTCGACCAGCAAGGTGGTGTTGAGCCCGAGGCTGTCCAGCTGGGAGGCGAACGACTCCCGCTCGGAGTCGTGCAGCAGGGTGAACGAGTGGGCCGCCGTCCCCTTGGTGGGGATGGCGTGGCGGCGCCCGGCCTCCAGGTTGGAGGTGGAGCCGAACCCCGCGATGTATGCCGCACGGGCGGCTGCCAGGGCAGCCTCCTCGTGGGTGCGGCGCGAGCCCATCTCAATGCACGGACGGTCGCCGGCCGTCGCGGTCATCCGGGAGGCCGCCGCGGCCACGGCGGAGTCGAAGTTGAGGATGGACAGCGCCAGCGTCTCCAGGATGACGCCCTCGGCAAAGGTCGACTCGACGATCAACAGAGGGGAGCCCGGGAAATAGCACTCTCCCTCGGCATACCCCCAGATGTCGCCGGTGAAACGATAGTTGGCCAGCCACTCCAGGGTCTGGTCATTGACCACCGCGGTCTCGCGGAGGAAGTCGATCTCCTCGGGACCGAACGTGAAGTCGGCCAGGGCCTCCAGGAAGCGCCCGGTGCCGGCGACGACGCCATAGCGACGTCCCTCGGGCAGGCGTCGGGCAAAGGCCTCGAAGACGCAGCGCCGGTCGGCGTGACCACTGGCCAGGGTGGCTTGCAGCATGGTCAGCTCGTAGTGGTCGGTCATCAGCGAGGTGCGCGGGCGGTTCAGTGCGGTCACCTGCAGCACTCTAGAGAATGCGTGCCCCGTAAGGTGAGTCGGTGATTCTCGGGGTTCCGCTGTGGGTGCTGGCGGTCATTGCGCTGGCCCTCCTGGTGGGGACCATGGTGCAGGGGCTGGTGGGCCTCGGGCTGGGACTCGTGGGCGCGCCGGTGGCCACTCTGGTCGCCCCGGAGCTGATGCCCGGCCTGCTGCTGTGCACCGCGGTGGTCCTGCCGGTGCTGCAGCTTGCCGGCAACCGCGAGCAGATCGACTGGCGCGGCCTGGCCTGGGCGCTGCCGGCCCGCCTCCCGGGCACGGTGCTCGGCGTGTGGTTGGTCGCCTCGTTCACCGAGCGCCAACTGTCGGTGGCCGTCGGGGTGATGGTGCTCGCAGCGGTCCTGCTCACCTGGCACACGGTGACGGTGCCGATCACTCCGGGCACCCTGGTCGGCGCGGGGATCATCTCTGGTGTCACCTCGACCGCGACCTCGATCGGCGGTCCTCCGATCGCGATCCTCTATCAACACCGATCCCCGGTGCAGATTCGCAGCACCCTGGCGGTCTACTTCGCTCTCGGTGCCGTCATCAGCCTCGCCGGGCTGGGCATCAGCGGGCAGTTGCAGGCCCGGGAGATCTGGCTGGCCGCGCTGTTCGTGCCCTGCCTGCTGGTCGGTCTGTGGCTCTCCCGGCGGGTGGGCGCACGCGTGTCACCGGTGCGCATCCGCAACATCATGCTGGCGGTCTGTGCCGCCTCGGCGCTGGCCCTGCTGGTGCGCGCCCTGGCGGGATGATCAGCGTCGCCGGGCCAGAGCCTTCCCGGTGACTGGCGGTCGTAGAGTGGGCGCCGTGTTCATGTCCTCATTCCCCTCGGCGACCGGCCCTGCTGCCCCCGGGCCACAGGAGGCCGGGCAGGTCGCTGTGCTGGACCGACCAGAGGTCGAGCTGCCCTGGGTGACCATCGTCTGGAACGACCCCGTCAACCTGATGTCCTACGTCTCCTGGGTCTTCCAGAGCCACTTCGGCTATTCGAAGGAGAAGGCCGAGAAGCTGATGATGCAGGTGCATGAGGACGGTCGGTCCGTGGTGTCCTCGGGGACGCGCGAGAAGATGGAGGCGGACACCGAGGCGATGCACGGCTACGGCCTCTGGGCGACCTTCCAGAAGGACGACTGATGGCGACGATGTTCCGTGTCCGCAAGGGGCGGTTCACCGCCACCTGGGACACCGGGGAGGTCGCGATTGTGCTCCACCTGCTGCGCCTGACCCGTGACTTCGTCGCGCCCGAGCGCGAGGACACCGGAGACCCGTTCCTGGACCTCGTTGCCGGTCTCGGTGGCACGGCGGACCCGGAGGAGCCCAGCGACCCGGCCCTGCGCCGGTTGTTGCCACCGGCTCACCGCACCGACACCGAGCAGGCCGCTGAGTTCCGACGCCTCACCGAACACACCCTGCGCTCGCGCAAGGCAGCCAACCTGGCGACCGCGATCGCTGCCCTCACCGAGGCGCTGCCAGAGAGCGGTGACCACGAGCCGACCGACCCGGTGAAACTCACCTTGGACGCGGACCAGGCGCGGGCCATGACGATGGCGCTGACCGACATCCGGCTGATCCTGGGGGAGCGGCTCGAGATGCGCAGCGAGGAGGACTCCGAGCGTCTGCACGAGGAGTTCGCCGCCGCGATCCAGGGCCAGGGGGAGATGGACCCCTCCACGGTCCAGCAGATGGCCTACTACGACTTCCTCACCTGGGTGCAGGAGTCCCTCACCCACGCGCTGCTGCGCTAGCAGCCGGCAGCCTTGTCGCGCTATCGTCAGTCGATGGATACCGCCGGGGAGCCCCACGTCAGCGTGGAAGAGTTGATCGCCCGTCGCCGTGACACCCCGCGAATCGACGCTGCTGCACTGCGCGAGGACATCGATCAAGTGCTGGATCCGGCTCTCTGACTGCTTGACTTGAGGTCGTGTTCCTGGGCTTCTGGGGAAGGATAGGCTCGGGCCACCATGACTGAGCAGGCACAGACACCCAACACCGAGCCCCTGACCGACCCGACCGGCGCACCGACCGGCGATCCCGCCGAGGGGCTGCCCGGCGCTGTCCGGCTGCGCGTTGCGCCGAGCCCGACCGGCGACCCACACGTCGGCACGGCCTACATGTCGATGTTCGACCTGGCGTTTGCCCGCCAGCAGGGCGGCCGGTTCATTCTGCGCATCGAGGACACCGACCGGGCCCGGTTCCAGGAGGACAGCGAGCAGCAGATCTATGACACGCTCTCCTGGCTCGGGCTCAACTGGGACGAGGGACCCGACAAGGGTGGGCCGTGTGCGCCCTACCGGCAGTCTGAGCGGTTGGACACCTACCGGCCGTATGCCGAGCGTCTCCTTGCCGAGGGCCACGCCTACCTGTGCTGGTGCTCGGGGGAGCGGCTCGCGCAGATGCGCGAGAAGCAGCAGAAGCTCAAGCAGCCCACGGGCTATGACCGGCTCTGCCACGGCAAGACGCGCGAGGAGCGGGCCGAGCTGCCCGGCTTCAGCGAGACCCCGGTCGTGCGCATGTTCATCCCTGAGGACGCACCGTTGGTTTTCACCGACCTGGTGCGCGGGGAGGTTTCCGCGCCGCGGCCCGATGACCAGGTGATCGTCAAGGCCGATGGGTTCCCGACCTATCACCTGGCCGTGGTGGTGGACGACCACGAGATGGGGATCACCCACGTCGTGCGCGGCGAGGAGTGGATCTCCAGCACGCCCAAGCACGTGCTGCTCTATCAGTGGCTCGGCCTGCCGGTCCCGGCGTTCGCGCACATGCCCCTGCTGCGTGATGAGAAGAAGGCCAAGATCTCCAAGCGCAAGAGCCCGTGGGCGCGGCTCACCTGGTTCAAGGAGCAGGGCTATCTGCCCGAGGCGTTGGTGAACTTCCTGGCGCTGCTCGGCTATCCGCCGATCATTGAGGAGGACGGCACTGAGCGGGAGGTCTTCACCTTCGAGGAGTTCAGCGCAGGCTTCGACTGGGGCAAGGTCAACAAGGTCGGCCCCGTCTTCAACCTCGAGAAGCTCAACTGGCTCAACGGGCACTACCTGCGTCAGCTCGAGCCCGGCGAGGTCGCCACCCGACTGCTGCCCTACCTGCAGACGGCGGGTGTCCTGTCTGACCAGCCGAGCCTGCCGGAGCTGGGTCGCCTCAAGGCCGTGGCGGAGCTGGTCCAGACGCGCATCGTGATCCTCACCGACGCTATGCCGCTGATCGCGCCGTTCTACACCCCCGATGCCGAGCTGCCGATCGCTGATGACGCCCGTGGCCAGCTCAAGGACGACGCCGGCGGCGTGCTCGACGCTGCCCTGGCGGCGCTGGAGCCCATCGACGGTGCCATCACCGACACCCTCGACGTCCAGCCGGACTGGAACCACGAGCGGATCGAGCAGGCGCTGCGTGCCGCGCTCGTCGAGGGACTGGGCATCAAGCCGAAGTTCGCCTTCGGGCCGCTGCGCACTGCAGTGTCCGGACAGCGGATCTCCCCGCCACTGTTCGAGTCGATGGAGATCCTGGGCAAGGCCTCGACCCTGGCACGACTCACCCGTCTGCGGGACGAGCTGGTGACTGCGGCAGGCTGACCGGACCACCGGAACCCCCTGGCTCGCACCAGCGTCAGAGTGACGCCGGTCCACCGTCGAGGGAATCACGATGTCGCACCTGATCCGTTCCGCGAGAGTGCTGCTGGTTGCTGGGCTCGTCCTGCTGGTCATCGGTGGGGGCGTGCTCGGGACCTCCCTGCGAGCCCAGCAGGAGGCCCGTGATGACCTGACGTTGCTGCGGGTCGCCAACGACAACCTCGAGATGGTGATGCAGGCGCGCATCGATGAGGTGCAAGGGCAGGACAGTCTCGCCTTCACACCACCCGACGACGACGCGCTGGCAGGCCACGTCGACTACGTGCGGGAGCTGGCGCCGGAGACGTCCGGCCCCGGCCTGGCGAGGTTGCTGGCCCTCGATGAGACTCTCGCGTCAGCGGATGATCCAGCAGCTGTCCTGATGGATGTGGCTCTGGCGCTGGACGCCCTGACGTGGGACACCATGGATCCGGTCATCGACCGGCTCGAGGCGGCCCAGACCCGCATCTGGTGGTCGTTCTGGCTGACCGGACTGACGGTCGTGGCGCTTCTGTGCGCTGCCCTCGCACGGGTCGGGGATCACGATTTTGGAAGTGCCTCGTCAGACCGGTAAGGTTGGCCCTCGGTCCGCCCCCCGGAATCCGCGTGACAACGGGACGGTGGTACCCCCTTGGGGTATGGTGTAATTGGCAGCACGACTGATTCTGGTTCAGTTAGTCTAGGTTCGAGTCCTTGTACCCCAGCGCTGTTCGTCCGTCTCGGACGATTCGGCAGAAGCCCTGCCCTTTGGTAAGGTTTCTCCTCGGCTGCCCAGCAGTCAACACCCACGGCCCCGTTGTGTAGCGGCCTAGCACGCCGCCCTCTCAAGGCGGTAGCGCGGGTTCGAATCCCGTCGGGGCTACCCGTGGGAACGGCCCCCACCTTGCACAGGTGGGGGCCGTTCTGTTTCCCAGGACAGTCAGCCGCAGCGGCTCTGACGCACGGCGGTCACTGGGGCCTACTTCTTCTTGGACTTCTTGTCCTTCTTCTTGCCACCGTCGGACTTGCTCGGTTTGTCCGCCTTGGCGTCCTTGGCCTTCTTGGACTTCTTGTCCGCGTCGTGAGACTTCTTCAGGGTCTTGCGAGCTGAGTCCTTGAGCTTGGTCTCCACTGCGGCCACGTCCTTGGCGGCCACCAGTTTCGAGGCCGCGGGCTTGCGCGCCGCAGGTTTGCTCGTTGCCGTCTTGCTCGCCGTGGTCTTGCTTGCCGTGGTCTTGCTCGCCGTGGTCTTGCTTGCCGTGGTCTTACTTGCCGTGGTCTTGCTTGCCGTGGTCTTAGCCGTCGTGGTCTTGCGGGGCGCGGCCTTCTTGCGGGTGCTGCCCGTCGTTGTGCTCTTCGCCTTGCCCTGGGTGGCACCGGAACCACCCGCCGGAGCGCGCCCACCGGCCAGGCCCTCAGCGGGCAGCGCCTTGGGGTCGCTCAGGACCTCCTTGAAGTAGGTGCCGGGGCGAAAACGCGGTGTGCTCGTGCCGGGGATCGGGACGCTCTCGCCCGTCCGGGGGTTGCGCCCCGTGCGGGGGGCGCGATCAGCGCGCTCAAAGGTGCCGAACCCAGTGATGCCGACGCTGCCACCAGCGGCGACCTCACGGATCACGACATCGACTAACGCCTCGACGGCCAGGGTGGCATCTCGGCGGCTCCCCAAGGGGGTGCTCAGCCTGTCGATCAACTCTGCCTTGTTCACCGGGTGCTCCGTTCCGTCGTTGGTCTAGAGGACTCGATTCACACTACGGGACAAGCGGATTCACGCAACCGCGAAGGCCAGGGTCAGCGGATCTGCTCGTCGGCGCCGATGCCGACGATCCACAAACGAGTCAGCACCGCGTCCCCAGACTCGGGGTCACCGCTCACCTCGATGCTGAGGCGTTGCCCGATGCGCAGGTGGCGCAGACTGCTCTCCTCGAAGACGGGAGGCTCGAAGGGCACCACCTTGCCCGTGTCGAGGATCACGCTCCCGGCAGTCGTGGCTGGGTCGAAGGTGTGCACGGTCGCCTGCATGCCGATCACCCTAGTTTGCGGGAGCCACGTCCGCGTGGGCCGCCGCCTCTGCCAGGACCCGCGCGGTGTGCGGGCCCACCCCGAGTTGAGCGGCGGCGGTCAGGTCGGCCAGGTCATCGACGTCCTGCCGCAACCGGGGCAGGTCGAGGGCCAGCGTGACGGCCCGCTCCGCGTGTCGTGCCGCCGAGCCGGTGCCAAAGCGGGGGGTCAACGTGACGCCGGGTCCACCGGTCAGCAGGACCGTGCCGGTCCCCAACAGATCAGGGACAACGGCTCGTTCGTGCTGGCCACACGCGGCGAGTCCGGCCAACAGGTCCTCGGCCCGCAGCGCGGGCAGGTCACCCAGCAGGACGGCGACCGCGGCGCCGGGGACGGACGCGACCTGCAGCCCCTCGCGGACCGCGGCGTTGAGACCAGCGCCGGGGTCGTCCACCACGGTGCACCCGAGCGATGCGGCGATCGCCGCGATGTGGTCATCCGAGGTGACGGTGACGACGTCTGCGGGAGGCAGGCCACGGCATACGGCCTCCAGGGTGTCCTGGGCCAGGGCCCTGGCCAGGGCAGGCCGGGACAGGGGTGGGGGTGGCTGCAGGCGGCTCTTGGCGATGCTGGCCTCTTTGACCGGGACCACCAGCCGCCAGCGGACTCGATCAGACACTGTCCCAGTATGCCGTGGGCACTGGGCAGGCCGCGGGCGCGGCGGAGGTGACACAATGCGCCCGTGGAACCACAGCCGCTTCGCACCCAGACCCCGTTGGCCTACCGGGGGGTGATCGCCACGCTGCGCCCGGTGCTGGCCCGGGTGACCCGGCAGGAATGGAGCGGAGGGGAGCACCTGCCCGAGTCCGGGGGGTTCATCGTTGCTGGCAACCACATCTCCGAGATCGATCCGTTCATGGTGGCGCACTATCTGGTCAACCACGGCTGGGCACCGCGCTTCCTGGCCAAGTCGGGTCTGTTCGAGATCCCGTTGGTCGGCCGTGCCCTGCACTGCCTGGGTCAGGTGCCGGTCTATCGAGGCACCCGAAAGGCCTCTGACTCGCTGCGTGACGCCGCGGACGCCGTCGCTGGTGGGGACTGCGTCGTGATCATGCCCGAGGGCACCCTGACCCGGGAGCCGGGGATGTGGCCGATGAAGGCCAAGAACGGGGTCGGCCGCCTCGCCCTGATGACCGGTGCACCCGTCATCCCGATCGCCCAGTGGGGCGTGCAGAATCTGCTGCCTCCCTATGCCCGACGACCACGGGGCCTGCTCTCCCGGCACGCGATGCACGTGCGAGCCGGCGCACCGGTCGATCTCGCCGACCTGGTGGGGCGCACCGACTCGGCCGCAGCGACCGAGGCGACCGAGCGGATCATGACCGCGCTGACGGAGGTCCTGGCCGAGATTCGCAACGAGGAGCCGCCGGCGGAGCGGTTTGTGTGGGACGGGAAGTCGAGGCCATGACGCGCACCGCAGTTTTTGGCAGCGGCTCGTGGGGCACGGCCTTCGCCGCGATCCTGGCCGACGCGGGCGGGGAGGTCGTGCTGCACGCACGCCGCGCCGAGGTGGCCGAGGCCATCAACTCCGACCACGTGAACGCCGCCTATCTGCCCGAGCTCACCCTGCCCGAGACGGTCTCTGCCACAACCGATCCGGCAGCTGCGGCCCGCGGGGCCGAGATGATCGTGCTGGCCATACCCGCACAGACCGTGCGCGCCAACCTCGGGGAGTGGGGACACCACCTGCCGACCGGGGCACCGGTGGTCTCCTTGATGAAGGGCATTGAGCTGGGCACCGGGTTGCGGATGAGTGAGGTGATCCAGCAGGTCGCCGACGTCTCCCGCGACCAGGTCGTGGTGGTCTCCGGGCCCAACCTCTCGCGGGAGATCGCCGCGAAGCAGCCGGCCGCCTCGGTGGTGGCCTGCAGTGATCTGGGCACGGCCGAGCAGGTCGCCCAGGCCTGCGCCAGCGCCTACTTTCGGCCCTACACCCAAACGGACGTCGTCGGCGCTGAGGTCGGAGGTGCCGTCAAGAACGTGATCGCGCTCGCCGTCGGCATGGCACAGGGGCTGGGCTATGGCGACAACACCAAGGCCACGATCATCACGCGCGGGTTGGCCGAGACGGCCCGTCTCGGCGCAGCGCTCGGCGCCGACCCGGCGACCCTGATGGGCCTGGCCGGCGTCGGTGACCTCATCGCCACCTGCATGTCCCCGCTGTCGCGCAACCACTCCTTCGGCGTCAACCTCGGCCAGGGCATGTCGGTGGAGGAGGTCGTGGCGATCACCAGCCAGACCGCCGAGGGCGTCAAATCCTGTCGGTCCGTCCTGGACCTGGCAGCCACCCACGGCGTCGACATGCCGATCTGCGCCGGGGTCACGGCCGTCGTCGAGAATGTGATGGGCGTGGCTGAGCTCGGCGACGAGTTGATGGCCCGGCCCCACAAGCACGAGCGCCACTGAGCCGCAGTCCCCGCAGCCGCGCGGTCGGCCGGCGACACCACCAGCCGGACACCCTCACGCGCTCCCTGGTCACGCCCCTCCCACCGGATAGGCTCACCCGCGATGGACACCCAGCCCACGCCCCAGACGCCCTCCCAAGCCGACACCGGTCGGATCACCGTCGCCCTGGTCTTCGGTGGCCGCTCGGCCGAGCACGCCATCTCGTGTGCGACGGCCGCCAGCGTGCTGAAGGCCATCGACCGGGACCGTTATGACGTGGTGCCCATCGGCATCACCCGGGAGGGCCGCTGGGTGCAGGTCGCCGACGACCCGACACCGCTGGAGATCACTGCCGGACGCCTGCCTGAGGTGCCCGACAGCGCCAGCACCGTCGTCCTGCCGCTGGGCGCCGGGAGCAACACGGTGACCGTCTCAGAGCCGGGCCAGGTGCCGCGCCTCCTGTCCGAGGTCGATGTCGTCTTCCCCCTGCTGCACGGCCCGTTCGGTGAGGACGGCACGATCCAGGGCCTGTTCGAGCTGGCCGACATCCACTATGTCGGCTGCGGTGTGCTGGCCTCGGCCGCGATGATGGACAAGGCCTTCATGAAGGCGGTCTTTGCCAACGCTGGCCTGCCGGTGGGGCCCTATGTCGTGATCACCGACCTGCAGTGGCGGCGCGACAAGGCTGCCGCCCTGGACGCCGTGCACGCGCTGCACTTCCCGGTCTTCGTCAAGCCCGCGCGCGCCGGCTCGTCCGTGGGCATCACCCGCGTCGAGGACCCGGCCCAGTTGGAGGCCGCAGTCGAGGCGGCTCGCGTCCACGACCCCAAGGTGGTGGTCGAGGCGGGCGTGGTCGGACGTGAGCTGGAGGTCGGCGTGCTCGGTGGACACGGCAGCGACGCCCCCCGGGTGAGCGAGGTCGGCGAGATCGTGGTCCAGGGAGAGCACGCCTTCTATGACTTCGAGGCGAAATATCTCGATGAGGCCAACGTCGTGATCTCCAGCCCCGCCGAGGTCTCCGATCCGGTGCGCGAGGAGATCCAGCGGATTGCCGCCGTGGCCTTCGAGGCGGCAGGCTGCGAGGGGATCTCGCGCGTCGACTGCTTCCTGACCGAGTCCGGCGACGTGCTGATCAACGAGATCAACACGATGCCCGGGTTCACCCCGTTCTCGATGTATCCCCAGGTCTGGGCCGCTTCCGGGGTGAGTTATCCCGAGCTCATCGACGAGCTGATCACCCTCGCTCTCGAGCGTCGCACCGGCCTGCGCTGAGTCCGCTGGGCGCAACCCGTTGGTTGACCGGCCTCGGCAGGCTCACGAGCAGCGGTTGGGGCCCTGCTCGATGACCTCTGCTGCGGGCACGAACGCCGGCAGCAGCAGGGGAGGGGTGTCATACGCGTCGGGCACCAGCACCTGGATCGCCGGACTGCGTCCGTAGGTCGTGAAGGACGTGCCGTCGTCGAGCTCCTCGACGATCCAGTCCACGCCAGCGATGTCCAGGCACAGGTCGTCGGTCGGCCCGGGTGGGATGGCACCGCACCGGGCGATGATCGCCGGGTCTCCCCACGCCGCCACCGTCACCGAGTCGACGGCCGTCTCGCGCCACTGCGCGTCGCCGACCGTGCTCGGCCACTGTGCGCCGACCGCGTGGCACTCCGGGGTCTCGGCGCCGTCGAAGGGGGCCACCTTGACCGCGGAGGTGCAGCTGCTCAGCACCAGGGCAACCGTGAGTATGCCGAGGCTCGCGGCCCCGCGTCGGCTCGCCCTGGCCGGTGGCCGGGTGGGGTGTGGCGGGGTCAGAGGTGGACCACCGTGCAGGTCGTGGTGCGGGTGATGTGCGGGACCTCCTGGATCTGCGAGATCACCTGTCGCCCAAGGTCATCCACGCTCGGAGCCTCGACGCGTGCGATGACGTCGTAGGGGCCGGTCACGTCCTCGGACTTCACGACGCCCTCGAGCTCGCCCACCGCGCGCGAGACGACACCCGACTTGCCGACCTCGGTCTGGATGAGGATGTATGCCTGGACCATGTCGCCTCCTGTTGGCTTGGCGCGGGCCGCTGCACGGCCCGCCGTGGCCCAGACGCTACCGTGCAGGGACGCGACGCGGGAGGAGGCCTGGCATGTCGGCTGCGACAGCGGGTGGTGCTGAGGACTCAGCGACCCTCGGAGAGCTCGGCGAGGCGGGGATCCTCAGCGATATCTTCGCCAGTCTGCGCACCACGGAGGCGGTGCTGGTCGGCCCCGGGGACGACACGGCGCTGCTGGCAACCTCCGGCCCGGTGCTGGCCACGACCGATGCCATGGTGCGGGGGCGAGACTGGCTCGATGAGTGGTCCTCCGCGGAGGATGTCGGCGCCAAGGTCGTCGTGCAGAACCTTGCCGACCTGGCCGCGATGGGCGGCACGGGCACCGGTCTTCTGGTCACGCTGGTCGCGCCCGGCTCGATGCCTGCTCAGTGGGCCCGGGGGCTGACGGCCGGCATCGGCTCTGTGGCCGACGCGTGGGGCGTGCCAGTGATCGGGGGAGACCTGTCCTCCTCGGACGGTGCCGTGATGGTGTCGGTCACCGCGCTGGGTGAATTGCCCGGGGGCCGTGCCGTGCTGCGGTCGGGAGCTGCTCCTGGCCAGGAGGTGGCGGTGTCCGGCAGTCTGGGACGATCCGCTGCCGGGCTGGAGATCCTGCGGCGCAGCGACGCCGACTGGTGGCCAGAGCCGGCGAGCGCCGAGGCGGCCTCCCGCTGGGTCGCCTATCACTGCCGGCCCGATCCGGATCTGTCACAGGGCGTGCTCGCGGCGCAGGCGGGGGCGGGCGCGATGATCGATGTGTCCGACGGGCTGGTCCGCGACGGCGGCAGGATCGCCTCGGCAAGCAAGTTGCGTCTCGACCTGGACGAGGAGGTGATCGCCGACCTGGCTGCGGAGTTTGAGCCGGTGCTCGGCGGTCGTGGTGCGCTGGACTGCGTCCTCAGCGGCGGGGAGGAGCACTCCCTGCTGGCGACCTTCCCGACCGGAGCGGTGCCGGATGGATGGACCGTCGTGGGCCGCACCGCAGAGGCTGGCGTGGCTGGTCCGGGCGTGTGGTGGCGCGGCGAGCGTGCCACCGGCGGCGGCTGGGACCACTTCGGCGGCTGACACCCCTCGCCCCACGACCGAGCGCGTGGGCGCCTGAGATTTCTCCCCACCGGGCGCGTGGGCGACTGCGATCTCCCCCCACCGGGCGCGTGGGCGACTGCGGTCTTGCTCCACCGAGCGCGTGAGCGCCTGAGATCTGCCTCCACTGAGCGCGTGGGCGCCTGAGATCTCCCCCCACCGAGCGCGTGACGTGCTGTTGCGGTCACGGGTGCCCGGTTGTGCACGACGATGCGGCGGGCGGTTGTGATGCGAGGCGAGAGCGTGGTGCTGTTGCGGTCACGGGTGCCCGGTTGTGCACGACGGTGCGGCGCATGACAAAAGCCGGCCTCCCACAGGGGAGTCCGGCTTGTCGGTGCGGTCGGTGACCGCGGGTGTCAGCGAGTGGTGATCTTGCCAGCCTTGAGGCAGGAAGTGCACACGTTGACGCGCTTGGGAGTCACGCCCTTGGGGCCGACGAGAGCGCGCACACGCTGGATGTTCGGGTTCCAACGGCGCTTGGTGCGGCGGTGGGAGTGCGAGATGCTGTGACCGAAGCTCGGTCCCTTGCCGCAGACGTCGCAAGTGGCAGCCACGGTGTCTCCTGAGGTCGAATGATGGATCGGTGCGTCCCCGACCGCTTCAGCGCACACTTCAGTGACGCCAAGTCATCCGGGAACCGGCCTAGCGTAGCCGATTTCTAGGGGCTGCACCAAAACGGGGGATCACCCGTTGGCAGCAGTCTAGGCCGACGCATTTGAACAGGGGACACCCAAGCGTGCCCACCGCAGCACTCGGGGATCCCGCCCCAGTCAGAACGACAGCGCATGGCACGCAGGCGGACCGGCACGCGGCACGCAGGGAAACCGGCACGCGGCACGCGGGTGTGGACGGCTGCAGGGGCCTGTCCGGCCCGGGAGATAACCTGCGGGTGCCCCTTCACATCCCGTGGACCAAGCGACCGCGGTCCACACGCGAGCAGATCAGGCAGGTGAGCCGTGAGCGCCCCGACCTCGATCCCGTTGGACCTGGCTGCTGCCCGCCGCTGGGCCCTGGCGGCACGCGTCGGCCTGGCCGAGGCTCGCAGCCAGATTGATGCGCTCAACGTCTTCCCCGTGCCGGACGGTGACACGGGCACCAACATGTTCCTGACCTTCGACGGCGCCCTCGACGTGCTGCGCAGTCACCACGACATCGACGGTGGAGGCATCAGCCTCACCCAGGGCCTGGCCCTGCTGGCCCGCGGCATGCTGTTGTCGGCCCGTGGCAACTCCGGGGTGATCCTGAGCCAGCTCGCACGGGGGCTCCACGAGGCGGCCGCCACGACCGAGGGGCCGACCGATCACCTTGGAGCCGACCTGCTCGCCGAGGCCTTCACCCGGGCCGACCAGCTCGCCTGGGCGGGCGTCTCATCGCCGGTCGAGGGCACCATCTTGTCGGTGTCCCGGGCTGCGGCCGCAGCAGCGCGCGTGGCCGCGACCGCAGACGACGCCACCGCGGCGCAGGTCAGCGCCGCCGCGCTGGGGGCCGCTCGCGCCGCGTTGGAACACACCCCGACCCAACTGCGGGCACTGGCCCGCGCCGGTGTCGTCGACGCCGGAGGTGCTGGGCTCGTCATCGTGCTGGAGGCGTTGCAGCGGGTGCTCTCCGATGGCCAGGTCGAGGCAGAGGCCAGCGACAGCCCGTGGTTCCGCCGCGGTGCGGTGCTGCCGCCAGCGGAGTGCACGGACGACGGTGAGGGGGCCTATGAGGTGATGTTCCTGCTCACCGACTCCGACGACGCCCGCGTCAGTCACCTGCGGGCGCACCTGGAGCAGGTTGGCCACTCGGTCCTGGTGGTCGGTGGTCCGGACGAGTGGCGGGTGCACGTGCACCTGGACGAGCCCCAGGTCGCCGTGGAGGCGGGGGCGATGGCCGGCCACGTGGGCCAGGTGACCACCGAGGCGCTCGTCAGACAGGCAGGTATGCCGTCCGCTCCCGCCCCCCGACCCAGTGCGGCTGTCGGTGTGGTCGCCTGTGCGGCTGGGGACGGGCTGCTGGAGTTGTTCGAGCAGTCCGGGGCGACCGTGGTCCGCTCCGCTGCCGGGTCTCGGGCCTCGACGGGCCAGCTGCTCAACGCGATCTGGGCTGTCGCGGCGGAGGCGGTCGTGGTCCTGCCCAACGACGGAGACGTGCTGATGGCTGCCGAGGCGGCCGCGGCCGCAGCCCGCGAGGACGGCCTGGTCGTGGAGGTCGTGCCCAGCCGGTCCGCCGTCCAGGGGCTGGCCGCGCTGGCTGTGCTCGACCCGCAGGCAGACGTTGCCGGTGCCACGGCCGCGATGTCTGGGGCCGCCGCGGCGACGCTGCACGCCGAGTTGACGGTCGCCTCACGGGACGCCCAGACAGGGGCCGGGCCCTGCCGCGCCGGTCAGGCGCTCGGGTTGCTCGATGGACAGATCGTGGTGATCGACGACGAGCCAGCACGGGCGGCCACCCGCCTGCTCGCCCGCCTGGTGACGGACCAGACCGAGCTGTTGACCATCGTCGCCGGCGCGCAGGTGGACACCGGGCAGCGCGACGAGATGGAGCAGGTGGTGGGGGTGATCGAGTCGGCCCACCCTGGGCTGGAGGTCGACTGGATCGACGGCGGGCAACCCGGCTATCCGTGGTTGTTGGGTGCCGAGTGAGGGGACGGGCGACGTGACGGGGAGTGAGCGTGATGGCTGAGCGGACGACGCTGGACACCAAGCTGCGCACGATCGTGGCCAAGGCGGCCACCCCCCTGGCCAAGAAGGACCTGGTCACGGTGCGGGACCTGCTGGAGTTCTATCCGCGCACCTATCTGGACCCGGCCCGGCCGACCGACTTCTCCACGTTGGGCGAGGGGGAGCCCGTCGTGGTGCTGGCCGACGTGCAGCACGCCGTCACACGCAAGATGCGGCAGCGGCGCGGCAGCATGCTGATCGCCACCATCCAGGACGGCCTCGGCAACGCGCTGGAGTTGACCTTCTTCTCCGCCTGGGGCCACGAGAAGGCGCTGGTGCCGGGTCGACGCATCCTGGTGAGCGGCACCGTCAGCCACTACGGCGGCAAGCGGCAACTGACCCACCCGGAGTATGAGGTGCTCGGCACCGGCGCGAAGGCGACCAGCACCTTCGGTGAGGGCCCGATCCCGGTCTATAGCCAGGTCCCGGCGATGACGTCGATGAAGGTCGCGGCGGCGGTCGATCTGGTGCTCCACGCGCTGGCCGAGGTCCCCGACCCGATCCCTGTCGCGGTGCGGGCCAAGCACGGACTGCCGCCGCTGAGCAACGCCCTGACGATGGTGCACCAGCCGCGCAGCACCCAGGAGCAGCGCAAGGCCCGCTGGCGGATGAAGTTTCAGGAGGCCTTCGTCCTGCAGGCCGCGCTGGCGGTGATGCGGCAGTCCTCGGACGCCGTCCCGGCCGTGCCGCGCCCTGCCGTCCCGGGTGCTCTGGCCGACCAGTTCCGCGAGCGGCTGCCGTTTGAGCTCACGCAGGGTCAGGAGCAGGTGCTCGCCGAGATCACCGGCGACCTGGAGCGCACGCTGCCCATGCACCGGCTCCTGCAGGGCGAGGTCGGCTCGGGCAAGACGGTCGTCGCGCTCCTGGCGATGCTCAACGTCATCGACTCCGGCGGGCAGGCGGCGCTGCTGGCCCCCACCGAGGTCCTCGCGGTCCAGCACCACCGCTCGATGACCGCGATGCTCGGGCCGCTGGCCGAGGCCGGCATGCTCGGCGGCTCCACTGACGGCACGCGGGTGGCGCTGCTGACCGGCAGCCAGTCGGCCGCCGAGCGCCGCCGCAACCTGCTCATGGCTGCCTCCGGCGAGGCCGGCATCGTGGTGGGCACCCACGCCCTCATCCAGGAGCACGTCCAGTTTGCCGAGTTGGGTCTGGTGGTCGTCGATGAGCAGCACCGCTTTGGCGTTGAGCAGCGAGATGCCCTGCGCGCCAAGGTTGATGGCGCCTCGCCGCACACCCTGGTCATGACCGCCACGCCCATCCCGCGCACCGTGGCGATGACCGTCTTTGGTGACATGGAGACCTCGACGATGACCGAGGTGCCCAGCGGGCGCCAGCCGATCACGACCCACGTGGTCCGCGGCGACCAGTCCACCTGGGTGCAGCGCACCTGGGAGCGCGTCGCCGAGGAGGTGGCCAAGGGCGGTCAGGTCTATGTCGTCTGTCCCCGGATCGGCCAGGACGATGACCCCGACCTGCCCGGAGGCACCGACATCGGGCCGGGTGGGCCGATCACCTTCGAGGGCAACGACGCTGAGGAAGACAGCGCCCCCCTGCACGGGGTCCTCCAGGTCGAGCGAGCCCTGCGCGAGCTGGAGGTGACCGCGGACCTGCGCATCGGCATACTCCATGGTCGTCAGGCCGCCGATGACAAGGAGGCCACCATGCGCGCCTTCGGGTCCGGCGAGATCGACGTGCTCGTGGCGACCACCGTCATCGAGGTCGGGGTCGACGTGCCCAACGCGACCCAGATGGTGATCATCGACGCTGACCGCTTCGGGATCTCCCAGCTGCACCAGCTGCGCGGGCGCATCGGCCGAGGCACCAAACCCGGGCTGTGCCTGTTGATGAGCCAGGCCGCCGAGAGCCAGAGCCTGGAGCGCCTCGACGCCGTCGCGTCCACGACGGACGGCTTCGAGCTCGCTCGCCTCGACCTCGCCCAGCGCCGGGAGGGAGACGTGCTGGGGGCCACCCAGTCGGGGGCGCGCAGCAGTCTGCGGTTGCTGCGCCTGACTCGTGACGAGGACCTGATCACGCTGGCTCACGAGGACGCGTGGCAGGTCGTGGGGGAGGACCCCGACCTGACGAACCACCCCGAGCTGCGCGCCGAGCTCGACCGGATCGACGCCGAGCGTGCGGCCTTCCTGGAGCGCGGATGACGCGGATCATCGCCGGTCAGCTCGGCGGTCGGACCCTGGCCACGCCGCGGGGGGCCGACACCCGGCCCACCACCGACCGGGTTCGTGAGGCGGTCTTCTCCCGGATCGAGTCGATCTTCGACCTCACCGGTGCCCGGGTCCTGGATCTGTATGCCGGGTCCGGAGCCCTCGGCCTGGAGGCAGTGAGCCGGGGGGCTGAGTGGGTCACGCTGGTCGAGGTGGACCGCAGGACGGCACGGGTGATCGAGGCCAATGTCGCCGAGCTCGGGCTGCGGGCGGTCGCGCGGGTCCACGCCGAGAAGGTCGACCGGGTGCTGGAGCGCGGGCCCGGTGGCGAGACCTTCGACCTGGTCCTGCTGGACCCGCCCTACCCGGTGGGGGAGGCGGAGCTGGCCACCACGCTGGGGCTGCTGATCTCGGGTGAGTGGCTGAGCCCGGATGCGCTGGTCGTGGTGGAGCGGTCCGCGCGCTCGCCCGAGCCGACCTGGCCCCAGGGACTCGCGCTGATCCGGTCCCGCACCTACGGCGAGACGGTGGTGCACCTTGCTGAACCGAGCCAGGCCGCGGATGCGGAGTGACTGGGAGTTGTCGATGACGAGTCGGAGCGGTCAGCGCCATACTGGAGCATCGGCCAGTGACTTATGGGAGGCTGCCGCGAGGCGCTGCCCACTGGCGCTTGAAAGTCATGATCTCGCCGGCGAGGTCAAAGTCGGCGTCGTAGTGCACGACAGTCACTTGGTGCTCGCTGGCTAGCGCTGCGGTGAGCAGATCGGCGATCCCGACCGCCCGGTGTCGGCCGGTTCTGGCGAGGGCCCGCTGCGCGTCGAAGGCCATCTGCCAGTGACGATCCTCAGTTGCCAAGTGTTCGTACGCATGCCGCCGGTCAGCACGGATCTGCTCGTACTCGCCGGGGCTACGCGCGCTGTGGAGCGCTTCAGCGTCCAACGTGCGTGGCACACGTCGCCACCACTCCGGCCTCGATGAGTGGCGACAGCCGTGCAGCGACCACGGAGTGTCGCATCCGCGCGGCGGCGCTGGTGTCGATCAAGTATCGGGCGATCAGCGCCACACTTCGACCCGAGCCTCCGGCTCCGCCATGGGTTCCAGGCCGCCATCGCGCAGCCAATCAACCTGCCGCGCTCGTGCCGCGGCGCGGGCGGCCTGCTTCAACGCTGTCCGAACTGTGTCGGACACGCCCGTGGTGTTCAACGCGCGCTGTGGAGCTCCGCGGCGGCAATCGCCCCGGCATGAGACTCAGTCACCCAGAGACGAGACGCAGCACGCCGGCCAGCCCGTGGTGCGGGCCGTCGGTGCGGGGGAGCAGCAGCGTGCGGATGCCCAGGGCCGCGGCACCGGAGTCGTCCCGCCAGCTGTCGCCGACCATCAGGGTCTCCTGCGCCGAGGCCCCCAGCAGGTCCAGGGCGTGCTGGAAGATCCCGGCCGCTGGTTTGACGCTGTGCACCTCGTAGGACAGCACCACGGCGTCCACCACGATGTTGCTGCGCTCGATGATCGGGCGCAGATCAAAGCCGATGTTGGAGACGATGGCGGTGCGCACACCGCGCTCGCGCAGCGCGGTCAGCACGGGGACGGTTTCCGCGTAGGCCTCCCAGCGCATGGGCATCACGGTGTAGAGCGCCTCCGCGAGATCCGCGTCGATGCCTGGGCACCGCACCACCGTCGCCAGGAAGACACGGCGGTGCTGCTGCGGGCTCTCGTCGCGCGAGCTGTCGGGGTCGATCTCGTGCGCGTGCTCCCAGACCCGGTCGAGGAAGGCAGCCGCTGCGGCTGCTGGCTCGGCGCCCAACCCGTCCGGTGGGGTGTCGGGCCGTCCGGCGGCGGTCCAGCCGGTGGCCAGCCACGTGGTCGCGTCGCCACCGTGGACCAGCGTGTTGTGGAAGTCGAAGAGGACGGCGCTGATCGGCTCCGGCTCCAGCACCGCCGAGGAGTCCTGGTCAGCCACGGCGGGCGACCAGCGCGTCACGCACGTGGTCTGGGACGAATCCGCTGACGTCCCCGCCATACTGCGAGACCTCGCTGACCAGGGAGCTGGAGACGTGCTCCAGAGCAGGATCACCTGGCAGGAAGACCGTCTCGACGCCCGTCAGGTGCCGGTTCATCAGCGCCATCGGCAACTCATAGGCAAAGTCGGTGCCGCCGCGCAGCCCCTTCACGATCGCCGTCGCGCCGAGCTCCTGGGCAATGTCGACCAGCAGCTGGCCACCGAAGGCCTCGACGCGCACCGACAGCCCCTCCGGGACCGCCTCGCGGATGAACTCGAGGCGTTGCTCGACGGGGAACCGGCCACGCTTGGACGGGTTGTGCAGGACACCGACCACGACCTCGTCATAGAGTGCAGCGGCGCGCACGATGATGTCCAGGTGCCCGTTGGTGACCGGGTCGTAGGATCCGGGGCAGAGGCAGCGAGTCATGGCGCCAACCTACCGGGCGTGATCGGGTGGCCTGCTGATTTGTTGGGCGCCCGACCGCTCGGCTAACCTAGTGTGTCGGTCTGTGTCCCTGCGTGGGTCCAGACCGATCCACACGACACGCGAGGGACGACATGGCAACGCAGGACGCCGCGAGCCCCTGGGTCTTTGACACCCGGGAGCTCGTCCGCCGGGCGGGCACCATGACCGAGTTCTCGCGGGCCGTGACGGCTCCGGACCAGATCGGCACGGACGTCATCGCGATCAAGGCCGGAGACCCGGTCGAGCTCGATCTGCGCATGGAGTCCGTGATGGAAGGCGTCCTGGGCACTGGATCGGTCCGGGCCACTGCGACCGGGGTGTGCGTGCGGTGCCTGGACGACCTTGACTTTCCGGTCGAGGTCACCTTCCAGGAGCTGTTCGCCTACCCCGACCGTGCGGCCCACCACCACAAGGTGGCGGCTGGCGAGGACGAGCAGGACGATGTGTATGAGCTCGAGGACGACCTGATGGACCTCGAGGAACTGGTTCGGGACGCGGTGGTGACCACCCTGCCGTTCCAACCGGTGTGCCGGGACGACTGTCCGGGTCTGTGCTCCGAGTGCGGAGCACGCCTGGCGGACGATCCGGACCACCACCATGACGTGATTGATCCACGGTGGTCGGCACTTGCCGACCTCGCCCAACCGGGCACCGACGACGAGAAGAAGAGGAACTGACGTGGCTGTCCCGAAGCGGAAGATGTCCCGCTCCAACACCCGTTCGCGCCGCGCCAACTGGAAGGCGTCACCGGTTGCGGTGAGCACCTGCCCGCAGTGCAAGGAGCTCAAGCAGCCGCACATGGCGTGCCCGTCCTGTGGCACCTACGGCGGTCGTCACTACGACGCCGCAGAGCGCACCGAGCACCAGGGCTGAGTTCCCCGTCAGCATGACGTCGGGCTCCGGCACCAGCGTGGAGCACTCCGCGCACCCTGAGCAGCGCCCCCTCGCGGACCTTCGCGACTACCTCACCGAGGTGGTCGGGGAGGTGTGCGACGAGGCGCTGCTTCGCCGTGCCATCACCCACCGGTCGTTCGCCTACGAGAACGGCAACCTCCCGCACAACGAGCGCCTGGAGTTCCTGGGCGACTCGGTGCTGGGCCTGGTCGTCACCGACACGCTGTTTCGTCGCCACCCCGACCTCCCCGAGGGCCAGTTGGCCAAGCTGCGTGCGGCGGTCGTCAACTCGCGCGCCCTCGCGGACGTCGCCCGCACGATGGGGCTGGGCGAGTTCGTCCTGCTCGGTCGCGGCGAGGAGGCCACCGGGGGGCGGGACAAGGCATCGATCCTGGCTGACACCACCGAGGCCGTGATCGGGTGCGTCTACGTCTCCGTGGGTCTGGACGCTGCGGACACGTTCGTGCACCACCTGCTGGACCCATTGATGGAGCACACAGCCAATCTCGGTGCTGCCCTGGACTGGAAGACCAGCCTGCAAGAGCTCGTCTCCACCGAGACGCCCACCTCGCCGAACTATCAGATCGCCGAGGACGGGCCAGACCACGACAAGGTCTTCACCGCCAACGCGGTGGTCGGCGATGAGGTGCTCGGCACGGGCGTCGGGCGCAGCAAGAAGGCCGCGGAGCAGAAGGCCGCCGAGGCCGCCTGGACCCTGCTCACCGAGCGGGCGACCGCGGTCGAGGACGCCGAGTCCGACGCGGACATCGACCCTGGCACCACCAGCGCCTGACCCATCGTGCCGGAGCTGCCTGAGGTTGAGGTCGTCCGTGGCGGACTGGTGGACCATGTCGTCGGCCGGCGCATCGCAGCGGCCGCCATCACCGGCACCCGGGTGGCTCGCCGGCACGAGGCCGGACCGCTGGATCTGGCCGCCCGACTGACCGACGCCACGGTGCTCTCTGCCGATCGCCGCGGGAAATATCTGTGGCTCGTCATCCAGACGCCCGATGACGACCCGCACGCACTGGTCGTCCACCTCGGCATGAGTGGGCAACTGCTGGTCGAGGAGGCAGGCGCACCGCGCGAGAAGCACCTGCACGCCGCTTTTGACTTCGACGACGACGGACCCCAGCTGCGCTTCGTTGACCAGCGCACCTTCGGTGGTCTGGCGCTGACCGAGCTGGTGCCTGATCGGTGGCCCGGCAGCACCCACACCCACGGGGTGCCGGTGCCGGTCGAGCACATCGGCCCCGACCCGCTCGAGCCGGCATACGACCAACCGGCGGTGGTCCGCGCACTCAAGCGTCGGCATACGGCCATCAAACGGGCCCTGCTGGACCAGGGACTGGTCAGTGGCGTCGGCAACATCTATGCCGACGAGGCCCTGTGGCGCGCTCAGGTGAACCCCCTGCGCGAGACCTCGGCGCTGACCAAGCCGGCGCTCGGCCGAGTCCTGGACCACGCCACCGAGGTGATGCGGGAGGCGCTCGGCCAGGGCGGGACCAGCTTCGACGCCCTCTATGTCAACATCAACGGCGCCAGCGGCTATTTTGACCGGTCGCTGCACGCCTACGGCCGAGAGGGGCAACCGTGCAACCGGTGCGGCACACCGATCCGGCGCGAGGCGTTCATGAACCGGTCCTCGCACTACTGCCCCCGCTGCCAACCGCGCCCCAGGGTGCGTCGAGCCATCACCGATCTCTCCCGACGCTGACGGCTGTGATGTGCTGATGAGTGTGATGAACAGAGCCCTGATCTTTGTGCGCGGCCGGGTCCAGGGCGTGGGCTTCCGGTGGTGGACGCGCGCCCGCGCCCTCGAGCTCGGTCTCGTCGGCCACGCCCGCAACCTGCCCGACGGCCGGGTCGAGGTCAACGCGCAGGGACCCCAGGAGTCGATCCAGGCCCTGATCGAGCTGCTGGGTGAGGAGACCTCCCTGCGCAGCAGGCCGGGCCACGTCTCCGGGATCACGGTCCAGTGGCACGAGCCCACCGACGGTCTGAGCGGTTTCCGGGAGCGCTGAGGCCGTCTCTCCGATCGACGTGGGGGGCGCTCTGTCAGGTTCATGGAGTCGAGGTGCGGGGGATCGGGGCGCCCCGCCGGTACAGTGACCGCAAGTCCGCCGCACCAGGAGCTGCCCCAACACGTGTATGTCAAGAGCCTGACCCTCAAGGGGTTCAAGTCGTTCGCCTCGGCCACCAAGCTGCGCCTGGAGCCGGGCATCACGTGCATCGTCGGGCCCAACGGCTCGGGCAAGTCCAACGTGGTCGACGCCCTCGCGTGGGTGATGGGTGAGCAGGGCGCCAAGAGTCTGCGCGGCGGCAAGATGGAGGACGTCATCTTCGCCGGCACCTCCGGGCGGGCGCCGCTGGGGCGCGCCGAGGTCACGATGACCATCGACAACACGGACGGCGCGCTGCCGATCGACTACTCCGAGGTGACGATCTCGCGGACCATGTTCCGCAACGGCGGCTCGGACTATGCCATCAACGGCACCTCGTGCCGACTGCTCGACATCCAGGAGCTGCTCTCCGACTCCGGCATCGGCCGTGAGATGCACGTCATCGTCGGGCAGGGCCAGCTCGACGCGGTCCTGCGGGCCACCCCCGAGGAGCGTCGCGGCTTCATCGAGGAGGCCGCGGGTGTCCTCAAGCACCGCAAGCGCAAGGAGAAGGCGCTGCGCAAGCTGGAGACGATGGAGGGCAACCTCACCCGGCTGGGCGACCTGACCTCCGAGATCCGGCGCCAGCTGGGCCCCCTGGGTCGGCAGGCCGAGACCGCCCGCCGCGCCGCCAGCATCCAGGCCGACGTCCGCGACGCCCGGCTGCGCATCCTGGCCGACGACCTGGTCCAGCTCACCAGCACCCTGGAGCAGGAGCTCGCCGACGAGACCGCCATGATCAACCGGCGCACGTCGGTGCAGCAGGCGCTCAACGCGGCACAGTCCACGGTCACCGAGCTCGAGGCCGAGGCTGCTGAGGCCGCGCCCGCGCTCAATGCCGCCCAGGACCAGTGGTATGCCCTGTCCTCCCTCGTCGAGCGCACCTCCGCCACGGCCGATCTGGCGCGCGAGCGGGTGCGGCTGCTGGCCAGTGAGACCGAGGAGGAGGCCACCGCCGGGTCGGGGGAGGGCCGCGACCCGGAGAAGCTGCGCGCCCAGGCCGCGTCCCTGCGCGAGCAGGAGCAGCAGCTCGAGCAGGAGGTCGCCGGGATCGGCGAGGCCCTGCAGACGGCCGAGCAGTCCCGACGGGACGCCGAGGCCGCCCACCACGAGGAGCAGCAGCGCCTGGTCCGTCTCGCCCGCGCCGCCGCCGACCGCCGGGAAGGACTGGCCCGCCTGTCCGGCAAGGTGGCCGCTGCCCGCAGCCGACTGGAGGCGGGGGAGGCCGAGGTCGGCCGACTGCGCGCCGCGCTGGAGTCCATCGCCACCCGTTCCGCCGGCGCCGAGCAGGAGTTCGCCGCCCTCGAGGGGCGCGTCCTCGACGTCGAGGAGGGCGAGGAGAGCCTCGACCAGGACTACGAGACCACAGAGGCTGCCCGGGTCGCTGCCGCAGCCGACGTCGAGCGGTTCACCGACGAGGTCCGCACCGCCGAGTCCCAACGCTCGAGCCTCACGGCCCGCTGCGAGGCCCTGGAGATGAGCCTGCGCCGCAAGGACGGTGCCGCCGCCCTGCTGGCCGCACCGGAGGGCCGCGGCGTCCTCGGCACCGTCACCAGCCTGGTCACCGTCACGAGCGGCTATGAGGCCGCCCTCGCCGCGGCGCTCGGCTGGGCCGGGGACGGCCTGGTCATGGAGTCGCTCGACCAGGCGCGCAGTGCCGTGGCCACCCTGCGGTCGCAGGATCAGGGCCGTGCCGCCCTCCTCGTCCCGCAGACCGCACCCGCCAGCGACACCAGCGACTGGCCCGACCTGGGCGCAGGGGCCGTCTGGGCGCGCGACGTCGTCACGGTCGCCAAGGATGCCGCCCCGGCCGTCGAGACACTGCTGCACCGGGTCGCGATCGTCGAGGACGACGCCGCCGCAGCCGACCTGGTGGCTCGGCACCAGATCACGGCCGTCACCCGTGAGGGTGATGTGTATGCCGCGGGTTGGGTCCGCGGTGGCAGCTCGGCCGCGCCGAGCCTGCTGGAGATCCAGAGCGCTCTGGATGAGGCTCAGGAGGAGCTCGCCGCCGCGACGGCGCGCGGGGAGAAGGCCACCTTTGCGCTGGCCGGGGCCAAGCAGGAGCTCACCCAGCACGCCGCCGCCGCCCAGCAGGCACTGGACGCCCTCCACGACTCCGACGCCAAGATGGCGGCCGTGGCCGAGAAGCTCGGCCAGCTCGGGTCGGCCGTGCGTGCTGCCCGCTCCGAGCACGAGCGCACCACCGCCTCCATCGCCTCTGCCGAGGAGGCCCTCGAGGCCGGCCGGGTCGACCTGGAGGCCCTGGTGGGGCGCCTGGCCGACGCCGAGGCCGAGCCGGGCGAGGAGGAGCCGAGCACGCAGGAGCGCGACCGTCTCGCCGCGGTGGCCGCGGCCGCCCGCACCAAGGAGACCGAGGTCCGGCTCTCGCTACGCACCCAGGAGGAGCGTGCCCGCGCCCTGCAGGGCCGTGCCGAGTCCCTGGAGGCCGCCGCCCGGTCGGAGATCGCGGCCCGGGAGCGGGCCGCCGCCCGTCGCGAGCGCCGAGCCCACGCCGCCCGGGTCGCGACCGCCGTCGCCGAGGGATCGGCATACCTGCTGGAGGAGGTGCGCGCCCTCGTCGGTGCCGCCGCCACCGTCCGGGACCAGGCACGTGCCCAGGCCGCCGAGCGGGACACGCGCCTGGCCGAGGGCAGGGGGCGGGTCTCCACGCTCGGGGACGAGCTGCGCGACCTGACCGACTCCGTGCACCGTGACGAGGTCGCCCGCGCCGAGCAACGCCTGCGCATTGAGGCCCTGCAGACCCGGGCCGTCGAGGAGCTGGGCATCGCCCCCGAGGCGCTCGTCGAGGAGTTCGGCCCGCATCAGATGATCCCGGCCATCCCCGGCCCCGATGACGACCCCGACGACCTCCCCGAGCCCAAGGCCTTTGTCCGCGAGGAGCAGGACAAGCGGCTGCGCAGCGCCGAGCGCAAGCTCAGTGCCCTGGGCAAGGTCAACCCGCTGGCGCTGGAGGAGTTCGCGGCGCTGGAGGAGCGGCACAAGTTCCTCACCGAGCAGGTCGAGGACCTGCGACGCTCCAAGGAGGACCTGCTCGGCATCGTCAAGGAGGTCGACGACCGCGTGGAGCGCGTCTTTGCCGAGGCCTTCGAGGACACCGCCGAGCAGTTTGCCGGGGTGTTCGGGCGGCTGTTCCCCGGTGGCGAGGGCCGACTCACCCTCACCAACCCAGACGACATGCTGACGACCGGCATCGAGGTGGAGGCACGGCCCCCGGGCAAGAAGATCAAGCGCCTCTCGCTGCTCTCCGGTGGTGAGCGCTCGCTGACCGCTGTCGCGCTGCTCGTGTCGATCTTCAAGGCGCGACCGAGCCCGTTCTACATCATGGACGAGGTCGAGGCGGCCCTCGATGACACCAACCTGGGCCGGTTGATCACGTTGTTCGAGGAGTTGCGCGACTCCAGCCAGCTCATCGTCATCACCCACCAGAAGCGCACCATGGAGGTCGCCGACGCGCTCTATGGCGTGTCCATGAAGGGCGACGGCGTGACAACCGTCGTGTCTCAGCGACTGCGCGACGTGCAACCGCAGTCCGCCTGAGACAGGGCAACCCGCCCTGTAACCCGCCCCGTCGCCACCCGCGGCGCACCCTCGTGACCCGCCCTGTCGCTACCCGCGACGCACCCTCGTGACCCGCGAGAACCGCCGTGATCGGTGAGAGTCGTCACGTTCGCTGGAAAAGATGTCCTTGCTGCGGCATGGTGATTTGTTTGACTGACCAAAACGTTGCACAGTTGTGACCATGATCGCGTTGGTGTTGGCCATGGTTGTGTGCGTGGCTCTCGGGGGACTCGTCGTGGGGTTCGTCGCCGTCGAGGCACGCCGCGATGGGCGCCAGGTGCTCACGCCTGAGGGCGAGGAGTTGGTCGCGAGCGCCCGACGCCGCGGCGAGGGCCTGCGGAGCCACGGGGAGCAGACCCGCCGCCCGACACAGCCCACTGTTGGCGGCCGCTGACCCCAGCGAGCTGACGCGCGCCGAGCGGCGCCGGGTCCTCACTGCGCTCTGCATCACCCAGCTCACGGGCTGGGGCATTCTCTATTACGCCTATCCGGTCATGCTCGCCGCCGTCGCGGCTGACACCGGGTGGTCGACGAGCACCGCGTTCGGTGCGTTCTCGCTCGGGCTGCTGGCCTCGGCGGTCGCTGCCCCGCGGGTGGGGCGGCTCCTGGACCGCGTCGGCCCGCGCCCGGTGATGTCGTGGGGTTCCGTGCTGGGTGTCCTTGCCCTGGTGGGCGTGGCCCTGGCCCCCACGCTGTTCTGGTTCATCGTGGCCTGGGTCGTGGTCGGCCTCGCCCAGTCGGCCGTGCTCTATCCACCGGCCTTCGCCGCCCTGACGCACTGGTTTGGTCCCCAGCGGGTGGCTGCGATCACCACGGTCACCCTCGCTGGCGGTCTGGCTGGCACGGTGTTTGCGCCCGTGACGGCCGTGTTGCTGCGGCACCTGAGCTGGCAGGAGACCACCGTCGTCCTGGCGGTCATCCTGGGGGCTGTCACGATCCCGGTGCACGCGCTGGCGCTCACGCCGGCCTGGTCTCGCACGAGCGGGGCCACCACCGGCACCCGCACTGTCACCGGCACGTCAGCCGCCGTCGGAACCTCAACCGCCGCCGGAACCTCAACCGCCGCCGGCACCCCCGAGACCGCGGAGATGGCCACGAAGGTCGAGCGCACCTATGTCCGGCGCACCGCCCGCAGTCGACCCTTCGGATTCCTGCTGGTGGTCCTCGCGCTGACCGGCTTTGGTCTGTTCGGCGCCACGCTGAACCTCATCCCGATGCTGACCGAGCGGGGCGTCGGCCACGAGACCGCCGCGGTCATCTTCGGGCTGGTTGGCGTGGGACAGCTCGCCGGTCGCTTCGGCTATCCGGTGCTCTCGCGGCGGCTGAGCGCACCGGTGCGGGCCATGGTGGTCCTGGGCTTTGGGGCGGTGATGGTGCTGGTGCTGGCCGTTGTGGAGGGGCCGTTGACCGTGCTGATCGCTGCGTCGATCGGGGCGGGAGCAGCCCGCGGCATCTACACCCTGCTGCAGGCCACCAGCGTCAGTGACCGCTGGGGCACCCGCAGTTTCGGTGCCCTCAACGGCATCGCGACCGTGCCGACGACGGCGGCCATGGTGGCCGCTCCGGCCGGTGGAGCGTTCCTGGGCGAGGTGGTTGGCAGCTACAGCACGGCCTTCGCCCTGCTGGCCGTCGTGACCCTGATCGGCGCTGTGCTCGCCCTGGGCACCGGGACTGTCTCAACGAGGCCATCCGGTCTGTGACAATGGCGGGCGTGGACAGCCTGTGGGAATACCTGACCGTCGCCACCGTCGTGGCCCTGGCCGGACTTGCCGTCATCGTCGGCCTCTTTCGGGGCCGGGGCGGCAAGGGTGGCAGCAAGACCATCGAGGCACCGCCGAGCGTGCCGCGCGAGGACGGGCGTGAGGCAGACGGCCTCGCACCTCCGGACGGTGAGCCGGTCGAGGACACCGGTGGTGGCGTCGCCGTCGACGTCGAGCCCGAGCCAGTCACCCCGACCCTGGAGAAGCCCGCGTCCGCCCGCGGTCGCCTGGCCCGGCTGCGTGCGCGTCTGGCCCGCTCCAACAACGCCATCGGCAACGCCCTGCTCGCGCTGCTCTCCAGCGGCGGCCTGGACGAGCAGTCGTGGGAGGACGTCGAGGACACCCTCCTGCAGGCCGACCTGGGTGTCGAGGCCACCAACGAGCTGGTCGGCAAGTTGCGCACCCGCGTGCAGGTCGACGGAGCCAGCGACCCCGAGGTCGTCAAGGGCTGGTTGCGCGAGGAGTTGCTCGCCCTGGTCGACCCGAGCATGGACCGCCGTGTCGCTGCCAGCCGCGTGGGGGACCGCCCCTCGGTGATCCTGGTCGTCGGCGTCAACGGCACCGGCAAGACCACCACCGTCGGCAAGCTCGCACGGGTCCTGGTCGCCGAGGACAAGGACGTGCTCCTGGGCGCAGCCGACACCTTCCGCGCCGCCGCGGCCGACCAGTTGCAGACCTGGGGCGAGCGGGTCGGCGTGCCGACCGTGCGCTCGGACCGCGAGGGCGCCGACCCCGCCTCGGTGGCTTTCGACGCCGTGAAGTCGGCTGCCGACTATGAGGCAGACGTGGTCATCATCGACACCGCCGGTCGCCTGCACAACAAGGCCGGCCTGATGGACGAGCTGTCCAAAGTCAAGCGCGTCGTGGAGAAGCAGAGCCCGATCGATGAGGTGCTGCTGGTGCTCGACGCGACGACCGGTCAGAACGGCATGCGCCAGGCCGAGGTCTTCGGCGAGGCGGTCAACATCACCGGCATCGTGCTCAGCAAGCTGGACGGCACCGCCAAGGGTGGGATTGTCGTCAACGTCCAGCGCCGCCTCGGCGTCCCGGTCAAGCTCGTCGGCCTCGGCGAGGGCCCAGATGACCTGGCGCCGTTTGACCCGGAGGCCTTTGTCGACGCCATCATCGGCTGACGCAGAGGGCACTCCTGCCCGTGCATTCAAACAGGCGATGTCGCCCTCGCCGCACGGGGCCAACTCGCTGACCTGCACGTCTGCGCAACGCCTCGTGACATTGCCTGTTGGCATGCACGCCGACCCGCGGGAATGATCGCTCGTCGCGGTCCAGGGCGACGATCAGCGGCTGGTGGCAGAGCTCTCGGGGGAGTTGCGCGGGTCGGACGGCTCGCTCAGCGCCCAACCGACAGCGGCAGTCCCGAGTCGCCCCGCGGGTCGGAGCACCAGGCGCTCCGCCACGGCATCGACGCGTCCGAGGCGCAGGCCGAGCAGGTCCCGGGCATAGTCCGGCAGCATCGTCACCGCCCCGGCCGCCAGCATCCAGTAGCCCGGTCGTGCGCCGATCGGCAGGGGCGGCTCGCGCAGCAGGAACGCGGCGGCGTCGCGCGCCCCGTCGGTCACCGCAAGCTCTGGGCCGTATGCCGACAGTCGCCGTTGCAGGTCCGCGACGGTCTGGGGCGCGTCGGGGACGCCGAGCTGGCCGGCGGCCCAGCTGGCCTGCGCCACATAGGTGTCCGCCTCGGCCGGGGTCAGTGGTGTGCGTGAGTAACGCTGGTAGGCGGTCAGGAACGAGTCGATCTCGGCGACGTGGACCCAGGTCAGCAGGTGCGGGTCCCGCGCGTCATAGGTCCGCCCGTCCGGCGCGGTGCCGGAGACCGTGTCGTGCACCCGGTTGATCCGATCCAGCACCCGCTGGGCGCCCTCGACCGGCCCGAACGTCGTCATCGCGATGAACTCGCTGGTGCGCTGCAGCCGTCCCCACGGGTCGCCCCGATAACCGGAGTGTTCGCCGACCCCCGCCATGGCCAACGGGTGCAGTGACTGCAGGAGCAGGGCACGCAACCCACCGGCATACATGCCTGCGTGGTTGTGCACCCGACAGATCGGGTCGGTCGGCGCGAACCTGCGCTCGCCCGGGGCGAGCCAGATCGCGGCGGCCCGCCGGTCGGCGTCCGGGCCGGCCACCCGCGAACGGAGGGCGGCGGCGAGGCGGCGACGGATCGGCATACGAGCAGTATGTCGCGGGGCCGCGGCAACTGTGCCGCGCCGAGGCCGGTGGTTGGCTCCCCAACAGTTAACCTGTGTGGGTGTTCAACAGCCTTTCCGATCGCCTGACAGACACCTTCCGCAACCTCAAGCGCAAGGGGTCCCTGTCCGAGACCGACGTCAACAAGACCGTCCGTGACATCCGGATGGCGCTGCTCGACGCCGATGTCGCGCTGCCGGTCGTCAAGCAGTTCACCGGCAGTGTGCGCGAGCGCGCGCTCGGCGCCGAGGTGTCCCAGGCGCTCAACCCCGGCCAGCAGGTCGTCAAGATCGTCAACGAGGAGCTCGTCAGCATCCTCGGTGGAGCGACCCGGCGGCTGAACCTGGCCAAGAACCCGCCGACGGTGATCATGCTCGCCGGTCTGCAGGGTTCGGGCAAGACGACCCTGGCCGGCAAGCTCGGCTATTGGCTCAAGGACCAGGGGCACGCCCCGCTGCTCGTCGCAGCCGACCTGCAGCGGCCGAACGCCGTCACCCAGCTCGAGGTGGTCGGGGAGCGCGCCGGGGTGTCGGTCTTTGCGCCCGAGCGCGGCAACGTCTTTGGACACGACGCGGCCCTGGAGTCCGGTGAGGGCACCCGCTCCTTCGGCGACCCGATCGACGTCGCGATCGATGGTGTGGCCCACGCCCGGGACAAGGGCTTTGACGTGGTCATCATCGACACCGCCGGTCGCCTGGCCGTCGATGTCGACCTGATGCGCCAGGCGCACGACATCCGGATGGAGACCAACGCCGACGAGGTGTTGTTCGTCATCGACGCGATGATCGGCCAGGCGGCCGTGGACACGGCCAAGGCCTTCTCCGACGGTGTGGGGATCACCGGCTCGGTGCTGACCAAGCTCGACGGTGACGCCCGTGGTGGTGCGGCCCTGTCGGTCGCGACCGTGACCGGTGAGCCGATCCTGTTCGCCTCCACCGGTGAGGGCGTCAAGGACTTCGAGACCTTCCACCCCGACCGGATGGCCAGCCGCATCCTGGACATGGGTGACGTGCTGACCCTGATCGAGCAGGCCGAAAAGGCCTTCGACCAGTCGCAGCAGCGCGAGATGGCGCGCAAGTTCCTGTCGGAGGAGGACTTCACCTTCACCGACTTCCTGGAGCAGATGCAGGCCATCAAGAAGATGGGCTCCCTGAAGCAGATGCTCGGCATGATGCCCGGGATGCAGCAGATGCGCGCCCAGCTGGACGCTCTGGACGACAAGGAGTTCGACCGGGTCGAGGCGATGGTCCGCTCGATGACCCCGTTTGAGCGCTCCCACCCCAAGCAGATCAACGGCTCGCGCCGCGCGCGCATCGCCAAGGGCTCTGGTGTCTCGCCGTCCGAGGTCAACCAGTTGCTCGAGCGCTTCGGCCAGGCCCAGAAGATGATGCGTCAGATGCGCAAGGGTGGCGGGGGCATGCCCGGGATGCCGGCCATGCCGGGGATGCCCGGCATGGGTGGCGGCTCAGCCAAGGGCAAGGGCAAGCAGCAGCGCAAGAAGGGCAAGAGCGGCAACCCGGCCAAGCGGGCCGAGCAGGAGCGGCTGGCCTCGCAGAAGGCGGAGGAGGCCCGTGGCAACGCCCTGGGCAGCGCCTTCGGCATGCCGGGTGGCGCTGAGGAGCCCTCGGAGCAGGATCTGTCTAACCTCAAGCTGCCCGCCGGGTTCGACAAGTTCCTCAAGGACGGCGACAAGTAGTCCCGACCGTCCGACAGCCCAACTGTCCTCAGCGCAGATCGTCGACCAGGTGGCTGGGGATGATCTCGATGGGCCACGGCAGAGAGAGTTTCGCAACCTCGTCGCCGGTAGCGTGTGCGACCTCCACGTAGTGGTGCTCGCGCAGTTCCCAGGCGCGCAGCGAGGGCTCATCCGGATCGATGACCCAGTATGACGGGGTGCACGCTTGCTCGTAACGGAGCTGCTTGGCGCCCAGGTCGAAGGTGCGGGTGCTGGGGGAGAGGACCTCGACAGCCAGGAGCGGGCGGCCCTCGATGCGCTCCTCACTGACTGCGGAGTTGGGCACGACGAGCACGTCTGGCTGCAGGACTGTGTCGTCCCCCAACCTGATGTCCAGCGGGGCCATGTAGACCTCGTACTCTCCCGGGCGGCTACGGTCGAGCAGCTGTGCTAGACGGAAGGCAACCTTCTGGTGACGCGGCACAGGTGACGGAGTCACGATGAGCACGCCATCGATGAGCTCGTAGCGGTGGCCGTCGTCGACATCACGGATCGCCTCGAAGTCCTCGAGGGTCACTGGTCCGCCGCGCGGCAGCGTCGTCATAAGTCCCATCGTGCCCTGATCAGCGGCTTAGCGCTTCCTCGCCAAGGGCTGCGGCAACGGCCGCCCTGCCGGGGATGCCGCTGACGGCGCCACCGCGACGGGCACCCGAGCCACACAGGAAGACATTGGCGTGCCGGGTCTCGGTGCCCCACCGGCCGACCTCGTCCGGCGTCTCAGCGAAGGGCCACTGCAGATCGCCGTGGAAGATGTGCCCACCGGGCATCCCGACGGACGCCTCGATGTCCAGCGGGCTGCGCGCATCGAGGGTGTCGGGCGCCAGCAGACAGTCCTCGATCGGCTCGGCCAGCACCGAGTTGATCGACGCCAGCGTCAGCTCCAGAGCTCGCTCACGAGCACCCTCGGGGTCCTCCCGGAACAGCCGGGCGGGCATGTGCAGCCCGAACAGGGTGAGGGTCTGCGCTCCCGAGGCCACCAGATCTGGGCCCAGGATCGAGGTGTCAGACAGGCTGTGGCAGTAGACCTCACACGGCGGCACGTCCGGGATGTGTCCGGCGGCGGCCTGCGCATAGGCGGTGGCGATCTGGTCGTAGCCCTCGTTGATGTGGAAGGTCCCGGCAAAGGCCTGCTCCGGCGTGAGCGAGTCATCCTTGAGCGCCGGCAGACGCGAGAGCAGCATGTTGATCTTGAGCTGGGCGCCCTCCGGCTCCGGTCGCGAGGGCGCCTCACCCAGCAGGGCGTCGAGGACGTTCGGTGCGCAGTTGGCGAAGACCTGGGCGGCTCGCACCTCGAGGCCGTCAGCGGTCGTGACCACCGCCTCCTTCCCGTCCGTGGAGACCGAGGTGACGGTGCTCGACGAGCGCAGTTGCGCGCCCGCCTGCTCTGCGGCACGGAGCAGTCCGTCGGTGACCGCTCCCATGCCGCCGACCGGGACGTCCCAGTCGCCGGTGCCGCGGCCGATCACGTGATAGAGGAAGCACCGGTTGACCAGGCGCTCGGCGTCGCCCGGCTGCCCGAACGTGCCGATCAGCCCATCGGTGAGCACGATCCCGCGGACGATGTCGGAGCTGAACCGCGCCTCAATGGCCTCACCGAGCGGCCGCTCGAAGACATCGCGCCACGCCTCCTCACCCACGAGGGTCCTGACGTCGTCCCGGGAGCGCAGCGGCTCGGTCACGGTGGGGAACAGCTTGGCGGCGATGTCGCCGGTCAGGCCATAGAAGTCGTCCCAGGCCTGTGCGTCCGCGCCGAGATCAGCCGACGTGCGTGCTGTGTCGCCGTTGTCGATCAGGATGCCGCTGTCACCGACGGGGGTGTAGGAACTGATCCGGCGCCTGATCAGCTGCAGGTCGAGGCCGAGCTCGTCGATGATCTGGTCGGGCAGCAGACTGACCAAATACGAGTATGCCGACAGTCGGGCTTCGTAGGCAGGGAAGACCTGGTCGGAGCGAGCGGCCCCGCCGATGTGGGCGGAGCGCTCCAGGATCAGGACCGACCGGCCCGCGCGGGCGAGATAGGCAGCGGCGGTCAGGCCGTTGTGGCCGGCTCCGATGACGACGGCATCAACTCTCATGAGGCCACGCTATCCGCGCCGGTCTAGGCTCTCCAGACGTGTCCACCACACCGCGTCGAAGGCGCTTCACGCGAGCCGAGCTCGAGTCCTTCCGCGATGCCGTGGTGCCGGACCTGCTGCCGGGCGGTGGGCAGGCTCTGCGGCTCCTGTTCGTCGGCATCAACCCAGGGCTGTGGACCGCGGCGACCCAGACGCACTTTGCCCATCCGGGCAATCGGTTCTATCCGGCGCTCCTGCAGGCAGGGATCGTTGAGGGGCGCATCGACCCGGCGGCCGGCATGACTGACGAGGAGCGGGATCACCTGCGCGAGCGGGGCATTGGCATCACCAACCTGGTGCGGCGGGCCACCGCCCGTGCCGACGAGCTGACGGGCCGCGAACTGCGCGAGGGCGGTGAGCGCCTCCGCGCCACGGTGCGCGACGCCCGACCGGCGGTGGTCGCGGTGGCCGGCATCACGGCATACCGCAGCGCTTTTGGGGTGCGGGGAGCGGTGGTGGGTGAGCAACCCGACCCCTTTGAGGGCTCCCGACTGTGGGTGGTGCCCAACCCCAGCGGACTGAACGCCCACGAGACGGTGGACTCGCTGGCGCAGGCCTACGCGGAGCCGGCGCGTGCCGCGGGGGTCATCGGCTGAGTCACCGGGCCGGGTGCCACAGCTGCACGCTGCCGACCGGCACGAAGCCGCGGCGCAGGAAGAATCGCAGCGAGCGGGCATTGCCCGGGCTGACCGAGGCGAGCACGACATCACCGGCTGGGACGAGGGAGAGCAGGCCGGCGAGCAGTTCGTCGGCCGACCCGTCATCTGCCTGCAGCCCCAGCTCAGGCAGTCCGGCGATGCCCCGGCCCAGGGTGGCCAACGCGGTGCGCGCCGGGTCGGCGAGCCCATAGACCCTGATGTCGTCGCGCCACTGCGCCGCGTGCTGCGCGCGGTGGGACTGTGCCAGGTCCGGGCGCTCCACGAGGGTGCCCTGGGCGCCGGTCTCGTGCCCGCCGGTGCCGTGGCCGACCAGGAGGGCGTCCAGGATCCCGATCTCGCCCTGCCCTGCCAGGTCGACGGTGGCCCGGGGGTCGTGTGCGCCACCGAGCCCGTGCACGCCGAGGGAGCGGAGGTGCTCGTCCGACACGTCCTCGCCGACGACCAGCACCGCGTGGCCCGTGAAGGCGACGGCGGCCTCGACCCCGTCGCGCCAGGGCGTTGCGCGGGAGAAACCGCCGTCGGCAGCAGGGAAGGTGCTCCCTGCCGCCTCGCGCAGGACCTGCCGCAGATCCACCCGCGCGATCGGGGGTGGGGTGACCGCAGGCATGCCCGCGAGTCTAGGACGCGGACGGGCGGACTCCGGGGCGGGCCGATAGCCTGCCGGACAGCGCCCAACCCGCAAGGAGGCAGGACTTTCATGAGCAAGCCCGTGCTGCACATCCGTGGCCAGATCCTGGTCGGCCCGGAGGAGACCCTCGACGAGATCTGGGTGGTGGACGGCCGGATCAGTCTCACGGCACCCAGCGGCTCGGCCGGTGACGTGGAGACGATCGAGGGCTGGACGCTGCCGGGTCTTGTCGACGCTCACTGCCACGTCGGCCTCGAGTCCCACGGGGGAGTGCCGCCCGAGCAGGCCGAGGAGCACGCGCTCGCTGACCGCGACGCCGGTGCGTTGCTCCTGCGCGACGCGGGCAGCCCCAACGACACGTCCTGGATCCACGAGCGCGAGGACCTGCCCCGCCTGATCCGCGCCGGCCGCCACATCGCGCGGCCCAAGCGCTACATCCGCAACTTCGCGCACGAGATCGAGCCGGAGGACCTGGTGACCTATGTGCGGCGCGAGGCCCGTCGGGGCGACGGCTGGGTCAAGCTGGTCGGTGACTGGATCGACCGGGACACCGGCGACCTGGGCACGCAGTGGCCGGTGGAGGAGCTGCGCGCCGCGATTGATGCGGCGCACGAGGAGGGCGCGCGGGTGACGGCCCACTGCTTCGGTGAGCAGTCGCTGCGGGACTTCGCCGCTGCCGGGACGGACTGCATCGAGCACGCGACCGGGCTGCTGGACGACACGATCGACGCCTTCGCCGAGCAGCAGATCGCGATCGTGCCGACACTGGTCAACATCGACAACTTCCCGAAGTTTGCCGAGGCAGGACGTGGGAAGTTCCCGACCTATGCCGACCACATGATGGATCTGTATGAGCGGCGCTACGAGACGGTGGCCAGGGCGCGTGAGGCGGGGGTGCCGGTCTATGTCGGCACCGACGCCGGCGGCCAACTGCCGCACGGGCTGGTCGCCCGCGAGGTCGAGGCGCTGACCAAGGCGGGGATGTCGAACATCGAGGCGATCGGCGCCGCGACGTGGGCGGCCCGGGAGTGGCTGCACCGGCCCGGGATCGCCGAGGGGGAGTCCGCAGACCTGGTCGTCTATCGCGACGACCCGCGCGAGGACCTGAGGACGATGGCCGACCCGCACCGTGTCATCCTGCGTGGTCACGTGCACGCATCGCAGGGCCGCCACCACCACTGAGGGGCAGACTCGGCGGGCGGTGGTTCGTCGGTGCGCGCGCGATCTGGCACAATAGCCCGGTACCCGTCTGCTGTCGGCCCCTCTCACCGACTCCAGCGTGTTCCCGAGCATCCGCCCCGCGCGTGTTTCCCCACGTGGGCCAGCGGGTGCTCACCCTGACCAAGAATGAGGAGACACCCGAACTCGTGGCTGTCAAGATCCGTCTGAAGCGCATGGGCAAGATCCGTGCACCGTTCTATCGCGTCGTCGTCATGGACGGCCGCAAGAAGCGCGATGGCCGTGCCATCGAGGAGATCGGCCGTTATGTGCCGGCCGAGGAGCCGTCGCTCATCGAGATCGACTCCGAGCGTGCGCAGTACTGGCTCGGTGTCGGCGCGCAGCCGACCGAGCAGGTCGCCGCACTGCTGAAGGTGACCGGCGACTGGCAGAAGTTCAAGGGCGAGGAGGGCGCCGAGGGCACCCTCAAGGTCGCTGAGCCGCGCCCTGACAAGAAGTCGCTCTACGAGGCCGCCCTGGCCGCCGCCGACGGCAAGGAGGCCAGCACGGCCGACACGCCGCGCAAGGCCAAGAAGGACGACGCCAAGAAGGCTGAGCCCAAGAAGGACGACGCCCCCAAGGCTGACGAGGCCAAGAAGGACGACGCTCCCAAGGCTGACGAGGCGAAGAAGGACGACGCTCCCAAGGCCGACGAGGCGAAGGCCGACGAGGCCCCCGCTGCCGAGGCAACCGCTCCGGCTGCGGTCGTCGACGGTGGCTTCGGCGCCGACTCCGCCGCTCCGACCGAGGACGGCTCGGCCCCCGAGGGCTTCACCGTCAAGGGCAACAAGGACTCGATGAAGTATCACGTCGAGGGCTCGCATTGGTATGACCAGACCGAGGCTGAGGTCTGGTTCCGCACCCCCGACGCCGCTGTTGCTGCTGGCTTCGAGCCGGCCGGTGGCGCTGCCAAGCAGTCCGCCGACACCGGTGCCGAGATCGGCACCGACAAGGCTGAGGGCTGAGTCCGATGCTCGAAGAGGCCCTGGAGCACCTCGTCAAGGGGATCGTCGACCACGATGGCGACGTGACCGTGCGCACCAAGAACGTCCGCCACGGCGACGTCCTTGAGGTGCGGGTCCACCCCGAGGACCTCGGCCGGGTGATCGGCCGTCGCGGCCGGACCGCCAGCGCGCTGCGCACCGTCATGGGTGCCATCGCCGGTGGCGACAAGGTCCGCGTTGACATCGTCGACACCGACCGGGCTCGCTGAGCCCGACCACAGCACGACCCTGGAGGGGTATGCCGACAGCCAGCTGTCGGCATACCCCTTCCGTTTGTCTGTCCCCCAGTCCCGCGAAGGAGCGCCATGCACGTCGTCGCCCGCATTGGCAAGGCCCACGGCCTCAAGGGTGAGGTCACCGTCCAGGCCCACACCGACGCCCCCGAGGAGCGCTTCGTGCCGGGCACGGAGTTCGTGACCGAGCCGGACCGAGGCACCCTGGTCCTGCGCTCGGCACGGCTGCACCAGCAGACCTATCTGCTGGGCTTCGAGGGCCATCTCGACCGCACTGCCGCAGAGTCGCTGCGCAACACCAAGTTGCTCCTGGACGAGGACGACGCGATCGGGGAGGACGACGACGGCTGGTACGAGAAGGACCTCATCGGTCTGACTGTTGTGCTGACCGACGGGAGCGTCGTCGGAGAGGTGAGCGCGCTGCATACGCGCGACGTGCAGGACCTGCTCGAGGTGCGCCGCGCCGACGGGAGCGAGGTCCTCATCCCGTTCGTCGAGGAGATCGTGCCGGAGGTCGATGAGGAGGCCGGGCGCGTGGTGGTGGACCCACCGGAGGGGCTCCTGGAGCTGGGGGAGTGAGCATGCGACTGGACGTCATCACGATCTTCCCGGACTACCTTGCGCCGCTGGAGCTCTCGCTGATCGGCAAGGCCCGCCGCGAGGGTCTGATCGACCTCCGCGTGCACGACCTGCGCGAGCACACCCACGACCGGCACCGGACCGTTGACGACTCTCCCTACGGCGGTGGCGCCGGCATGGTGATGAAGCCCGAGCCGTGGGGCGAGGCGCTCGACGCCCTGACCGAGGACGGGCGGGTGCCACACCTGATCGTCCCCGGTCCTGGTGGCATCCCGTTCACGCAGCAGACCGCGCGCGACCTGGCCGCCGAGCCCTGGCTGGCCTTCGCCTGCGGACGCTATGAGGGCATCGACGAGCGGGTCTATGAGGAGGCCGCTGAGCGGATGCCGGTCTCGGTCATCTCCCTGGGCGACTATGTCCTCAACGGCGGAGAGGTCGCCGTGCTGGCGATGGTCGAGGCGATCGCCCGGCTCATCCCCGGGGTCATCGGCAACGAGCAGTCTCTCGTTGAGGAGTCCCACGAGGACGGGCTGCTCGAATATCCCGTCTACACCAAGCCCGCGTCCTGGCGTGGCCGCGAGGTGCCCGAGATCCTGCTGTCCGGGAACCATGGGGCGATCGCGACCTGGCGCCACGAACAGCGTCTGGAGCGCACGGCGGCACGGCGCCCGGACCTGCTCGCCTGACTGCGGCCGTATGCCGTGGGTCGGGGGTGCGGCATCGTCACCTCCCGGATTGGCCCCAGGGGCCACCGCTGTGGCAAACTTGACCCTTGCGTCCGCCCGGACGACGACATCGTGCCCCTGCCACAGGGGGAAGAGTGCGATCAGGACGGGCTGACACACCCCTTGACCAACGCCCGTCCACCGTGACGGCACACCGCCGTGGGTGACCTGTGGCACCGACGAGAAAGCGAACTGATCATGCACAAGCTCGACGACGTTGACGCAGCCAGCCTGCGCGACGACATCCCGGACTTCCGCGCCGGCGACAACATCAAGGTTCACGTGAAGGTCATCGAGGGCTCGCGCTCGCGTATCCAGATCTTCCAGGGCGTCGTCATCCGTCGTCACGGTGGTGGCATCGGTGAGACCTACACCGTGCGCAAGATCAGCTTCGGCGTCGGTGTCGAGCGCACCTTCCCGCTGCACTCCCCGAACGTCGAGAAGGTGGAGGTTGCCTCCCGCGGTGACGTCCGTCGCGCCAAGCTCTACTACCTGCGCGAGCTGCGCGGCAAGGCTGCCAAGATCAAGGAGAAGCGCGAGAACGCTCCGACCTCCTGAGGCGCGTCACGAGACACTTCTGCACAACGCCGCCCCGAGCCGTCTGGCCCGGGGCGGCGTGCGTTTGTCCCCGCCGCTGACGCGCGAGCGGCTGGACGGACCGCTTGCGGCACCGGCGGCGTGGGGGGAACGTTGACACCCAGTGAGGCGTACTAGTGTCGGTGCAGCGCAACACCCGACCGACCACTGGCAGAAAAGGACTTCACCCGTGACGCAAGACCCGCGATCCGAGGAGAGTGTGGGGGGACCCCCGACCGATCCGGGTAGCACGGTGGACAGCACGAACACGACCGCGGCTCGCGTGGATGAGACGGCGGGCGGCGCCACGTCGGCAAGCGCGGCCTCGGACGGTCCCACAGAGGGAGGTGCGACAGCGGCAGGTGCGACAGCGGTGGCCCCCGGTCGCGAGCGCTCGAGCGCCCTCGGCCGCAAACCGCGCAACCCAGTGCTGCACTTCGTGCGCGAGGTGCTCATCATCGGCGTGACGGCCCTGATCATCTCGTTCCTGATCAAGACCTTCCTGGTGCAGGCCTTCTGGATCCCCTCGGGATCCATGGAGACGACCCTGGTCTATGGCGACCGCGTGCTGGTCAGCAAGATCCAGGCCGGTCCGATGTCCGTGGAGCGGGGCGACGTGATCGTCTTCGAGGACCCGGGCGGCTGGTTGCCCCCGACCGACGAGGTGGATCGTGGGCCGATCCTCGGGCCGCTGATGGAGGCCGCCAAGTTCGTGGGAGTGGCCCCCGAGGGCGAGAGCCATCACCTGATCAAGCGGGTGATCGGCGTCGGTGGTGACCACATCGTGTGCTGTGACGACCAGGGCCGGCTCACCGTCAACGACGAGCCGTTGAACGAGACCTATCTGTTCGAGGGCGACGAGCCCAGCCTGGAGAACTTCGACATCACCGTGCCGGAGGATCACTACTGGATGATGGGCGACCACCGTTCCTACTCTCGCGACTCCCGTGCCCACGACGATGGCACCGGCACCGCAGGGTCGATCCCGGCAGACCGAGTCGTCGGGCAGGCCTTCGTGCTGATCTGGCCACTGGACCGGTTTGACTGGTTCAGCAACCCGCAGGACGCCTTCGGGTCGGTCCCCGAGCCCGTGGCGGAGGGGCAGTGACCCAGGGCGTTCGAGCAGGCACGCGCCGGCGGACCACGCCGCGCAGCACCCGCCCGAGCCTGCGCCTGGAGCGTGCACTGCTCCGCGAGGGCCACTCGGTCCTGGTCGGCATGGACGAGGTCGGCCGGGGAGCTCTGGCCGGACCGGTCTCCGTGGGTGTCGTCGCGATCGACGCGACGATCCGCAGTGCCCCGCAGGGGGTCAAAGACTCCAAACTGCTCTCCCAGCAGGTGCGTGAGCGACTGGCACCGAGGATCCGCGCCTGGGCGCTGGACTGGGGTGTCGGTCACGCCTGGCCCGAGGAGATCGACGCCATCGGCATCATGTCGGCGCTGCGCCTGGCCGGCCAGCGGGCACTGGCCCAGCTGGAGGTGGCACCAGATCTGGTCGTGCTGGACGGCAACCATGACTGGTTGACCGATCCCGCCCGGGATGGCCTGCTGGCGCTGGCCGACCCGGCCGCCCCGCCCCAGGTGCCCGTCCGGACCCTGATCAAGGCCGACCTGACCTGCTCGTCGGTTGCTGCCGCCAGTGTCCTGGCCAAGGTGACCCGCGACGACCACATGATCGCCATCGCCCCCGAGCACCCGGCATACTCCTGGCAGTTGAACAAGGGCTATGCCGCGCCCGAGCACCAGGAGGCGCTGCGCACCCTGGGGCCGTGTGCCCACCACCGCCGGTCGTGGAACATCACCGGCACCAACACCAGCGACCGGGACATGACCGTTCCGCACGAGGCGAGGGAGATGAACCCAGCATGAGCGCCGAGGACCTCGAGAAGTATGAGACCGACATGGAGCTGCAGCTCTATCGGGAGTATCGCGATGTGGTGAGTCTGTTCAGCCACGTCGTGGAGACCGAGCGGCGCTTCTATCTGGCCAACGAGGTCGATGTCCAGGTGCGCACCGGCGACGGTGAGACGTGGTTTGAGGTGACGATGACCGATGCCTGGGTGTGGGACGTCTATCGGCCCGCCCGGTTCGTCAAGACCGTCCGGGTCATCACGTTCAAGGATGTCAACGTCGAGGAGATTGCCAAGTCAGACCTCGATCTGACGAAGTTGGACCGCAACTCCTGAGCACCACCTGCCCACCTCAGCACCGGCACCACCCGCCCAACTGCACCACCCGCACCACCCGCACCACCCGCACCACCCGCACCACCTGAGGGTGCAGGTGCATGGAACCTTCACAGGCCGCCCAGCGTGTCGCGTGAAGGATGCATCCACGTGCCGCGGTGGTGCGATCGCCGGAGCCAGGCCGGGAGCGTCTGGGCGCTCGCTCCTCCCCAGGGTGCGCGTGACGTGGTCACCATCCACAGGTCCGACCGTCGACCTTCCGGCCGCCCGCCCACGAGGCGACGGTGGTCGCGGAGGTGGTGCAGATGGGGATGTCTCATCGGGTCGCGAGTGCGATCGGGGCCTATGGCGAAGACCTGGCCTGCGAGTTCCTGACCGACCTGGGTTATGAGCTGATCGACCGCAACTGGCGGTGCGACCAGGGGGAGCTGGACATCGTGGCGCGCGACGGCGCCAGCCTCGTGTTCTGTGAGGTGAAAACTCGTCGTTCAACGGCCTTCGGGAGCCCCGTCGAGGCGGTGACCCCGGCCAAGGCGGCCCGCCTGCGCAGACTGGCCATCAGCTGGCTGCGGGCCCACGACCAGCACGCCGACGAGGTGCGCATCGACGTTATCGGTGTCCTGAGCCCTCCCAGCGCTCCGGCGCAGATCGAGCACCTGGTCGGGGTGGCCTGATGGGGCTCGGGCGGACCCACGCCGTCGCCCTCAGCGGGGTCGAGGGCCGCCTCGTGGAGGTCGAGGCGCACATGGCGCAGGGGCTCCCGGCGATGACGATGAGCGGTCTGCCGGATGCGGCCTGCTCGCGTGCGCCCAACAGGATCCGGGCCGCGGTGGAGGACTGTGGCCTGACGATTCCCCAACGGCGCTGGACCATCAACCTGACTCCGGCCTGGTTGCCCAAGACCGGCAGTGGCTTTGATGTCGGCATCGCGGTTGCCCAACTGGTCGCGATCGAGGTCCTGCCCCAGGCTGTGGCGCAGACCGTGGTGCACATCGGTGAGTTGGGTCTGGACGGGGCCGTGCGGCCTGTCGCCGGGGTGCTCCCGATGGTCGTCGCAGCAGCCGCGGCAGGGATGAAGACCGTCATCGTGCCGAGCGGCAACATCAGTGAGGCAGCCCTCGTGCCCGGGGTCCGGGTCTTCGGGGTGGCCTCGCTGCGCGAACTGATCGACCTGCACCTCGCTGCGCACACCGGTGCCGTCCCCGCACCGGCCACCACTGCACCGGACCCAGAGCCCGACGAGCACATCCCTGACCTCGCGGACGTCGTGGGACAGCCCGAGGCCAGGGCCGCCCTGGAGGTGGCGGCCGCCGGCCGCCACCACATGCTGATGGTCGGAGCGCCGGGCGCGGGCAAGACGATGCTCGCGGAGCGACTGCCGGGACTGTTGCCCGAGCTGGCGCGCTCCGAGGCCCTCGAGGTCACGGCGGTCCACTCGGTCCTCGGGGTGCTGGATGACCACCGGTCGCTGGTGGCGAGGGCGCCGTTCGTGGCGCCGCACCATGGCGCGTCGATGGCTGCGGTGATCGGCGGTGGCAGTTCGCGGGTGCGGCCCGGGGCGGTCTCCCGCGCCCACCGCGGCGTGCTGTTTCTGGATGAAACCCCTGAGTTCCGCCGCGATGTCCTTGACGGTCTGCGTCAGCCACTGGAAAGCGGTGAGGTTGTCATCGCCCGGGCCGACCGGCAGACCCGGTTGCCGGCCCGCTTCCAACTGGTCGCTGCTGCCAACCCCTGTCCGTGCGGGCGTGGCGTTGGCAAGGGCGAGCGGTGTGAGTGCACCCCGCTGGCCCGCCGGACCTATTTCGGCAAACTCAGTGGCCCCCTGCTGGACCGGATCGACGTCCGGGTGAGCCTGCTGCCGGTCAGCCTCCGAGCCCTGGCCGGTCCTCCTGGGGAGTCCACGCTCGAGGTGGCCCAGCGGGTCAGGGCCGCCCGGGACCGTCAACTGGCGCGGTGGTCGCACACGCCGTGGGCCGTCAACGCCGAGGTTCCTGGCAGCCTGCTGCGCGGCGACGACTGGCGCCTGGCGCGCTCGGTCACCCGCCCGCTGGAGCGAGCGATGGATCTGGGCGAGCTGACCTTACGTGGTTATGACCGGTGTCTGCGGATCGCGTGGACCCTGGCCGACCTGGCCGGTGCTGAGCGACCCGGGCCGACGCACCTGGGCATGGCGCTCGCCCTGCGCACCAGCTCGGAGGTGGCGGCATGAGCCACGGCGTCACCGACGAGATCACCGCACGGATGGCCTGGGCGCGGCTCGCAGAGCCCACCGACTCAGTCGCGGTCGCCCTCATCGAGCGGTTCGGCTATCTGGACGCGTTCGAGGTCGCTGCGCGGGGAGGCCTGTCCCCGTCCGGAGTGAAAGTCGACCGCTTCACAGCGAGATTGACGGACCTGGACCTGGAGCGGGACCGGGAGGTCTGTGCGCGGCTCGGAGTCAGGACGCTCGTGCCAGGCGATGCCGAGTGGCCTGAGGCCCTGGACGACCTGGAGATCCCACCGTGGTGTCTGTGGGTGAGGGGACCGCTCGACCTCAGTGAGGTGTCTGACCGGAGCGTGGCCATTGTGGGAGCCCGGGCGAGCACGCCCTATGGCAACCACATGGCAGCCGAGCTCGCCTCTGGCACCGGTCTGCGCGGTTTCACGATCGTCTCTGGTGCGGCATTCGGGATCGATGCGGCCGCCCACCGGGCAGCACTGGCAGCTGAAGTCCCGACCGTGGCTGTGCTTGCTGGCGGGGTGGACCGGCCCTATCCGCCGGCCCACACCGATCTGATCGAGCAGATTGCCCGTGTCGGCGTGGTGGTCAGCGAGGTGCCACCGGCCAGCTCACCGACCCGGCCAAGGTTCCTGGCACGCAACCGGCTGATCGCTGCCATGACGACGGGCACCGTGGTGGTGGAGGCAGCCCTTCGATCCGGGTCGCTGCGCACACTGCGAGACGCGGCCACCATCGGGCGACCGGTGGCCGTGGTGCCGGGGCCAGTGACGTCGATGGCCTCCGCCGGGTGCCACCAGGCCGTCCGTGACGAAGGCGCCACCCTAGTCACGGACGCGGGGGAGGTGGTGGATCTCCTCGGCGAGATTGGTGGTGCCGACCTGGCCCCGCGCAAACGCGGACCGGAGAGGCCGGAGGATCAGCTGGATCCACAGCCGCACCTGGTGTGGTCCACCCTCGCGCCCTTCCGCTCCAAGACGGTCGAGGAGATCACTATCCAGGCCGGGCTGTCGGCCCGCGAGGTGCTCGGTGCGCTCGGAGACCTGCAGAGCCGGGGGATGGCTGAGCTGCGTCTTGACGGCTGGGGGAGAGCCTGATGCGACTGCTCATTGCCTGGCTGCTGGGACTGTCCCTCGTGCTGCCCGTCGCCGTGGCCACGGGGCAACAACCACCGGCCGAACGAGACGGCGACGGTCCGCGCATCACCTCCTTCTTTGCCGGCGCCTCTCGTGCAGTGGCGGGACTGGCGAGGGAGGCGGCCCGGATGCAGGAAGTGGCTGCACACGGGAACGTCGACCCGCCGAGTGGGCCGCACGAGGTGGCACCGCGAGCTGACTGGCAGTGGCCCCTGCCTGGACCACGCGAGGTCGTCAAGTTCTTCGACCCGCCAGAGAAGCGCTGGCTGCCGGGACACCGAGGCGTCGACCTCGCGGGCTACACCTACGCGCCAGTGCTTGCCGTGGCAGCCGGCACCGTCACCTATAGCGGGAGCATCGCGGGCATCGGGATCGTCTCGGTCACCCACCCCGATGGCATTCGCAGCACCTACCAACCCGTGACCGAGCGCATCGACGAGGGGGAGCAGGTCTCCGGTGGTGATCGGATCGGCTATCTCGGTGCCGTGGGGAGTCACTGCCTGCTCCGGACCTGCCTGCACCTGGGGGCTGTCCGGGGCAAGGACAACTACCTGGACCCACTGCTGTTCCTGCAGCCGTGGGAGTTGACGCTGCTCCCGCACGATTGACTGGCGCCCACGCCGCAGTGGGAGGCACCGCGCTGCGGTCAACCAGTGGCGCGAGTCCCCGTCCCTATATTTCTCCACCGTGGTCGCGGGGTTCGTGGCACTGTGGTCGGGTGGACCAACTCGCTGGAGCAACTGCACGGCGTCGGCATCGCGTATACGGTCGAGGAAATGCCAGGCGAGAGGATGCTTCTTCGCGGGACCCTGTGCGGGGGTCAGCCCGGGTGGGGTGGGTAGCACTATGCCTTGCACTGTCGCTGGGACTGCTGACCGGCTGTGGCGCTGGTGGGCCGGACACCATCGATGCGTTCGTCCAGGACACGACACCGGATGGTTCGCGCGGCGTGATCGCTGCTGCCCAGGGGGACGATCTCGTGCTGTGTGAGGGGTGGGGACTCGCGGACGACGTCCGCGAGGTTGAATTCGGCTGCGACACGGTCGTGGATGTGATGTCGATGACCAAGCAGTTCACCGCCGCGGCGGTCCTGAAACTGCAGATGTTCGGGGAACTCGACGTCAGCGACCCGATCGGCGACTACCTCGAGGGAGTGCCCGAGGACAAGCAGTCCATCACGATTCAGCAGTTGCTCACTCACACATCTGGGCTGGGCGATCAGCTCGGAGATGATGATGACCCCATCACACGCGACGAACTCGTCGCCGCCGCGATGGACTCGCCGTTGCAGTTTGAGCCGGGCACCTACGCGTACTCGAACCTCGGGTACAGCCTGCTCGCCGCGATCGTCGAGATCGCCTCTGGCGACGGATACGAGCAGTTCCTTGCCGAGCATCTTTTCGCGCCCTCCGAGATGGCTTCCACCGGATACGTCCTGCCCGACTGGACCGCGCACGATGTCGCAGTCGAGTACGACCAAGGCAGTGGTGCTCAAGGGTCGCCCCTCGACCATGAGTGGGCAGATGACGGGCCGTGGTGGAATCTGCGTGGAAACGGCGGGCTGCTTTCCACCGCGAGGGACATGTACCGCTGGCATCTCGCGCTCCTCGGCAACGACATCCTCGACGAGAACGCGAAGGGTCAGTTGTTCGAGCCCCGTGTGCGCGAGGAACCCGATGACACCCATTACGGGTACGGGTGGGTCATCACGGAGCACGAGGATCAACCTCTGGCGTGGCACAACGGCGGCAACGCCCACTCCTACGGCGAGCTAGCCCGCACAACCGACGGTGGTGCGTTCGTCTTCTGGAGCAGCACCCAGGCTCGCAGCGAATCTGGTGAGTGGGACTTCGAGGAGCTCGGCCCGACGCTGACCGAGGGCGCTCTGTCCAGGCTTCTCTAGCGGCTCGTTCGCGTCGCCACCGTGCGGGTCCTCCACCGTGTTCGCGGGTGTCCGTGGCACCGTGGTCGGATGGACCAGCCCGCTGTGGAGCCGAGCCGAGAGCCCCGCGAGAAGGTGACGAGCGGGGGGCAAGGCGTGCACAAGCCGACGCCGGGGGCGGTCGACGACGACGTGCTGGACGCTTTCCAACGGCACCTCAGCGCCGAACGGAACCGCTCTGAGCACACCGTGCGGGCCTATGTCGGTGACGTGACCGCACTGTCACACGCGCTCGCCACGGCCGGAGTCAGCGGCCTCTCCGACATCACGCTGAGTGACCTTCGCACCTGGTTGGGTGAGATGGCAGCACAGGGCTCCGCGTCGTCAACCATTGCGCGCCGCTCAGCCGCAGCACGGACCTTCCTGCGCTGGGCCAAGCAGACGGGTCGGATCGAGAAGGACCCGGCTGTGCGACTGGGGGCACCCAGCAAGGGGCGACACCTGCCGGGTGTGCTCAAACAGGCTGAGGCAGACAGCCTGATGGACCTGGCTGCTGTTGCCGCCGATGACGACGACCCCGTGCACAACCGCAACCGCGCCATCCTGGAGCTGCTCTATGCCAGCGGCATGCGCGTGGGCGAGCTCACCGGGCTGGACGTGGACGACGTGGACCTGCCGGGGCAGGTGGCGAGGGTGCTCGGCAAGGGCGCCAAGGAACGCACTGTGCCCTTCGGCGCCCCGGCCGTCGAGGCCCTGCGCGCGTGGCTGGAGGAGGGACGACCGCGGCTCGCCACCAACGAGTCCGGTCCCGCGCTCTTCCTGGGGCGGCGCGGTCGTCGCGTGGACCAACGCCAGGTGCGCAGCGTCGTCCACGAACTGCTGGCGCACCTTCCCGACGCTGCTGACCTGGGACCGCACGGGCTGCGGCACAGCGCCGCCACTCACCTGCTCGAGGGCGGGGCGGACCTGCGGACCGTGCAGGAGATGCTCGGTCACGCCAGCCTGGCCACCACCCAGATCTACACCCACGTCTCGGTCGACCGTCTGCGCGCGGCCTATCGTCAGGCCCACCCCCGCGCCTGACGAGGATGTGCCGGATCGCGCCTGACGAGGATGTGCCGGATCGGCGTTGCCAACATGGGGCTCCAACGCGGGACACGCCGCAACGATCTCGGCACGGTGCACGACACGCGGGCCCTTGTGCGCGACACGCCGGGGCGGGGGCGCGCTGGGGCGGAGGCGCGCCGGCGATGCGGGGTGGCTACTGCTTCAGCGCCTGCAGGCGGCGCGCGCCCTCGCGCAGCACCTCCTCACGCTTGCAGAAGGCAAAGCGCACCAGTGTGGCCACCGGCTCGGTGGTGTCACAGAAGGCCGAGACGGGCACGCCGACGACACCGACCTCTTCCGGCATGCGTCGGCAGAACTCGACGGCATCCGTGACGCCCAGGGGAGCAGCGTCGGCGATGACGAAATAGGTGCCCTGGCAGGGCATGACGGGCAGTCCGGCACCGGTCAGCGCCTCAACCAGCACGTCCCGCTTGGCCTGCAGCTCGGCAGCGAAGCCGCTGAAGAACTCGGGCGGCAGGGAGAGTCCGTGGGCGACGGCCGGTTGGAACGGCCCGGAGCCGACGAAGGTCAGGAACTGCTTGACCGCACGCACCGCCGCGACCAGCTCGCCGGGACCGTGCACCCAGCCGACCTTCCAGCCGGTGACGGAGAAGGTCTTGCCCCCGGAGCTGATGGTTAGGGTCCGCTCGGCCATCCCCGGCAGGGTCGCGATCGGGATGTGCGTCGTCCCGTCGAAGGTGAGGTGCTCATAGACCTCGTCGGAGATCACCACCGCATCGTGCTCGCGGGCCAGCTCGGCCACCAGCTCCAACTCGGCGCGCGTGAAGACCTTGCCCGTCGGGTTGTGCGGTGTGTTCAGCAGGACCGCCCGGGTCTTCGGCCCGAACGCCGCGCGCAGAGCGGCCTCGTCAACGGCTAGGTCGGGGAAGCGGAGGGGGACTGTGCGGCGCACCCCTCCGGCGAGGGCAATCGAGGCGGCATACGAGTCGTAGAACGGCTCGAAGGTCACCACCTCCTCGCCGGGCTCGACGAGGGCCAGGATCGAGGCGGCGATGGCCTCGGTCGCCCCCACCGTGACCAGCACCTCGGTGTCCGGGTCGACGGTGATGCCATAGAACCGCTCTTGGTGCGCAGCAACCGCCTCGCGCAGCACGGGCATGCCGATCGCGGGGGAATACTGGTTGAGACCAGAGGCGATCGACTCACGAGCGATGTCGAGCAGTTCCTGGGGCCCGTCGGTGTCCGGGAAACCCTGCCCGAGGTTCACCGCGTCATAGCGCAGCGCGGCCTGAGTCATCTCCGCAAAGATCGTCGAGCCGAAGCCGGTCATCCGTGTCACGAGGGGATTTCGCATGTCACCGACCGTAGCCGTAGAATGAATGACACGTGTGGTGTGCCCGCTTGCGAGCGCGCCGGACGAATTCGCGCACGAGCTCACCGGCCCACCACCTGAGACCTTCGGTCCCAGGCCAGGTATGCCGGGACGCGCCTCCGCGGTCCCGTCCCCTCCATGGGGGTCGGGTGGAGGACGTCGCCCGTGCCAGGAGACAACTGCACCCTAGAAGAAAGCGAGACCTCGGCATGGCCGTCGTCACCATGCGCCAGCTCCTCGAGAGCGGCGTCCACTTCGGGCACCAGACCCGTCGCTGGAACCCCAAGATGAAGCGCTTCATCATGACCGAGCGCAATGGCATCTACATCATTGACCTCCAGCAGTCGCTGACCTACCTCAACGAGGCCTACGACTTCGTCAAGCAGACGGTCGCCCACGGTGGCACCATCCTGTTCGTCGGCACCAAGAAGCAGGCCCAGGAGGCCATCGCCGAGCAGGCGACCCGCGTCGGCATGCCCTACGTGAACCACCGCTGGCTGGGCGGCATGCTCACCAACTTCCAGACGGTCTCCAAGCGGCTGAGCCGCCTCAAGGAGCTCGAGGAGATCGACTTCGACGCGGTGGCCGGTTCCGGTCACACCAAGAAGGAACTCCTGATGATGCGCCGCGAGTTCGAGAAGCTCGACCGCACCCTGGGCGGCATCCGCGACATGGGCAAGGTTCCCTCGGCCGTGTGGGTTGTCGACACCAAGAAGGAGCACCTGGCCGTCACCGAGGCTCGCAAGCTCGGCGTGCCGGTCATCGCGATCCTGGACACCAACTGCGACCCGGACGAGGTCGACTACAAGGTGCCCGGCAACGACGACGCCATCCGCTCGGTTGCGCTGCTGACGCGCGTCATGGCCGACGCGGTCGCCGACGGCCTGATGTCCCGCGCGGGCGGTGGCACCTCCGAGGAGGGCGCCGCTCCGGCTGAGCCGATGGCCGAGTGGGAGCGCGAGCTGCTCTCCGGCTCCGAGGGTGAGCAGGCTGCTGCCCCCGCGGCGGAGGCTGCCGAGACCCCGGCTCCGGAGGCTCCGGCTGCTGAGGCCACCGCCACGGAGACTGCTGAGGCTCCGGCTGAGGCCGCCACCGAGACCGCTGAGGCTCCGGCCGAGGCTCCGGCTGAGGCCCCCGCTGCTGAGGCGACCGAGGACCAGGCCGCACCGGCCGAGCAGTCCTGAGCCGCACACACCCATCCACGAAGTTCCCTGACGAAGGAGCGAACCCGATCCATGGCGAACTACACCGCCGCTGACATCAAGGCCCTGCGCGAGTCGACGGGCGCCGGCATGATGGACGTCAAGAAGGCCCTGGACGAGGCCGAGGGCGATGCCACCAAGGCGACCGAGATCCTGCGGGTCAAGGGCCTGAAGGGCGTGACCAAGCGCGAGGGCCGTTCGGCCTCCAACGGCCTGGTCGCCGCCCACGTCGACGGCAACGTCGGCACCCTGGTCGAGATCAACTGCGAGACCGACTTCGTCGCCAAGGGCGAGAGGTTCGTCGAGCTGGCCGACAAGGTGCTGGCCCAGGCCGTGACCACCGGCGCCGCTGACGCCGAGGCGCTGCTGGCCAGCGACCTCGACGGCAAGAGCGTCCAGGCGGTCATCGACGAGGCCAACGCGACCATCGGCGAGAAGATCGAGATCCGCCGTGTCGCCCGCCTCGAGGGTGACCAGGTCGTCTCCTACCTGCACAAGACCAGCCCCGACCTGCCCGCGCAGATCGGTGTGCTGGTGGCGACCGCCGGTGGTGACGAGCAGACCGCCCGTGACATCGCGATGCACATCGCGGCGTTCAGCCCGACTGTCCTCACCCGTGATGAGGTCGACGCGGACACCGTCGCCAACGAGCGCCGGATCGCCGAGGAGACCGCTCGCGAGGAGGGCAAGCCCGAGCAGGCGCTGCCCAAGATCGTCGAGGGCCGCGTCAACGGCTTCTTCAAGGAGAACGTGCTGCTCGACCAGCCGTTCGCCAAGGACCCGAAGAAGTCGGTCGCCCAGGTCGCCAAGGACGGCGGCGCGGAGGTCACCGCCTTCGCCCGCTTCAAGGTCGGCATCTGAGCCTGACGCACTCCAGTTCCGTATGCCGTGAGGCCGGGTTTCCCTTCGGGGCCCGGCCTCACGGCATCGTGCTGTGGTTCGGTCCAGTCGCCCTCTCCCGGTAATCTGCCTTGCGATGAGTCACGCGATGGCAGAGCCCGCAGTCCGGCAGCTGTTCGCCCCGGCTGCCACGATCACCGTGGTGTTGGGTCTGCTCGGACTGAACCTGGCCAACCACCTGCTCGGCTGGGACTCGCTGTGGCTCGGACCGGTGGGCGCCCTGGCCCTGATCGCCTTCGCTCGCGCCTCTGGACTCAGCTGGCGCCAGCTCGGACTGGCCCGCAGCACCCATGCCGCAGGTCTGCGGTGGGGCGGGGGCGTCATTGCCGCGGTCGCGGTCGTCTATCTCGTCGGGGTCCTGCTCCCAGCGACTCGCTCGGCCTTCCTCGACGTCCGTTATCACCTGCCCCCGGCGAGCATCCTGCTGACCGCCTTCGTGCTGATCCCGCTTGGCACGGTCCTGCTCGAGGAGGTCGCCTTCCGCTCGGTGCTGTGGGGCATGCTCGCGCGGCACGCACGCATGTGGCAGGTGCTGTTGGGCTCGTCGCTGCTCTTTGGCCTGTGGCACGTGATCCCGGCCTCGGCGTCGGCCACCGGCAATGCCGCGATCTCCTCCGTGTTCTCCAACCTCGGTGCCTACGCGACCGCCGCCCTGATCGTGGGCACGGTGCTGTTCACCGCGGTGGGTGGTCTGGTGGCCGGCGAGCTGCGCCGACGCAGCGGCAGTGTCCTGGCGAGCATCGGGATGCATTGGGCGACCAATGGTCTCGGTGTGCTGTTCGGGTCCCTGGCCTGGCGACTGGCCTTCTGAGGCCGACGAGCGTGTCATCCACCAGCCGAAATGGGGCGCAGTCGCCCGGGTATGGCAGGATCGAGCGACCCCTGACCGCTGCAGAACCACAGGAGGCTTCGTGTCCGAGCGCCTAACCACCACCCACGAAGTGTTCCCGCCGACGGTCAGTGACCCGTTGAGCGACCCGGTCAGTGAGCCACTGGACGACGCCCCTGAGGGTGCGGAGCCCGGCCGCCGCGTGCTGCTGAAGCTCTCTGGGGAGGCGTTTGGCGGCGGCAGTGTGGGCCTGGACCCCGATGTCGTCAAGGGCATTGCCCACCAGATCGCTCGCGCAGCCCGCGAGGGCGTCCAGATCGCCGTGGTGATGGGCGGTGGCAACTTCTTCCGCGGCGCCCAACTGCAGCAGCGCGGCATGGACCGTGCCCGCGCCGACTACATGGGCATGCTCGGGACGGTGATGAACTGCCTGGCCCTTCAGGACTACCTGGAGAAGGAGGGCATCCCCACCCGCGTGCAGACCGCCATCACGATGGGCCAGGTCGCTGAGCCCTACATCCCGCGCCGCGCCATCCGCCACCTGGAAAAGGGTCGGGTGGTCATCTTCGGTGCCGGCGCCGGCATGCCCTATTTCTCCACCGACACGGTCTCCGCCCAGCGCGCCCTGGAGATCCACTGTGACGTCGTGCTGATGAGCAAGCACGGTGTCGACGGCGTCTACACAGCTGACCCGCGCACCGATCCGGACGCGGTCAAGCTCGACACCCTGACCTATGCCGACGCCCTCGCCAGCAACCTCAAGGTGATCGATGCGGCGGCGTTCAGCCTGTGCATGGAGAACCGGCTGGACATGCTGGTCTTCGGCATGGGCGGCGAGGACAGCATCACCCGCGCCCTGCGTGGTGAGAAGATCGGCACACTGGTCTCCGCTGACTGAGCGCCCGACCCGAGCAGCCTGACCCAGGACCCGCGCCACCACCGGGCGCACCGACGACAAGGAGCACGAGCTGATGTCTGAAGCGATCGAGATGGCCGTCATGGAGGCCGAGGAGAAGATGGGCAAGGCCGTCGAGGTGGCCCGTGACGACATGGCCACGATCCGGACCGGCCGAGCCCACCCGAGCATGTTCAACAAACTGACCGTCGACTACTACGGTGCCCCGACACCGCTGCAGCAGCTCGCGTCGTTCCAGATCCCGGACGCCCGCACGGTCCTGATCACCCCGTTCGACAAGGGTGCCATGTCCAACATCGAGAAGGTGCTGCGCGAGGGCGAGCTCCAGCTCAACCCGAGCGATGACGGCAACGCGATCCGGATCGTCATGCCGCAGCTGACCGAGGACCGCCGCAAGGAATACATCAAGCTGGCGCGCACCAAGGGTGAGGACGCCAAGGTCTCGGTGCGCAACGTGCGCCGCGCCACGATGGACGCCATCTCCAAGGCCGTCAAGGACGGCGACATCGGCGAGGACGAGGGCACCCGATCCGAGAAAGAGATCGAGGCAACCACCAAGAAGTACGTCGAGCAGATCGACGAGGTCCTCAAGCTCAAGGAAGCCGAGTTGATGGAGGTCTGAGGACCAGCGAACCCGAGGAACCATGATGGACGCGACGTCGCGTCGAGCCCACCGGGCACGGCAGCGGCACCCCGAGACTGCGACGGGCTCAGTGCCGTCGCGAGCCGGTCGGAATCTCCCGGCCGCGATCGGCGTGGGCGTCACTCTGGGGTCGCTGATTGTCGTCACGGCGCTGTTCCTCCCGCCCTCGTTCGTGGCCGTGGTCACCGTGGTGGTGGTGATCGGGTCGTTGGAGATGACCACCGCGCTGCGTGCCGGCCGGATCAACCCGCCGCTCATCCCTGTCCTGCTCGGGGCAGCCCTGGTCCCTATGGCCTATGTGTGGGGCAGCGACGCTCTCGTGGTGGGCTACGGGTTGGTCTGCCTCTCGATCCTGGTCTGGCGGGCGCTCGAGGGACCCACTCGCGCCATCCGAGACATTGCCGGGGGCGTCTTCATCGTGACCTACGTGGCGCTGCTCGCCAGCTTTGCGGCGCTGTTGATCGACTCCCCGGACGGTGGCCAGCGCATCATCGTCTATGCGCTGCTGACGACGATGAGCGACATCGGCGGCTATGCCGTGGGCGTGCTGTTCGGCAAGCACCCGATGGCACCCTCGATCAGCCCCAAAAAGTCCTGGGAGGGTTTCGCCGGCTCCCTGGCGACCAGCGCGTTGGCCGGGGCGATCAGCGTGCCCCTGCTGCTCGGTGGAGACTGGTGGGCCGGTGCTCTGCTGGGTGTGCCGCTGGCCTTCTTCGCCACCATTGGCGACCTGTCCGAGTCCACCCTCAAACGCGACCTGGGCATCAAGGACATGGGCAACCTGCTCCCCGGGCACGGTGGACTGATGGACCGGCTCGATTCGCTGCTGATCACCGCACCGTTGTGCTGGCTGCTGCTCGGGATCCTGGTCCCTACGTAAGACAGCAAACTAGAGTGCTAGCATTCTGGTGTGATCTTCCGTTCCACTGACCGCTCCACCGACCGCCCTGCTGGCGGCAGCACTGCTGCTGACGGATCCGGGTCGCGCCCCGGCGGCGCCGCAGCGGCCACCCTGGCGGCGGCCCTGCTCATGGTCGAGCTGGTGGCAGCCTGTCAGTCCTACCTGACCACCACCATCACGCCGCTGATGGCTCACGACCTGCAGGCTCAGGACGGATACGGCCTGCTCGTGGCCTCCACGGAGGCCGCGATGTTCCTGACCATGCCGCTGGGGGCAGCGTTGTTGTCCCGCTGGCCAGCAGCCCGGATGCTGGCCTGGCTCACCCCGGTGGTCGTGGCCGGGGGCGTGCTGAGCGCGCTCGCACCCACCTTCACGTTGTTCCTGTCCGGGCGCGTGCTGGCAGCCCTGGCCGCCGGTGCCCTGATGACGGTCTCGTTGTCTGCCCTGGCCACGGCCCTGCCCCCGAGCTGGCGGAGGCTGGTCCTGGCGGGCTATGCGCTGGTCTGGCTGGTCGCGTCGGTGGTCGGACCGGTGTATGCCGGATGGGCGGCTTCGGTGATCGGGTGGCGGTGGGCGCTGGTCGCCTACCTCCCGCTCTTCCTGGCCGCGCGGGCGGTGGTGATCCTCCGCCTGCGTGAACTCGACCGGGCCGAGCAGGGAGGCCGGGAGCCGCTCAGGTTGTTGCCGGCCCTTGGCCTGGCCGGGGGCATCACCCTGGTCTCCCTCTGGGGCACGTCCCTGCCAGGCACGGTCGTGGCCGGGGCCGGTGTCGTCCTGGTGCTGATGGCCGCCGCCCGGATCCTGCCGGGCGGCACGTTCCGAGCCCGCGCCGGGCGACCCGCGGCGATCCTGCTGATGGGCCTGTTGTGCGCGGTCTACTTCGGCGGCCACGCCGTCGTGGCCATCACCGCCCACGACCTGCTCGGCCGCGACGCCGGTGACCTGGCCCTCCTGCTGGGCGCCGGTGGGGTCGCCTGGTCTGTCCTCGGAGTGGTCTGTGGACGGTGGCCGGCCAGGCGCGCCACGGCATACCGCTGGCGGGTCGCGGGTTCTGCTGCACTGCTTGCCACGGGGTTTGCGACCCTGGCGCTGTCGCTTGTGGCCGGTTCCGGGGTCGGGTGGGAGCTGCATCTGCTCGGCTGGACGCTCAGTGGCGCCGGGATGGGGCTGAGCTATGTCGACACGCTCAACCGGGTGCTCGACGAACCGGCCGAGCCGGACGGCATCGGGACGAGCGTCGCGGCACAGGCCCTGGTCATGGCCGAGGCGATCGGGACTGCTCTGGTGGCCACGGTGACCGCCTCCGCGATCGCCTGGGTGGTGGCGGCGCCCGACCAGCGGGTGATGGCCTCTGCCGGGATCTACGGTGGACTTGGCCTGCTCGCCCTGCTGATGGTCCCGCTGGCGCGACGGGCGTGAGGGAATGGGCAAATCGTGCTCGGACCTGGGAGACTAGGGGGCGATGACCACTGACCTGCCCAGCCCCAGCACCGGTCCGGCCCCCGGCACGCTGACCTTCAGCGCGCCCAAGCGGGGCAAGGCGCCACAGCACCTCGCCGACCTCGACATGGCCGGGCGACGAGCCTGGCTCGGTGAGCTCGGGCACAAGCCGTTCCGCGCCGACCAGATCTCGCGACACTATTTCGAGCGCCTCGTCACCGACCCGGAGCAGATGACCGATCTGCCCAAGGAAGGCCGTGACGAGCTGGTCACCGGGGTCCTGCCCCAGTTGTTCACGCCCATCCGCACCCTGTCCACCGACGACGGTGCCACGGTCAAGCAGGTCCACCGACTGCACGACGGGGCGATGGTGGAGTCGGTCCTGATGCGCTATCCGGGCCGCGTCACCATGTGCATCTCCAGCCAGGCCGGCTGCGGCATGAACTGCCCGTTCTGCGCGACGGGGCAGGCGGGCCTGACGCGCAACCTGTCGACGGCCGAGATCGTCGAGCAGGTCGTGGCAGCGGCGCGTTATCTGCGCCACGGGGACCTGGGCGGTGGCAGCGACGGCGCTGGTGACACCGCCGAGGCCTTGCGGGTGAGCAATGTCGTCTTCATGGGCATGGGCGAGGCGCTGGCCAACTACCGCAAGGCCGTCGACGCCATCCGCCGCCTGGTTGACCCCTCGCCCGAGGGCCTCGGCATGTCGGCCCGCGGTGTCACGATGTCCACCGTGGGCCTGGTCCCCGCGATCGACAAACTGGCCAAGGAGGGCATCCCCGTGACCCTCGCGCTGTCCCTGCACGCCCCCGACGACGAGCTGCGCGACGAGTTGGTCCCCATCAACACCCGGTGGAAGGTCGACGAGGCCCTCGATGCTGCCCACCGTTACTACGAGACGACTGGCCGCCGCGTCAGCATCGAGTATGCGCTGATCAAGGACATCAACGACCACGCCTGGCGCGCGGACCTGCTGGGGGAGAAGCTCAACGCCCGTGGCCGCGGCTGGGTGCACGTCAACCCGATCCCGCTCAACCCGACCCCGGGCTCGAAGTGGACGGCCTCCCGCCCCGGTGTCGAGCAGCAGTTCGTCGAGCGACTCCTGGCCCACGGCATCCCCACGACCGTGCGCGACACCCGCGGATCGGAGATCGACGGAGCCTGCGGGCAGCTCGCCGCCACCGTCTGATCTTCGTGCTCCAGCGGCAGCACCCGCACCGGCTAGAAGTTGCGCAAGTGCATGGATGATTCACGTGACACGCCGGGCGGGGCGTGAAGGATCCATGCAGTTGCTGGGGTGACTGACACACAGCTTGACCACCGTGCGCGTCACCCGAGGTTCGGAGACCGTCGCTTGGTTCTGTCGGAGGACTGGCGCATACTGCTGGTGTCTGGCGCGCTCCGCGTCAGGAAGTGAACCCGAGACCCGTCCGGACGGACGTGGCGCTCGGGTTTCGCGTTTCCTCAGACTTTCCTGGTGCTGGTGGACGCTAGTGGATCAGCAGCGCTGCGGCCTCGTCGACGGTGTCGACCAGGTGCACCGCGTCGGCCATCGCCCGGTCCCGGCCGAGCGCCTGCAGCAGCGGATAGACCGGCAGGTGCTCGGTCCAGTGCGCACGATCCACCAGCACGATCGGAGGCAGCTGGCCGTCCACCTCGTAGTAGAGGCGGGTGGCCATCTGAAAGACCTCCTGGACGGTGCCTGCCGCGCCGGGCAGCACGATCAGGCCCGCGCTGCTGTGGTGCAGGAGCAGATCCTCGCGCAGGGCGTTGCTGAAGAACTTCGCGATCAGGTCGCCGAAGACGTTGGGCGGCTCGTGCCCGTAGTGCCAGGTGGGGATCCCGAGACTGCGCAACGGGCCGGGAGCCGAGTCGGTGCCGTGGGCCTCGTGGACGATCTCGAGGGCGACCAGAGCCCAGGGCCCAATGCCCTCAGCGAAGTGCGGCACGGTCGCCAACTTCTGCAGTGCCGGTGCCACCTGGTCCTCGGTGCGGCACCAGGCGCCCAGGTTCGCCGCCTCCATGGCGCCGGGACCGCCGCCTGTTGCCACGGCATACCCGGCGTGTGCCAGCGTGAAGCCGAGGTGGGCCGCGGCCGCAAACCCAGCCGTCCCGCGCGCCAGGGCGTGCCCACCCATCACCCCGACGACCCGGCGCTCGGAGACCACGTCCACCAGCGCGTCGGTCATCGCGTCGTCATGGATCGCGCGGAGGACCGTGACATAGGCGTCGTGGCGGACCGCGGCGTCCTGGAGCCACTCATAGGCGCGTGCGTCGGTCGTGGCGGCATAGCCGTGGTCGGCCAGGCCGTCATAGAGCTCGTCGGCGGTGTAGAGGCTGCCGCGGTAGGGCCGTACGGGCGCGTCCGGGGCAGCGGGGAAGATGATCGCCCCCTGCCGTCGCAGGTGCAGCTCCAGGGCCGGCGTGAGGACGCCCCCGAGCACCACGATCCCGGTCAGGTCCTCGCGCGCCAGCAGCGCCTCCTCGTGAGCGCTCAGGTCCAGCCCCTGCCACCGCGAGCCCCGCAGGGACGCGCCCGCCGTGAGGAGGGAGTCCAAGGTCGCCAGGTCAGAGATCTCGTGGATCAGCCCGGGCACGGGAGGGCGGAAGGCGCGGTGATAACGCACCTCGTGGTCGTCGCGATCTGCCGGAACCATAGGCAGACCCTAGTGGGCGGGCGGCGACGTTCCCGGGTGCGACGGATGAGCGACCGTCCGGGTTAGCATCGGCAGTCAGACCAAGGGGAGGGGCAGCGCTCAGCGTGGCAGCCGATCCGTGGCTCAACACGAGGAGGACCAGTGGGCCTGCGCGCGCACCTGCGAGGACTGCCCGCCATCGCCTGGCGCGACGAGCGCATCGCCGAGCTGCGGCAGAGCGAGAAGACGCTGCGAGCGCGGGTGGCCAAGGCGGAGGGGCGCCTGGCGAAGGCGACCGAGCAGCTGGCCGAGGCGGAGCAGGAGCGGGACCTCGCGCTGAGTCAGGCTGCGGGCCAGAAGTATTCGCCGAAGGAGCCGTCCTGGCACACGCGCATCATGGAGCAGGCGCGGGTCGGGCGGTTCCTGTCCACGAAGGACACCCAGCGCGAGTTCCCGCGCCGCCACCTGCTGGAGAAGCTGCACAACTATGAGCTGGCCCGCAGCTATGGCGTGGCCACGCCGCGGGTGATCGGCTCCTGGCCGAAGGTCACCGAGATCCCCTGGGACGAGCTGCCCGAGACGTTCGTCGTCAAGAGCAACCGCGGCTACAGCGGCAACGGTGTGCTGCCGCTGCGCCGTGAGGGGGACAGCTTCTGCTTCCTGGACTCGGGGGAGGGCATCACTGCGGAGGAGATCGTCGCGCACTACCAGGGCGCTCGCGGCCTGGCGGCTCCCTATTTCGTGGAGGAGGTCCTGCCCGGCACCGGCGCGGTCCTGCCCGACGACGTGAAGATCTTCAGCTTCCAGGGCGAGGTCGCCGACGTGATGCTGCGGCGGGTCACCAAGCACAACGACATCAGCTCCTTCACCTATCGCTTCCTGGACGCTGAGGGGAAGGACCGGGGTCAGGTGCAGGAGCGGCACCGGCACGACCCGGACATCGCCGTGCCGCGCGACCTGGCGCACATGGTTGAGGTGGCCAGGGTGCTGTCGAAGGCGGTGCCGGTCCCGTTCGTGCGGGTGGACCTCTATCAGGTGCCCGACGGCGTCATGCTCGGTGAGCTGACGCCGCTGCCCGGGTCGTCCGGCGGGTTCACCCGGGAGCACGACCGGCTGCTCGGTCGGATGTATGACGAGGCCGAGGCGCGCGTGAATCTGGACTTTGCCCGCGGCCGGCCGTATGCCGTGGTGCTGGGTCCGCATGACCCGGACGTCACCGCCCCGATGAGCGCCCGCACGTCCTTGCCGGACTGACCGAGCCGTCTGCGCGACCCTGGGCCGGCGTCGTGCCTGTGGACAACTTCGGCGCGCGGCTCGTTCTTGCCCCTACGGTGTGCGTCACGGCATCGGAAAGGGGACACGATGAGCACGTTCGAGGTCGACGCGCGGGCGATTGACAGCGCGGGAGCGACGCTGCGGGGCACGGCCGAGGAGATGCGCCAGGCGGCAGATCGGATCGGTCGAGCACTGCAGTTGGCGGGAGGGGCCGGCGGATCCGGCGCCCTGGCCTCCAGCGGGGCCGCGGCGGCTCGGCAGTGGCGCGACGGACTGCAGACGTATGCCGAGGCGGGGGCTGCCCTGTCACGCGCCACTGAGCAGGCGGCCCTGGCCTATCGCATGGTGGAGCTGCAGACCAGCATGGCACTGACGCCGGTGGTCACCCCGTGACCGCCCTGGCAACGCGACCGGACGATCTGCGTCTGGCGGCACGGACCCTGCTCGGCGCGGCTGCTGAGCTTGGTGAGGTGGGCCAGCGGGTGCGCCGGGCCGAGGCGGAGTCGGCCAGCGGCTGGCAGGGCGTGGCAGCGCTCGGACAGCGGCTCGCGACCCAGCGGGTGGCCACGGCGGTGCTGGCCCGGTGCGGTCCGGCGGAGGAGGTGGCCGCAGCGTTGGGGGTCTTCGCGGACCAGGCCGAGCAGGCCCAGGTTGTGGTGCGGGCGGCGCAGGGGGCCAAGGACGATGCGACGGGGGAGCGGATCCGCCAGATCGGCCTGCTGGGCGGTGCGACGGACCCGCAGACCATCGAGTCGATCCGGGGGCGCATCCTGGCGCTGGAGCAGGTGATCCGCCGCTCAGACGATGAGATCGACTGGGCCGAGGACAAGCTCGAGCAGGGCCGGGGCGTGGTCGACCGGATGCTCCGCCGCTCCTGGGTCGGCCTCGGCATCGACGAGCTCAAGGACCTGATCGAGATGGGCCAGGAGCTGGCGCCGATCTGGCGCGGCGGCGGTTTGCTCATCGTCGGGACTCGGGTGGTGCTGACCGCAGCCAAGCTGGCCCGGGACCTCAACCCGTTCGCGCGCTATGCCCTCGAGGTCAAGCTGGCTCGACTGCTCAAGGTGGTTCGCAAACCTCCAGTCATCTTCCTGCTCGCCAAGCTTCCGTTTCGGGTGCTTATCCCGCTCACGGTCATCCCGAGCGCGTTCGAGGACCTGCGGACCGGGGGTGGCTACCGCGGGGTCCGGGGGTTCGCCCTGCGAGTGACCGCAGCCCTTGCCATCCCCGGGAGCATCGCGATGGTGCTGCCACACCCCGTGGTGGCTGGGCTGGGCGCGGTGGCGGTCGGCGTCTACGGCCTGACCAAGGGTGGCTATGCGATCTGGGACCACCGGATGTTTCTGCTCCAGGTCGGCAAGACGATCCTCGGCAAGAAGGACAAGCTGATCGAGACCGCCCAGAAGGTCCTCCGGCCCTCCCCAGAGTTCCCCCTCGGCCCGCTGGGACCGATGATCCCGCTGCTGCCGGATGCCAAGGATCTGCTGCCCGACCTCCCGAGGCTGCGCGACCTGGGCCGCTGGGTGCCGGGCATTGGCGGCCCCATCGCGATCCCCAGGGTGCCGGTCGCGCCGGGACCGCGGTTGCCGGTGATCCCGCCACCGACCCTCACCGGGGTCGGTCTCGGCATCGTGTTGCCCACGCTCGGAAAGCTCTTCTGATGGAGGCGGGGACTGCGGCACTGGCGGGGAGCGACGACACCCTGCCGCTGCGACCGGCGCTGACGCTGACCGAGGAGGAGCTGCTCACCCTGACCAACGGGTCCCTGGGGGTGGTGCCGGCCCGCCTGCCGGAGCTGGCTGACCCAGCGGCCACGGACCTGGTCCGCTCCGTGGCGCTGCGCTGTCTGATGGCCCGTGGACTGGTCCTGCCGACCGGTGCCAGCCAGCAGGCCGGTGCCGCCCAGCAGGCCGGTGCCGCCCAGGACGCCGGTGCCACCCAGCAGACGGGTGCCGCCCAACAGGCCGGCGTCGCATGGGAGGCCGCAGAGCCGCTCGGGCTGACGCTGACCCTGCGCGAGCTGGCGCCGACCGTCCTGGCTCTGCGCAGGGAGCTGGGGGCTCTGCGCGAGGAGGCTCAGTCCGGAGGTCCTGAGTCGGAGGGCACGTCGGCCGTGCGCTATCTGCACCTGCACCGCGAGATCGCCGTCATCGAGGACGTCACCGACGACGGGATGCACAGCTTCCTGCCCGTCTTCCCGGACCGCTATCAGGACGCGGTGGCCGAGTTCATCAAACCGCCTGACGCCATTGCCGGACAGGGCGGCGTGCAGTCGTTGGACGGCACCGTGGAGGAGCTGCTCGAGGCTCTCGGCAGCCCGACCGTCCTGGTGGAGACGAGTTTGATCACCGGGGTGGGCGAGGGCGTCCCGCCGGCCGAGCCGGTGAGCCAGATGCTCGCCCTGGGACCGGGCGGCAGCTTCCGGTCCCACGACTCCCTCACCTATCACCCAGTCGACCCCGACGGTGCCATCGCGGACCTGCTCCGAGAGGCCCTGGGCGCTCAGGCTGGCAACGCCTGAGTGGGGGAGGGCAGCGGTGCCGGTGCGGGCGGCCCGACATAGCGTGCGGACGGCCGAAAGATCTTGCTGCTCTGTGACTGCTCGAGGATGTGCGCACCCCAGCCCACGACCCGGGCGGTGGCGAAGGTCGGGGTGAACAACTCTCGCGGGAGGCCGCACAGCTCCATGACGACGCCAGCGTAGAACTCCACGTTGGTGTGCAGCTCGCGGCCCGGTTTGAGCTCGCTGAGGGCCTGGATCACCTCCTGCTCGACCTGCACGGCGAGGTCGGCGAGCGGCCCGCCCAGCTGCAGCGCAATGTCACGGAGCATCGCCGCGCGAGGATCCATCGTCTGATAGACCGGGTGCCCGAAGCCCATGATCCGCTCACCCACCTCGACGCTGGCCCGGACCCACGCCCGGGCACGGTCCGGGCTGCCGATCTCATCGAGCGAGTCCAGGGCGCGATCGGGAGCGCCACCGTGCAGCGGCCCCGCAAAGGTCCCGATGGCCGCGCCGACTGCCGAGGCGACATCCGAGCCCGCCGACGTCACGACGCGGGCGGCGAACGTGGAGGCGCTGAACCCGTGGTCGATGGTCGAGGTGAGATAGGCGCCGATGGCTGACCGGTGAGCCGCAGACGGCTCCGCTCCCGTGACCATCCACAGCCAGCTGCCGGCCGCCCCGAGCTCGGGGCGGGCCGGCAACGGCTCCAGACCGGCGCGCAGCCGGTGCAGCGCGGCCTGGATCACCGGCACGGCGGCGACCATCCGCAGGACGTCGGCACGCACCTGGGCGGCGTCAGCGCCGTAGGTCGGCCCGAAGCCCTCCAGCGCCCCCAGGTGTGAGACGGCCGTGCGCAGGCGGGAGAGGGAGGCGCGGTCTGGGCCCGATCGCGCAATGGCTGGCAACACGGCGATCAGGTCAGGAGGCAGCACGGCAGCCTCGGCCAGCTCGCTCTGGAGGGCGGTGGCCTGCTCCGGCGTCGGCAGGGCGCCCTCAAGCATCAGGTGGCACACCTCCTCGAAGGCGCGGGTCAGGGACAGCTCCACCGCTGAGAACTCCCGGAAGTGATAAAAGCCCTCCTGACCTCGCACGTCGCCGGTGCTCGTGTCGGCCACCACGACCCCCTTGAGGCCAGGCGGGGCGATCAGGTGGTCGGGCAGCAACTGGGTTGTGGTCATGGTGTGAGCGTCCCTAGGATTGATGACTGTGTCAACGTTGATCGAGTCAATGTCAGAGTCCGTATGCGGAGTGCTCCGGTGAGCGGCGAGCTCACCACGGCGCAGGTTGCCGACTACCTGGGGGTGAAGGTCCAAACCGTCTATGCCTACGTCAGTCGGGGTGTCCTCACACCGGCCCGCAAGGAGCCTGGAACCGGCAGTCTGTTCCGCCTCGACGACGTGCAGACCCTGGTCAGCGGTGGGCGGGGCGGTCGTCGAGCGCGGCAGCCAGCTGCCAGCGACGATGTGCGCACCACCATCACCGAGATCACCGCGGGCACCCTGGCCTATCGGGGCACCGACATCGCCGAGTTGGCCGGACGCTCGAGCTATGAGCAGGTGCGAGCGCTCCTCACGGGAGACTCGGGTGTGTCGGGTGCTCCCACCGCGGCTGAGCAGGAGAGTCTGGCTGCGGTCATGTCCGTGCTGCCGGCCCAGTCAGCACCCCTCGATCGGTTCAAGCACGCGGTGCTGGTCGGCGCGACGACGGACCCCGGCCGCCAGGATCGCCAGCCGTCGGCCATCGCGCGAGCCGGCAGACGGGCGGCGCTGCTGATGGCCCTGACCCTGCCGGGGGCCACCCTCGTGCCGCCCGTCAAGTCCACCCCTGAACCGACCATCGAGCCCACCGTCGATCCCACCGTGGGACCGTCCCTGGCCGACACGCTCGCGACGGCCCTGAAACCGTGCCCGGCCCACCTGCTCGATGCGACACTGGTGCTGCTGGCCGATCACGACCTCGCCGTCTCCACGACCGCCGTGCGGGTGGCGATCTCCTCGGGGGCCGACCCCTACAGCGCGCTGCTGGCAGGGCTGGCAGCCGCGGACAGCCCGCAGCACGTGGCCGCCTCGCTGCAGGCCAACGACTGGTTGGGGACAGCACTGGCAGCTCCCCAGGACGCTCTCGACGCAGCGCTGGTCAGTGATCGGCCGCCACCAGGATTCGGGCACCTGATCTACACCGAGGTGGATCCGCGGGCCCAGATCCTCCTGGACCTGTTGGCGCCGAGCGTCCCGACGCAGCAGTGGGCGGCGGTGACGCTGCTGGAGTCAGAGTTGCTCGAGCGCCGTGGCTGGGTCCTCAACATCGACCTCGCGATCGCTCTGCTCGTGCGGTTGCACGGGCTGCCCCGCCACGTGGGGCCAGCCATCTTCGCCTGCGCCCGCACCGCAGGGTGGACTGCGCACGCCCTCGAGGAGTTGGCCGAGCCCGCCATGCGGTTCCGCCTGCGCGGGATCTACAGCGGCGAGCGTGGCCGGCGGTCCTCGCCCCTACACTGACGGCGACGAGAGGAGAGCCATGTCGGATGTCGTGACCCAGGTCCTGGCCGGGCTCGAGGAGACCTCCCAGTGGCAGGAGGTGCTCTATGAGGACCTCCACCAGCACCCGGAGCTCTCCTTCAACGAGGAGCGGACCCGCGGGATCATCACGCAGCGGCTGGACGCGATGGGCTATCAGACCCAGCAGATCGGGGGCGGAGTCGTCGGGGTGCTGGACAACGGCCCTGGCGAGACGGTCCTGGCTCGGGCCGACATCGACGCTCTGCCGGTCACCGAGGACACCGGGCTGGCCTACGCCTCGACCACCGAGGGCGTGATGCACGCCTGCGGTCATGACACCCACATCGTGTGCGCCCTGGGGGCCGCCGAGCTGCTCGCTCAGACGCGGGAGGCGTGGTCGGGCACCTACGTCGCACTGTTCCAGCCCGCCGAGGAGGTGGGAGCTGGGGCCCGCTCCATGGTGGACGATGGCCTCACCAGCAAGGTGCCCACACCGACGGTCTGCGTGGCACAGCACGTGCTCGGAGCGCCAGTGTCCGGCCATGTCGCGACCGCGGTCGGCCCGGTGTTGTCAGCGGCCAACTCGCTGCGGATCACGGTGCACGGCAAGGGCTCTCACGGCTCAATGCCGCACCTGTCCATCGACCCGGTGGTCCTTGCCTCCAGCATCGTGACGCGACTGCAGACCATCGTCTCCCGGGTGCTCGCGCCGGACGAGTTTGGGGTGGTGACCGTGGGGAGTCTGCAGGCGGGCGCCACGGCCAACATCATCCCCGACGAGGCCGTGCTGCTGGTCAACATCCGCGCCTATGACCCGGACGTCCAGACCCGGATCATCGAGGCGATCAAGCGCATCGTCCGCGGTGAGTGCGCCGCCTCGGGGTCCCCGCGCGAGCCCGAGTTCGAGGACTACGAGAGCTATCCGTTGACCACCAACGACGCGGCCGTCACCGAGACCGTCACCGCAGCCTTTCGGCGCCACTTCGGGGCGGAGCGGGTGGAACAGATGACTCCCGCCACCGCCTCCGAGGACTTCAGCGTCATCCCCGACGCCTTCGGAGTGCCCTACACCTACTGGGGCAACGGGGGCTTCCTCCCCGGCCGCGACGTGGTCGGCAACCACAACCCTGGTTTCGCTCCGGACCCGCAGCCGACCCTGCGGACCGGCACGGAGGCCCTGGTGGTGGCGGCCCTGGCCTACCTGAGCGACGAGACCACCGGCTGAGGCGGGTCGCCCGGTGTCGGCGACGGTTGGCGGACGGGATCGGGTCACAATGGGTGGATGACCGCTCCGCGCACCCTGACCCTGCTCGGCTCGACCGGCTCGATCGGCACCCAGGCCGAGCAGGTCGTGCTGGCCAACCCCGAGGCGTTCACCGTGCGGGCGATCAGTGCCGCGGGGTCGAACATCCCGGAGCTGGCGCGGCAGGCCGTCGCCCTGAGTGTTGAACAGGTTGCCATCGCCTCCGAGGACGCGATCGACGAGCTCACCCGTGCCCTCAACGATCTCAGCGGTCCCGGAGCGCGGCTCCCGCAGATCCTGGCCGGGCCGGACGCGGCTGTCGAGGTCGCCGGCAACGGCGCCGACGTGGTGCTCAACGGCATCACCGGCAGCATCGGGTTGCGCCCCACCCTCGCGGCCCTCGCGGCGGGCAGCACCCTGGCACTGGCCAACAAGGAGTCGCTGATTGTCGGTGGGCCACTGGTGACCGCGGCCGCTGCTCCCGGTCAGATCGTGCCCGTGGACTCCGAGCACAGCGCGATCGCGCAGTGCCTGCGCTCCGGCCGGTCGCAGGAGGTCCGGCGCCTGGTGCTCACCGCGAGCGGTGGGCCGTTCCGCGGGCGGTCCCGGGAGGAGTTGACCACGGTCACGCCGGCCCAGGCGTTGAAGCACCCCAACTTCGCGATGGGCCGGGTGGTCACCACCAACTCGGCCACGCTGGTCAACAAGGGGCTGGAGGTCATCGAGGCGCACCTGCTGTTCGGTGTCGACTACGAGCAGATTGACGTCGTGGTCCACCCCCAGCAGCAGATCCACTCCATGGTCGAGTTCCACGACGGCTCGACGATCGCCCAGGCGGGTCCGCCGCGGATGCTCGTGCCGATCGCGCTGGGGCTGTCCTGGCCGGACCGCCTGCCGGACATCGACACGCCCAGTGACTGGAGCACGGCCAGCACCTGGGAGTTCCACCCCCTGGACGACCAGGCCTTCCCGGCGGTCCGGCTCGCCCGCCAGGTCGGCGAGGCCGGCGGCACCCACCCGGCCGTCTACAACGCGGCCAACGAGGTCTGCGTCGACGCCTTCCACGACGGGACCATCGGGTTCCTGGACATCGTCGACACCGTCGCCCAGGTGGTCGATGCCCACCGGGCCGGCCCCTCGGCATACCCAGGCAGTGCCGTGGCCGAAGGCCGTGTCAGCGCCCTGTCGGGCGTAGAATCGGGCCCGCAGGGGAACGATTCCCCGGCCCGGTCGGTTGATGACTTGTCGGTTGATGTCGTGTTGGCCGCCGACCAGTGGGCGAGGGAGTGCGCCCAGGAGTTGATCGGCCAGTCGTCCCAGGGAGAGAGCCAGTCATGATGTACCTGCTCGGGGTGCTGCTGATGGCCTTTGGCGTCGCCCTGTCCATCGCCCTGCACGAGATCGGGCACCTGCTGCCGGCCAAGAAGTTCGGGGTCAAGGTCACCCAGTACATGGTCGGGTTCGGCCCCACGATCTGGTCCCGCCGCAAGGGAGAGACCGAATACGGCATCAAGGCCGTCCCGCTGGGCGGCTATGTGCGGATGATCGGCATGTTCCCGCCGCGCCCGCAGGACGGCGGCAAACTGCGCGCCTCCTCGACCGGCCGGTTCAGCCAGATGGCAGACCAGGCCCGCGCGGAGTCGATGGAGGAGATCGGCCCCGGCGACGAGGACCGCGTCTTTTACAAACTGCCCGTCTGGCAGCGGATCATCGTGATGTTCGGTGGCCCCCTGATGAACCTGGTCATCGCCGCCGTCGTGCTCACTGGCATCCTCGTCCTGCTCGGCCTGCCCACCAGCACGGCCAAGATCTCCTCGATCAGCCAGTGCGCGCCCACCGATGTGATGGCGACCGACTGCGAGGGCGAGCCCGCCTCGCCCGCGCTGGCCTCCGACCTGGAGGTCGGTGACCGGATCACCGAGATCAACGGTGTGCCCGTCGCCAACTGGGCCGAGGCCAGCTACGAGATCCAGAACTCGCCCGAGCAGGCGACCTTCGTGGTCGACCGCGGCGGGCAGGATGTCGAGCTCCAGGCGAGCCTGGTCGAGCGCGACCGCCCCGTCTACAACGCTGACGGCAGCATCCAGGTGGATGCGGCCGGCGAGCCCGTCATGGAGCCCCGCCGCTATTTCGGCGCCAGCGGCTCCATCGAGTATGTCGCGCAGCCGATCACCGAGGCGCCCGCCTTCGTCGGTGGTGCCGTGGCTGACACCGCCCGGATCTTCCTGAAGCTCCCCGAGAAACTCGTCGGCGTCTCTCAGGCGGCCTTCGGTGACCAGGAGCGCGACGTCGAGAGCCCCATGTCGGTCGTCGGCGTCGGGAGGGTCGCCGGTGAGGTCACCGACGGCTCCCTGGGCGCGCTGACGGACACCTTCGAGGGCAAGGCCGTCATGCTGCTGTCGCTGCTGGCCTCGCTCAACATCGCGCTCTTCGTGTTCAACATGGTGCCCCTGCTGCCGCTGGATGGTGGCCACATCGCCGGTGCGTTGTGGGAGGCGGTCAAGAAGGGCTGGGCCCGGTTGCGCGGGTTGCCCGAGCCCGCTCCGGTCGACATCGCCAAGGCGCTCCCGGTCGCCTACACGGTGGCCATTGCCCTGATCGGCATGACCTTGTTGCTGGTCTATGCCGACCTTGTCAACCCCGTCCGTCTCGCCGGATGATGTTTCCGCGTCCCAGCAAGGAGATACTGAACCTATGACTGCAGGCACCCCCATCTCCCTCGGCATGCCCGCCGCCCCGCCGCCGGTCCTCGCTCCGCGGCGCGCGACCCGCAAGATCAAGGTCGGCAAGGTCGAGGTTGGCGGTGACGCCCCGATCTCCGTGCAGTCGATGACCACCACGCCGACCACGGACATCAATGCCACGCTGCAGCAGATCGCCGAGCTGACGGCGACCGGCTGCGACATCGTGCGCGTCGCCGTGCCGAGCCAGGACGATGCCGACGCGCTGCCCGCGATCGCGCAGAAGTCCCAGATCCCGGTGATCGCCGACATCCACTTCCAGCCGCGCTATGTCTTTGCAGCCATCGACGCAGGCTGCGCCGCCGTGCGCGTCAACCCCGGCAACATCCGCAAGTTCGATGACCAGGTCAAGGAGATCGCCAAGGCCGCCAAGGACGCTGGCATCTCCATCCGGATCGGCGTCAACGCCGGCTCGTTGGACAAGCGCGTGATGGAAAAGTATGGCAAGGCCACGCCGGAGGCCCTCGTGGAGTCGGCCGTCTGGGAGGCCTCGCTCTTTGAGGAGCACGACTTCCACGACTTCAAGATCTCGGTCAAGCACAACGACCCGGTCGTGATGGTGCGTGCCTATGAGTTGCTCGCCGAGCGCGGCGACTGGCCGCTGCACCTCGGGGTGACCGAGGCCGGCCCGGCCTTCCAGGGGACGATCAAGTCCGCGACCGCTTTCGGTGCGCTGCTGTCCCAGGGCATCGGCGACACGATCCGCGTCTCGCTGTCGGCTCCGCCGGTCGAGGAGGTCAAGGTCGGCAACCAGATCCTGCAGAGTCTCAACCTGCGCCCCCGCAAGCTGGAGATCGTCTCCTGCCCCTCCTGCGGGCGCGCCCAGGTCGATGTCTACACCCTGGCCGACGAGGTCACGGCCGGGCTGGAGGGCCTGGAGGTGCCGCTGCGCGTCGCCGTCATGGGCTGCGTCGTCAACGGCCCGGGGGAGGCCCGCGAGGCCGACCTCGGGGTCGCTTCCGGCAACGGCAAGGGCCAGATCTTCGTCAAGGGCGAGGTCATCAAGACGGTGCCCGAGAGCCAGATCGTGGAGACCCTGATCGAGGAGGCCATGCGGATCGCCGAAGGAATGGGTGAGGGCGAAGGCATGGTGGACGGTTCCGGTTCCCCGTCGGTCACCGTCGGCTGACGTATGCCGGCACCCAGCTTCCTCCCTGTCCGTCAGTTGGTCCTGGTGGACCTGTTGTCGATGATGGTGGCGGTGCGGCCGGGGGAGCGGGCCATCATCGCGGTGGACGGCGTGGATGGCGCTGGCAAGAGCCGGTTGGCCGCCGAGCTGGTGGCCATCGCACCGCACGTCGCCGGGCGCGAGGTGCGCAGCGTGTCGATCGACGGCTTTCACCACCCGCGTGAGCGACGGCACGCCCGGGGCGCCGGCCCGGAGACCTTCTACCAGGACTCCTACGACTACGACGCCTTCCGTGAGTCGGTGCTGCGACCCTTCCGAGCCGGCGGGCCGTTCGTGCCTGCCGTGCACGACGTGGCCACGGATGCTGCGGTGTCACCGGCTCCGGTGGTCGCGAGCGAGGACGCGCTGCTGGTGGTCGACGGGGTCTTCCTGCGCCGCCCCGAGCTGGCGGGGGAGTGGGACGCCACCCTGATGCTGTGGGTGCCACTGGCGGTCTCGGTGCCGCGCGGCAACTCCCGCTTCCCACAGCGGGCGGGGACCGACGACCCGGCGCACGAGGCCAACGCACGCTATGTCGGCGGGCAACGGCTCTATCTGCAGCAGGCCCGCCTGCACCCACCCACCTGGATCCTGGACAACACCGACCTGCAGCGACCGGCGCTGATCGACCCGGACCCCGAGGAGCCCCAGTGGCTGGAGCTCCCCTGAGGTCGACCTACGGCGCGAGACGGTGGACGGCGCCGCCGCCGTCGGAGAGGGCACGGTCGGCGGTCAGCACATAGAGCGACCCGTCCGGTTCGGCGTCCACATCCCACAGATAGGACGCGCGACCCACGATGTCCTGGCCGTCGGTCAGCACCTCGTAGTCCCACGGAGCCGGCCCGGCATCGGCCACGAGGACGTCGCCCAGCCAGTCGGTCACAACGACCCGCCCCTGGAGGTCACCACCCGTGCCGATCGCCACTCCGCTGAGGATCTCGCCCACCTGGGGGCCATACTCCAGCACGGGCGGCGCGATCGGCACCCCGGCCTCGGTCTCCTGGCAGGCGTCGGCCACCTGATCGCCCTCCCAGCACGCCCCCGACACCTCGGGATAGCCGGCGTCGTCGCCGGGCGCTGGTTGGCCGAGCTGCTGGTCCTTGTCCCGGGACATTGCCTCGCCCACGAGCAGGCCGTGCTCGGCGTCCCACGTCAACCGCCAGGGGTTGCGGTAGCCGTATGAGTAGATCTCCGGAAGCCCACCCTCACCGTCGGCAAACGGGTTGTCTTCCGGTATGCCGTAGGCCCGGTCCTCCTGCGCCGCACCCTCGGCGGGGGTCGGGTCGATGCGCAGGACCGTGCCCGAATAGTTGTGGGGGTCCTGCGCCACCTCATCACGCGAGGGGGCACCGAGGGCGGTGTAGAGCAGCCCCTGGTCGTCGAAGACGATCTCGCCGCCGACGTGGTCGGCGTCGCGCGAGGGCAGAACCATCAGCTGCTCCTCGCTGTCCGGGTCGGTCACCAAGGAGGCCGGATCGGCGGTCCACCGGGACAGCACACTGACCTGGCGGGTGCCCTGGGGCAGCGATGCGCTGATGTCGTCCGGGGCGTGAGTGGTCGTCGTGTAGAAGTGTCCGGACTTGGCGAAGTCCGGTGCGAGCGCGAACCCGGCAAGTCCGGCCTCCAGGGCGCCGCGGTTGGGGGTTTTGATGGAGTCCGACACATCGAGCAGGGGCTCCGTGCGGGCCGTCCCGTCGGCCCCGACCACATGCACCAGCCCGGCCTGGTCGGAGATCAGCAGCCCGCCGTCGTCCAGCGTGACGACCTCCCGAGGGGCCGTCACCGTGACGTCAAGGACCTCCAGCTCGGCGCCCAGTCCCGGTGCCGCGACCGCTGAGGTGCTGGCCTCGTCGGGGCCGGACGACGAGATGGTCGCGTCCGGGCCCGGCGAAGAAGTCGTGCTCGTGTCACCGGACTGGCTCGTGGTGGGCGCCGTCGCCTCCTCGTCGGCAGTGCCCGAGCAGGCGGCCAGAGCGCCGATGCACAGAGCAAGGGCAGAGGTGCGGAGGATCGGGCGATTTGCCATGGTTGCAAACTACTACGGAATCGTAGTGATTCACGGACTAGACTCTCGGCTGTGCCAGCCCGTGACTCTGATCGCCCGACCGCCCCCACGCCGCTTCTGCACGCCCTCGTCCTGGACCGTGCGGTCGCCGCCCTGCTGAGCGAGGCGATGCGGGACAGCCCCCTGAATGCGCACGATTACGGCGTGGCCAGTGCCATCTCCGACGAGCCGGGCATCAGCGCGAGCCAGTTGGCTGTGCAGTTCTCGACGCCGCTGACCACGATCGCCGAGTGGGTGGGGCGGCTGACCAGCCTGGGCGTGGTCCGCCGGGAGCGGGACCCACGTGACGGTCGGCGCCACCAGTTGTGGATCACGCCTGAGGGAGAGGTGACGATGGCCGCGGCGCGCAGTGCCTTCGGGCGGGGCTACCTGGCCTTCGCGGACCGGCTGCCAGTGTCACCCAACGAGGCGTCCACCCAGCTCGAGGCGATGACCCGTGCCTGCCGCGAGGCCCTGACGGTCCTGCAAGAGTCCCGCAGCGACGACTGAGACACCCGAGGACTGCTGTCTGGCCGCGGCGATGGTCTCGGCGTGCGAGACCTCTGCGAGATGACGGGAGGGGCGTGCGAGACCTGTACGAAAATGCGGGTGGGGCGTACGAGACCTTTATCTTTTTGCGGGAGCCCGGCCCCGCGCAGTGCGGGGCCGGGCTCCAACGTGCTCGGGTGATCAGCCCTCGGCTGCCTCGGCGGCCTTCTCCTCGACGGCCTCAGCGTCGTCGTCCACCCAGTCGAAGGTCTTGGTCACGGCCTTCTTCCACTGGCGATACTGCCGGTCGCGCTCGGCGTCGCCCATCTTCGGGCTCCAGCGGGCACCCTCGGCCCAGTTGTCGATGACGTCCTGCTCGCCCTGCCAGAATCCGACCGCGATGCCGGCGGCGTAGGCCGCGCCGAGCGCTGTGGTCTCGGCGACCTTGGGGCGCACGACGTCCACGCCCAGGATGTCGGCCTGGAACTGCATCAGCGTCTCGTTGGCGATCATGCCGCCGTCGACGCGCAGCTCGGCAAGGTCCACGCCGGAGTCGGCGTTCATCGCATCCAGCACCTCGCGGGTCTGGAAGGCCGTGGCCTCCAGGGAGGCCCGGGCGATGTGGTTCTTGTTGACATAGCGGGTCAGGCCGACAATCGCACCGCGCGCGTCGTCCTTCCAATAGGGCGCGAACAGGCCGGAGAACGCGGGCACGATGTAGCAACCACCGTTGTCGTCGACCTTCTTGGCCAGGTCCTCGACCTCCGGAGCCTCCTTGATCAGGCCGAGGTTGTCGCGCAGCCACTGCACCAGGGAGCCAGTGACGGCGATCGAGCCCTCGAGGGCATAGACCGTGTCCTGCTCGCCGATCTTGTAGCAGACCGTGGTCAGCAGACCGTTCTCGGACGGGACGATCTCCGTGCCGGTGTTGAGCAGCATGAAGTTGCCGGTGCCGTAGGTGTTCTTCGACATGCCCTTCTCGAAGCACGCCTGGCCAAACGTGGCAGCCTGCTGATCGCCCAGGATGCCGGCGATCGGGACACCGAGCTTGGTGCTCTCGCCGTAGACCTCGGAGGAGGACTTGATCTCCGGGAGCATGGACATCGGGATGCCCATGTCGGAGGCGATGTTCTCGTCCCAGCTCAGGGTCTTCAGGTCCATCAGCATGGTGCGAGAGGCGTTGGTTACGTCCGTGACGTGCACGCCGCCGTCCACCCCGCCCGTGAGGTTCCACAGCGTCCAGGTGTCGGTGTTGCCAAACAGCAGATCACCGGCCTCGGCCTTCTCTCGGGCGCCCTCGACGTTGTCCAGGATCCACTTCACCTTGGGGCCGGAGAAGTAGGTCGCCAGCGGCAGGCCACAGATCGCCTTGTACTTGTCCGCGCCCTCGTCACCGGCGAGCTCGGCAACGATCTTGTCGGTGCGGGTGTCCTGCCAGACAATCGCGTTGTAGACCGCCTCGCCGGTGTTCTTGTCCCACACCACAGCGGTCTCGCGCTGGTTGGTGATGCCGATGGCTGCCAGCTGGGAGTTGGCCAGGCTGCCCTTGCCCATCGCCAGCCCGATCACCTCGCGGGTGTTGTCCCAGATCTCGGCCGGGTCGTGCTCGACCCACCCCGCCTTCGGGAAGATCTGCTCGTGCTCCTTCTGACCCACGGAGTGGATCTCGCCGGACTTGGTGAACACGATGGCCCGGGTGCTCGTGGTGCCCTGGTCGATCGCGAGGACGTAGTTCGGCGTTGCTGTGTCAGCCATTGCTGAGCGCTCCTTCACTTCGTTGTGTACGGGATGGGTTGTGCCGAGGTGTCAGGCCGGGTGCTCATCACGGGTGGTGGGCACCCGGCTCACGTGCTGGGTCAGGTCAGGCGAAGGCCCCCATGTAGAGGACTCCGGCCAGGACTCCACCGAGGATCGGGCCGACGATCGGGACCCAGGAGTAGCCCCAGTCGCTGCCGCCCTTGCCCGGGATGGGTAGGAGTGCGTGCGCGATGCGGGGCCCGAGGTCACGGGCCGGGTTGATGGCGTAGCCGGTGGGACCACCGAGGCTGGCGCCGATGCCAACCACCAGGAGCGCGACGGCTAACGGGCCAAGCCCCGCGGGGGAATGGCCAAACATGAGGATGACAAAGACCAGCACAAAGGTGCCGACAATCTCGGTGAGGGTGTTCCACAGCGGGTTGCGGATCTCTGGGCCGGTGGAGAAGACAGCCAGCTTGGTGGCTGGCTCAGCGTCCTGGTCGAAGTGCTGTTTGTAGGCCAGCCACATGATCACCGCGCCCAGGAAGGCGCCGATCATCTCGGCGGCGAGATAACCGATGGTGTTGCCGAAGTTGACCGGGATGTTTTCGAGCGCGCCGTCATAGAAATCGGCTCCGCTGGCCAGGATGCCGAAGGTCACGGCGGGGTTGAGGTGGGCGCCGGTCTTCCAGGCTGCATAGACGCCGGCGAAGACCGCCAGCCCCCAGCCGAAGTTGATCAGCAGCCAACCGCCGTTGTTGCCCTTGGTCTTGGGCAGGACCACGTTGGCCACCACGCCACAACCCAGGAGGGTGAGCAGGCCGGTGCCCATAATCTCGTAGAGGAAGATATCTCCCATGCGGGGACTCCATTCTCATCGTTGAGCGGATTAGTTGAGGGCAGCGTGACAGACGCTGCGGCAGATGTGCTAGAGGCGCACGCTGTGAGGCTCAGTTTCCTTGCGTGCCAACGGGAGCCATCGGTGTGAGGTCAGGTGCTTGACTGCGGACACGCTCGGCGGACTCGTCGTCGGGCTGGAGGGCTGCCTGCTCCTCGGCAGCAGCCAGCGCGCGGTAGGCGTCGACCTCGCGCTGGCGCCGCTCCTCGTCCCAGCCCAGCACGTCACCGGCCAGCCCGGCGATCTCGACCAGGGCGGCCTGGCCACGATCGGCTGCCTCGTAGTTCAGCCGCGTCCGCAGATACATGATGTCCTCGAGGTGCAGGGCGCCCTCGTGGCTCGCGGCGTAGGCGATCTCGGCTCTCAGATAGGCCGGAGCCCCCTGCAGTGGACGGCCGAGCGAGGGGTCCTCGCGGATGCTCTCGACCAGTTCGGTCAGCAGCGAGCCGTAGCGGTGCAGCAGGTGGTCCACCATCTGCTCGGACCAGTCAAACTCCTTGCGCCAGCGCGCCGCCTGACGGCGCACGGCCTTCTCGCCCTCGGCACCCACCAACGGGATCTCGTGGGTGATGCTCGGGGTCTCCACGGCCTCACCGCCGATGGCGAAGTCGACGGCGTCCTTGGCCATCACCCGGTAGGTCGTCAGTTTGCCTCCGGCGACGATGGTCAGCCCCGGCACGGGGCTGGCCACCGTGTGCTCACGGCTCACCTTGGCCGAGTCCGTGCCCTCCTTGGTGCCGGGCTGCAGGAGGGGCCGCAGTCCGGCATACGAGCCGACGACGTCCTCCCGGGTGAGCTGGGTGGTGAGGACCTCGTTGGCGTGGGCCAGCACATAGTCGATGTCCGCCGCCGTGGGGACCGGGTGCTGCGGGTCCAGCTCCCAGGGAGTGTCCGTCGTGCCCAGGATCCAATAGCGCGACCAGGGGATGAAGAAGAGCACGGACTTCTCGGTCTGCAAGAACAGCCCCGAGGTGCCCTTGATGCGCTCGCGCGGGATCACCAGGTGGATGCCCTTGGACGCCAGGACCCGCAAACCGCCGCTGGTGTCGGCCAGCTGCTCGGTGTCCTCGGTCCACACGCCGGTGGCGTTGATGACGTGGCGAGCCCGTGCCGTGATCTCCGCGCCGGTCTCCAGGTCCTGCAGGATCGCGCCGTTGACGCGGCCCGACGCGTCCTTGGTGAGCTTGGTGACCTGGGTGCGGGTGGCGGCGTGCGCGCCATAGGTCGTGGCCGTGCGGATCAGGGTGGCGACCAGCCGGGCGTCATCGACGGTGGCGTCCCAGTACTTCACGGCGCCGATCGCCGTGTCGTGTTTGAGGTCTGGGAACTGCTTCAACATGCCCTTGCGGGTCGTGTGCTGGTGGATCGGGAGTGCGCGGCGGCCCGGCATGATGTTGGCGAGCAGGTCGTAGAGGCTGACGCCCGCGCCGTAATAGGCACGCTGCCAGATGCGGTGCTCCAGCGGGATGAGGAAAGCCATCGGCTTGACCAGGTGCGGCGCGATCTTGCTGAGCAGCAGCCCACGCTCAGTGAGGGCCTCGTGCACCAGCTTGAAATCAAGCATCTGCAGATAGCGCAGGCCGCCGTGGACCAGCTTGGTCGAGCGCGAGGACGTGCCGGAGGCCCAGTCCTGCGCCTCCACGACAACCGTGGACAGTCCGCGCGTGGCGGCATCGAGAGCGGTGCCAGCGCCGGTCACCCCGCCACCGATGACCAGGACATCGATCTCTGCGCCGCCCGCTCCGCTGTCGGCGAGTGCTGCCAGCGCTGCCTGCCGGCTCTTCGTGGTCAGGGGGCGTGGCTGCACGAGCATCTCCTACGTAGTGGTGACTGTCCACCGATCCTCGCGCCCCGCGGCACTACGGCGCAACTGGTAAGCGGTGGTGAGCCGTTGTGGGTTGACCAGTCGCTAGTCTGGGCAGATGCTCCGCATGCCGGCCCCGGTGCGTGGCCTGGGAATGGCCGACGCCACCCAGGCCCTAGAGATCTGCGGGCGTGACCCCGTCTCCAATGTCTTTGTCGCGGCTCGGATCCTGGAGGGTGGGCTCACCGGCGGACGCAACTCGGTGCTCGGCTATGACCGTGGCGGGCGCACCGGTCTGTGCTGGACCTCCGCCAACGTCGTGCCGGTCGAGGTGTCCTCCGACATGGTGGAGCCGCTGGCCGCCAAGGTCGTCAAGCGTCGGGCCTGGGCCTCCTCACTGTTTGGCCCGGTCGACCAGGTGCTGCCCCTGTGGGAGGTGCTCGCACCGCAGTGGGGTCCGCCGCGAGAGGTGCGAGGCAATCAGCCGGTGATGACCATCCGTTCCGCGCCGAGCGTGCTGGGCGTCCCGATCGACACGGCCGTCCGCCCGGCCGCCGCCGAGGAGCTCGACCTGGTGGTGCCCGCAGCTGCCGCCATGTTCACGGAGGAGATCGGCTATCCACCTTTTCGCGGCTCGGACCGTGCCTACCGGTTGTCCGTCGGTGCCCTCGTGCGGGACGGCCGGTCGCTGGTGCGGATCGAGAACGGCGAGGTCATCTTCAAAGCGGACATCGGCAGTGTCGCCCTCGACGTCGCCCAGATCCAGGGCGTGTGGGTGCACCCGCGCTGGCGCGGTCGGGGCATCGCGGTGCCGGCCATGGCCGCAGTCGTTGAGCATGTGCTGCGGCACGTTGCGCAGACCGTGACGCTCTATGTCAACGACTTCAACACGCCCGCGCTGGCGACGTATCGGCACGTCGGCTTCGTGCAGACGGGGACCTTCGCCACGGTCCTGCTCTGAGTCCCGTTTCTGGGCGACGGGTCACGACGGGGTCACGATCTGGCCACAGCGGGCCAACGGTGCCAGAGGGCGTGCCGCGTGAGGCTAGGATCCTCCGAAGAACTATTCGCAGGACTGCATGGATATGCAGCCGAACAGGAAGCGCAGGACGCCGCAGATGGCACGGGTGAAGCGACGGCTCCCCAGGGTTGAGGAACTCAGACCGCTGGTCAAGATCGACAGGCCGACCCTGCAGGTCACCAGACGACGTCTCGAGCGAGCCCAGACGATCGAGGACCTGCGCCACCTCGCCCGACGCCGCACTCCCAGGTCCGCCTTCGACTACGTCGACGGTGCCGCCGAGAGCGAGGTCAGCCTGTCCCGGGCCCGCGAGGCCTTCGGTCGCGTCGAGTTCCGTCCCCGGGTGCTGCGCGATGTGTCCGGCATGGACACCGCAGTCCGGATCCTGGACGTGAGCAGCCCGATCCCGCTGATCCTGGCACCGACTGGGTTCACCCGGATGATGCAGCACGAGGGGGAGCGGGCCGTCGGCCGCGCCGCCGCGGCTGCCGGCGTCCCCTACGCGATCTCCACCATGGGCACGGTGTCAGTGGAGGACATCGCCTCCGAGCTGCCGGACCTGCAACGCTGGTTCCAGTTATATCTGTGGCAGGACCGAGAGGCCTCCCTGGCCCTGATGCAGCGCGCCCAGGCCGCTGGGTTCACCACCTTGGTGCTGACGGTTGACACCGCGATCGCCGGTCAGCGCCTGCGCGATGTGCGCAACGGGATGACGATCCCACCGCAGCTCACGCCCAAGACCCTCGCCGACATGGCGCTGCACCCTCGTTGGTGGGCCAACCTGCTGACCACGGAGCCGCTGGAGTTCGCCTCCCTGCGCGAGTCCGGCGGCACGGTCGAGTCGCTGGTCAACAAGATGTTCGATCCGACGCTGAACACGCAGGACCTGGTCTGGCTCCGGGAGAACTGGTCAGGGGCGATCGTGCTCAAGGGCATCCAGAACGTCGAGGACGCCAAGGAGTTCGTCGATCTCGGGGCCGATGGCTTGATCGTCTCCAACCACGGGGGTCGCCAACTCGATCGCTCGGTGACGCCACTCGAGGTGCTCCCGCAGATCGCCGAGGCCGTCGGCGGGCGGGTCCCCGTCCTGCTCGACACCGGGGTGATGCACGGTGGGGACATCGTTGCGGCCGTGGCCAACGGCGCCGACGCCGTGCTCGTCGGGCGGGCCTACCTCTACGGGCTGATGGCCGGTGGCGAGGCGGGAGTCGCCCGTGCCCTGGAGATCCTGACCAGTCAGGTCCACCGGACCATGCGTCTGCTCGGCGTCACCTCGCTCGACCAACTCACGCCGGATCACGCCGTGCTGCACCCGGCCAGCACCCACGCACCCGCACACAACGCCTAAGGAATCGCTGATCTAATAGCGATTCGGGCCGTGAAGTTGCCCGGCTGTGTCCTGGGAGTGCTCAGCGGGCGGGGACAGGCTCCGTTTCCCGGCCCTGCGGTCCCGGTTTCGGGACTCCTGGGCCGTTTCGGGCAGGCTGGCGCCTTGCCGTCACCCCATCAGGGCGACGGCACGCGCGCGCATCAGCCAGTTCGCCGAAGCGAACAACACGTTCAGGTGGTTGAGGTTCTTGCCGAGTCCGCGGTAGCGGGTCTTGGTGAACCCGAAGTCGCGCTTGACGATCAGGAACGGGTGCTCGACCTTGGCCCGCACCCCGGCCTGAGCCGACTGCGCCGCCCGGTCCGGTTCGGGCATCGTCTTGAGCACACCCTTGCGTGCCGCGACCCGGAACTCCACCTTGCTCAGGTGCTCATCGTCGGTGATCTCGGGACGGTTCGCGATGCCCTGGTAGCCGGCGTCGGTGTAGACAACCCGGTCATCGGGGCGTAACAGGTGGACGGTTTCGTCCAGGTCGTGCACGTTCGCGGCGGTCGCAGTCACGGAGTGCACGTACCCGGTGCCAGCATCAACACCGATGTGGGCCTTCATGCCGAAGTACCACTGGTTGCCCTTCTTGCTCTGGTGCATCTGCGGGTCCCGCGTACCAGCCTTGTTCTTCGTCGACGACGGTGCGGCGATGATCGTGGCGTCCACGATCGACCCGCCGCGCATGACCCACCCCTGGGCATCGAAGATCTCGTTCTGGTCGGCAAACAGCTTCTGACCCAGGTCGTGTTCCTCCAGCAGATGCCGAAAGTGCAACAGCGTGGTGGCATCCGGGACCTGCTCGACCGCGAAGTCCAGGGCCATGAACTTGCGCATCGCGTACGAGTCGTAGATCGCTTCCTCCACACCCTCATCCGAGAGGGAGAACCAGACCTGCAGCAAGTACATCCGCAGCATCGTCTCCACCGGCTTGGGCTTACGCCCCTTCTTGCCGTCGTAGTAGTGCGGCTCGATCAACCCCACCCACCGTGCCCACGGGATGACCGAGTCCATCGACTCCAAGAACTTCTCCCGACGCGAGACCCGCCGACGGTTGCCGTACTCAACATCAGTGAACGAAGGCTGCTCGCTACGCATACCCCATTCTCCCCGACCGGCCCCCACGCCTCAGGACACGACACGGCCCCGACCGCGCGAGAAAATCAGCGCTTCCCTAACCCCCTGGAGGAAAATTCATGCGCACCAACCTGTTCAAGCTGTCCGCAGCAGCGGGCGTCCTGGCACTGACCCTGAGCGCCTGCGGGTCCGACGACGGTGGAGACGGCGGTGGAGACGGCGGTGCCCTCGCCGGCGAGGGCACCGGCGACGACTGCGTCATCGAGGGCGAGGTGCCCGTCGGCGCCGCGCTGTCGCTGACCGGTGCCGCCGCGTCCTACGGAGAGTCCCAGCAGAACGGTCTCGAGCTCGCCACCAAGCACCTCAACGAGAAGGAGGGCGTGACCTACGCCCTGACCGTTGAGGACGACCAGACCGACCCCAAGCAGGCCATCAGCGTCTTCGAGGGCTTCGCGGGCGACGACACCAGCATCATCATCGGCCCGACCCTGTCCAACACGGCCTTCCAGGCACAGCCGATCGCGCAGGAGGAGAGCGTCCCCGTGCTGGCGATCTCCAACACCGCCGAGGGCATCACTGAGCAGGGCGACTGGATCTTCCGTGACTCCCTCACCGAGGGCCAGGTCATCCCGCAGACCGTCGCCGCGGCCGTGGAGACCTACGGCCTGGAGAACGTCATCGTCATGTATTCCAACGACGACGCGTTCACCGAGTCGGGCTATGACGTCATGGCCTCCTCGCTGGAGGAGGAGGGCATTACCGTCGCCGACACGCTGACCTTCTCCAAGGCCGACACCGACTTCCGGGCCCTGCTGACTGAGGCCAAGAACGCCGACCCCGACGCCATCTTCGTCTCCGGCCTCATCGAGGCTGCCATCCCGCTGGTCACCCAGGCCCGCGAGCTCGGCATCGACGTGCCGATCGTCGGTGGCAATGGCTTCAACAACCCCCAGCTCATGGCTGACGCCGGGGACGCCGCCGAGGGTGTCGTCGTGGGTGCCGCCTGGAACTCCGCCTCGGACAACCCCGAGAACGCTGACTTCCTCGAGGCCTACGAGGCGGAGTTCGGCAGCGGGCCCGACCAGTTCGCCGCGCAGGCCTATGCCGCGATGACGATCATCGACCACGCCGTGCGCGAGGGCTGCGACGGTGGCCGCGAGGGCATCCAGGCCGGTCTGGGCAACATCACAGACCTGCCGACCGTGCTGGGCTCCATCACCATCAACGAGAACCGCGACGCCGAGCACGAGGCTGTCGTCCAGGTGATTGAGAACGGCGCCTTCGCCGTCCTCGACTGATCCACCGGCACCCAGCTCTGACCCCTGACGGAGGCGGACACCCATGCAACAACTGCTCAACGGACTCTTCATCGGGTCCATCTACGCGCTGTTCGCGATCGGCTTCACGCTGGTCTTCGGCGTGCTGGACCGGCTGAACCTGGCCCACCCAGCAGTGTTCGCCGTGTCCGCCTTCGTCGGGATCGAGCTGGTCGAGGTGGCCGGCCTCTCGATCTGGCTCGCCCTGCCGATCGTCTTCGTCGTCGGCGGGATATTAGGAATGATCATCGAACGGGTCGCCTTCAGACCGCTGAAGAACAGACCGGATGCCCACTTCGCGGGGTTGATCTCCTCCATCGCCCTGGCGGGGATGTTCATCGCGCTGCTCCAGTGGCGCTACGGCCCCAACACCCGGCGTTTCCCGGCCGACTCCTTCCCGAACACAACCTTCAGCGTGTTCGGCGCCCAGGTCACCCTGGTGCAGGTGGCCATCATGGTCATCTCGGTGGGTCTGGTGATCGCGCTGACCCTGCTCGTCGCCAAGTCCCGGCTCGGTCGCGGGATGCGGGCCGTCGCCGAGAACCCGACTGCGGCCCGCGTGCTGGGCATCAACGTCGACCGGGTGACGATGACCACCTTCGCGATCTCGTCGGCACTGGGAGCCGTGGCGGGCGCGCTGTTCGCCATGAACGTCAACAGCGCCCAGCTCGGCATGGGCACGGCGATCGAGCTCAAGGGGCTGGCCGTGATCATCGTCGGGGGCATGGGCTCCCTGCCAGGAGCACTCGTGGGTGGCCTGCTGCTCGGTCTCGCCGAGGTGTTCGCGGTCCAGTACCTCTCCTCGAGCTGGCGCGACCTGGTCGCCTTCGGCCTGCTCTTCCTGATCCTGCTGGTCCGCCCGCAGGGGCTCTTCGGGGCGCGCAAGGTGCGTGAGGTCTGAGTGTTCACCGAATCGACCTTCGTCTTCATCGCGCTCGGCGCGATCTTCGCCTACTCCTTCTATGCCGTGCTGGTCGCTGGCCAGTTGAGCCTGGGCCAGGCCGGCTTCGCCTCGATCGCAGGCTTCACCGCTGCCAGCCTGGCCCCCTCGCCGGATGATGTCGGTGACCTGCCCGCCCTGCTGATCGCGATCGTGATCGGCATGGCCGTGGGAGCGCTGACCGCCGTCGTGCTCGGACTGCCCACGATGCGGTTGCGCGGCGTCTTCCTGGCCATCGCCACCCTGGCGTTCGCCGAGGCAATCCGCATCCTGATCATCAACATGGACTGGACCGGCGGTGCCCAGGGCATGTCCGTGCCCAAGGTCGTTGAGCCCTGGATGGCCTGGGTGATCCTCGCCGTGGTGGCCTACTGGTTCTGGCGGCAGGCCAACTCGCGCTACGGCCGCGCCCTCGAGGCAATCCGCGAGGACGAGCTGGCCGCGCGGGCCATGGGCATCGATGTGGGCGGCCACCGGCTGTCGGCCTTCGTCACCGCCGGCACCCTCGCCGGACTCTATGGCGTCCTGTGGGCCTACTTCGTCCGGTTGTTGGCGCCCGAGGACTTCGGCTTTAGCAAGGCCATCGACGGCCTCGTGACTGCGGTGGTCGGCGGGTCCACTGCCTTCTTCGGCCCGCTGCTGGGCAGCGTCTTCCTCGAGATGGTTCCCGAGGTCCAGCGAGCCATCGGCATCGAGGCGGGCTGGATCCGACCGTTCCTCGCCGGTCTGCTGATGCTGCTGGTCATCTTGTTCCTGCCCGGCGGAATCGCCAGTCTCCTGCCGCGGCGCAGCCGCAAGCTGGTGGCCGCGACCGCTGCCGCCGACGCTGGAGGGCTCTCGCAGCGGGCCCACCCAGCAACGGGGGAGACCGTGGTCAAGCTGGTCGGCCTCGGCAAGGACTACGGCGGTGTCCACGCCAACAAGGACATCAATCTGCACGTCACCGGTGGTGAGGTGATCGGCCTCATTGGTCCGAACGGGGCCGGCAAGACCACCCTGGTCAACATGATCAGCGGACTCGCCCGCAGCACCTCCGGCACCGCCGAGGTGCTGGGGCTGCAGCCAGGCAAGGCAGCGGTGCACAAGATCGCCGCGGCCGGAGTCAGCCGCACCTTCCAGCACTCGAAGCTGTTTGCCCGACTGTCCGCACTGGAGAACGTCATGGTGGGCGGTCACCTGGTCAGCAAGCCGACCTTCCTGCGACGACTGCTCTGGCTGCCGTCGGCCCGTCATGACGAGCGCCAACTGATGGTCCACGCCGCAGCGTGCTTGGAGCGCGTCGGCCTCACCGACAAAGCGGGCACCAAGGCCTCGGCCCTGTCCTATGGCGACCAGCGCCGGTTGGAGATTGCCCGTGCGCTCGCCTCGGACCCCTCGTTGTTGATCCTCGATGAGCCGGCTGCTGGCATGAACCACGTTGAGGCGGACGCTCTGTCCGACCTGATCTCCTCCCTGGCCCAGGACGGCCTGACGATCCTGCTCATCGAGCACAACGTCGGCATGGTGATGAAGACCTGCAGCCGCATCGTCGTGCTCAACTTCGGTCAGGTCATCGCCACCGGTACTCCCGATGAGATCGCCAACAACCCCGCTGTCGTCGAGGCCTATCTCGGCAGCTCCGAGTCGGAGGACGCATCATGAGCATGGTCGAGCCGATCCTCAAGGTCACCGACCTGGTCGTGACCTATGGCCGCGTCGAGGCGGTGCGCGGCGTCTCGTTCGAGGCCGCGCCGGGCTCACTGATCACGCTGGTCGGTGCCAATGGTGCCGGCAAGTCCTCGATCATCAACGCCGTATCCGGCATCGTTCGACCCCGCTCGGGCACCATCACCTTCGAGGGTCGCAACATCACCAAGGTGCCGGCCCACAAACTCGTCGGTGAGGGCCTGGTGCAGGTCCCGGAGGGGCGACAGATCCTGGGCACGCTCACCATCCACGAGAACCTCCAGCTCGGTGGCTGGCACACCAACGACGCCGCAGCGATCGGCGAGGTCTACGAGCGGTTCCCGGTGCTGGCCGAGCGCCGGGACCTGCCCGCTGGTGCACTCTCTGGGGGTGAGCAGCAGATGCTCGCCATCGGCCGGGCCCTCGTGGCCCGTCCGCGCCTGATCCTGCTCGACGAGCCGTCGATGGGGCTCGCGCCCAAGATCGTCGACGAGGTCTTCTCGACCATCGAGGAGATCCGTGCCTCCGGCACCACCGTCGTCCTGATCGAGCAGAACGCCCGGCGTGCGCTGCGGGCCGCTGATCACGGCTATGTCCTGTCGAGCGGTGAGATCGCCCACCAGGGTCCAGCCGCCGACCTGCTGGCCGACGACCGCGTGATCCAGGCCTACCTCGGCATCTGACCCCGGCGCGAGAGCCGTTGCAGGCTCCCCGTGAGGCGTCGCAGCCCCGCACCCAGCCCACGCTCGCCCCGGGCCTGCGCACCCGGCCGCTGCACGGCATACCCGCTCAGCAGCCAGGCCAGCGCCGAGGGGAGCCGCTCCGCCCACGCCGACTCGGTGTGGAAGGCCGCGGAGTCATAGACATAGCGCACCGGCGCCCGCGCGGCTCGCAGCGCACCAACCACCCGCTCGCTGTCCTGCACATAGGCAGCCTGCGCGCTCGGGTTGTCCGGCTCCTCGTGCCCGCCCACGTCAACATAGAACCTGGTCGGGGCGTGGGGCGCGTGCAGGGCGGCCTCGATGTCGCGCAGGTGCGGTTCACCGGGCACCCAGAGGGCCGGGGAGAAGGCGCCGACACCACCGAAGACATCCGGCCGTCGCACCCAGGCGTGCATGCTCACCACCGCGCCCATCGAGGAGCCGGCGGTCAGGGTGTGCTCGCGCTCGGGGCGGGTGCGCAGCGCCGCGTCGACCCACGGCTTGAGACGCTCGGTCAGGAAGGCGACATAGGCGTCCGCGTTCCCGCCACCGATGCCGACCTGGTGATAGGGGGAGTATTCCTCGATCCGGCGGTCGGGGGAGCAGGGGACACCCACCGCGATGACGTCAATGCCCTTCTCGTGCAGCGACATCAGAGCACGGTCGGCCGACCAGGTGACGCCAATGAACGCGGTCTTGCGGTCAAACAGGTTGGCCCCGTCGTGCAGATAGATCACCGGATAGCGCCGCGAGGAGTTGCGGTCATAGCCCGGCGGCAACCAGACGTAGAGGTCACTGCGGCGGTCCAGACCGGGGAGCGGCACGTCGCGCCAGAACCGCAGGTCGCCGACCACCCTGCGGCGCCGCGGATAGCGGCGCAGGGCGCCCGGCCCGGGAGTTGCACTCACCCCGGCAGGTTAGGCCACGGGCAAACCGGTTCAGGAGCCCGCCGCCCAGCGGATATCCTCGGTCGGTGACCCCGACCGCCCAGCCGGCGGTCGGCATACCTCCACGATGCATATCGTCAAGATGAAGGAGCCCACGTGGCACTGCGGATGTCGACCCTGTTCCTGCGGACCCTGCGCGAGGACCCGGCGGACGCTGAGCTGCCGAGCCACAAGCTGCTGGTCCGGGCGGGCTACATCCGCCGCGCGGCCCCGGGCATCTATTCGTGGCTGCCGCTGGGCCTGCGGGTGCTGCGCAATGTCGAGACCATCGTGCGCGAGGAGATGGACGCCATCGGCGCCCAGGAGTTGAGCTTCCCCGCGCTGCTGCCCCGCGAGCCCTATGAGGCCACGAACCGGTGGACCGAGTACGGCCCCAACCTGTTCCGGCTGCAGGACCGCAAGGGCGTTGACATGCTGCTCGGCCCCACGCACGAGGAGATGTTCACCCTCACGGTCAAGGACCTGTTCAGCTCCTACAAGGACCTGCCGGTCAGCCTCTATCAGATCCAGACCAAGTATCGCGACGAGGCGCGTCCGCGCGCCGGGCTGCTGCGCGGGCGTGAGTTCATCATGAAGGACTCCTACTCCTTCGACGTCGACGACGCGGGTCTCGAGGCGGCCTACCAGCGCCACCGTGAGGCCTACGTCAAGATCTTCGACCGCCTCGGTTTCGACTACGTCATCGTGCACGCCGACTCGGGCGCCATGGGCGGCTCGGCCAGCGAGGAGTTCCTCGCGGTCAGCCCGCACGGCGAGGACACCTTCGTGCGCAGCACCACCGGTGACTACGCCGCCAACGTCGAGGCCGTGCACGTGCCCACGCCCGCGCCGGTGGATGCCTCAGGGGTCCCCGCGGCCCAGGTCCACGACACCCCCGACACCCCGACCATCGAGACGCTCGTGGCCGCAGCCAACGCGAGTCACCCGCGCGAGGACGGCCGGGAGTGGACCGCGGCCGACACCCTCAAGAACGTGCTGGTCATGCTCACCCACCCCGACGGCACCCGCGAGCCGCTGGCCATCGGCGTGCCCGGGGACCGCGAGGTCGACGCCAAGCGTCTGGAGGCCCAGGTGTCCCCGGCCGAGCCCGGCGCATTCGAGGACAAGGACTTTGCCGCACACCCCGCCCTGGCCAAGGGCTATATCGGCCCGGGCGTGCTGGGCGAGGAGCGTGCCTCGGGCATTCGTTATCTGCTCGACGCCTCCATCGGCGAGGGCAGCGCCTGGATCACCGGTGCCGACGAGCACGGCAAGCACGTGTTCAACCTGGTGCACGGCCGTGACTTCACCGCGGACGGTGTCATCCACGCGGCAGACATCCGTGAGGGCGACGCGAGCCCGGACGGCAACGGCACCCTGACGCTGGCACGTGGCATCGAGATGGGCCACGTCTTCCAGCTCGGCAGGAAGTATGCCGAGGCGCTGGGTCTGTCTGTCCTCGACCAGAACGGCAAGCTCACCACGGTGACGATGGGCTCCTACGGCGTCGGCGTCAGCCGCGCCGTCGCCGCCGTCGCCGAGGACACCCTGGACGAGATAGGCCTGTGCTGGCCCCGCGAGATCAGCCCCGCCGACGTGCACGTGGTCGCCACCGGCAAGGACCCCGCGGTCTTCGAGCACGCCGACGGCCTGGTCGCCGAGCTGGAGTCCCAGGGCCTGACGGTGCTCTATGACGACCGCTTCAAGGTCTCTCCGGGCGTGAAGTTCAAGGACGCCGAGCTGATCGGTGTCCCGACCATCGTCGTGATCGGCAGGGGCCTGGAGCAGGGCACCATCGAGATCAAGGACCGTCGCACCGGCGAGCGGCGCGAGGTTGCCGTGGCCGACGCCGCCGGTGAGATCGTCGCCGAGGTGCGCCCCGGCGCCGGGGCCTGATGGGAGTGCTCTGATGGGAGCGCCCTGATGAGCCGTGGGCGGGTGCGTGCCGTCCTGTTCGACTGGGGCGGCACGCTCACGCCCTGGCACCAGATTGACCACGTCGCGCAGTGGCACGGCTTCGCCAGCGAGGTCGCGACCACCGGGGACGACGTGGCCGACCTGGCTGCCCGGATCCTCGAGGCCGAGGGCCTGGCCTGGCAGCAGGCCCGCACCGAGCACCGCAGCGCCCGGGTGGAGGAGATCCTGGCCGAGCTGGGCTACGGCAGCCAGCACTCGGCATACGGGCGGGCACGCAGCGCCTATGACCGGTTCTGGGAGCCGCACACCCACACCGACCCGCTGGTCCGTCCACTCTGGGAGGGGCTGCGGGCGAGCGGGATGGCCGTCGGTGTGCTGTCCAACACGCTCTGGTCGCGTGACCACCACCGCGGGATCTTTGAGCGGGACGGGGTGTTGGACCTGATCGACGGTGACGTCTACAGCAGCGAGATCCCGTGGACCAAGCCGCACCCGGAGGCCTTCCTCGCCGCGGCGGCCGCCGTGGACACCGAGCCACGCGACTGCGTCTATGTCGGGGACCGCCTGTTTGAGGACGTCCACGGACCCCAGCAGGTCGGCATGCGCGCGATCCTGGTGCCGCACAGTGACATCCCGACCGAGCAACGGGTCGAGGTCGACGCCACCCCGGACGCCGTGGCCCACTCGCTCGCGGAGATCGCGGGCATCGTTGCTGGCTGGAACTCCGGACACGCCGGTGGATGACCCCTCCATCTGGCTCTATGTCCTGATGGGCCTGGCCGCGTTGGCCGCCGGCTGGATCGACGCGGTCGTGGGCGGGGGCGGGCTGATCCAGTTGCCGGCCCTGCTGCTCGGCTTTCCCGGTGCCACACCGGTGCAGATCCTGGCCACCAACAAGCTCGGCTCGATCTGCGGCACGACCGTCAGCTCGATCACCTATTTCCGCCGGGTGCGCCCCGACCTCTCGACCGCCCTGCCGCTCGCCGGCTTCGCCTTCCTCGGCGCGCTGGGCGGCGCGCTGATCGCCAGCATGATCCCCAAGTCGGCCTTCAACCCGATCATCCTGGTCGTCCTGGTGGGGGTGGGGATCTACACGCTCGCCAAGCCCAGCATGGGCCAGATCTCGGCGCTGCGGTTCTCCGGGCGCTCCCACTTGGTGGTCGCCGCCCTGATCGGGTTGGGCGTCGGGGTCTATGACGGGGCGCTCGGCCCCGGCACCGGGTCGTTCTTTGTCTTTGCCCTGGTGGGACTGCTCGGCTATGGCTTCCTGCAGGCCAGCGCCAAGGCCAAGATCGCCAACTGGGCGACCAACGTGGCCGCCCTGGCCGTGTTCATCCCGATGGGCGCGGTGATGTGGAAGGTCGGCCTGCTGATGGGCGTGTGCAACATGCTCGGTGCCTATCTCGGGGCACGCACAGCGGTGGCCCGCGGGAGCGGCTTTGTCCGGAGTGTGTTCGTCGTGCTGCTGGTGGCTTTCATCCTCAAGATCGGCTACGACACCTACGCCCAGTTCACCGGCTGACCCGCGGCAACCGGCCGTTCACCAACGGACACCCGGCGGCCACGTCAGGGCCACGTCAGGGCCACAGAGCAGTCACCCGGCACGACTGAGATCTGGTCATGAACACACCATCTCGATCCGTGAGCCTCCTGGCGGCGGCTGCTCTCAGCATCGGCATGATGCCGGCAGCCCTCGCCAGCCCAGGTGACGATCCCTCTGACAGCACCCCCGCGGCCGTTGACCCGCGGCTCTCTCTGACGCTCGCCGGCGTGCACGAGACCGAACAGTTTGACGAGTCGGCGGCGGAGATCACCTCCTTCGATCCGGCGACTCAGCGGATCTTCGTGGTCAACGCCCAGAAGGGCGCCATCGACATCCTGGACGGGTCGGACCCCAGCAACCCGACCTACGTCGAGACCCTCTCCACGGCGGGGGCGGAGCTGTCCGACGGCACCGTCCTCCCCGAGGGTGCCACCGTCAACTCGGTGAAGGTCCACGGCGACTGGATCGCCGTGGCGGTCGAGGCCCCCAACAAGGTTGACCCCGGTTGGGCGCTGTTCTACTCCACCGCTGGCGAGGCTCTCGGCGGCGTCCAGGTCGGCTCACTGCCGGACGCCATCACCGTGACCCCTGACGGCACCAAGGTTGTCGTGGCCAACGAGGGCGAGCCGGCCGATGACTTCAGTTCCGACCCTGAGGGCACGGTCTCCGTGATCGACGTCGCGGACCCGGCCGAGGTGTCCCAGGACGATGTCCGCACGGCCCGCTTCACGGCATACGACGAGGACACCGACCTGCCCGACGGTGTCCGGGTCTTCGGCCCGGACGTCGAGGTCCCCGAGGGCCACGAGCCCGCCGGGCGGGTGGCCCGCAACCTCGAGCCGGAGTTCTCGGCGATCAGTGACGACAGCGCCTTCGCCTATGTCTCGCTGCAGGAGGCCAACGCGATCGCCACCATCGACCTGGAGACCGCCGAGGTCACCGACCTGTGGTCCATCGCGCTGAAGGACTGGAGTGCCGAGGGCAACGTCCTGGACACCTCCAACCGGGACGGTGAGGACGGCGAGGGCGCGATCAACCTGCGCAACGCCCCGGTCTTCGGCCTGGCCATGCCCGACGGCATCGACACCTACACCGCCGGTGACGAGCAGCTGATCGTCACCGCCAACGAGGGCGACGCCCGCGAGTGGGGCGACTACGTCGAGTCGGTGCGCATCGCGGATGACGCCTATCCGCTGTGCGAGGACGCCTTCGGCGGCGCTGAGGGCGTGGCCCAGCTCAAGGAGGAGGCCAACCTCGGTCGCCTCAACGCCTCCATCGGCTCCGGCCTGCGCGAGGGCGCGGACTGCTTCGAGCAGATCGAGGTCTTTGGCGCGCGCAGCTTCAGCATCCTGTCAACCGATGGCGAGGTCGTCTTCGACTCCGCGGGCATGATCGAGCAGGCCATCGTCGACCTGATTGAGGCCGGCGAGCTGCCGGAGGAGGCGTTTAACGCCACCAACGACGAGACCCCGTCGTTCGACAACCGGTCCGACGACAAGGGCCCCGAGCCCGAATACGTCACGATCGGTCAGGTCGGCTCGCACAGCTTCGCCTTCGTGGGCCTGGAGCGCATCGGCGGCGTGATGACCTTCGACGTGACCGACCCGGCCAACGTGCGCTACGTCGACTACGTCAACAACCGCAACTGGGACGTCGAGGTTGACGGCGAGTGGGTCGAGGGCATGGGTGACCTGGGTGCCGAGGGCGTTGAGTTCGTCGCGGCCGAGGACAGCCCCACGGGTGCCCCGTTGGTGATTGTGGCCAACGAGGTCTCCGGCAGCACCTCGGTGTTCGACGTTGAGCTGGGCGGTGTCGACCGCGTCGCCGGTGACGACCGCTACGAGACGGCCGTCCAGCTGTCGCAGCAGTTCCCGAGCGCCTCGAGCGACACCGTCTTCGTGACGACCGGCCAGGCCTACCCCGACGCGCTCGTCGCGGCGGCCCGAGCCGGACTGCAGGACGCTCCCGTGCTGCTGACCCGCCCGACTGCCCTCTCCTCGGCGACCCGCGCCGAGCTGGAGCGGTTGGCTCCGGAGAACGTCGTGATCGTCGGCGGGCCCGGTGCCGTGCTGCCCGGGGTCGAGGAGGACATCGCTGAGCTCGGCGCCGAGACCGTGCGCCACGAGGGCCAGAACCGCTACGAGACCGCAGCCGCGATCGCCGGTGAATACGGTTCCGACACCGAGCGGGTCTACCTCGCCAGTGGCGTGACCTATCCCGACGCCCTCGTCGGCAGCGCCGCCGCGGCGATCGAGGAGGCACCGGTCCTGCTGACCCGACCGGACCACCTGCCGGAGGCCACCGCGACGGCACTGGCCGCGCTGGAGCCGACCGAGGTCGTGCTGCTCGGCGGCCCGATCGCGATCTCTGAGGACGTCGCGGACCTGGTCGACGAGGCGACGGGTGCCGAGGTCACGCGTGTGGGTGGCGGTGACCGCTACGAGACGGCCGGGTTGCTGGCCGAGCGCTTCGAGGGGCCGGTTGACCTGTCGTTCGTTGCCAGTGGCGCCGACTATCCGGACGCGCTGACCGGTGCTGCCGTGGCCGGCTCCCGCGAGGTGCCGATCCTGCTCACCCGCGCCGACAAGCTCACCGAGGTCACCGCCGAGTCGCTGGAGCGGCTGAGCCCGACCCGCGTGCTCGTGCTCGGTGGTCCGGTCGCAGTGGCCGAGGACGTCCTGGACTCGCTGGAGCAGTTCCTGCCCTGACGCAGGTGTCGTCCAGTCGGTGCCCGCTCACGCTTGTCGTGGGCGGGCACCGGCGCGTGATGGGGCACTCAGGTCACCACCGTCAGCCCACTCACCCGACCAACTGCATGGATCCTTCACGGCCCGATCGGCATGTCGCGTGAAGGATGCGCGCAGTTGGCGTCGTCCCTCAGCTCAGCTCAGCTCAGCGGCTCGGCGTCGCAGGCGTCCTCGCCGAGGCGGTCCATCGTCTCCACGACCCGGTGATAGGTCTCGGCGTTCTGGTCCGGGGTCGCCAACCGGATCACGTGGTTGTCGATTTGCACCCGCGTTGGCTGGAAGTCCATCTGGGAGGTGACCTTGCCGTTCTCGTCCTTGGCCAGGTGGAAGCGGGCGAACATGCCCTCCTGGGTCTCCGCTCGCAACTTGCCCGCGGTGGTGTCGGGTGACTGGTTGGACAAGAAGTTGCCCAGGCCATAGATGACGTACTTGCCGTTGATCTTCTCGCACGGCTGGATCACGTGGACGTGCGTGCCGAGGATCAGGTCGACAGCGTCGGACTCGAGCAGTTCGGCGGCGATCTCGCGCTGCTGGTCCGTGGGGTCGGTCCAGTATTCGTTGCCCCAGTGCATGCTCACCACGACGAAGTCGGCACCGTCCGCCTTGGCTGCCTCCGCATCCTCGATGATGCCCTCGGCGCCGATGACGGGCCAGAGCGACTCACCCAGCCAGGGCGCCTCGGGCGGGATGTCGGTCGTCGGCTGGCCTGAGTTATAGATCGTGTAGGTGTAGGCCAGCTGCGCGACGTCCACGTCATTGACCTGATAGCTCGCATAGTGCCCGGCGTCGGCCTCGTCGCCGACCGGCCCGGCATACTGCAGCCCGGCGTCCTCGATCACCTGCTGGGTGTCGGCCAGCCCGCTCAGCCCCTGGTCCCAGGTGTGGTTGGAGGCGAAGTCGCACCCGTCATAACCAGCATCGGCCACGGCGTCCGCGAGCTCGTGGGGAGTGTTGAAGACCAGCACCCGCGGCACGGTGATGTCGGTGTTGTCCGGCGACAGCGGTGTCTCCATGTGGCAGACGGTGAGGTCGTTGTCGGTGAGCAGATCCTTGACGTCGGCGAACATCGGGGAGAAGTCATAGCCCTGCCCACCCGCGTTGGCCTGGGCGTTGGCGATCACGGGGGCGTGGGAGAGCAGGTCGCCGGCCGCGCCGATCGTGACCTCCTTGGGCTCGGAGGCCTCCTCGGTGGTGGGTTCCTCGGTCTGCTCGCCGCCAGCGTCCTGCGTGGGTGAGCCGCTCGGGTCGTCCTCGTCCCCGCCAGCCTCCCAACCGTCGGGGGGAGCAACCTGCCCTGTCGGCTGGTCGGTCTCGGCGCCGGTTTCGCTGCCCGTGGCCGTGCTCTCTGCGGCGTCCAGCGGGGGTGGCTCCAGCCCCGACTCGTCACCGCCGCCGCACGCACTCAGCAGCAGGAGGGGAGCCACGGCCAGAGCCAGGGCACGGGTGTGCAGTCGGGTGCCGCCACGGGAGGACATGCTCGCACTGTATGACGCATGGCTGGGCGTGCGGTTCTGGCCACGCGGGAGTGGGCTGAGTCGGGTCGGACTCAGGTGGGCTGGCCACGCGGGCGTGGGCTCAGTCAGTCAGCTGGCTGCCCCGGCCGCGGGTCAGGGCCTCGCGCAGATCGGCGGGGGAGGTGACTGGCAGGTCGCAGACGGTGCCTCGGCAGACGTAGGCGGCAGCCTGGCCATCCACGTCTGGCCGGCCATCGAGCAGCGGCGGCGCCTGATCTGGGGAGCCCACGACGACCATCGCCCCGACGGACTGCCGGGCGACGTCCACCAGGTCGCGCTGCCCGGTGCCCTCGCTGATCGCGATCTGCAGCGGACCCGCCTGGGCTGCCTCACCAGCGGCCAGCGCCCACCCGGCGAAGCGCGGGTCCCGCTGGGCGATGACCCCCATCGGTGCCAACGCCTGCGTGCCGAGCTCAAGGTGCTGGGCGGAGCCTGCCGCGGCTCCGTGGGCGAGCAGCGCGCTGGCCAGCGCCGACTGCCCGCACGGCTCCGCGTTGTCGCCGCGTGCCCGCGGGCGCAGGACCAACTCCTCCGCATCGGCAGCGGTGTCGTGGAAGATGCCCTGCCCGTCGCCGAAGCGCGCCACCGCATCCTCCAGCAGGGTGCCGGCTGCGTTGAGCCACTGAGCGTCGGCGGTGGCCGCGTGCAGCGCGACCAGCCCCTCGATCAGGTCGCCATAGTCCTCGGCGACCGCTTCGGCCGCCCCCACCCGGCCAGCACGCGAGCTGCGGCGCAGGCGTCCGTCGACGAAATGCAGGTCGAGGACGAGCCGAGCTGCGTCGGCCGCTGCCGCCACCCAGGACGGCTCGTCCAGCAGCGATCCGGCGTCGGCCAGAGCCGCGATGGTCAGGCCGTTCCACGCCGTGACGACCTTGTCGTCCAGGGCGGGTTGCGGACGCAGGTCACGTCTCGCTTTCAAGCTGGCTCGCGTCGTGGCCCACCAGGTGGGGTCGTCCGGGTCGTTGAGCAGCTGGAGGGTGGAGGTGCCGTGCTCGAAGGTCCCTGACGCGGTGACCGTGAGCAGGGTGGCGGCGCGCCTGCCGTCCTGTTGACCCAGCAGCTCCTCGAGCTGGGCCGGGGTCCAGACATAGGTCGAGCCCTCCACACCCTCGGTGTCCGCATCCAGAGAGGAGGCGAAGCCGCCCTCGGGGGTGCGCAGCGACTCGAGCAGGAAGGCCACGGTCTCGCGGACCACCCGCTCGGCCAGGGCTGCCGTGTCTGCCTCGTCGTCGCGCACCGCAGCCTGCCAGAGGTGCGCATAGACGCGGAGCAACTGGGCGTTGTCATAGAGCATCTTCTCGAAGTGGGGGACCACCCAGGCGCGGTCCACGGCATACCGTGCGAAACCCCCGGCGAGCTGGTCATAGAGGCCGCCCCTGGCCATCGCGGTGGCCGTCTCTTGTGCCATCCGCCAGGCCGTGGAGCTGCCAGTGCGGGCGTGGTGGCGCAGCAGGAACTCCAGGACCATGCTCGGCGGGAACTTCGGCGCCGAGCCAAACCCGGGGTGCTCCTGGTCATAGCTGCGGGTCAGGGTGGCCACGGCGGCGTCGAGCAGCTCTGCGCTCAGCGGGAGCGACTGGGCGGAGCCGGACTGCGCCTTCGTCAGGGCCTCGACGACTGCTGTCCCACTGGCGCGCACCTGGGCCTCCTGGTCCGACCAGGCGCCGCCGATGGCGGTGAGGAGCTGGAGCAACTGCGGTCGCTGCAGATAGGTGCCGCACCAGAACGGCTCGCCCTCCGGGGTGAGCAGACAGGTCATGGGCCACCCGCCCTGGCCGGTCATGGCCACCGTGGCGTCCATATAGACGGCGTCGACGTCCGGTCGCTCCTCGCGGTCGACCTTGACGGGCACATAGCTGGCGTTGAGCAGTTCGGCGACGCCCTCGTCCTCGAACGACTCATGGGCCATCACGTGGCACCAGTGGCAGGCGGCATAGCCCACGGACAGGAAGATCGGGCGGTTCAGCCGCCGTGCCTCGGCGAAGGCCTCATCACCCCACTCGCGCCAGTCCACCGGGTTGTCGGCGTGCTGGAGGAGATAGGGGCTGGTCGCGTTGGCGAGACGGTTGGCGATCTTCTTCACTCCTTACGAGTGGCACGCGTATGCGTGTCTCGCTTCTAGTCAGTGAGAGTGATACATGAAGCAGATTCTCGGGATGCTGGTGCGTTCAGCCTAGCCAGGAGGACGCCGAATGAGAGTGCCTCGGTCGGGGGCATCAATCCCGATGCCGCACACACAGCCCGAGCCGCCCGCCCTCCCCGACCTCCAAGCGTGACTCGCAACGCAGACAAGCGACGCCCCGGAACAGCACGCTCGGCTGATCTTGGTCTGCTGGAACCGGCGCCGTGTCGTAGGCGTTGGCGAAGCGCCGCGTCAGATGCGGGTGCCGACGACCCAGCATGCGATGCACGTCAGCCTCGGTGCGCCGTGGGTTCTTGGCTACCTCGGCGAGCAGACCCACCCCCTCGCGGTAGGCGCGCTCGGTAAAGCGAAGCGCCATGAAGTAGTCCGGGTTGACCGCGCTCATACGGCCCCCAGTGAGATCCTCGACCGCGAAATCGTCCACATCGATGGTGAGCAGATACCGCGCATCGGCCCGGATCGCATCGGCCACTACCTGTTGGTCCTCTACAGAAACCGTCACCAGCCCCTCCGTGCTCGTGGCGGTGGGCGACAATTCCATGCCCAAGATGCCGGTGCGGACAGTCGAGACAAGCGATGCCTCACCTCGGGTATGCCGGTCGGCTTCGCCTTCGACGTGGGCAGACCAGGTGACCTCCAGCCCGTCGGCACGGGCGCCCGCAATCACCAGGGTCCGGGTGACGGGGGAGGCCAGACTGTTGGCGTCCAAGAACAGGACCGCGGGCTCACTCACCGAACAACTCGGCCTCGATGTCCGCGGCGCTAGCCTGGGCCATCCGCTGCATCAGTTCGTGGCTGTACCGCTCGAACTCGGCCAAAGGGATTCGGTGGTGAGTGCCAACTTTCGTGGCCGCAAGGTCGCCCTCGGCGATCCGCCGCAGCACCGTCGAGCGCGACATCCCCAGGCGCCTCGCCACCTCGGCAGGCGAGAGCAGTTCCAGCCGGGCCGACACATCGACGACCTCGCCACGCGCCTTCGCTGCCTCCAGGAATGCACGAAGCGACGCCCAACTCTCGTCAGACAGGTGCGCCGGGTTGATTGTCATCGACTCACTCATAGCCACCAGCATATCTTCAAGTGGCCACTTATGAAGTGCTAAGTGTCCATTCGCTGGTCCATCCGGCCGAAGCGGCTCTCAGAGAGTCACGGCCCAGTCTCCGTAGAAGAGGGCGAGTCCGACGGCGACACAGGTGCCGGCGATGATCCAGAAGCGGATGACGATGGTGACCTCGGCCCAACCGAGGAGCTCGAAATGGTGGTGCAGCGGTGCCATGCGGAAGACCCGCTTGCCGGTGAGCTTGAAGCTGGTGACCTGGATGATGACCGACAGGGTGATCATGACGAAGAGGCCGCCCAGGATCACGAGCAGCAGCTGGGTGTGGGTGAGGATGGCCATCCCCGCCAGTGCGGCCCCGAGCGACAACGAGCCGGTGTCGCCCATGATGATCTGAGCCGGTGAGGCGTTCCACCACAGGAAGCCGAAGCAGGCCCCAGCGATCGCACAGGCCATGATCGCCAGGTCCAGGCTGTCTCGGACTTCGTAACACCCCGGCCCGGGCACGGAGGAACAGTTCTGGTTGAACTGCCACAGGCTGATCAGTGTGTAGGCGCCGAAGACCATCACGCAGGCTCCGGTTGCGAGGCCGTCGAGGCCATCGGTGATGTTCACTCCGTTGGAGGCGCCAGTGATCAGCAGGTTCGCCCAGAGGAGGAACAGGACGACGGCAACCACGGGGCCGGCAAAGGCCAGGTCGATGCTCGTGTCCCGCACGAAAGAGATCGCGGTGGAGGCAGGCGCGCGCCCCTGCTCGTCCTTCACGAGGAGTGCCAGCAGGGCGAAGACCACCGTGACCAGGGTCTGGCCGATCAGCTTCTGGGTCGAGGTCAACCCCAGGCTGCGCTCTTTGGAGATCTTGGTGTAGTCGTCGAAGAAGCCCACAACACCGAGGCCGACCAGGAGGAAGATCACCAGCAGTGCGCTGAGCGTGAGCGGACTGGGCCGGACGTCCACCAGGCCGCTGGCATCCATGGCTGCCAGCACCGGTCGTGATCCGAGATAGCCGACGATCGCGGCGCCGATGATGACGGCCCCGCCCATCGTTGGCTTGCCCCGCTTGTGATGGTGCTGGGTGAGGTCGTCGTGGATGAACTGGCCGTACTGCCTGCGGACCAGGAACTTGATCAGCAGCGGCGTCCCGAGCAACGCCACAACCATCGATATCCCGCCCGCCAGGAGGACGTTGACCATCTGCCTTCTTTCCACACCACGCCTGGACAACTGACCCCACACGGCACCCGCCGATTAACCACCGTATGCGATCGATTTACCCTCCAGCGTCGACACGCCACGGTGCAGGCAGGATGGGGTGATGCTGAGCACTCGACGCGCCCGTCACGACACCGTGGCCGCTGCGCTCGCGGCCCGCGACGATGACGAGCTGGCGGCGTTGCTGCAGGCGGCACCGACCGGCGCCGTGGGCGTTGGTGGTGCGTCCTCGCTGCTCGAGGTTGACGGCGTCACCGTCTTCGCCAAGGCGATCCCGATCACCGACCGCGAGTTGGCACAGCCACACAGCACGGCGAACCTGTTCGACCTGCCCACCTCCTGCCACTACGGCATGCACCCCCTTGCGGGTCCCGGATTCGGCGCGTGGCGAGAGCTGGCCGCGAACCTGATCCTCACCGAGGGTGTCCTGTCCGGTGAGTCCGAGGCCTTTGCTCTCCTGCACCACTGGCGCGTGCTGCCAGGACGACCACCCGTGCCCTCCGAGCACCAGGACATCGACGCGGTCGTCGCCCAGTTCGACGGCAACCAGGCGGTGCGCACCCGCCTCGAGGAGTTGGACCGGGCCGACTGCAGCCTCGTCCTGTTCCTCGAGCACCTGCCCCACGCGCTGCTCGACACACTGCGGGACCCGGTGAATGGTGCCGAGCGGGTTGAGCGGCAACTGATGGAGGCCGTTGCGTTCCTGCGCAGCCGCGAGGTGCTTCACCTGGATGGACATTTCGGCAACCTGCGGGCCGACGATGATCAGCTCTACCTCGTCGACCTCGGTCTGGCCACCTCGGCGCGGTTCGATCTCTGCGACGTCGAGCGTGACTTTGTCGCAGCCAACGTCGAGCACGATGCCGACTATGCGTCGATGCGACTCGTGAACTGGCTCGTCACCACGGTGTGCGGGGTCTCGGTGACGAGCCAGGGTGGCCTGGCCGCCCGCAATGACTACGTCCGTCGATGCGCACGCGGCGACATCCCGCAGGACGTGCCGGCTGCCGTTGCGGGCATCATCAGCCGTCACGCGCGCGCCGCGGCCACGATGAACGACTTCTGCTGGCGACTGTTCGACGGCGACGTCGACGCGGTCTATCCGGGCCGGCCTCGCACCTTGTGATGAGATCACCCCGTGAGCAATGACGTGCAGGACCTCGCCGAGCAGGCGGGGCGGAGCCAGACCCTCGAGTTCCTCGCCAGGTTTGGGTATGCCGGCAGTGGGCTTGTCCATCTGTTGATCGCCTGGATCGCGGGTCAGGTCGCGCTCGGCTCCTCCTCCGGAGAGGCCGACGAGGCGGGCGCCCTGGAACAGGTGGGTGGTTCGCCCGGCGGGGCAGTCCTGCTGTGGGTGTGCGTGGCGGGCTTTGCCGCCCTGGCCGTGTGGCACCTGATCGAGGCTGTTGTGCCGCACCACGGCCCGACCCGTGAGCAACTGGTCGACCGTGGCAAGTCGGTGGGCAAGGGGATCGTCTTCGGTGCGCTCGGGTGGACGGCGCTGCAGGTGGTGACCGGCTCAGGAGCCGACAGCGGGGAGACCACGACGGAGGCGACAGCCACCCTGATGTCGGCACCCGCAGGGCGGTTCCTGGTCGGGGCGATCGGGTTGGTCGTGCTGGCCGTGGGCGCCTACCACGTCTACAAGGGCGTCTCGAAGAAGTTCGTGCAGGACCTGCAGGGGACCGGTCAGCGGGAGGTCACGCGCGCCGTCGAGGTGCTCGGCGTGACCGGCTACGTCGCCAAGGGCGCGGCCCTCGGCGTGGTGGGCGGACTCATCGCAGTGGCTGCGCTGCAGGCCGACCCGGATCAACCAACCGGGTTGGACGCCGCGCTGAAGACGCTGAGCGACCAGCCGCTGGGCGGGGTCATGCTGCTGCTCGTGGCCATCGGTCTGGCGGCCTACGGGCTGTACTCCTTCGCGCGGGCACGCTACGCCAGCATGTGACCCACGCTGCCAGCGCCGACCCACCCACCAGAGAAGCCGACCCCACCCACCAGAGAAAAGGTGCACAGGTCAGGCGGGCTGCATCGCCTTGATGATCGTGACGTGGCGAGTCAGCGCCTCGGCCAGGTCGGGCGGCTGCTCCTGCACGTCCCAGACGGCGTTGCGCAGGATCCGCAACTCGGTGATCACCCGGGCCCGGTCCGGGTCGAGGCCGGCGGCCTCGCACAGCACCTCCAGACGCAGGCCCAGGTGCACTCGGGTGTCGTGCGCAGCCACGGCCTCCGCCCAGCGGTTCCACAGCGCTGGTGCCACCACCCAGGCCGGGTCGGCGGCCATCGCCTGCGGGTCGATGGCCACCCACTCACCGGGGTCAGGTCGCCACAGCACGTTCTCCTGGTGCAGATCGGCATGCACCAGGGCGGCGTCGATGCCCGGCTCGTCCGCAAGCTCCAGGGCCAGGGCGCGGCCGCGGTCCAGGATCCGGCGCGGGAGGGCACCCGCGTGCTCGCCCGCTCGCACCTCGTCGAGGTCCTCCACCAGGAGGCGCAGGCTGTCGCTGGCCCGCACACTCACCCACGGTGGGGCGGGGCGCTCGAGCACGGAGGCCAGCCGTCCGATCTCCTCACAGGACTCCAGGACTCCCACGGGCGGTCCGTCCAGGTCCCGCGGATCCAGCCGTTCCAGGAGCACGGCCCACCGGGTCGGGTCCGCGGCCAGCAACCGCACCGCACCGCCGCCGGCCCAGGCGCGCAGCGCTCGGTGCTCATCGCGAGCCTCCGGGTGCGGCCACGCGATCTTGAGCACGGCGGGCTCGTCCGCACCGGTGACTGGGAGCACCAGCGCCGCATAACCGTGCCGCGCAGGACCGTCCGCCACCAGGCCCCACGCATCGAGCAGGTCCTGGACCAGCCGGGGGAGCGTGGGCAGGAACTGCGTGCCGGAGACAAACCCTGGGGCGGGAACCTGCCGTCGCAGGCGCTCGATGAGCCCTGGTGGCACCAGGTCGGTGACGGCTCGGGGGAGTGGCTCGGACCCCGCCTCAGGCACCGGGCACCTGCATCCCCGGGAACCCGGTGAGAGGCCGCCAGGGCTGGGCGAGTCGCACGGACTCGGCCAGCAGCCGGACCGCCCCCGCCACCGAGGCCGGGTCGCCAGCAAAGCCGGCGGTTGGCCCCATGATCGTCGGCGGCAGGACGGCCAGCAGGTCGCTCGCCAGGGCGGCGCGTCCCTCCTGTCCCGCAGTGCCACCTGGGAGTCCGTAGCCCAGGGGTGCCGGTGAGGCCGCGTCACCGGCGAGCTGGGTGAGCTGGCGGGTCACGGCGCGCAGGGAGGTCAGGACACTCTCGTATGCCGTGCGCTCGTCCCCGGAGGCACGCGCGGCGAGGACCTCGAAACCGTAGACCGCGGGGCGGTAGGCATCCAGCACCGCTGCGGCCGGGTCACCGGTCGGTCCGGACAGCTCCTCCCACCGGGGTTGGTGCCCCAGCAGGTGCGCGGTGGCCCCGCGCTGCCCGGCGATCGAGAGCAGCATGGGCAGGTTCTCGGCGCTGACCTCACTCAGGGACGTCAGGGCGGCCGGAGCAACGTCCTCCAGGCACGCCTTGCCCAGCGCCCGCAGGTCGGCAGCAGCCCGCTCGGCCGGCGGCATCGTGGCCGTCGCGGTGTCCCCGTCGCCGCCTGGGCCAGCGGTGGCTCCCGACTGGTCGCTGGTGGAGGTCGACTGGTCACCCGGAGCACCGGTTGAGGCCGCCCCGTCACCCGCGGACGCGTCACCTGTGGGGGCCGTGCTCGGCTCGGGGAGGGCCACACTGCCGGCCTCCAGGACGTCGGTCAGCACACGTGCCTGCAGGTCCAGGGCCTCCTGCACCTGCTGCTGAGTCTTCAGGTGCCCGCCCGTCGCGCCGCGGATCTGCTGACAACGAGTCGCCAGCGCGCGGGTCCGCTCGAGGGCCAGCACGAGCGCTGCGGAGTCGGCGGCCGTGGCGGGCGCTGGGGCGTCGGTCTCTTCGGGGTCGCTCAGGTCTGCGGGGTCCTCGGGCTGTTCGGGACCGGGCGTGGCCGTGCTCACGGTGGGTTCCTCGCCGCTGTCGCAACCTGCCAGCGCTGCCCCGAGTCCCACCCCGATCACGGCCAGCACGGAACGACGCGTCACTGCATTGGCCATGACGGCGATCTTGACACACCGGAGCGGCTAGAGTGGCCGTTCCGGTGTCAGTCCGGCACGATCGATCGTGATCGCGACAGCAGAAGAGGGAGGCACCCAGCATGGGACAGGCCGAGCAGGTTCGGGAGGCGGCAGCAGCCGCGCTCGCGGACAGCGGTGTCGTCGTCGAGGACGTCGCGGTGCACCCCGCTGGCAAACGTCGCCTGGTGCGTGTGGGAGTTGCTCGTGACGTGAGCGACCTGCTCGCGCAGGACCTGACCAGTGCTGTGGAGCCGCTCACCCTCGATGAGGTGGCCGAGGCCAGCCGGGCCGTTGGAGTCGGGCTCGATGACTCCGACGCGATGGGTTCGGCGCCCTACACCCTGGAGGTCACCTCCCTCGGTGTGGACCACCCCCTGAGCACCCCCGAGCAGTTCCGCCGCAATGTCGGCCGTCTGCTGCGGCTGCGCGTGAGTGAGTCCGCCCAGGGTGAGAGTGCCGACACTGGCGCCGAGACCGAGGCGAGGCTCCTCGAGGCCGGACACAACGGCATACGGCTGGCTGACGCCCCCGACAATCTGCTGCCCTATGACCGCATCAGCGCGGCCAAGGTGCAGGTGGAGTTCACCCGGCCGGGTGGGAAGGACAACTGATGGACATCGATATCGCTGTGCTGCGGCAACTGGAGCGAGAGCGCGAGATCCCGCTCGAGACGATCGTGCAGGCCATCGAGCAGGCGCTGCTCATGGCCTACGAGCGGGTCGAGGGCCACTTCCCAAACTCTCGGGTCGAGTTGGACCGCAAGAGCGGACACGTCACGGTGTGGGCTCGTGAGGCTGGGGAGATCGACGAGGAGACCGGGCTGCGCGGCGAGCCGGGGCCCGAGTTCGTTGACACCCCCGCGGGGTTCGGCCGCGTGGCGGCGGCCACGGCCCGTCAGGTCATCGTGCAACGCATGCGCGAGCTTGAGGACGACGCGATCCTGGGCGACTTCCGTGCCCGCGAGGGCGACATCGTGTCCGGCGTCATCCAGCAGTCCAACGACCCACGGCACGTGCTGGTGGACTTTGGCACCGTCGAGGGCGAGCTGCCGACCTCCGAGCAGGTGCCGGGTGAGGCCTACGAGCACGGGCAGCGGCTGCGCTGCTTCGTGGTGGGCGTCAAGCGCGGTCCGCGTGGCCCCCAGATCACGCTGTCGCGCACGCACCCCAACCTGGTGCGACGGCTGTTTGCCCTCGAGGTGCCCGAGATTGCCGACGGCACGGTGCGGATCGAGGCGCTGGCACGCGAGGCCGGTCACCGGACCAAGATCGCTGTCCACTCCACGATCCCCGGCGTCAACGCCAAGGGCGCCTGCATCGGCCCGATGGGCCAGCGGGTGCGGGCCGTGATGACCGAGCTGCAGGGCGAGAAGATCGACATCGTGGACTTCAGCGAGGACGCTGCCACGTTCGTCGCCTCGGCGCTGTCCCCCTCTCGGGTGCAGTCGGTGACGATCGTGGACGACCGGGCCCGGCAGGCACGCGTCGTGGTGCCGGACTATCAGCTGTCCCTCGCCATCGGCCGGGAGGGGCAGAACGCCCGACTGGCCCACAAGCTGACCGGCTGGAAGATCGACATCCGCCCAGACACTGCGGACGCCGAGGGACCGGGGTCGGCCCCGTCCGACGTGTCTCCGAGCGAGTGACCCTGTAGAGTGGTGCAGGTTGTTCCGCCGTCCGAGCGCCAGTCGGGTCGCACTGTGGTGCGCACGTGCCTGGGGTGTCGGCAGCGGGCGGAGCAGACCGCACTGATGCGCGTCGTCGCCGGTGACCAGCACGGTCCCGGCCAGGGATGGGACCTGATCCCCGACCCACGACGACGCCGACCGGGGCGGGGTGCTTATGTGCATCTCACACCGGAGTGCGTGACGGTTGCCATCCAGCGCGGTGCGTTCGGACGGGCCCTTCGGGTGCCCGGCCGACCGGACAGCGCAGCACTGATGGCGTTGTTGGGTCAGCAGGACTGACCTGGCACACGGGACCGTTCGACCCGCCCGGGTCGGACGCCAGACGCTTGGTCCAACTGGACCGGGCGCCACCAGGCGGGGCCGCGTGGCCCTGTCATCGAGGAACCGGAAGCGGGTTTGACGCTGATGAGCACCCGATGAGTACTCAGCAATGAGCACCCACCAGCAATAGTCCCGGTCACGCGCCCGAAGAGGCTCGGACCGAGACGCCCAACGAAGGAGAACTGTGGCTAAGGTTCGGGTCTATGAGCTCGCTAAGGAGCTCGGGGTTGAGAGCAAAGCGCTGCTCGCCCACCTGAAGGAGCAGGGAGAGTTCGTCCGGTCGGCATCGTCGACCATCGAGCCCCCCGTGGTCCGCAAGATTCGTGAAAATCCCCCGGCGGCGGCCAAGAAGGCCGACACCGCCAAGAGCACTGCCCCCGCGAAGGCGACGGCCAAGTCCGCCGAGCCCCAGGCCGGCAGCACCCCCACCGCCCCCAAGCCGGGTGGCGCCAAGCCGGGCCCGGCCACCCCTGGTCCGGCCGTGCCTGGTCCGGCCAAGCCGGCCGACCCGGTGGCACCCTCCCAGCAGGCAGCCCCCGCGGCCTCCGCAGCAGAAGCCAAGCCCGCCCCCGCGGCGAGCACACCGGCGGACGCGGCACCGGCGCAGAGCACGCCAGCAGAGGCCGCCCCGGCAGCACCGAAGCCGGGCGAGCGTTCCGGCGAGGCTGCGGCGGCAACCCCGTCCGCACCGCGCCCCACGGCCGAGAAGCCAGCAGCTCCTGGCCCGCGCAAGGAGGCCCCGCGACCCGGTGGCAAGCCGGGGCCGAGGCCGGGCAACAACCCGTTCGCGTCCTCGCAGGGCATGGGCCGTGAGCGGCCTCGTGCCGAGCGCACGGACCGTGGTGGCGAGCGGCCCGACCGTGGTGACCGTGGAGACCGCGGCGAGCGTGGCGGAGACCGCGCCGGATCACCGCGTCCGGGCAACAACCCGTTTGCGTCGTCGCAGGGCATGCCACGTCCGGGCGGCAGCCGCGGCAACCAGGCCGGTCCGGGCGGTCCCCGTCCGGGTGCACCGCGTCCCGGTGGCCCACGCCCCAACCCGGGCATGATGCCCGACCGTGCAGCCGTGCCCCGTCCGGGCGAGCGTCCGGCCCGTGGCCCGGGTGGTCGTGGCCGCCCCGGTGGTGGCGGTCCCGGTGGCCCCGGTGGTCCCGGCGGAGCGCCCGGTGGTGGCTTCCGCGGTCGTCCCGGTGGCGGCGGCCCTCGTGGGCGTGGCGGCACACAGGGTGCCTTCGGTCGTGGAGGCGGCAAGGTCCGCGGACGCAAGTCCAAGAGGGCCAAGCGCGCAGAGTTCGAGCAGATGCAGGCGCCCAGCATCGGTGGCGTCAGTGTTCCGCGCGGCAACGGCCAGAGCATCACGGTGCGCCGCGGTGCCTCGCTGAGCGACTTCGCCGACAAGATCAACGTCGACCCCGCAGCGCTGGTGACCGTGCTGTTCCACCTCGGTGAGATGGCGACTGCCACGCAGTCGCTCGACGAGGACGCCTTCGGCGTGCTCGGCGCCGAGTTGGGCTACGACATCCGCGTCGTCTCCCCGGAGGAGGAGGAGCGCGAGCTCTTCAGCTCCTTCAACATCGACCTCGATGCCGAGACCGAGGCGGAGACCGATGAGGACCTGGAGGCGCGTCCGCCGGTCGTGACCGTCATGGGTCACGTCGACCACGGCAAGACGCGACTGCTGGACGCCATCCGCAAGGCCGACGTCGGCGAGAGCGAGACCGGTGGCATCACCCAGCACATCGGTGCCTATCAGGTGCACACCCATCACGAGGGCGCTGACCGTCCGATCACCTTCATTGACACCCCGGGTCACGAGGCGTTCACCGCCATGCGTGCCCGTGGTGCCAAGGTGACCGACATCGCGATCCTGGTGGTGGCGGCCAACGACGGCGTGATGCCGCAGACGATCGAGGCGCTCAACCACGCCCAGGCGGCGGACGTGCCGATCGTGGTGGCGGTCAACAAGATCGATGTGGACGGTGCCAACCCGCAGAAGGTGCGTCAGCAGCTGACCGAGTACAACCTGATCGCCGAGGAATACGGCGGCGAGACGATGTTCGTGGACGTGTCCGCCAAGAACGACCAGAACATCGACACGCTGCTCGAGGCGGTGCTGCTCACCGCAGACGCCGCGCTGGACCTGCGGGCCAACCCCAACAAGGACGCCCGCGGTGTGGCGATCGAGGCCAACCTGGACCGCGGTCGCGGTCCCGTGGCCACGGTCCTCGTGCAGCAGGGCACCCTGACCGTCGGGGATGCCATCGTGGCCGGCTCGGCGCACGGTCGTGTGCGTGCCATGCTCGATGAGCACGGCAACAATGTGCAGGAGGCGACTCCGTCACGTCCCGTGCAGGTGCTCGGCCTGGCATCGGTGCCGCGGGCGGGTGACACCTTCCTGGTGGCCCCGGACGACCGCACCGCCCGTCAGATCGCCGAGAAGCGCGAGGGTGCAGACCGGCAGGCGTCGCTGGCCAAGGCGCGCAAGCGGATCAGCCTGGAGAGCCTCAACGAGGCCCTTGCCGCTGGCAAGGTGGACACTCTCAACCTGATCCTCAAGGGCGATGTGTCTGGCTCGGTCGAGGCCCTCGAGGACGCGCTGCTGCAGATTGATGTTGGCGAGGAGGTCGGCCTGCGGATCATCGACCGCGGTGTTGGCGCGATCACCCTCAACAACATCAACCTGGCGGCCGCCTCGGATGCCATCATCCTGGGCTACAACGTCCGGGCCGAGGGGCAGAACGCCGACGTCGCCGAGCGCGAGGGCGTGGAGATCCGCTACTACGGCGTGATCTACCAGGCCATCGAGGACATCGAGGACGCCCTGAAGGGCATGCTCAAGCCGGAATACGAGGAGGTCGAGACGGGCACCGCGGAGATCCGCGAGATCTTCCGCTCCTCCAAGTTCGGCAACGTGGCTGGCTCCCTGGTCCGCAGCGGCGAGATCCGTCGCGGTGCCAAGGCACGCATCACCCGCGAGGGCGTGGTCATCACCGAGGGTCTGGAGATCGCCGGTCTGCGGCGGTTCAAGGACGACGTCACCGAGGTCCGCGAGGGCTTCGAGTGCGGCATCAACCTGGGCTCGTTCAACGACGTCCAGCCCGATGACCTCATCACCACCTATGAGATGCGCGAGATCCCGCGCAGCTGATCGACGCCTGATCACCGGGAAGCCCGGGCGCACCTGTTGCGCCCGGGCTCTCCCGCGTCCGGACGCTTCACGGTGGTGCGTGTCATCGGGGCGGCGCCCGGAGACCTAGACTGACCCGGCACGTCCGATCGAGGAGGAGACATGGCTGATCCCGCACGCGCCCGCAAGGTTGCCGAGCGCATCAAGGTCCTGATGGCTCAGGGAATTGAGACCCTGGTCAAGGATCCCAGGCTGGGGTTCATCACGATCACCGATGCACGGGTCACCGGCGACCTGCAGCAGGCCACGGTCTTCTACACCGTGTTGGGCGGTGACCAGGAGCGAGCCGACGCGGCAGAGGTCCTGGAGGCCTACCGTGGGCGACTTCGCTCCCACATGGGCAAGGGCCTGGGCATCCGGCTGACGCCCACCCTGGAGTTCGTCCCCGACGCGCTGCCCGAGGACGCCGCCCACATGGAGGACATCTTCCGTCAGGTGCACGAGCGGGACGCAGAGTTGGCCGCCACCCGTGCCGCGAGCGGCTATGCCGGCGACGAGGACCCCTACCGCAAGCCGCGAGAGCCCGAGTCCGTGGACGACGCGGCCGACGGTGCTGTCGCTGAGGCGGCGCCCGTCGCGGATGGTGACGGGACTGATGACCAGACCAGTGACGACCAGCCCAGTGACGACCAGTCCGGAGATGACCAGACAGACGAGTATGCCGACGGGCGGGGCTGAGAGCGGGCGTCCGCCACGGGAGGGTGCTGGCCGTGAGCCGGCCGGTGACGGACTCCTGGTCGTCGACAAGCCGGCCGGTTGGACCAGTCATGACGTGGTGGGCCGCTCGCGCAGGCTGTGCGCGACCCGCCGGGTCGGGCACGCGGGGACGCTGGACCCGATGGCCACGGGGGTCCTGGTGCTGGGGGTCAACCGTGCCACCAAACTCCTGACCTACCTGGTGGGGGCCGACAAGACCTACACGGCCACGATCAGGTTGGGCGCCAGCACCGTGACTGATGACGCCGAGGGTGAGGTCACCGCCACACGCGACACAACTGCCGTGACAGACGAGCAGGTCGCCGCGGCCGTGTCCAGGCTGACGGGTCCGATCCAGCAGGTCCCCAGTGCCGTCAGCGCCATCAAGATCGACGGGAAGCGGTCCTATGCGCGCGTGCGTGCGGGCGAGGACGTGGAGTTGCCCGCGCGGCCCGTCACGGTGCACCGGTTCGAGGTCCTGACGCGGCGACGCGACGACGCGACCTTCTTGGACCTCGACGTCGAGGTTGATGTCAGCTCAGGCACCTATGTGCGGGCCCTGGCCCGTGATCTGGGGGCCGATCTCACGGTGGGAGGGCACCTGACGGCCCTGCGCCGCACCCGGGTCGGTGACTTTGACCTGTCCCGAGCCGTGACGCTGGATCAGCTCGAGCAGGACGGTGCCCCGGCACACCTGATCCCGCTGGCCGCCGCGGCTGCCGCGAGTTTCCCCGTGCGCGAGCTCACGGAGCAGGAGTCGATCGATCTGGGCCACGGCAAACGGCTGACCGCGATCGAGCCCGGACGCCTCGAGCCGGTTGCTGCGATCGGCCCCGACGGACGACTGGTGGCCATGCTTGACGAGACACGGCAGGAGGCGCGCAGCCATGTCGTCTTCCCCACGTCCTAGAGTGGACCCCGTGCTGCGCTGGACTAACCTGCAGGAGATCCCGTCCGGCTTCGGACCCAGCGTGGTGACCCTCGGCAACTTCGACGGTGTCCACCGCGGCCACCGCGCCCTGTTGGGGACCGTCGTCCGAGAGGCCGCGCTGCGCGAGGCCCAGGCGGTCGCGGTGACCTTTGACCCTCCACCACTGGCCGTCCTGCACCCGGACCGGGCCCCCGTCCAGATCGCCGGACTGGAGCACCGTCTCGACCTGATGGCCGGCACCGGGGTGGACGCGGTCCTCGTCCTGGAGTTCACGGAGGCGCTGGCTGCCCAGACGCCTGAGGAGTTTGTCCGCACGGTCTTCGTCGAGGCGCTGGGGGCGACCGGCGTGGTGCTCGGCTCGGACTCCCGTTTTGGGGTCCGCAACTCCGGCAACATCGACACCATGCGGGAGCTGGGCGTGACGCACGACTTTGCCGTGATCGAGCTGCACGCGGTGGGGGAGACCACCGCCGGTGAGCGCAACTGGTCCTCCACCCATCTGCGCCGGTTGCTGGGCGACGGAGCGGTGGCGGAGGCAGCTGAGATCCTGGGCCGCCCGCACCGGGTCACCGGTGAGGTCGTGCACGGGCACCATCGCGGCCGCGAGCTCGGGTTCCCGACGGCCAACCTGGGCAGTGAGACTGCGGGGCTCGTGCCGGCCGACGGGGTGTATGCCGGGTGGTTGGAACGGTTGGATCTCCCGCTCGGGGACCCGGAGCGTCGCCTGCCCGCTGCGATCTCGGTCGGCACCAACCCGACCTTTGATGACGTGCCGGAACGGACCGTGGAGGCGCACGTGCTCGATCGCACCGACCTGAACCTCTATCACGAGCACGTTGGCGTCGACTTCGTCGCCCGCCTGCGGGGCAACGTGCGGTTCGACTCGATCGAGGAGCTGCTCACCCAGATCGGTCAGGACGTGGACGTCAGCCGATCACTCCTGTTCGGATAGTCGGTGGCGTGGCTGCGGATTGACTGGGGGCTCTACATCGCGGCCCTCGGGCTGAGTCTGATCGGGGCGGTGCTGGTCTGGTCGGGCACCCATGCGGACGTCGGACCGGCTCTGGCCGTGCGACACCTGATCAACACGGGCATCGGCGTCACCATGGCGGTGCTCCTGCTGCGGGTGGACGTCCGCTGGATCAGGGCCACGGCGCCCTGGCTCTATCTCACGGGCCTGCTGGGTCTGGTGGTCGTGCTGACCCCGCTCGGGGTGACCATCAACGGTTCCCGGTCCTGGATCCACCTGCCCGGTGGCTTCTCGCTGCAGCCGGCAGAGCTGTCCAAGATCGCCCTGTGTGTCGGCCTGGCGATGATCCTGGCCGAGGGGCGGGACACGACGAGGCCACCGACCTGGCGTGAGGTGCTCACGGCCTGGGGGCTGGCGGGCGTCCCCATCGTGCTGATCCTGCTCCAGCCAGATCTTGGCACCGCCCTGGTGCTGGGGTTCCTGACCGTCGGGGTCGTCGCGGCCTCGGGGGCGGCTCGTCGCTGGACGGCGCTGGCTGTTGGCGGTGCGGCACTGGCGGTGACCGCGGCCATCCGCATCCCGCTGTTGGACGCCTATCAGTTGGACCGGCTGCTGGCGTTCGTCGACCCGTCCCGCGACCCGCAGGGCATCGGCTATCAGACGCAACAGGCACGTCTGGCGATCGGCTCGGGTGGATGGAGTGGTGCAGGGGTGGGGCAGGGGCCCCAGACCCAGGGCGGCTTCATCCCGTTCCAGCACACCGACTTTGTCTTCTCCATCGCAGGGGAGGAGTTGGGGCTGATCGGGTGCCTCGGCATCATCGGGTTGCTGCTCTTCGTTGTGCTGCGGGCGCTGTGGGTTGCCCTGCGCACCGACGACCCGTTCGCGCGTCTGGTGGCGGTGGGGGTTGCCGGCTGGTTGCTGTTCCAGACCGTGGAGAACATCGGGATGAACGTGGGCCTCATGCCGGTCACTGGCCTCCCGCTGCCGTTCCTGTCCTATGGCGGCTCCTCGATGTTTGCCTGCTGGCTCGCGGTCGGACTGGTGGCGGCCTGCCAGCGCCCGCACGACAGATCCGCACCGCGCCGCCGACGCTCCGTGCCCGTCCGCCGATCGGCTGCACTGGATACCCGCAGGTAACGGTCTGATCTCTTCGGCGCACCTACTACCTAATCTGCGGCATGACCTGAGAAGATCACTGGCAACACCCGCCCAACGAAGGACGAGTAAATGGCACTGTCCGCCCGTGACGAAGTTTTCGACCAGGCCACCATCGACCATCGTGTCGCGAGCGTGGGTCACCTCTTCCGTGACCGCGTCAGCGCGACACCGACCACGGAGGCCTTCCGCTATCCCGTCGGCGAGTCGTGGGAGTCGCTCACCTGGGCCGACTCCGCCGCACGCGCCTACGCACTAGCCGCTGGCCTGGTCGATCTGGGCGTCGCTCCTGAGGAACGGGTCGCCCTCTGCTCGGCCACGCGGTTGGAGTGGGTGCTCTTTGATCTGGCTGTCATGTCGGCCGGGGCCGCCACGACCACGATCTACCCCACCACCCTGTCTGCGGACGTCGCCTACATCGTGGCTGACTCCGGCAGCAAGGTGGTCATCGCCGAGGACGCCACGCAGGTCGCCAAGCTGCGCGAGCACCGCCCCGACATCCCAGAGGTCAGCCGGGTCGTGGTGATCGATGGTGAGGGAGACGGCGACTGGGTCATCTCCCTGTCCGAGCTCGAGGAGCGCGGACAGGCACGCCTTGCTGCCGAGCCCGAGCTGATCAACGAGCGCATCGACCAGCTCACCCCCGAGCACCTGGCCACGATCATCTACACCTCGGGCACCACGGGGCGGCCCAAGGGGGTCCTCCTGCCGCACTCGGCGTGGACCTACGAGGCGGCGGCCGTTGACTCGATCGGGATCCTGAGCAAGGACGACCTGCAATACCTCTGGCTGCCCCTGGCCCATGTCTTCGGCAAGGTGCTGCTCGTGCTGCCCCTGCAGATCGGCTTCCCCACCGCGGTGGACGGCCGCGTCGACAAGATCGTGGAGAACGTCGGGATCGTCAAGCCCACCTTCATGGGTGCGGCCCCTCGCATCTTCGAGAAGGCCTACGGCAAGATCACGATGATGATGGCGCAGGACGGCGGCATCAAGGAAAAGCTGTTCCACTGGGCCACGGGGGTCGGCCGCAAGGTCAGTGCCGTGCAGCAGCAGGGCAAGGAGCCCTCGGGAGTCCTCGCCCTGCAGCACAAGGTGGCCAACGCCGTGGTGCTGAAGAAGGTCCAGGAACGCTTCGGTGGCCGCGTCCGCTTCTTCATCTCCGGGTCAGCCGCCCTCAACCGCGACGTGGCCGAGTGGTTCGACGCCGTCGGGCTGCGCATCATCGAGGGCTACGGCCTGACCGAGACCAGCGCCGCCTCCTTCGTCAACCGGCCACACGCCGGTGGATACAAGTTCGGCAGCGTCGGCTGGGCCCTGCCGGGCACCGAGGTCAAGATCGCCGAGGACGGGGAGATCCTGCTGCGCGGTCCGGGCGTCACCTCCGGCTACCACGAGCTCGAGGACGCCACGGCGGAGGCTCTCGACAGCGACGGGTGGTTCCGCACCGGTGACATCGGCGAGGTGGATGAGCGCGGCTTCCTGAGCATCACCGACCGCAAGAAGGACCTGTTCAAGACCTCCGGTGGCAAGTATGTCGCGCCGTCGGTGATCGAGTCGATGTTCAAGGGTATCTGCCCCTACGCCAGCCAGCTGGTCATCGAGGGTGACGGCCGCAAGTTCGTCTCGGCCATCGTGACCCTCGACCCCGAGGCGATCGAGGGCTGGGCCGGCCAGAACGGCCTGGGCGGCAAGGAGTATGCCGAGATCGTCACCTCGCCGGCCTGCCGGGAGATGGTGCAGGGCTACGTCGACGAGCTCAACGTCCAGCTCAACCGCTGGGAGCAGATCAAGCAGTTCGTCATCCTCGACCACGACCTGACGATCGAGGAGGGCGACCTGACGCCGAGCATGAAGCTCAAGCGGCGGGTGGTCACCAAGAAATACTCCGACCAGTTGGACGCGCTCTACACCGACTGAGACGAACGCGGGGCACGCGGTGCGGCTGGCAGGAGCTTTTCTGCCAGCCGCACTGCTATGACCAGCACCAGGAAGGCGCCGGTCACCGCGAGGCTGGTCAGCAGCACCTGGACGTAACCGTGCTCGGTGACATTCAGGAACGGATACGGATACCAGTCGCGGACGGCGCCGAGGATGAGCGTCACGATCAGCCAGGCGATGGGCCAGATCAGTGACCGCCACACGGTGCGAGTGTCCAGGCGGGGCCGGGGACCGAACAGGAGCCACCCCGAGATGACCAGCGCCGGCACCACCAGGTGCAGGAGGGTGTCGGCGACGGCTGGCCATCCGGTGAGGCTCAACAGGGGTCGGAGCAGGATGAAGTGGACCACGCCAGTGAGCGTGATGCCGAGCACCGCGTCGGCCTGGACCACCCGCCACCACGGTCCGTCCCGGTGCGGGTCCAGCACCAGCCCGGCCGCCGAGATGGCCACCAGGAGGTTGGACTGGATCGTGAAATAGCAGAACATCTGGAACAGGCGGGTGGCCAGGGATGGCACCGAGGTCTCGTCCAGCACCGCGGAGCCGCTGATCACCAGGACGGTCTGGAGGATGAGGGCGGTTGACACCGTGAGAAAGGTCACCAGGTGCCACCCGCGAGCAGGGGTCATGGGTGCAGCGTAGAGGTCGGTGGAGTGCGGCCGTGGGAATATGGGGCCTATGGGGAATCAACCGTCACACCCGCACCAGAGCCCTGTGCCGCACCCGGCTCTGGGTCTGCCCGACGAGATCGTCGTGCGAGCCGACCGGGCCCGCTATCAGCGGCGGTTCCTGATGACCGGTCTGGCCCTGGGCCTGGTCGGGGTCGCCTGCATCGCGCTGGCGATCTTCACCGAGGACCCCGGCTATCGGATCGGCGCGATCATCGGCGGCCTGCTCGTGATCGTGCTGGGCGGCCTGAGCATCCACTGGCAGCGCACCACCTATCTGCAGGACGAGCCAGCGCTGGTCCTGACGCGCCAGCAGTTCCGCTGCCTGCACAAGGGCCAGCACCTCTGGGTGCCGTGGGCGGACGTGCAGGACATCACCGTGCTCACGCGCGGCGCGGGGCTGGGGCGCTCGGAGATCCTGCGCTTCGATCTGCGGCCCGAGGCCCAGGGCAAGCTGCCCCAGGGCAAGGCACCACTGCTGGATCGGATGTTTAGCTGGGCAACCAACGATCTGACCTATGCCCGTCCGGCGGACACCCCCTCGTTCCAGGACGTCACCGTCGCCGCCATGCAGCTGCACGATCACGCCACCGGTGGGCAACGTTTCCGCGCAGCCCAGGGAGCTGCTGGCTGGGGCTCGTGAGCCTGCCCGAAGTCCCGAGGGAGCCACACGAGGTCGTCGTTCGCCTGGACCGGGCTCGCTATCGGCGCTTTATGGCGCTGCGCTGGACGATCGTCGTGCTCGTGGTCGGCGCCCTGCTCGTCGGGGCGGCTCTGGTGGACACCTCCGAGAGACGGGGCTGGATCATCGCCTCCGCCGTGATCGTCGGGGCGGTCGCCGTGGCGGTGCTGTTGTGGCACCGTCGCACCTATTTGGACCCCGAGCCTGCCCTCGTGCTGGGAGCAGCCCAGTTCCGCATCCTGCACAAGCGACGCCACCTGTGGGTCCCGTGGACCGACGTTGAGTCGGTGCGGCTGACCACGATGATGGTCAAAGGCCAGGACATCAACCTTCTCCGCTTCGACCTGCTGCCCGAGGCACGCTGGAAGTTGCCGCCCGAGCCGGCCCCGCTGGTCGACCGGATGATGCTCTGGCGCACCAACGACCTGGTCTACTCCCGTCCCTGCGAAACCCCGCGGATCGAGGAGGTTGAGCGGATCGCCCAGCGGCTGCACGACCAGGCCACCGGCGGCCACCGGCTCCGTGCTGCTCAACGCCCTTCAGCTGCGAGCGCCCACTGGCCCGACGACCGCCGGGAGGCGGGCTCCTAGCCGTGCCACGGCATACCCTTGGCTCATGACTGCCACCGAACAGGACCGCACACGTCGGCCCGGGAACACCGCCGGCGACAGCATCTTCCCTGCCCTGGAGCCACTGCTCGAGCAGGTGAGCAAACCCGTGCAGTATGTCGGGGGCGAGCTGAACTCGCAGGTCAAGGACTGGCAGGTGGCCGGCTTCGGACCAGAGGGGCAGGAACTCACCGTGCGGTGGGCGCTGATGTATCCCGACGCCTATGAGATCGGCCTGCCCAACCAGGGCGTGATGATCCTCTATGAGGTCCTCAACGAGCAGCCGGTCGCCCTGGCCGAGCGCACCTACTCGGTGTGGCCCGACCTGGAGGACCTCATGCGCGAGGAGGGCGTGCCGCAGTTCACCGTCGACGGTCACCGGGCGGTCGGCGACTTCGATGTCTTCGGGCTGTCCTTCTCGACCGAGCTGGGTTACACCAACATGCTGACGGCGCTGGACCTGGCCGGCATCCCACTGCACGCGGCCGACCGCACCGACGAGCACCCGATCGTGATCGCCGGTGGTCACGCCGCATTCAACCCCGAGCCGATCGCCGCCTTCCTGGACGCCGCCATCGTCGGTGATGGCGAGGAGGCTGTGCTCGCCGCGACCTCGATCATCGGCGGGTGGAAGGCCGAGGGGAGTCCTGGCGGGCGCGAGGAGGTGCTGCTGCGACTGGCCCGCACCGGCGGTGTCTATGTGCCGGCCTTCTACGACGTGGACTACCTGCCCGACGGCCGCATCCAGCGGGTCGTCCCCAACCGCCCCGGCATCCCGTGGCGGGTCTCCAAGCACACCGTGATGGATCTGGACTCCTGGCCCTATCCCAAGACGCCGCTGGTGCCGGTGACCGAGTCGGTGCACGAGCGGATGAGCGTGGAGATCTTCCGCGGCTGCACCCGCGGCTGCCGCTTCTGCCAGGCGGGCATGATCACCCGGCCGGTGCGCGAGCGCTCGATCGAGGGGATCGGTGCGATGGTGCAGCAGGGGCTGGACTCGACCGGCTATGAGGAGGTCGGCCTGCTCTCGCTGTCCTCGGCCGACCACAGCGAGATCGCCGACGTGGCCAAGGGCCTGGCCGACCGCTATGAGGGCACCAACACCTCGCTGTCGCTGCCCTCGACCCGGGTCGACGCCTTCAACATCGACCTGGCCAACGAGCTGACCCGCAACGGCCGGCGCTCCGGGCTGACGTTTGCCCCCGAGGGCGGCAGCGAGCGGCTGCGCAAGGTCATCAACAAGATGGTCAGCAAGGAGGACCTGATCCGCACGGTCGCCGCGGCCTACGGGGCGGGGTGGCGCCAGGTCAAGCTCTATTTCATGTGCGGGCTGCCCACCGAGACCGACGAGGATGTCCTGGAGATCGCCGAGCTGGCCAAGGAGGTCATCGACACCGGCCGCAAGGTCAGTGGCCGCAAGGACATCCGCTGCACGGTCTCCATCGGTGGGTTCGTGCCGAAGGCGCACACTCCGTTCCAGTGGGCCGCACAGCTGGGGGCGGAGGAGACCGACGCCCGGCTGCTCAAACTGCGCGAGGCCATCCGCGCCGACCGACGCTATGGCTCGGCCATCGGCTTCCGCTATCACGACGGCCAGCCCGGCATCGTCGAGGGACTGTTGTCCCGCGGCGACCGGCGAGTCAGCGGCATCATCGAGGCGGTCTGGCGCGCCGGGAGCCGGTTCGACGGGTGGAGCGAGCACTTCTCCTATGAGCGCTGGATGGCGGCGGGGGAGAGCGGCCTGACCCCGCACGGTCTCGACGTGGACTGGTTCACCACCCGCGAGCGCGGCGAGACCGAGGTGCTGCCCTGGGACCACATCGACTCCGGCCTGGACAAGGAGTGGCTGTGGGACGACTGGCAAGACGCCCTCGACGAGCGTGAGGTGGACGACTGCCGCTGGACGCCGTGCTTCGACTGCGGGGTCTGCCCGCAGATGAACACCGAGATCCAGGTCGGGCCCACCGGCAAGAAGCTGCTCCCGCTCTCTGTGGTCTGAGGCCAGCGGCGACGCGGACACCACCAGAGGCTGGTAGCCGATCACCTTGGGTAACGATCTGCTTCGAGGTATTGACGGGGCTGGCCGGAGGTGGAGGTGCCAGTAGCACCCATCACTGGCACGGTCGAGGACCCGATAGCGCAGGGAAGCGCTCGAGACCTCATCCTCGCCATCGAGTCGATCGAGTGGGAGCTCCCGGGAGCCACCCAGCCTCTTGCTGGAGGTCAGGAGATCCAGGTCAGGTTCTATGACGGGTGGGTTGAGCAGGATGGCGAGCGGCTGCCCCGGGTGTACACGGGACAGGTGAGGCCCGAACCTGACGGTCGGTACCTGATGGTCGTGGCTGAGCCGGCCGATGACAGTCCTGACGGATTCACGGTCCTTGCTGGCAGTGTGGAGCTGGTCGAGGAGAGCTCAGTGGCCTCGGATGAGCCCGAGTTTGATCGGCAGAGCCCACAGCAGGTGGGTGAGACGCTGGCAGCACTGAAGCCCGACGCGGAGACTGCCGGAGAGGACCTGCAGGACCGCATCATCCGGGTGCTGGACATTTACGGGAACTGATCCGGGAACGGATGAACCACCCTCGCCGAGGATGCACGCCTGCCGTTGGCCTACGGACGCATCAGTGAGGGAGACGTCCTGAGCGCCAACACCCCCAACGTGGAGTCTGCCGTCTGGGAGGCGCCGCTCAACCGGTGGCGGATCTCGCTCACCGACGTCAACTTCTTCGGCCCGGACTTCGTGACACAGGCCACGGTCACCGGCGGGACCGGCGACTCGGGTGAGGTCCGGGTCGGCAGCGTGGGCGGAGACCTCCTCTTGGCCACCTATGACTCGGACGGCAACGCGGTCAAGCGTGGGGTGAACTTCACCGTGTATCAGCCCTGAGTCAACCGCAGGTCCAGCGGCTCTCGTGCGATCTGCCGCCGATCAACGTCGATCTCGACGCCCCCGGCCTCCGCACCGATCGAAGCCAACAGGGAACCCACTGCGACACGTTCTGGGGCGTGAGGCATGGAACACCTCCTGGAGTGCTATCAACTGGCAACAACGATAGCGCTTCAGGTTTCGGTGTCCCAGATGTGCGCGGGGTGTGGGTTAGCCGTCGATCTTGCGGGCGCGGATGATGCCGTCGATCGCCAGGATTGACTCCTTGAGGTCGGCAGGAATCGTGCCCTCGACGTCGACCAGGGTGTAGGCGTAGTCACCACGTGCCTTGTTGGTGAACTCGGTGACGTTGAGACCGGCGTCGCCCAGCAGAGCAGTGATCTGCCCGATCATGTTGGGCTTGTTCTCGTTGAAGATGCTCAGCCGGGTGGTGCCCTTCGTGCGGGCCATCACGACCTCGGGGAAGTTGACCGAGTTGCGCATGTTGCCGTGCAGCAGGAAGTCGGAGAGTTGGTCGACCGCCATCACGGCGCAGTTGTCCTCGGCCTCGCCCGTGGAGGCTCCCAGGTGGGGGAGTGCGATGACCCGAGGGTGGACCGCGCCGGCCTCGGAGGGGAAGTCGTTGACATAGGCGTGCAGGTGACCAGAGTCCAGGGCCGCGAGCACGGCCTCCTCGTCGACGACGCCGCCACGGGCGAAGTTGAGCACGACGCTGCCCTCGGCCATCGAGGCGATCCGCTGTGCGTTGACCAGTCCCTTGGTGCCCTCGACGAGCGGCACGTGCAAGGTGATGAAGTCGGAGCTGGCGAACAGCTCCTCGACGCTGGTGACCTGCTCCACCGAGGGGGAGAGCTGCCAGGCGCGCTCGATGGTGATGGCCGGGTCATAGCCCAGGACCTTCATGCCCATGGCCTGGGCGGCGTTGGCCACGAGGACACCGATGGCGCCGAGGCCGATGACACCCAGGGTGCGCCCGGGCAGCTCGAAGCCGGCGAACTGCTTCTTGCCGGCCTCGACGGCCTTGTCGAGGTCCTTGCCCGTGAGCTCCTGGCCGGCGACCAGGTCGCGGGTGTAGTCGGCTGCGTGATAGAGGTTGCGGGCCGCCAGGAGCATGCCGGCGATCACCAACTCCTTGACGGCGTTGGCGTTGGCGCCCGGCGTGTTGAACACGGGGATGCCGAGGGCCGCGAGCTTGTCGACCGGGATGTTGTTGGTCCCGGCGCCCGCGCGGGCCACGGCATACAGGCTGGAGGGCACCTCGTAGGAGTGCAGGTCGGCCGAGCGGAGCAGGATCGCCCGCGGGTCGGTGAACTCGGTGCCGAGGTCGAAGACCTCACGGTCGAGGCGGTTCAGCCCCAGCGGCGAGATGGCGTTGAGGGTCTGGATGCGGAAGGTCTCAGGCATGGGTGCGCTCAAACTCCTTGAGGAAATCAACCAGGGCCTCAACCGACTCCTGGGAGGTGGCGTTGTAGATGCTGGCGCGCATGCCGCCCACGGAGCGGTGCCCGGCCAGGTTGGTCAGCCCGGCGGCGTCGGCCTGGGCCAGGAACTCCTTGTCCAGGTCGGCGTTGGCCAGCAGGAAGGGGACGTTCATCCAGGACCGTGAACCCGGCTCGACGGGGTTGGAGTAGAAGTCCAGGGTGTCGATCGCGTCATAGAGGGTGCGAGCCTTGCGCTCGTTGCGCTCGGCCATGCCGGTCAGACCGCCGTTGTCGCGGATCCACTCCAGGTTCAGGCCGAGCAGATACCAGCCGAAGGTCGGCGGGGTGTTGAGCATCGAGTCGGCGCCACCCATCGCGGCGTAGTCGAGCACGGACGGGGTCTCGGGGCGAGCCGTGCCGACCAGATCGTCGCGGACGATGACAACGGTGATGCCAGAGGGGCCGAGGTTCTTCTGGGCACCGGCATAGATCAGACCAAACTTCGACACGTCGATCGGCCGGGACATGATCGTGGAGGAGAAGTCGGCCACGAGCGGCACGTCACCGGTCTCGGGCACATAGCCGAACTCCACGCCGCCGATGGTCTCGTTGGCGGTGTAGTGCAGGTAGGCCGCGCCCGGGCTGACCGAGATCGACTCTGCCGCAGGCGTGGTCGAGTAGTTGGAGGCCTTTTCGTCAGCGAGGACGTTGACCTGGACATACTTCCCGGCCTCGGCGATCGCCTTCTTGGACCAGGACCCGGTGTTGAGATAGTCGGCGCTCGCGCCCGACGCGGTGAGGTTCATCGGGATGGCCGCGAACTGGCCGGTCGCCCCGCCCTGCAGGAAGAGCACGGTGTAACCCTCGGGCACCCCGAGCAGCTCGCGCAGCAGCGCCTCGGACTCGGACGCCACGGCCACAAAATCCTTGCTGCGGTGACTGATCTCCATCACGGACATGCCCAGCCCGTTGAAGTCGGTGAGCTCGGACTGCGCGCGCTCGAGCACCTCGAGCGGCAGGGCAGCTGGGCCGGCGGCAAAGTTGTGGACACGCACTGGGAGGGCCTCCATAAGTGGTGGGGCAGTGGCAAGGCGGTCGCGACGCTCCATTGAGTGCGGCCAGCAACATCTGGATGCGCCGACTGTACGACCTCGGCAGGGCTCGCCGACAGTCACCCCGTTATGGAGTTCGCCACACCAGCCTATGAACGGATCGTGGTTAGTCTGCGTGCCATGGCAGCAGCGCGACGCGTCCCCGAGGGCCCAACCCCAGATCCCGCGGTCCAGAAACTGCGGGTGCGCTATGCCAAGCGCGGTCGGATGCGGTTCACCTCCAGCCGTGACTTCCAGCGGGCCCTGGAGCGTGCCCTGCGCCTGGCACAGATCCCGATGGCCTACTCCGCCGGGTTCCACCCGCACCCCAAGATCAGCTATGCCAACGCCGCCCCGACCGGCGTGGCATCAGAGGCGGAGTATGTCGAGTTGTCAGTCACCCGTGAAGTGGACCCCGTGGGGGTCAGGTCGGCACTGACTGCCTCCCTGCCGGAGGGCCTGGACATCGTGGAGGTGCAGGTGGCCCAGGCTGGGGCGCTGGCGGATCGACTCGCGGCGAGTCGGTGGCAGATGGTCTTTCCCGGCCTGGAGGTGGCCGCGCTGCGGCAGGCACTCGAGACGTTCCTGGCCCGGGACAGCGTCGAGGTCACCCGGGTGATGAAGCAGGGGCCACGAGCCATCGATGTGCGCGGACCGGTGGTTGCTGCCGAGGTGACCGACGCCCCGGGGGCAGCTGTGCTCCTGCTCACCGTTCGGCATACGACCCCGACGGTGCGGCCGGCGGAGCTGTGGAGCGCGCTGGGTGAGGTGAGTGGGCAGGGCCTGCCGCGTCCCACCAGCACCCGACTCGCCCAGGGGCCGCTGGGGGAGGCCGACGCGGTGCTCGACCCGTTGGCCTAGACCGTGAATGGCCCCACCTGTGAGATAGTGGCCGTGGTTGTGCGACCGGCCACACCAGCCGCCCAACCCGACAGGACCTCCCGCAGTGCGGCCCGAAGAGCCGGCACGCGAGTGTGCGGCCCACGTGAACCACTCGGGGCTACACACGGGTTTTGGTCGGCGCCGCCTCGGTGACGCGCGAAGTGCGCGAGCCGTCCGGCGTAACCAGGACGACTTCCGTCCGGTCGGCATCCGCCGGCCCGACGACGCAACCCGCGCTCAGCGGGAGTGGACCCACGGGTCCGGTGTGGACTCCTCGCGAGCCACGAGAGGAAGCCATGGCCTCCATGGACCAGAGCCCCGACACGCCCGGCGAAACAGCAGGGGACTCAGCACCGACCGGCGGAGCCACCGCCTTTGGTGCCCTGTTCTCCCACGAGGAGAGCGCTGTGCCCGCGGCCACTGTGAAGAAGACCGCCGCCCGCAAGGCCACCAAGAGCGCCACCAAGACGGCTGCCGCCAAGACGGCCGCCAAGACCGCGACCAAGAAGTCGACGGCCAAGAAGACCAGCGCGCGCAAGAGCACCGCCCGGGCCAAAGCGGCAGATGAAGCGGTCGAGGAGCTCCTGGACGCGGGAGTCGGCACGAGCGCAGGCGACGCCGGGGGCCAGTCTGGTGAGCAGGCGAGCCCGGACGTGACCGAGCCCGCGCAGGGCGAGTCCGCGAAGAACGAGCCCGTGGAGCAGGGGCCTGCAAAGACCGAGCCCGCGAAGGACGAGTCGGCGAAGAACGAGCCCGTGGAGGACGACGAGGACGCGGAGGACGCCGAGGAGCAGTCGGCACCGGCCGGTGCAGGCTCCCCGTTCGGCATGCTCTTCCAGGCGCCTGACCTCAGTGCGGTCCCGGCCCGGCCGGCGCGTCGTGCCCCGGCCCAGCCGGCGCAGGACACGGACGAGGTCGAGGAGTCGGGGGCCCCGGAGCGGCCGTCGCGCCAGCGCACGCGCCGTCCCGTCCGGGGCGGACAGACCTCCGAGCAGACCTCCGGCCAGGACAACTCCCAGGACCGTGCGGACAGCGGGGACAGCCAGGCCAAGGCCTCGCCGGACCAGGACCAGAATCACCAGCAGGACGACGACCACGACGACCAGGACGACGGTGAGGGCAACAACGCTCGGCGTCGGCGCCGCCGTGGCGGCAAGGGCCGACGAGGCCGCGGGAGCGCCGGAGATGACTCTGGCGACACCGACGGTCCCGACACCACCGCGACGGACTCCACAAACGGATCCGACACCGCCTCCAGTGACGCTGACGGAACGGATGCGGAGACCTCGGGTGGCACGGTGCGTCGTCGCCGACGCAGCAACCGCCGCGGCGAGGACGGCGAGGCTCGTGAGTCACGGCGCGCCCGTGAGGAGGTCACTGGAGTGCGGGGCTCGACCCGCCTGGAGGCCAAGCGGCAACGCCGCCGCGAGGGACGCGAGGCCGGTCGTCGCCGCACCATCATCACCGAGGCCGAGTTCCTGGCCCGTCGCGAGAGCGTCGAGCGCACCATGGTGGTGCGCGGTCACGACGACCGCACCCAGATCGGCGTTCTCGAGGACGGCGTGCTGGTCGAGCACTACGTCTCGCGGGCCACGCAGACCACGATGGTCGGCAACGTCTATCTCGGCCGTGTCCAGAATGTGCTGCCCAGCATGGAGGCCGCCTTTGTCGACATCGGCAAGGGCCGCAACGCCGTGCTCTATGCCGGTGAGGTCAACTGGGACGCTGCCGGCCTGGACAACAACCAGCCCAAGCGCATCGAGAACGCGCTGAAGTCCGGAGACTCGGTGCTGGTGCAGGTCACCAAGGACCCCATTGGCCACAAGGGGGCCCGGCTGACGTCCCAGATCTCCCTTCCGGGGCGTTACCTGGTGCTCGTGCCGGGCAACTCGATGACCGGCATCTCGCGCAAGCTCCCGGACACCGAGCGAGCACGCCTGAAGAAGATCCTCAAGGAGGTCGTCCCGGAGGGGGCTGGCGTCATCGTCCGCACCGCGGCCGAGGGAGCCAGCGAGGCGGAGCTGCGCGCCGATGTCGAGCGCCTGACCGGCATGTGGGACCGCATCCAGGGCAAGCAGAAGGGTGCCAATGCCCCGGCGCTCCTCCACGGTGAACCCGACATGACCGTCCGGGTCATCCGCGACGTCTTCAACGAGGACTTCGCCAAGGTCGTCGTGGCCGGGGAACAGGCGTGGACCGAGGTCAGCGACTATCTCGGTGACGTCGCACCCGACCTGGCCGACCGGCTGGAGAAGTGGACCGGCACGCAGGACGTGTTCAGCCACTACCGCGTCACCGAGGCGCTGGCCAAGGCCATGGACCGCAAGGTGTGGCTGCCCTCGGGTGGCTCGCTGGTGATCGACCGCACCGAGGCGATGACTGTCGTCGACGTCAACACGGGCAAGTTTGTTGGCTCCGGCGGCAACCTCGAGGAGACGGTCACCAAGAACAACATCGAGGCGGCCGAGGAGATCGTTCGCCAGCTGCGGCTGCGCGACATCGGCGGCATCATCGTCATCGACTTCATCGACATGGTGCTGGAGAGCAATCGTGACCTCGTTGTCCGTCGCCTCCTGGAGTGCCTGGGCCGCGACCGCACGAAGCACCAGGTGGCAGAGGTGACGTCACTGGGGCTGGTCCAGATGACCCGCAAGCGGGTCGGCGCCGGGCTGATCGAGGTCTTCTCCGAGCAGTGCGTCCACTGCAACGGCCGCGGCATCCTGGTCCAGTCCGAGCCGATTGACAAGTCTGAGGGCCACGGTCACCAGCACGGTGGCGGCTCTGGCGGCAACGGTGGCAGCTCTGGTGGTGGCCGCCGCGGTCGTGGCCGCTCCGGCAATGGGGGCGACGGCGGCTCGAGCACCAGTGCTCCGACGCGTCCGACCCCGGCTCCCGGTGGCCCCACGCCGGCGCAGATCGCTGCCGCCGCGCACGCCGCCGCGATCGCTGGCTCTGCCCAGCCACAGGACGACGCCGCGCCGGAGGAGTCCTCGCCAGCGGCGACCCAGGCCAGCGGTGAGCGGTCAGCAGAGCCGACCACTCCGCATACGGCACAGGCCGTTGCCCAGCCCGAGCCGCAGGAGTCTGTTGCCCCGGCGGAGTCGCGGGAGGCCGTTGTCAGGGCCGAGCCGAAGCAGGCAGCAGAACCTCAGCCAGCGGTCACCCCTGAGCCTGCGGTGGCACCGCGTCCGCGTCGTCGACGTGGCCGCGTGGTGGCCCCCGCTGGCCCTCCCGGTGGGGTGGAGACCGACGCCGAGTCGGACGCCGCGACACCCGCGAGTGACAACAGCTAGTGAGTTTGTCTCCGGGCCGGGAAGCGGGGTAGGCTAGACCCTCGGTGCGCCGCGTCGGCGCTATCGGGGTGTGTCACCCCGCTCCCGGGTCCGGCTTGTCCGACCCCAACCAAGATCTGCAGGAAGTGAGTTGAACGTGTACGCGATCGTCCGCGCTGGCGGCCGCCAGGAGAAGGTCTCCGTCGGCGACGTCCTCATCATCGACAAGGTGAGCGGCGAGGCCGGCGATGCCGTCGAGCTCACTCCGCTGATGATTGTCGACGGCACCACCGTCACCACCGATGGCGATGCCCTGGCCAAGGTCAAGGTCACCGCTGAGGTGGTCAAGGCGGCCAAGGGGCCCAAGATTGTCATCCAGAAATACAAGAACAAGACCGGCTACAAGAAGCGGCAGGGCCACCGCCAGCCGCTGACCCAGGTCAAGATCACCGCGATCGACGCCTGAGCGGCGACGAGCAACCCTTACGGAGGAATGACAGATGGCAACCAAGAAGGGTGCGTCCTCGACCAAGAACGGTCGCGATTCAAACGCACAGCGTCTCGGCGTCAAGCGGTTCGGCGGCCAGGTCGTCAGCGCCGGTGAGATCATCGTCCGCCAGCGTGGCACGCACTTCCACCCCGGTGTGGGCGTCGGCCGCGGCAAGGACGACACGCTGTTCGCGCTGACCCCAGGCACCGTCGAGTTCGGCGCCAAGGGCGGCCGCAAGGTCATCAACATCGTGATGGCGGAGCAGCCCGTCGACCAGCCCGCCTGAGGCGAGCACACGACACACTCCGGACGCCGGTGCGTTGCCTGAGGGCAACCACCGGCGTTCTGGCATTTCAGCACCTGGGGCCCAGCCCCTGAGAGGATCAGCCCATGGCCAGCTTCGTGGACCGCGTCATCCTGCACCTGTCCGCCGGCAACGGTGGGCACGGGGTGGCCTCCGTGCACCGGGAGAAGTTCAAGCCACTGGGGGGCCCAGACGGGGGCAACGGGGGCCGCGGCGGCAACATCATCTTCCGTGTCGACCCGCAGATCACCACCCTGCTGGAGTATCACCACGGACCGCACCGCACAGCGCCCAACGGGCGACCCGGTGAGGGTGGGGAACGCAATGGTGCCCAGGGGGCTGACCTGGTGCTGGCGGTCCCGGACGGCACGGTCCTGTGCACGCGTGACGGAGAGGTCCTGGCCGACATGGTCGGCGCGGGGACGGAATATGTTGCGGCTCAGGGTGGGCGCGGCGGTCTGGGCAACAAGGCGCTGGCGAGTCAGCGGCGCAAGGCCCCCGGCTTCGCCCTCAAGGGTGTGCCCGGCGAGACCCGCGAGGTGGTCCTCGAGCTGAAGGTGCTGGCTGACGTGGCGCTGATCGGGTTCCCGTCCGCAGGGAAGTCCAGCCTGGTGTCCGTGCTGTCCGCCGCTCGACCCAAGATCGCGGACTACCCGTTCACCACGTTGGTGCCCAACCTGGGTGTGGTCACCGCAGGTGGCGAGCGGTTCACCGTCGCCGACGTGCCCGGACTCATCCCCGGTGCCTCGGAGGGCAAGGGCCTGGGGCTGCGCTTCCTGCGCCACGTCGAGCGCTGCCATGTGCTCGTCCATGTCATCGACTGCGCCACCCTGGAGCCCGGTCGCGACCCGCTGTCGGATCTGGACGCCATCGAGCACGAGCTCGCAGAGTATGTGCCCGACGCCTCCCTGGGTGGCATGCCGCTGGCCGAGCGGGTGCGGATGGTCGTGCTCAACAAGGCGGATGTGCCCGAGGCTCGGGAGCTGGCCGAGATGGTCAAGCCCGACCTGGAGGCCCGTGGGCTCGAGGTCCACATCATCTCCGCCGTCGCGCACACCGGCCTGAAGGAGCTGACCTTTGCCCTGGCCCGGGCCGTGGCACAGGCGCGGGCTGAGCACATCGTCATCGAGCCCGCCCGCACGATCGTGCGGCCCAAGGCGATCGATGACTCCCAGTTCCAGATCCGCCGCTCGGAGACTGATGAGGGCGTCGTCTTCCAGGTCATCGGTGAGCGTCCCACGCGCTGGGTGCGCCAGACCGACTTCGCCAACGACGAGGCCGTGGGCTATCTCGCCGAGCGCCTCAACCGGCTCGGCGTCGAGGAGGAGCTGCTCAAGGCCGGAGCGGTCACCGGCTCCACCGTCCTGATCGGCCCAGAGGACGACGCGGTCGTCTTCGACTGGCAGCCCACGATCTCTGCGGGGGCCGAGTTGCTCGGACAGCGCGGGACCGACATTCGCCTCGAGGACCGACACCGTCCGACACGCGGAGAGAAGCGCGAGTCCTTCCACGGCAAGATGGATGCTGCCGCCGCAGCCCGCGCCGAGCTGGACAAGGACCGGCGTGCCGGCGTGTGGACCGATCCCGACGACGCGTAGCGGCTGATGTATGAACATGCATCGAAGTGGATTAGTATGCTGTCATGTCAGAGCCTCACAATGCGATCCGGGACGCGCGTCGCATTGTCGTCAAGATCGGCTCCTCCTCGATCACGGCACCGCAGGGTGGCATCGATAACTATCGCCTCCAGGCCCTCAGCGGCCTCATCGCCAAGCGCTGGTTGTCCGGCGACCAGGTCATTCTCGTCTCCTCGGGGGCGATCGCCGCTGGGATGACCCCGCTGGGTCTGACCAGGCGGCCCAAGGACCTGGCGACCCAGCAGGCCGCGGCCAGCGCGGGGCAGGGCGGCCTGGTTGCGGCCTACACCACGGCTTTCCGGCTGCACGGACTCAACACCGGTCAGGTGTTGCTCACCGCAGATGACATGCACCGTCGCTCGCACTATGTGAACGCCAGCCGGACCCTGGAGAAGCTCCTCGAGCTCGAGATCGTCCCGATCATCAACGAGAACGACACCGTCGCCACCGACGAGATCCGCTTTGGCGACAATGACCGGTTGGCCGCCCTGGTGGCGCACCTGGTCGATGCCGACGCGCTGATCCTGCTCACCGATGTCGACGCCCTCTATGACGGGCACCCACGCCTGCCCGGCACCTCCCGCATCCCCGTGGTGACCTCCATGGAACAGATTGCCGACATCGACATCTCCGCGACCGGCTCGGCCGTCGGCACCGGCGGCATGGTGACCAAGGTCGCCGCCGCCCAGCTCGCCACCGCCGAGGGCATCACGGTCGTCCTGACCTCTGCCGACCAGGCCGCGCAGGCCCTGGCCGGAGAGGACGTGGGCACGGTCTTCGCGCCCACCGGCCGCAAGCGCCGGGCGCGCAGCCGGTGGCTGGCGCACGCGAGCAACGTCAATGGCCGGCTCGTCCTGGACGCGGGGGCCGTCGAGGCTGTCGTCCAGCGGCAGACCTCGCTGCTGCCGGTCGGGGTGACCCGGGTGGACGGCGTCTTCAGGTCGGGCGACACCGTGGATCTGGTGGACCCCGACGGCAACACCGTGGCGCGGGGCCTGGTGGGCTATGACTCGGCTGATCTGACCAAACTCGTGGGACACCGACTCGAGAATGCGACCGCCAGTGCACGCAGCCGCGGACGGCTCACACCCTCGCCACGCACCGTCGTCCGCCGCGACGACCTGGTGGTCCTGTAGCCAACGATGTCGGATCCCAGACCACCACGGGCAACTGCTTGCCTCACCCGTCCACACCCGTCCAGCTGTCCCCACGAAGTGATCGGAGAACGCCATGGCGCAGGCCATTGACCCCCAGGTCGTGGACTACGTCCACGACATCGCCCGCTCGGCTCGGCTGGCCTCGCGCGAGCTGGCCCTGCTGACCCGCGGGCAGAAGGACGCTGCCCTCCTCAGCCTGGCTGACGCCCTGGAGTCTGGCGCCTCTCAGGTCGTGGCGGCCAACAGCGAGGATGTTGAGCGCGAGCGTGCCGGTGGCATGGCGGAGGGCCTGATCGACCGGCTCACCCTGACCCCGGAGCGAGTCAGTGCGGTGGCGCAGGCCCTGCGCGATGTCGCGGCCCTGCCCGACCCCGTCGGTGAGGTGGTCCGCGGCTCCACCCTGGCCAATGGGCTGACGATCCGCCAGGTCCGGGTGCCGATGGGTGTGATCGGGATGATCTATGAAGCTCGTCCCAACGTGACGGTCGACGCGGCGGGCCTGGGCCTCAAGTCCGGCAATGCCGTCATCCTGCGGGGTGGCTCTGCTGCGAGCGCCACCAACGAGGCGCTCGTCGGCATCCTCCGGGCCGCTCTGACGGCTCAGGGCCTGCCGGCCGATGCGATCAATCTGCTCAGTGAGGGCGGTCGGGATGCCGGCCGCGCGCTGATGACTGCCCGCGGACTGGTCGACCTGGTCATCCCGCGTGGGGGAGCGAGCCTGATCCAGACGGTGGTCACCGAATCGACCGTGCCGGTCATTGAGACCGGGGTGGGCAACTGCCACGTCTATGTCGACGCAGGGGCAGACCTGTCAACCGCCCTGGCGATCACGGTCAACTCCAAGACCCATCGGCCCAGTGTCTGCAACGCTGCCGAGTCGCTGCTGGTGCACGAGAGCGTCGCGGCCGACTTCCTGCCCAAGGCCCTGGCCGAGCTGGCCGGCGCCGGCGTCGTCCTGCACACCGACCAGCGGGCGGGGGAGTTCGCCGACACGGCCGGGGTCGAGCACGATGCCGCCACCGACGAGCACTTCGCGACGGAGTTCCTCGCCCTGGAGATGAGCGTCGCCGTGGTCGACGACCTTGACGCAGCGCTCGGCCACGTGCAGCAGTTCACCTCAGGGCACACCGAGGCGATCGTCACCGAGGACCGTGCCGCGGCGCGACGCTGGGTCAACGAGGTGGACGCAGCGGCCGTCATGGTCAACGCCTCGACCCGCTTCACCGACGGTGGCGAGTTCGGCTTTGGTGCGGAGATCGGCATCTCCACCCAGAAGTTGCACGCGCGCGGCCCGATGGCGCTGCCCGAGCTGACGACCACCAAGTGGGTCGTGGAGGGCGACGGCCAGATCCGCTGAGCCGACGGAGCCGCGGCGGGATCGGCCTAGACTGCGGCGCATGTGCGGACGATGGCTCGATGCGCTGGAGGGTCGGGCCGCTGAGGCGCTGCCCGCTTCGGTGCACCGCTACATCCGACAGGGGTCCCGGGACGGTGTGAGTGCTGCAGAGGCAGTGACCGCGTGGCGCGACCTCCGTTTCCGGCCTCACGTGCTCACCGACGTCACGCACGTGCAGACCGCCGTGACACTTCTCGGGACACCGGTCTCCGCGCCCATCGCGGTGGCCCCGTCCACCTTCCAGAAGGCCGTTCACCCCGACGGGGAGCTGGCCATGGCAACAGCAACCCGGGATGCTGGCTCTCTCCTTGTGGTTTCGAGCAATGCGGGCACGCCGTTCGCCGACATCGGTGCCACCGGGGTGCCGTGGTGGCTGCAGATCTACCTCCCAGCCGACCGATCCCTTGCACTGCCGACACTGGAGCGTGCAGCGTCCGCCGGAGCACGTGCGCTCGTGCTGACCGTCGACACGCCCGTGGTGGGCACCAAGCACGACAACGGCCCCACCATCTGGGAGGAGACCGATCCGGCGCTTCTGCGCGTGAACTTCGAGGAGGACACCCATGACCTGCCAGGTTTCGCCAAGGCCACCGACCTCGGTCCACGTGACATCGCGTGGTTGCACGACCGCACCGGACTGCCGGTCGTCGTCAAGGGCGTGCTGCGCGGAGACGACGCCGTGCGCAGTGTGGAGGCGGGAGCCGCGGCCGTCTGGGTCTCCAATCACGGTGGGCGACAACTCGATCGCAGCATCTCGACGGCACACGCCCTTCCTGCGGTCGTGGAGGCCATCGGGGCGCGGGCCGAGGTGTATGTGGACGGGGGTCTGCGCACTGGCCTTGACGTCCTGTCGGCGCTCACCCTCGGAGCACGCGCCACCTTCCTCGGCCGGCTTCCGTTGTGGGCCCTCGTGGAGGGGTCGGCTGCTGTGCTGCGCATGCACAAGGAGCTCCGGGAGGAGCTGGTCGAGTCGATGCGGTTAGCGGGCGTCACCGATCTCGCGGCAGCCGGCACGCTGCGGGACTGACGATGGCCCGGAGATCCTCCCGCGGGGCAGGGGAGGCCAGAGAAGGATTAAAGAGTTGCCCATCCTCTGGCCAAACTTGTTACCGACCGGTTGTGGTCCGTGTCGCGGGGGGACCATGCTCCCAAGGGTGGACATGACACGAAGCCGCCCGCTCACCCTCCTCACTGTCGTCCCCGCCGGGCTTGTCCTGGCGCTGACCGGCACCGTCCCCGCCCAGGCCGATGACACGGCATACGTCGCTCTGGGGGACTCCTTCTCAGCTGGCACCGGCACCCGGGCCTCGACCGATGACTGCTATCGCTCGCCCTACGGCTATCCGGCCCTGATCGCCCAGTCCCAGGGCCTGGCCCTGGACTACCAGGCCTGCAGTGGGGCCACGACCGCCGACGTCCTGAACAACCAGGTCGGCGCCCTCTCCGCAGACACCGACCTGGTCACCATGACCATCGGCGGCAACGACCTGGGGTTCGCCGACGTGATCACCGAGTGCGCCCTGCCCGGCTGGCTGTCCGACTGCGACGGCGCCATCGCGGACGGCCGCGCCGTCCTGAAGGGCCAGCTGCCGGGCCGCTATGACAACGTGCTGGCCGCCATCGACTCCGGTGCACCCAATGCGGACGTGCGCATCGCCGGCTATCCGCACCTGTTCAACGGTGAGGACTGCAACCTGGCGACCTTCTTCTCGGGCTCTGAGATGAGCCAGCTCAACGCCGCCACGGACGAGTTGGACGCGCTCGTCGAGGCCAAGACGACCGCGGCCGGGCACACCTACGTCGACCCGCGCGGCGCCTTTGACGGGCACGCCGTCTGCGATGACGCCGAGTGGGTCAACGGGCTGAGCTGGCCGATCGTGGAGTCCTTCCACCCCAACCGCGACGGCAACATCGCCTATGCCGACCTGTTCTCGGCTGGTGCCGGGTCCGCGGCCGCGACGTCCGTGCCGCCCGAGAGCCGGAGCCAGGGGTTCCAGTCCTCCATCGACCAGCGGGCCGATGCCGTCCTGAACATGGATCTGACGAGCCCGGACAACCTGCGGGCAGCCGAGGCAGCTGGCGTCTCCCCGGAGCGGCTCACCGCCCTGGTCGAGCAGTTGCGCTCCGGCGACGACGCCGTGGTGGCGGACGCACTCGCCGACCTGGCCCGCCTGGACAAGCAGCACGAGCGGCTCGAGGCCCGCGCCGGCGTGATCACGCGCTGATCCAGCTTGGGCCTCCAGCCGGAGGCGTTCGATCCAGCGGGAGGACTCCGCCCCAGGCCGAGCACCCAAACAGGCAAAGTGAGCTGAGCGCTCGGACCTCGGGTCGTTGACCTGCAGTGATGCGCGCAAGCGAGTGACGTTGCCGGTTTGGGTGCCCGTGCCATGGCTCCCTGACTACGGTGGGCAAATGTCCCGTCCGCGCGCCGTCGAGATCGTCGAGGCACGCGCGGACGGGCCACCTCTGGACCGGGCGCTGCGGATCACCATCCACTTCCACCCCGGCCGGGTCACCAACGGTCGCACCGTGCTGGAGCACCTTGTCACCGACCGGAGCTATCGCACGCAGTTCGAAACAGGCACCAGCAACGGTGGCCTCACTGCGCACCCCGGCGGGGACCGGTGGCGCTGGGAGCACCGCATGTTTGCCGGGACGTATGACGAGGCGCCCGCCGCAGCCCGGCCACGGTATGGCGCGCTCAACCACCGGCGTCGTCGCGTTGGCGCAGCGCCCCGGTTTGGCTCTGCCCACCTGAGGCTGACCGCCCCTGTGCTGGGCAGGGCGACCTTCTGCTTCCCGGACTCGGTGTTCGAACCGACCGCTCTCGCGACTGCTGATCGGTTCGGGTTGTGGCCCCTGGTCGAGGAGTTCGAGAGGCTTCAGCGGGATGACCGGCGGGAGCGGGCCGAGGGCGGACTGTTGGACGACTACGTCGAGGCGCACGTTCACGGCGGCCTCGACCTGGACACCGACGTCGAGGCACTGGTGCTCGACCCCGCGCACCGCGGGACCGAGCTCGAGCGGACCGCTGACCGACTGGGAGTGGCCGTCGAGTGGCACGGCGGCTTCCGGGTGCACGTCGACACGCTCGCCCAGCATCCGCACTTCCGCGGCCCCGAGGTCGTGGGCCTGGCACATCAGGTGGCACAGGATGGATGGCTGGATCCGGTGATCCTCGACAGAGCGCGAGGTCAGGGCAGGCACGACCCGCAGCAGCTGAAGCTGCTGTGGCACTGCGTCGCGCGCTTTGGCAGCGACTGGAGATGACCGCGTCAGCGCCGGGGAGGGTTGCGTGCGGCGTGGTGGTCGGCGATCGCAGGCCAGCCTGACAGGATGCCCGGGTGGAAGGCGCTGAGATTCGCAAGCTGGTCACGCTCGAGGACGATCACTGGTGGTATCGCGAGCGACGGCACCTGCTGCGCCGGCGCGTCCGCGACCTGGCACCCGGGCGGGCCCTGGACATCGGGGCCGCCGGGGGTGGCAACACCCGCGTGCTGCAGTCCCTGGGGTGGGACGTGCTGGCCCTGGAGTTCAGCGCAGAGGGCGCACAGGTCGCCAGCGAGCGCGGTCTGCAGGTGATCCGGGCCGATGCCCAGCAGCTCCCGGTCGCCGACGCCTCCCTGGACCTGGTGACCGCCCTCGACGTGCTTGAGCACCTGCCGGACCACGAGCGGGCGGCGGCCGAGATCCACCGTGTGCTGCGTCCAGGTGGCACGCTCGTGGCGGCTGTCCCTGTCGATCAGCGCCTCTGGTCCGAGCACGATGTCGCGGTCGGACACGAGCGCCGTTACGAGCCTGCGCAGTTCTTGTCGCTGCTGCAGGGAGCGGGGCTGGAGATCGTCGAGGCACGCTCCTGGATGGTGCTGCTGCGCCCGGTGGTCGCGCTGCGCCGCAAGAGCTCGCAGGGCAGCGACCTGGAGGAGATGAACCCGCTGGTCAACGCCGGGCTGACGACGATCGTGCGTCTCGAGCGCTTCCTGCCGGTCAGTCGTGCGCCGGGTGTGTCCGTGTTCGTGACCGCTCGTCGGCCCCGGCGCTGAGCGAGTCGTAGGCGACGTAGTAGGTCGGGCGTCGCTGCAGTGTGGTGTAGATGCGACCGACGTATTCACCCATGATCCCCAGGCAGAGCAACTGCAGGGCGCCGACGGCAGCCACGATGACAACGGTGGAGGTCCAGCCTGCGACGGTCAGGCCGGTGAGCTTGGCGATCAGGGCATAGAGCAGCAGTCCGACCGCGGCCAGGAAGCCCCCCAGCCCGAACCAGGTGGCCAGGCGCAGGGGAGTCAGGGAGAAGCCGGTGAGGCTGTCGACGGACAGGCGCACCATCTTGGCGATGGGGTATTTGGAGCTTCCTGCGGCTCGAACCTCTCGGGCGTAACCCACGCTCTCGGAGGGGAACCCGAGCGAGGGGATGACCAAGCGCAGCACCCGGTGGTGTTCTGGCAGGGCATTGACCGCGTCCACGGTCGCCCGTGACATCAGGCGATAGTCGCCAGCGTTGTCGGGCAGGTCCTTGGCGCCCGCGGACCGCATGCCGGCATAGAAGATCTTGGCGCTGAGCCGTTTGAAGAAGGTGTCGCTGCTGCGGTCGGTGCGCACCCCATAGACCACGTCCACCTCACCCTTCGCGGCCACCGCCATCATCTCGGCGATCAACTCGGGCGGGTCCTGCAGATCGGCATCCAAGGTGACGAGCCAGTCACCGCGGGCAGCGCTGAGGCCGGCGGAGATGGCGGCCTGGTGCCCGGCGTTGGCCCGCAGACGCAGCACCCGCAATTCGGGCCACTCCCGGCGAAAGCGCTGGAGCAGCACGGGCGTCTGGTCGCGTGAGCCGTCATCGACCGCGACAACCTCATAGGCAGCGTCCAGACCGTCCAGCACCGGGCGCAGTCGGTCCACGAGCAGGGGGAGGACCTGCTCCTCGTCAAACATGGGGATGACGACAGACAACTGCGGGTGCATGAAGCAACTGTAGGTGGCACGGTAGGCTTCTCCCATGACGCATGTGTTGCTGCAGGCCGCTGAGGCAGGTCACCAGGTTAAAGAAATGCCGATGTCGCCGATCTGGTACGGCGTGATCACCTTCGTGATCGCTCTTGCGCTGCTCGCACTGCTGTGGTCGTTCCGCAACACCCTCGCGCTTGACCCGGTGGCGCACGACCACAGTGACCATGACGCTGACCCCCACGTCGCCGACAAGCACCAGGGCAGTCACCACTGATGCGTCTGGGCGTGATGGGTGGCACGTTCGACCCCATCCACCACGGCCACCTGGTGGCCGCCAGTGAGGCGGCCGCGCTGCTCGATCTCGACGAGGTCGTCTTCGTGCCGACGGGCCAGCCCTATCGCAAGGACGACCGCAAGGTCAGCCCGGCTGAGCACCGCTACCTGATGACGGTCATCGCGACCGCGTCCAACCCGCGCTTCACTGTCTCTCGGGTCGACATCGAGCGTGAGGGTCCGACCTACACCTACGACACCCTGCTGGACCTGCGCGAACAGCGCCCAGACGATGACCTCTACTTCATCACCGGTGCCGATGCCCTCGACCAGATCCTGTCCTGGAAGGACGCGGACAAGATGTTCGAGTTGGCCCACTTCGTGGGGGTCACCCGTCCCGGACACACCCTCAGCGGCGACGGTCTGCCCGAGGACCGCGTGACCCTGCTCAATGTCCCAGCGATGGCGATCAGCTCGACGGACTGCCGCGAGCGGACCCAGCAGGGCCAACCGGTCTGGTATCTCGTGCCGGACGGTGTCGTGCAGTACATCGGCAAGTACAACCTCTACAAGGAGCAGTGAGTGGCAGCGACAGCACGTGCCCTGGACCTCGCCCGTGCCGCGGCCCACGCGGCCCAGGACAAGTTGGCCGAGGACGTGGTCGGCCTCGACGTCAGCGATCAGTTGGCCCTGACCGATGTCTTCGTCATCGCGTCGGCCCCCGGTGAGCGTCAGGTGAGCTCGATCGTGGACGCCGTTGAGGAGCGGCTGCTGGAGTTGGGCGCCAAGACCCTGCGGCGCGAGGGTCAGCGCGAGGGACGCTGGGTGCTGATGGACTTCGGCGACATCGTGGTGCATGTGATGCACACCGAGGACCGCGAGTTTTATGACCTGGAGCGGTTGTGGAAGGACTGCCCGGTCATCACCCTGCCCGAGGCCTGAGCCCGGTGCGGCGCCTGATCGTCTGGCGGCACGGCGAGACCGAGCACAACGCCGGAGGTATCTGGCAGGGGCAGCTCGACACGGACCTGTCACCCCGCGGTGAGCAGCAGGCCAGAGAGGCCGCGACGGCCCTGGCAGGTCTTGGCCCCACCCGGGTCGTCTCGAGTGACCTGCGGCGGGCCGCGCACACGGCTGCGGTCCTCGGTGAGGTCACCGGACTGCCGATCGAGTATGACGAACGGTTGCGTGAGATCCACGTCGGCACCTGGCAGGGGATGAGCCAGGGCGACGTTGCCGAGCAGCACCCCGAGGCTGTCGCGGCGCTCTCGCGTGGCGACGACATCGTGCGCGGAGATCACGGGGAGTCCGTGGCTCACGTGCAGGAGCGAGTGATGGCTGCCGTTGGTGAGTTGTTGGCCGACCTGCCCGAGGACGGCGCCCTCGTGGTGGCCACCCACGGCGTGACAGGACGAACCCTGGTGGCTGCCCTGATCGGCCTGTCGCAGCGTCGGGCGTGGATGTCCATGGCGGGTCTGCGCAACTGTCACTGGGCCGAGCTTGCTGAGCACCGGACCGGGTGGCGGATGGTCTCCTGGAACGTCGGCGTGAGCGAGTCAGTCGTCTCCACCAGCGATCGCTGAGGCACGCCCCAGCGAGGCGCAACAAGTCAGCCCCGCGAAAGGGCTCGGCCGTGCTCCGACGATTTGGTGGATCGGGGGGCCATATGGGTAAACTCACCTGGTTCCGTAAGGGGCTGTGGCGCAGCTGGTAGCGCACCTCCATGGCATGGAGGGGGTCAGGGGTTCGAGTCCCCTCAGCTCCACCGAAGAGGTGGTTGAAGGGCCCGAGTCAGGCGACTCGGGCCCTTTGCTTTTCCGGATCAGCGACGGATCGACTCATCGGTGACGTGTGCATGCCGAGTGAGCGGAGCCCGCCCTGGTCGAGCGAGGCAAGTCTGTACTACACCGTCGTTCGATGACATACCGTGTGCTGTGAATGTCCCGGATCGGTGCCTCAAGGTTCATCGGACACTCACCCTCCGCCGCGCGCGTCCTGGTCGTGGTCGCATACCGCGATCTCGAAGGCGAACTGCACGGGGTGAATGCCTGACCGGCCACCGGGGCCGACCTTCAGATCTATAAGGAAGGACTCGACGATGGCCAAGACTGTTGACCCTAAACTGATCGCGCAGATGCGCGAGGAGTCCGAGCGCACCAAGGACGATCCGTACCCGACCGACACCCGGGGCAGTCGCCCGAACAGGTCGCAGGTGTACTCGGTGCGTCTCAGTGCCGAAGAGCAGGCCAGAGTCCAGAGCGTGGCCGACGCGAGGCACCTACCTGCCTCCACACTGGTGCGCTCCTGGATCCTCGAACGACTCGACCGAGAGAGTGCCTAAGCGCACTACTTTGCCGCGCGGCGCGCGTCCCGGAACAGCCGGGCCGTCCCGAATCTGTCGCTGACGCCTTAGGTCTGCCACTGAGGTGCCCGGTCTGTCTCACGCGTCCCAAACTCTCCAGTAAGTCGCGAATTGCTTCTAAGTTGACAGTCCGGCTCAGACCGCGAGAGCCACGGCCAGGGTGAAGGTCCCGAATCCGATGGCCGTCGTGGCCAGGATGACCGAGGCGATCCGGCCGTTGTCGGCGCCGAGCCGCTCGGCCAGCATGGAGGCGTTGGTCGCCGAGGGCAGCGCTGCCACCAGCACGAGGACCACCAGGGTTGAGTCGGTCAGGGGCAGCCCGGCTCGGGTGGCAGCCCACCCGAGCACCCAGACGATGATCGGGTGCGCGAGGAGCTTCAGGGCCGTCAGCCACGGGATGTCGCTCGAGAGCACGCCACCGGGCCGCTGGCCGGCTTCGCGTGCCCGCATCTGCTGGCGGGCCAGCACGGCACCGATGGTGAACAGTGCCACCGGTGTGGCGGAGGTCGCGAGCATGGACAGCACGTCATCGATCGGGCCGAACAACGACAACCCCGTGACGCCCCACGCGGCGCCCAGGACGATGGCCCAGGGCATCGGATTCTTGACGACCCGCAGCAGGGCTGACCCGATCTGCTGGAGCACGCTGCCGTGTCCCGCGTGGTCACGTTGGGACAGGGCGATTGCGATCGACTGCATCGCGACGATGTCCACCAGGAGCGTGGTGATGATGGGCCCGGCGGAGTCCGGGCCGACCAGGGCGGCGATGAGGGGCAGCCCCATAAAGCCGGAGTTGGGCAGGATCGCGATGAGGCCACCGAGTGAGCCGTCGAGCCACGTGTGGCCGCATCGCACAGCGGGCAGCACAGCCGCTGCCATGACCACCAGGCCAGCGATCAGCCACAGTCCCATCAGGGTCGGGTCGAGGAGCTGCGCGACGGGCGTCTGGGCGCCGAGCTGGAACAGCAGGGCGGTGAGGGCGAAATAGAGGACATAGGTGTTCAACCCGGCCACGGCCTCCAGCGGGAGGATCCGGGAACGTGCTGCGAGGAACCCGATCAGCACCAGGGCAAAGAACGGGATGATCACCGACACGATCTGCACAGGCAAGAGTGTCCCTGTCGCCCGTGCTCACCCCGACACCGGGCGGTCCGGAAAGGCTCAGAGACCGAGCACGGCGCGGGCGATCAGGAAGTAGATCACCAGGCCGGTCGCGTCGCAGAAGGTCGAGATGAACGGGTTGGAGAAGACTGCTGGGTCTGCCCGGAGTGTCTGCGCGATGATCGGCATCGCCCCGCCGACGACGGCGGCCATCGTGCACACTGCCAGCAGGGTGAGGCCGATGACGATCCCGATCTGCAGGTCATAGACGACGCCGGCGATCAGGAAGCCCAACGACCCCAGGACGAGGCCGAGCAGTGCCCCGACGCGCACCTCGCGGAACAGCACGCGACCGATGTCGCGACTGGTCACATCTCCCAGGGCCAGCGCACGCGTGACGGTTGTGGCGGCCTGGTTGCCGGTGTTGCCGCCGGTGCCGGTCAGCAGCGGGATGAACAGCGCGAGGACGACGACCTGATCCAGGGTCGCCTCAAAGATCTCGAGCACCTGGACGGTCAGGATCGCCGAGACCGCGAGGACGAGCAGCCAGACGATGCGGGTGCGCACCAGTCGGGTGACCGCGGTGGACAGGTAGGGACGGCGCAGTGCCTCGGTGCCGCCCTGCCGGGCGGCATCCTCGGAGTCGGCCTCCTCCACGATGACCAGGGCATCATCCACGGTCACGATCCCGACCAGCCGGTCCTCGTGGTCCACGATCGGCATCCCGAGCAGTTTGCGGTCCAGGAAGCGGCGAGCGGCCCGCTCGGCGTCCTCGGTGACCACGGCCGACTCCACGGGGCGCATGACGTCCTCGATGGGGGTCTGGGGATCACTGGCCAGCAGGCGGCGCAGCCCGACGACGCCCACCAGGAGTCGGCCGTGGTCAACCACGGGGATGGTGTAGATGGTCTCGGCATCCAGCACATGGGCTCGGACGTTGGCCAGTGCCTGCTCGACCGTGGCAGCCCGGGGCACCGAGACCAGCTCGGGTGACATCCGGCGACCGATGGAACCGCGCGGATAGCCGAGCACGACGCCGGTCAGGGTCCGCTCCCCGGCCTCGAGTCCGGACAGCAGGCGGTCGGCGACGACAGCGGGCAGTTCGTCCAGCAGGCTGACCCGGTCGTCCGGGTCCATCTGCTCGAAGAAGTCGATGACGTCGGCCTCGCGCAGGGCGCTGATCAGGTCGGCCTGGTGCCCGGCATCGAGTGACTCGAACACCGCCAGCGCGCGGTCCTTGGGGAGCACCCGGAACAACAGGGCAGCCCGTGCCGGTGGCAGCCGCTCGACCAGGTCCACCACGTCACCCTCGCCGAGGAGGGCCGCAGCGGTCCCGGCCTGGCGCACGGTCTCAGACGTCAATTCCCGGGCGAGCAGGTCCTCTAGCTCCTCGGCGGGCAGGATCTCAGCAGGCACGACGGACACCTCCTGGGCGCGATGACGGCCCGGAGCGGTCCCCGGCGGGCCAACGACCATCCTGCCCGATGCCGCGCCGCCTCAGGTCGTCCAGACTCCCGAGCTGCCCCGCCGGTGCGAGCCGACCAGGTGGGTGTCGACGATGCCGACGGCCTCCATCAGGGCAAACATGGTGGTCGGGCCGACGAACGCGAAGCCCTCCTTGCGCAGGGCCTTGGCCAGCGCCAACGACTCGGGGGAGGTGGTGGGGACCTCCTCGATGCTGCGGGGCTCCGGGGTGCTCTCTGGCTGGAAGGACCACACAAACTCCACGAGGCCACCGCGCTCGCGCAGGCCCACGGTGGCGCGGGCGTTGGTGATCGTCGCCCGGATCTTGGACAGGTTGCGCACGATGGCCGCATCGGCCATCAACCGCTCGACGTCGGCCTCGTCATAGGCGGCGACCGTGTCGGGGTCGAACTCGTCGAAGGCCCTCCGGAAGGCCGGGCGCTTGCGCAGGATCGTGGCCCACGACAGCCCCGACTGGAACGCCTCCAGGCTCAGCCGCTCGAACATGCCGCGCTCGTCACGCACCGGCATGCCCCACTCGGTGTCGTAGTAGTCCTGCATCATCGGGTCAGCGGAGGCCCAGGCAGGACGGGACAGCCCGTCCTCGCCGACCACGACGGGTGCATCGGTCGCCATCATGGGACCCATTGTTGCTGGGACCACTGACAGTGCCCGGACCGGCAGCTTCCAGACCGGCAGCTTCCAGACCAGCAGGCGCCCGACCGAGCCCCCGCCAGACCAGAGGTCACTGCGCGGCCCGCCACTCGGCATACTGCTTGGGCAGGCACCTGCCGCACGGTCGGTAACCAGCGGCGACCGCGGTCGCCTCGTCGGCGAAGAACACCCGGTGCGTGACATTGCCACCCTGGGCCATGGCCCGCAGCGCAGCGGGGCAGTCCAGGCGTCCGTAGATCCGGCTGCGCCGATAACCGCCCAGGGTGCCGGGTGTCTGGCTGGACCGCGGCACCCCGTCGGGACCGATCAGGGTGTAGCGACCCGGCCCCGGGGCGGCGGTCATGCCGCGCGCTCCAACTCCAACAGGGTGGTCTTGGCGGCGGTGCCACCGAGATAGCCACCCAGGCTCCCGTCGCTGCGCAGGACCCGGTGACACGGCACCACGACGGGCAGCGGGTTGGTCGCACAGGCCGTGCCGACGGCCCGCACGGCTCGCGGGCTGCCGACGTGCTCGGCGACCTCGCCATAGGACTCCGTGTGCCCGTAGGGGATCCGCGACAGATAGGCGTGCACCTGACCCCGGAACCCACGAGAGAGGGCATGGTCCAGCGGGAGGTCGAACGCGGTGCGGGTTCCGGCGAAGTATTCGTCGACCTGCCGAGCTGCCTCGTCGAGCCGTGCGGGCGCCCGGAGCACGCGGGGGCCGACCGCGCTCGCCAGGGACTCCAGCACCACGTCGAGGTCCTCGCGCTCGTAGGCGACGCGCACCAGGCCGGTCGTGGTGGCCGCCAGCAGCAGCGTGCCGACGGGGGAGTCGAGCGTGCGGTAGGCCACGTCGAGCAGGCCCTCCTGCTCGGCCCGCACCTCCAGCAGGCGGTGCAGTCCCGCGAGCTCGGTGGGCGTGGCCAGGCGCTCCAGCAGATCGCCGTCGGTGGGGCCGCCGGTCGGGGTGTCAGTTGGGGTGTCGGTCGGGTGGTCGGTCATCGGGGTGCTCCTTCCGGGGCAAGGGTTCGGCGCAGTGTTTGTATGCCGTCAGCCGCGGCCCGCCGCACGGCCTCGGGTGTGCCGCCGATCAGCTCGGCGGTCTCCGTATGCCGTAGGCCGCCCAGGTAGTGATAGGCCAGTGCGAGTCGTTGCCGGGTCGGCAGGGCCGCCACGGCGGCCCACAGCTCAGGGTCGCCCGAGCCCGGCAGGCCCGTGGTCGCGGGACGCTCCGGCAGGGTGTCGGTGGGTGCCGCCCGCCGGGCGGTCCCGCGGGTGACGTCGATCGCCCTGCGGTGGGCGACCCGGACGAGCCAGGCCTGCACGTTGGTGTCTGCCGGCAGGTCCGGCCAGGCGCGCAGCGCCGCCAGGAACGTCTCGGACCAGGCGTCGTCGGCGTCCGGCCCGGGACCCAGCACCGCCCGGACCACGCGTTGGACGGTGGGTCCGTGCTCGGTGACGGCGGTTTCGAAGGGCTGCTGCATGTTCATCACTGGGAAGTCGCGCTGGCGACGCGGAACGTGAGGTGCAGGTGGTGCGTCACTGCGGACCGGACTCCGGGTGCTCGCTCAGCCACGCCACCAGACCCGGGTCCTGGGTGGTGAGTCGCTGCACCTCCTCGCCCCCGTCGCAACGGCACATCGAGACCGTGGCGGCGTGCTCGCCGGCGGCGACCACGCGCCATACGCCTCCGAAGTCTGCCCAGCGGTCCAGGGTCTCCCGGTCTGTGCCCACGAGGCCATCGTGGCACTGCTGGTGACAGGATGCAGCAAGTGACCACCGAGTTCCGGCTGCGCGATGTGGCCCTGACGGCCTATGGCCCGACCGTGGTCAGCGCGATCGGGCACGGCGCGGTGCTGCCGATGCTGGCGCTGCGCGCCCGCGAGCTCGGCGCCGACCTGGGGACCGCAGCCTTCGTCGTGGCGCTGCTCGGGATCGGCCAGATGATCGCGTCCCTGCCGGCCGGTGCCCTCGTCGCGCGGGTCGGAGAGCGCCGGGCCCTGGTCGGCGCTGGCGTGCTCGACGCCCTCGCCATGATCGGGGGTGGGCTGTCCGGCTCCGTGCTGTGGCTGAGCGTGGCCGTCGTGTGCAGCGGGATGATGTGGACCGTGTTCCTGCTGGCCCGGCAGCAGTTCATGATCGAGGTGGTGCCGAACTACTACCTGGCGCGGGCCCTGTCGATGCTGGGCGGCTCCCACCGGGTCGGCCTGTTCATCGGTCCGCTCCTGGGGGCGCTCGCCGTGCAGACCTGGGGGATCCGCGGCGTGTTCTGGTTGGGGGCGCTCATGGCCCTGTGCGCCGCCGGGATCGCCCTGGTGATGCCGGACCCGGGGGAGCAGGTCCGGCGCGAGCAGGCGGCCACGGGGCACCTGTCCGTCTGGTCGGTGATGCGCGCGCACCGACGCACCCTCGTGGTCCTGGGCAGCGTGGTCGTGGTCATCTCTGCGTCGCGCTCGCTGCGCACGACCCTCTTGCCGCTGTGGGCCGAGCACGTGCACATGACGCCCGCCGAGACCTCACTGGTCTTTGGCATCGCGGCCGCGCTGGACATGGTGCTGTTCTATCCGGCCGGCTGGCTGATGGACCACCGGGGCCGACGTGCCGTGGCGGTGCCGGTCGTGCTGGCCGTCGCGGTCGGCACCCTGCTCCTGCCGCTGACGCACGAGATCGTCGGGGTCACCGCTGTCGCGCTCCTGATGGCCCTGGGCAACGGTCTCGGGGCGGGCATCGTGATGACCCTGGGAGCGGACGCCTCACCCGCCGTGGGACGAGCACAGTTCCTCGGGGCCTGGCGCTTCGCCGGGGACATCGGGGTCACCGGGGGACCGGTGGGCCTGTCCGGCCTGCTCGCGATCGCGCCCCTCGCCGTGGCCTGCGTGGTTGCCGGCGTGCTCGGGCTGCTCGGCACCGCGTGGGTGGCCGCCTGGACGGGGCGGGTGGACCGAACGCGTCGGGCAGGTCGAGCGGGTGAGCGCGCGGGCTAGCTCGTGTGCTGCCGGACCCCGGCCGCGACCTCGTCGAAGCGCTCGCGGTCGAGCACCGCACCGATCCGTCGGATGGAGTCCGGGTCGAGTCGCAGGATCCGGTCGACCCGCGCCTCGCTGGGCCGGCCCTTGGTGTCCCAGGCTCCCGAGCCGACATCGACCCAGTAACGGCCCCACCGCGCCTCGTCCTCGGCGTCCTGGTCGTGGTCCTGGCTGCTCATCTGCAGCGCCAGCAACAGGTCCTCGTCGCGGCCGATGACCAGGACCGGACGGTCCTTGCCCTGGGAGTGGTCCTCCTCATAGGGCACCCACGCCCACACGACCTCTCCCGGGTCGGGGCGCTCATCGTCCACCGGCTCATAGACCAGGGTCGGGGTGCCCGCGAAATCCCCGGCATATCCGCCCCGCGCAGCGCCAGCTGTTGTCTCACGCTGGTTGCCCGGGGGCGGGGCCTGCTGCTGTCTGGTGTTCCTGCGGGCGCGTCGCGCCTCGCGCGTGGCCAGCCTGGCCACCCTCAGCACGGACCTGAGCAGTTGTTGCATCGTGGCCATGGGCCACCACCCTAGACGGAGGGTCCCGCGGTCGTGGACAACCGGCGAAGGACAACCAGAGACTGATCACGTGGGAGACTAGCCAGACAGTCCCGACGATCCCGAGGTTCTCCCAGCGTGTCACCGATCGCCCACTCCGCGCCGCAACCCAACGCGACGCCGCCGGAGCTGATCCGCAATTTCTGCATCATCGCGCACATCGACCACGGCAAGTCGACCCTGGCGGACCGCATGCTGCAGGAGACTGGCGTGGTCGAGCAGCGGCAGATGCGTGCGCAGTACCTCGACCGGATGGACATCGAGCGGGAGCGCGGCATCACCATCAAGTCCCAGGCGGTCCGGATGCCCTGGGGCGTCGGCGGGACCGACCACATCCTCAACATGATCGACACCCCGGGCCACGTCGACTTCACCTACGAGGTGAGTCGCTCCCTGGCGGCCTGTGAGGGCGCGGTCCTGCTCGTCGACGCAGCGCAGGGCATCGAGGCGCAGACCCTGGCCAACCTCTATCTGGCGATGGAGAACGACCTGACGATCATCCCGGTGCTCAACAAGATCGACCTGCCTGCGGCACAGCCGGAGAAGTATGCCGAGGAGCTGGCTGGGCTCATCGGGTGTGAGCCCGAGGACGTCATGCGGGTCTCGGGCAAGACGGGCGTGGGCGTCACCGAACTGCTCGACCGGATCGTGCAGGAGCTGCCTGCGCCCGTCGGCGTCGCCGACGCGCCAGCCCGGGCGATGATCTTCGACTCGGTCTACGACACCTACCGCGGCGTGGTCACCTATGTCCGCGTGGTGGACGGCAACCTCAGCCCGCGGGAAAAGATCTCGATGATGTCGACCCGGGCCGCCCACGAGCTGCTCGAGATCGGCGTCAGCTCGCCGGAGCCGGTCCCGTCCAAGGGGCTGGGCGTCGGCGAGGTGGGCTATCTGATCACCGGCGTGAAGGACGTGCGCCAGTCGCGCGTTGGTGACACGGTCACCACCGCCCAGAAGCCGGCCACCGAGGCGCTCGGGGGTTACAAGGACCCCAAGCCGATGGTCTTCTCGGGCCTCTACCCGATCGACGGCTCGGACTATCCGGTGCTGCGCGACGCCCTGGACAAGCTCAAGCTCAATGATGCTGCGCTGGTCTATGAGCCGGAGACGTCTGCCGCGCTCGGTTTCGGCTTCCGCGTCGGTTTCCTCGGGATGCTGCACCTGGAGATCGTCCGGGAGCGCCTGGAGCGCGAGAACGACCTGGATCTGATCTCGACCCTGCCCAACGTGGTCTACCAGGTCGGGATGGAGGACGGCACGCAGATCGAGGTGACCAACCCCAGTGAGTTCCCTGGTGGCAAGGTCGCCTCCATCACCGAGCCGGTGGTGCGCGCCACGATCCTGGCCCCCAGCGAATACATCGGCGCCATCATGGAGCTGTGCCAGTCCCGGCGCGGCACCCTGCGCGGGATGGACTACCTGTCCCCGGAGCGCGTCGAGCTGCGCTACACGCTGCCGCTGGCCGAGATCGTCTTCGACTTCTTCGATGCCCTCAAGTCGCGCACCAAGGGCTATGCGTCCCTGGACTACGAGCCCGACGGGGAGCAGGAGGCCGATCTGGTCAAGGTCGACATCCTGCTGCAGGGCGACGCGGTCGACGCGTTCAGCTCGATCGTGCACCGCGACAAGGCCTATGCCTACGGCGTGATGATGGCCGGCAAGCTCAAGGAACTGATCCCCAGGCAGCAGTTCGAGGTGCCGATCCAGGCCGCGATCGGCGCTCGCGTCATCGCCCGAGAGAACATCCGCGCGATCCGCAAGGACGTGCTGGCCAAGTGCTATGGCGGTGACATCAGCCGCAAGCGCAAGCTGCTGGAGAAGCAGAAGGAAGGCAAGAAGCGGATGAAGATGGTCGGCTCCGTCGAGGTCCCGCAGGAGGCGTTCATCGCAGCGCTCTCCCAGGATGGCGGTGCGGCCGAGAAGGCCAAGAAGTGAGCACCCCGGCCGACGCGGTGAGCGGCGTGAGCGACTCAGCAGCACCGCGGCGCGAGCGGCCGAGTGGTTATCGCGGGCGGATCCGCTCGTTCACCCGCCGCGGGGACCGCATGCCCCCGCAGCACCAGGCCGCCTACGACCAGTTGGCGGGCACCTACGTGGTCGACGTCCCGCGCCACGATGGCTCAACGACCGTCGACCCGGACTACCGACTCAAGGTGGCCGACGTCTTCGGGCGAGCGGCGCCGCTCGTCGTGGAGGTGGGCCCCGGCTCCGGTGACGCCCTCATCGCCGGCGCAAAAGCGTTGCCGGACACCGACTTTGTGGCCCTTGAGGTGTGGCGGCCGGGCATCGGCCAGTGCCTGTCGCGCCTCATCGATGACCCACTGTCCAACATCGCCTTCGTCGAGGCTGACGCTGAGGTTGCCCTGGCCACGATGCTGCCGGCGGGCTCGGTCGCCGAGGTGTGGACCTTCTTCCCGGACCCCTGGCCCAAGCGCAAGCACCATCACCGCCGGATCGTGCGACCGGAGTTCGCCGACACCGTGTGCCGAGTGCTCGAGCCGGGCGGCCTGTGGCGACTGGCCACCGACATCGACGACTACGCCAAACACATGAGGCGGGTCCTGGACGCGCACGAGGGACTGGAGTTGGTGTCAACGGAGCGCCCGCCGCTGCGTCCGATCACCCGTTTCGAGCGCCGCGGCGCCGAGGTCGGTCGCACGATCAGCGACCTGGCCTACCGGCGCCGCTGAAGGGCCGCTCAGACCGCTCTAAGGTAGCCGCGACCAGCACTGACCATCAATCTGAGGTAGTGCGTCCCGCACGGTTAGGGACTTCCCCCGATGTGGGGGTCTACCTCAGCAACCGATTCTGGATATGTCGGGTTCACCAGGGACCCGCAACCGGATCGGAGCACGACATGTTTAGCACCAACCCCCTCTTCCTCAGCAACGAGGCCGACTACCGTCGTGAGGAGTTGCGCCGCGCCTGGGGCAGCCACACCTCGCGCAGCCGGCGGCGGGTCGTCAAGCCCACCACACCGGGTGCGGGCCGCGTGGCTCTTGCGCGCTGACCCCCGGGGCCAGCGATGATAGAGGATGTGGCCACACCGCAGACCAGGACACCGCTCGTCGGGCGGGCTCGTGAGATTGCCCACCTGACGGCAGCAGCCGGCATCGGGAGCGACCCGGTGTCGGCTGCCGTCGTGCTGGGCGGGGACGCCGGAGTCGGCAAGACCCGGGTGCTCACCGAGGTCTCGGAGCGTGCCACCGCCGCGGGGTGGACCGTCCTGGTCGGACACTGTCTTGACTTCGGGGACAGCGGCCTGCCCTACCTGCCCTTCACCGAGATCTTTGGCCGACTGGCGGCAACGGCCCCCGAGCGGGCCAGCGCCCTGGCCGACTCACGGCCGGCGATCACCGCCCTGCAGCCCGGTCGTCGCCTGCGCAGCGGCAGTATGCCGACAGTCCCGGGCGACCCGTCACCAGCCGGCGGCGTCGGCCAGGGGAGCCCTGGGGCGTGGGGCGGAGGTGGCGCGGCGGAGGATGACGCGATGGCCCGCGGTGAACTGTTCGAGGCGGTGCACGGCGCGCTGGAGGACCTCGGCCAGCTGGGACCGCTGCTGGTCGTCCTCGAGGACGCGCACTGGGCCGACCGCTCCACCCGGGACGTGATCTCGTTCCTGTTCGGGCGCGGCTTTGCTGGGTCGGTGAGCCTGCTGGTGTCCTATCGCAGCGACGACCTGCACCGGCGCCACCCGCTGCGCCATGCGGTGAATGAGTGGGGCCGCATCCCCGGTGTGGAGCGGCTGGCTCTCGAGGCGCTCGCGGACACCGACGTGCGCCGTCTGGTGCACACCGTCCATGATGCCCGCAGCGACGGCGGCGATCTCGCCGAGGATCGGGTGCAGGAGATCGTCCGTCGCGCCGAGGGCAACGCCTTCTTCGCCGAGGAGCTCCTGGAGGCCAGCGAGACTGGCAGGGACGCGCTGCCCGCGGACCTGGCCGACCTGTTGCTGCTCCGGCTCGATCGGTTGGACGAGCCGGCCCAGAGGATGGTGCGCGCCGCTGCTGCGGCCGGACGCCGGGTAGGTCACGACCTGCTGGCTGCGGTCATGGATCTGTCTGAGGCAGAGCTCGACACTGCCGTGCGAGCGGCGGTGGAGGCCAATGTGCTGGTGCCCGATGGCACGTCCTACGCCTTCCGGCACGCGCTGCAGGCCGAGGCCGTCTATGACGATCTGCTCCCTGGGGAGCGCACACGGCTCCACCGCGCCTACGTGCGAGCGATCTCGGGCGGTCGGGCGCTCGGCGTCTCTGCTGAGTTGGCGCGTCACGCCCGTGCTGCGCACGACCTGGTGACTGCTGTCACGGCGAGCGTCGAGGCGGGTGACGACGCGATGAAGGTGGGTGGCCCCGACGAGGCGGCCGAGCACTATCAGCTGGCGCTGCAGCTGCTGGAGGACCCCACGGTGGCCGAGCAGGCCGACATCGATCGGGTCCGGCTCACGGTGCGGGCGGGCGAGGCCCTCGTGGACGCCGGGCATGCGCCGCGCTCCTACGCGCTGCACCGCGGCGCCCTGGACGGCCCGGCTGCGCCACCTGCGGGGGACGACCGGGCGCGGTTGCTGCTGGGGATGGCCCGGGCGGCGCTGCTCAGCGACCAGAAGGCGGGACTGCCGCTGGAGGCCACGACGGAGGCCCTGGACGTGATCTCGTCGTCGTCGCGGCGACTGCGCGCCACTGCCCTGGCGGTCCACGCACGGGCCTATATCTCCGTCGACCGTTTCGAGGACGCGGTCCGGGTGGCACAGGCTGCGCTGGACCTCGCCGACGAGCTGGACCTGGCTGGGACCGCCGTCGACGCCTCCACCACGCTCGCGCGGTTGCAGGAGTTCCTCGGCGACCCCCAGGCGTCCGCCGAGGCCCTCGGGGATGTCGTCGCTCGAGCCAGGGAGCGGGGAGAGCCGTCAGCGGTCGTGCGCGGGCTCCACCAACTCGGTGGTGCCCTGCTCGAGGTCGGGGACCTCGCGCAGGCCCGGCGGGCCTACAGCGACGCCGCTGATCTGGCCCGCACGAGCGGCCGGACGTGGGGGCCCTATGGCTTCGACGCGCGGATGCTCAGCGGCATCACGGCCTACATGGCCGGTGACTGGGTTGCGGCGGAGCACGTTGCGGACAGCACCGGGGAGCACGCCCCGCCCGCTGCCGGGGCGCTGTTGGAGTCGCTGCGGTTGGTGGTGGCCGCGGGGCGGGGTGACCCCGCCGCGACGAGTCTCGCGGACCGGTCGCGCGGGGCGTGGGCCGAGGACGGGTGGCATGCCATCACCGCGGGAGCGGCCGCCATCGACGTCTATGGCGACGAGGGCAGGCTGGAGCGAGCGGAGCAGACCTATCAGGAGGTCGTCACCACGGTCTCGAAACTGTGGTCGGTGTCCTGGTTTGCGGCTCAGGTCCGACTGGCCGGCCTGTTGCTGGGTCAGATGGGCAACAACATCGCCTCCGTGGCACAGTCCGACCGGGCCGGTCTGCTCGAGCGGGTCACGGCGATCACGGACGCAGCACGCCAGAACATCGAGGCGCGCGAGCAGGGGAGCCGCACAATGGGGCCGGAGGGGCGTGCCTGGCACCTGCGCCTGAGGGCAGAGCTGCTGCGGCTGCGCTGGCTCACCGGCGTCGAGCCCGTGGGAGAGGACGAGCTGAGGGCCGCCTGGGAGCAATCGGTCGAGGCCTTCGAGACGCTCGGGCACCCGTTCGAGACGGCTCGCTCCCGCGCCCGGCTGGCGGCGGTGCTGCGCGCTCAGGGGGAGACGTCTGCTGCCCGGGAGCAGGCAGCGAGCGCTCGCGAGACGGCGACCCGGCTGGGGGCCCTGCCCCTGCTCGCCGAGCTCTCCCTGCTGGAGCCGGGCGCCGCTGCTCCCGCGGGTGGGGCGGCACCGGGGGCAGACGGGGCTCTCCAGAGGGCGCCGGAGCTCACGCCGCGTGAGCGCGAGGTGCTCACCCTCGTGGCCCAGGGGCGCTCCAACGGCCAGGTCGCCAAGCAGTTGTTCATCAGCACCAAGACCGTCAGCGTCCATGTCTCCAACATCCTGGCCAAGCTGGGCGCCTCGGGCCGCACCGAGGCCGCGGCCCTGGCCCGCGACCGCGGCCTGCTGTAGTCGCGCCCCCACGGCGCCGCCCCCTGCCGACCGAGCGCACGACGACCGGCTCCCAGTGCCGACCGAGCGCACCGGCCACGGCGCCAGTGCGACTCTGGCCTCCTCGCCGGGCCCCTGACTGTGCATTGAGACAGGCAACGTCGCGCGGGCGTCGACATCACCGCAGGTCAGCGCGGTGTGTCGAGTCGCAGCGGGCGACGTTGCCTGTCCGGGTGCACGGTAAGGCTCTCGTCTTCGGGTGCTGGTGGTGCTGGTGGTGCTGGTGGCGCTCAGACCTCCCACTTGAAGGTGCGCGCGGCGAGGCCGAACATGGCCACGGTCCAGGCGAGCATGACGATCAGCTGGACCCACGGCATACCGAGGCCGAACCAGGCGTCGTTCATCGCCTGGGACGCGGCGCCGAGCGGGGTGTAGGTCGCGATCGTGGCCACCGCGTCCGGCATCAACGGACCAGGAGTCCACAGACCGGCCATAAAGAGCATCGGAAAGTAGACGAGCATGCCGTAACCCGAGGCGGTGGCGCCCTTGGAGGCCAGACCGCCGATGAGCACGCCGATGCCGAACATCGAGGCGGTGGCCAGGAGGAAGACGAGCAGGGCCAGGGCGGGATTCTGTGGCATGGGCGTGTCAAAGACCAGGAACGCGACGGCAAGTGCCAGGGCGCCACCGGCGGCGACGCCGAGGAGCTGCACGACCGCCTGGGCGATCAGCACGCCCTGGGGGCGCATCGGGGTGGTGGACATGCGGCGCAGCACGCCGGTCTCGCGATAGCTAGCCAGGTAGGCCGGCACGGTGCTCAGCCCGGCGGTGGCGGCCGCGACGCACAGCATGAGCGGGGCAAACAGGTCGACGGCACGCATGCCGAGCCAGGGCTCGGGCAGGTCAGTGATGGGATCGCGCATCCCGGGGATGGCGAAACCCATGCCGATCAGCAGGACCGTGGGGAAGGCCACCACAAAGAAGACGTTGCCGGGATCGCGCAGGAACAGTTTGAGCTCTGCGCCGATCAGGGTGGACAGGCCACGCGTGCCGGTGTGGCTGCGTGCCGGTGCGAGGGTCGCGGTGGTCATGATGGGTTCTCCTCTGGTGGGCGGCCCACGAGGGCGACGAAGGCGTCCTCGAGGCTCGGGCTGATGGTCTGCACCTCGGTGGGCACCAGGCCGCAGGAGTGCAGGGCGATGATGACGTCGGGCAGCACGGTGGGTCCGCCGGTGACCTCCAGGTCGAGGCCGACCTCGCGCATCGAGGTCACCGACTCGATGTCGGCCAGCAGGGCCGCATCGAGGGGTTGCGGGAGCCGCATCCGGAAGGTGACGCCGGTGCGGTCGCCGCGTGCCAGCTCGCCCGGTGTGCCCTGGGCGATGACCCGGCCGCCGTCGATGACGATCACCCGGTCGCAGAGACGCTCGGCCTCATCCATGAAGTGGGTGACGAGCAGGATGGTGACCCCGCTGTCGCGGACGGCCTCGATCAGGTCCCAGGTCTCCCGGCGGGCCTGCGGGTCCAGCCCGGTGGTCAGCTCGTCCAGGATGGCGACCTGGGGGTTGCCGACGAGCGCCAGGGCGATGGACAGGCGCTGCTTCTGCCCGCCGGACAGGTTCTCGTATGCCGTGTCCCGCTTCTCCTGCAGGCCCAGGAGGGTGATGAGCTCCTCCGGGTCCCTGGGGTCGGTGTAGAACGACGCGTAGAGACGCAGAGCCTCGACGACCCGCTGCTTGGCGGGCAGTCGCGACTCCTGCAGCTGGACACCGAGGAGCTCGCGGACCGGGGCCGGGTCGTGCTGCGGGTCGAGCCCGAGCACGGAGACGGTCCCGCCGTCGGCGGTGCGCAGGCCCGCCAGGGCCTCCACCGTGGTGGTCTTGCCGGCGCCGTTCTGCCCCAGGATGCCCACGATCTCGCCGCGGCCGACCTCGAACGAGACGTCGTCAACGGCAACTTTGTCACCGTAGGTCTTGCGGAGCCCACTCACCGAGACCACGGTCTCGGTGACGGGGGAGGAGGTGGTGGCACTCGGCATACGGGTGGTGGGTGTGTTGGTCATGGTCAGTCCTTGCTGTCGATGGCGACGTCGCGCACGAGGAGGTGAAAGACCCCCGCGGCGGCGATGAGGGAGAGGACGGCGGCGATCGTGCCCCACGGGGCGATGTCGGCCGTCCAGCTCCAGGGGTTCCACTGGACACCCTCGCCGAGGCCGAGGAGGCCGACGGCGGCCAGTGGCAGAAGACACAGTGGCAGCGCCACGGTGCCGATGATGCCGCCGAGGCGGTAGTAGGCGATCCCGATGAGGGAGCCGCTGAGCTGGCCGGCGATGAACAGGAGCGCCAGCCCCATCGCATAGACCAGGACCCCGCCGTTGAACAGCGGGATGCCTGAGCCGTCGTTGCCGCCGTGGACCCAGCCGATCACGTCATAGATCTCCCGCTCGATGAGCAGGGCGCCGGTCGCGATCGCGGCGTTGAGCAGGCCGACGACCACACTGACGCAGAGTGCGGCCTGGGTGAAGGACCGGCGGGTCATGCCGTTGGCCACGTGGATCGGCAGATAGGTGACGGACAGGATGATCGCGATGCTGAACGGGAACCACAGGGCGCCGTGGTGCAGGAAGGCGACACCTGAGGAGGTGACCTGGTCCACGTTCTGGCCGACGATGAACATGATGATCGCGACGACCGGCAGGGCAATCGCCCAGAACCAGAGCGTCAACATGTAGACGTAGGCAGAGAGCAGGTAGGTCAGCGCACTGCGCCACTGCGGCGTGCGCCGGGCTGTGGCGGGAGCTTCGGTGACGGTGGTCATGAGGCCTCCTCGTCGGACTGCGTGTCGGTCAGGTGGATGAACAGGTCCTGCAGGGGGACGGCGCCGACCTGCAGTCCCTCCCGCTCGGCCGCTGCCAGGGCGGCCTCGTCCAGGTTGCCGAAGACGGTGACCTGTCGGGTCGGCCCTAGATCGCGGGTGCCGACCACCTGCTGACCGGCGGTGTGCCGATCGACGATCTCTGCGGGGCCGGTGAGCGTTGCGCCGTTGGTGTGCAGGTCGTCCGCCTCGCTGGAGAGCAGCAGTTTGCCCTCGTGCAGGACCGTGACGGTCTCCAGCATGTGCTCGATCTCGCTGATCAGGTGGCTGGAGAGCACGATGGTGCGAGGGTGCTCGGCGAAGTCGCGCAGCAACTCGTCATAGAAGCGCTGCCGCGAGGGGGCGTCCATGCCCAGGTGGACCTCGTCGAACATCGTCAGGGGTGACCGGCTGGCCAGGCCCACGATCGCGCCGAAGGCCGAGGCCTGGCCGCGAGAGAGCGCCTGGGGCTTCTTCCTGGGCTTGAGGCGAAAGGCCTCCATGAGTGACTCGGCATAGGCGCGGTCGAAGTGGGGACGGGCCCCCTCGAGGAAGCTGAGGTTGGTGGTGAGCCTCTCGTCGACGAGCAGGTCGCCGCTCTCCCGGATGAGGCAGGTGTTCTCCATCACCGCCTCGTTCTCGAAGGGTTCCTGCCCGTCGACCAGCACGGTGCCGGTGCCGCGACGCAGCGAGGCGAGCACCGACATCAGCGTCGTCTTGCCCGCGCCGTTGCGGCCCAGCAGACCGTGGATGCGGTCGGGGGCAAGGTCGAGGCTGACGCCGGTCAGGGCCGGGCTGTCGCCATAGCTCACGCCGAGGCTCTCGGTGTGGACCTGGTAGCCGGTCATCGTGGCTCCTTCGTGGTCTGTGGGGCGGGGGAGATCGTGGTGGGGGCGACCGTGGCGGGGGAGGTCGTGGTGGGGGCGACCGTGGGGGCAGCATGGGACTCGAGGTAGGCGCTCAGGTCGCTGGTGCTGAGGCCGAGCAGCCCTGCCTCCCGGATGACCGGGTCGAGTCGCTCGGCAAAGAAGGCCTGGCGGCGCTGTGACCGCAGGGCCTCGGCGGCCCCCGGTGCCACGAACATGCCGACACCTCGCCTCTTGTAGAGAACCCCCTCATCGACCAGTTGCGCAAACGCTTTTGCGGCCGTGGCCGGGTTGATGCGGTAGGTCGTCGCGTACTGGGTGGTCGACATGACCTGGTCCTCCTCCTCGAGCGCGCCGGAGAGGACCTCGCCACGAATCGCCTCGGCGATCTGGTGGTAGATCGGTTCACGACCCTCGAACATGGACGCTCCTTCGCTGGTTCATTACTCGACTAGTGAACCATAGAGCCGATGGACCGCGCAAGCGGGTTCTCAGGACGGGCCCGTTTCGCACCAGGCAGCTTGGCGGCTGGTGGGGAAGTTGGCTGTTGCTCTGGTGCGCGAGAATGACCCACGAGATGCCAGCGTCGAGGCCCAGCGAGAGACTGGGCGGCCGGACGCGTGCGCCCTGTGGACAAGCGACAACGGTCGGGTCAGAATCTGCCACGGTGGGGCGGTGAGTTGGAAGCGAGTTGCCAGTCGCCAGCACGGTGTGATCAGTGTGCAGCAGGCGCTCGAGGCCGGGCTCACCCCTGGGACAGTCCGTGCGCGCAGCAAGGGTGGGCAGTGGCAGCGACTGCACCGCGGTGTCTACCTCACGCACAGCGGCCCGGTGAGCGACGAGGCAGTTGCCCACGGGGTGCTCCTGGCAGCGGGCCCGGACGCTGTCCTCGGCCATGACTCCGTGCTGTGGGCCTGGGGTCTGCAGTCTGTTCCTTCGCGATGGACGGTCTTCGTCCCGCATGACCGCCGTCGCCGGGTCGACGGTGCAGTGCTCGTGCGCCTGCGCGATATGCCCAGGGCGCGCCACGTGAACGGCTACCACGTGACCTCGGTGCAGCGTGCGATCGTCGACCTGGCAGACCTGCCGGGTGCTGTGGTGGATGACATCATCGCCGTGACGGCAAAGGCCTGCCAGAAGGGCTTCACTGCGCCCGAACGCATCAGCATGGAGCTTGCGTCCAGACGTGCCCACCGCATGCGCCGCCCGCTGCGGCTGATCCTGGGCGATGTGGAGGAGGGGGTGGAGAGCCTGGCCGAGCACAGGTTCCTCCACAGAGTCGTGCGTGAGCACGGGCTGCCGGGCTTCGTCATGCAGGTTGTCTCGGGTCGGAGCCGAGCGGACTTCCTCAACGAAGAGTTTGCGGTCTCTGCCGAGGTCGACGGGTTGGCGTTTCATGCTGGCCGGTTCAGATCGGATCGGCGGCGCGACCGAAAAGCCAGCGCACGCGGTGTCCTCACGCTCCGCGCGACGTGGTGGGATGTCGACGACGAGCCGTGCGATGTTGCCCAGGATCTCGCCCAGACGTTGGCTCAGCGTGGCTGGACAGGCCAGCCGTCCCCCTGCTCACCGACCTGCAGTGTGCTCAGCATGCCCGGGGACCAGGGCTGACGGCGATACGAGCCGCCCACGAGTCTGGTGGGGAGTCTGGGTGTTGCTCTGGTGCGCGGGATTGACCCACGAGTGGTGAGCGCCGCGGTGGGGTGGGGGAGTCAGCCCCTGCCGAGTCTGGTGGGAGTCTGGGTGTTGCTCTGGTGCGCGAGATTGACCCACGAGTGGTGAGCGCCGCGGTGGGGTGGGGGAGCGCGGGGGTGCAGCCAACGACGTCGTGCAGGACGCCCGCGTCGGCGACGCGGTCAGTCGCCGGTGGTGAAACGCGCCCGCTTGACCAGCTGCGGGTCCGGAGGCAGCACGACGCTGTGGTCCTTGTCGGCATAGTCGAACTGACCCAGGAAGGAGCGCATCGCGTTGAGTCGCGAGCGCTTCTTGTCGTTGGACTTGATGGTGGTCCACGGCGCGTGGTCGGAGTCCGTGCGCCGGAACATCTCCTCCTTGGCGACCGTGTAGGCCTCCCACTTGTCGAGGGACTCCAGGTCCATCGGTGAGAGCTTCCAGCGCCGCACCGGGTCCAGCTGCCGGATGGCAAAGCGCGTGCGCTGCTCGGACTGGGTCACCGAGAACCAGAACTTCGTCAGGTGGGTGCCGCTGTCAGTGATCATCTCCTCGAACACCGGCGCCTGCTTCATGAACAGCTCATACTCGTCGTCGGTGCAGAAGCCCATCACCCGCTCGACGCCGGCCCGGTTGTACCAGGAGCGGTCGAACAGCACGATCTCACCAGCAGTCGGCAGGTGCTCGACATAGCGCTGGAAGTACCACTGGCCGCGCTCCTTCTCGGTGGGCTTGGTGAGTGCGACCACCCGTGCGCCACGGGGGTTGAGGTGCTCGATGAATCGCTTGATCGCACCGCCCTTGCCCGCCGCGTCCCGCCCCTCAAAGACGATGACGGCTCGCTTGCCGATGTCCTTGAGCCAGTACTGAAACTTCAGCAACTCGACCTGCAGCAGCCACTTCTCGACCTCGTAGTAGCTGCGCGACAGCCGGCTGTCGTAGGGATAGTCCTCGCGCCAGGTGTCCACGGCACGCCCGTCCGGGGTGATCAGGTCCGGGTCGGAGCCGCGGTCGTCGCGGACCGTGTAGCCCTCAGAACGCAACTGATCGATGTATTCACGCAGCTCTTGTTGCACGTTGGCACCTTAGAACCCTCTGGTGAACAACGGGTGTCCCACCGGCGGCCGGATGCACTGCCGCAGCGCAACTGCTGAGACAATGGGCCGTATGCCGTCAGTCCAGCCCGTGGGTGAGCCCGTGCCTGCGGATGGTCGGCTCCCGGCGGGTGCCAGTGCCGACGTGGGGAAGGCTCCGTTCGGGCTCTATGTGCACGTGCCGTTCTGTCGGGTGCGTTGCGGCTATTGCGACTTCAACACCTACACCGTGCCCGAGCTGGGCGGTCACGGCGCGACCGTGGACACCTATGCAGACGCAGCCCTCGCCGAGCTGGGCATTGCGCGGGAAGTGTTGGGGGACAACGTCCCTGAGGTGGCAACCGTCTTCGTCGGGGGTGGCACCCCCACGATGCTGCCGCCCCGCGACCTGGTGCGGGTGCTCGACGGGATCCGTGAGCAGTTCGGCCTCGAGCCCGGCGCCGAGGTCACGACCGAGGCCAACCCGGACACCATCACCCCGGCGGTGGCCGAGGAGTTGGCGGCCGGCGGTTTCACGCGGGTCAGCCTGGGGATGCAGTCGGCCGTGCCGCACGTGCTGGCCACCCTGGAGCGCACCCACAACCCGGCCAACGTGAGCACAGCGGTCGCTGCCGTGCGAGCAGCAGGCATGCAGGTCAGCCTCGATCTGATCTATGGGACACCGGGGGAGTCGCTGGAGGACTGGCGCACCAGCCTGGAGTCGGTGATCGAGCTGCGGCCAGACCACGTGAGCGCGTATGCGCTCGTGGTTGAGCAGGGCACCAAGCTGGCCGCGCAGGTGCGCCGCGGCGTCGTCACCATGCCCGATGACGACGATGAGGCCGACAAGTATGAGTTGGCCGAGCAGATCCTCGCGGGTGCCGGGTATGGCTGGTATGAGATCAGCAACTGGGCTCGGGCAGAGGCGAATCGGTGTCTGCACAACATCAACTACTGGCGCGGCGCCGACTGGTGGGGGATCGGTCCGGGAGCCCACAGCCACGTCGGTGGCGTGCGCTGGTGGAACGTCAAACACCCTGCGCCGTATGCCGATCGCGTCGCCTCAGGCGTCTCGCCGGGGGCGGGCCGCGAGGTGCTGACGGCGGAGCAGCGTCATGACGAGGACATCCTGCTCGGCATCCGCCTGGTCGAGGGGCTGGACCTGCGTCTGGTGGACGGTGCCGGGCGCGGCGCCGTCGCTGGCCTGATCGCGGACGAGTTGATCGACGGGCGTGCCGCCCTGGCCGGCCGCGCGGTCCTCACCGTGCGCGGCCGGTTGCTGGCGGACACGGTCGTGCACCGCCTGCTCGCCAGCTGACCTGGGGCGCAGTCAGCTCAGGACCGGCAGCTGGAACGGGTACTTGTAGATCTCTCCCTTGGACGCCAGCCACGCACCGCGCAGGTGGGTGTAGACCGCCACGATAAAGACGACGACCCAGATGATGAGGGCGACCGGGATCAGGACGATGGTGAAGAAGCAGATCCAGCCCACGACGGTCATCAGCCAGAACGAGAGATTGAAGTTGAAGGCGCCAGCTGCTGCCTGACGCACCGCTGGGCTGCTGTCCTTCTTGAACAGCCACACCAGCAACGGGCCGAGGATGGTCAGCCATCCCGCGCTCACGATCATGGCAATCGGTGCGGACAGGTGGGCCAGGATCATCCAGGTGCGCTCATCACCCGCGGGCTGCTGGTTGTGCTGATAGGCGCCTTGCCCCTGCCAACCGCCCTGGGGTTGACCCTGTTGGGGTTGACCCTGCTGGGACCAACCGCTCTGGGGCTGGCCGTGCTGGGGTTGACCCTGCTGGTTCTGCCAGCCGTCGCCCTGCTGGGGTGCGTTGGGTGGCTGTGCCGGCCCACCGGCATACGGCTGTCCTGCGGTGCCGTGGGGCTCAGGGTTGTTCGGCGGGGGCGGCGGAGGCTGCCCCTCCTGCCACTGCGGGTTGTCTGTCATGTCAGTCCTCCTGTGGGACGGTGACGAAGTCGATCAGTTCCTCGACGCTGGCCAGCAGCGAGGGCTCGAGGTCACTGTAAGAACGCACGGTGGCCAGGATCTGTTTCCATCCTCGCGCAACATCGGCCTGCGTGGCATGGGCCCAGCCTAGTTCGGCGAGCACGGACTGCTTCCACGGCCGCCCCCGCTCGATGACCGGCCAGGCGTCCAGACCCAGGCGGGCGGGGCGAACGGACTGCCAGACGTCGACATAGGGGTGGCCGAGGATGCGCACCCAGCGCGACTGGGGCAGTTTCTCGGCGGCGCGCACGATGCGGTCCTCCTTGGTGCCGGGCACCAGGTGATCGACCAGCACGCCCATCCGGCGGTCTCGGGACGGCGCAAAGTCGCGGATGACGGCCGACAGGTCGTCCACGCCCTCGAGGAGCTCGACCACGACACCCTCGACGCGCAGGTCGTCGCCCCAGATCTTCTCCACGAGCTCGGCGTCGTGGCGCCCCTCGACAAAGATGCGTGAGCCCGCGGCGACCTTGGCAGGCGCGTGCGCCACGGCCCGGGAGCCGCTGGCAGTGCGGGAGGTCGCTGCCCTGGCTGCGGTGAGCGCCTGGCGGGCCGCGGCCGTCGGGGGAGTGAGCACGACCGGCTTGCCGTCCAGGAGGAAGCCGGGGCCCAGGGGGAAGCCCTTGACTCTGCCGCGGCGGTCCTCCAGGTGCACCACCTGCATGCCGCCGGCCTTCTCGACCTGCACAATGGCGCCCACATAGCCGGTCTGGACGTCCTCGACGACGAGGCCGGTCTCGGCCTCGGTGGGGACGGCCCGGCCGCCGCGCGGGGCGCGCCAGTCACCGGACAGGACGTCGGTGCCATATCGATCACTCACCCGACCAGCGTAGGGACCGACACCGACAGGACGTCCCCGACACGTCGAGACGCCACGACACGACGAGACAACACGACACGACGAGGACAACCGCCGGTCCGTCGTGGCTGCTCCCGGAGCATGCGTGGCGGCGTTTCCTGTCGCGACACGCCGTGACATGCCAAAGTTCTCAAACTTTTCTGCCGGGACCCCTTGCGCTGGCCGCGGAAGGAGGCTAGAACTGTCCTACGCACCTCGGAGACGAGGCGCTGACCGCAAGGCTTCGTCGTGGATTCGCGATCCGGGCTCGTCCCGGTGACCACCACCCGTGATGGGGTGGCGCGAGCCATCGACTCCTTGTCTGGTCGTTCGGAGCATCACGCCGGACACACCGTGGGCCCTTCGCGCACTCATACTGCGCGAAGGGCCCACACCTCATCTGTGACGGCTCTGGACAAGCCGGGGTCCCTGCAGGCTCATACCAGGCAGGGCAACCACCTCAGTTGTACTGGCACTGCCGCCCCTGGGGCCACTCACGGCGACGGCGTGTCGTCAATCTCACAGGGAAACGCGTGCTGGCTCTCCCAGAACACACGCTGGAGCCGGACTTCGTCGTAGACTGGCACTCGGCAGGTCAGAGTGCCAGGGGCGAAGGAGGTGACCGGTGTGACCAGCGACGAACGACGGCTGCACGTGCTGCGTGCCATCGTCCAGGACTATGTGCGCACGTCTGAGCCGGTCGGCTCCAAGGCGCTGCTGGAGCGCCACCAGCTGGGCGTCTCGGCCGCGACCGTCCGCAACGACATGGCGCTGCTGGAGGAGGAGGGCCTGATCGCGGCCCCGCACACCAGCGCAGGACGCATTCCCACCGACGCGGGTTATCGGCTCTTTGTCGACCGTCTGGCCGCCATCAAACCGATGACCAAGGCCGAGCGCCGGGCGATCGAGGAGTTCCTGGCCGGCGCGGTCGACCTCGACGACGTCGTCGGCCGCTCGGTGCGGCTGCTGGCCTCGCTGACCAATCAGGTCGCGGTCATGCAGTATCCCTCGCTGTCGCGCTCCACGGTCCGGCACATCGAGCTGGTCGCCGTGGGCGGATCGCGCCTGATGGTGGTCCTGATCGTCAACACCGGGCGGGTCGAGCAGCGTGTTGTCGACGTCGGCCGGGAGATGACCGGTCTGGGCGGCGAGCAGACCATCCAGGACGTCCGGGCCATGCTCAACGCCGAGGCAACAGGCCGGCCGCTGCCGGACGTCTCGGCCCGCCTGGGCGCGGCGCTGGAGACCATCGCGCAGGCCGACCGACCGGTGGCCGAGGCAGTGGTCGATTCGCTCGGAGACGCCCTGCTGGCGCAGACTGAGGAGCGCGTGGTCCTGGCCGGCACCGCCAACCTGGCCCGCGTGGTCACTGACTTCCCTCGCTCCATCGGGCCTGTGCTCGAGGCCTTGGAAGAACATGTGGTCCTGCTGAAGTTGATGTCCAGCATGAGCACGTTGATCGACGACGACGCTGTTGCGGTGAGCATCGGTGCCGAGAACCCTTACGAGGGCTTCCAGTCGACGTCGGTGATCACGACCAACTACGGCAGTGCCGGCGGCCTGGGTGTCGTCGGTCCGACCCGGATGGACTACCCGACGACGATGACGTCGGTGCGGGCGGTCGCGCACTACGTGTCCGAGATCCTGGACAGCTAGAGAGGTTTTTCAGTGAACGACTACTACGCCGATCTCGGCGTGTCCCGTGACGCCAACGCACAGGACATCAAGAAGGCCTATCACAAGCGGGCGCGTCGCCTGCACCCTGACGTGAACCCGGGACCCGAGGCAGAGGCTGAGTTCAAGAAGGTGAGCCAGGCCTACGACGTGCTGTCGGACTCCACCAAGCGGGCGGCCTACGACCGGGGCCAGGATCCGTATGCCGGGGCGAACCAGAACTTCGGCCAGGGGTTCAGCTTCACGGACATCATGGACGCCTTCTTTGGGGGTGCGGCGGCCGGATCCCGTGGCCCGCGCTCGCGCACCCAGCGCGGCCAGGATGCTCTCGTGCGTCTGGACATCGACCTGCGCACGGCCGTCTTCGGCAACCAGGAGACCGTGGTCATCGACACCGCGACCCGGTGTGCCACCTGCACCGGCTCCGGCAGCCAGCCCGGCACCGGCACCCGCACCTGCTCCAGTTGCTCGGGCCGCGGAGAGGTCCAGTCGGTGCAGCGCTCCTTCCTGGGCCAGGTGATGACCACCCGTCCGTGCCCCGAGTGCCGTGGGTTCGGCGAGATCATCGAGCAGCCGTGTGTCGACTGCGCCGGTGACGGGCGCATCCGCGCGCGTCGTGACCTGACCATCAAGGTGCCGGGCGGGGTTGACTCCGGCACCCGCATCCAGCTGTCCGGCGAGGGTGAGGTCGGCCCCGGTGGTGGCGGAGCGGGTGACCTCTACGTCGAGATCGCGGTCCGCCCGCACGACACCTTCCGCCGGCGCGGGGATGACCTGCACTGCTCGGTCCAGGTCCCGATGACCGCCGCGGCCCTCGGCGCGACGCTGACCGTGGAGACCTTCGACGGTCCGACCGAGGTCGACCTGCAGGCCGGCAGCCAGCCGCAGGACACCGTCACCCTGGACGGGCAGGGTGTGACCCACCTGCGCGGCTCGGGTCGTGGCGACCTCATCGTCCACCTGGACGTGCGGGTGCCGACCAAGCTCGACGACAACCAGCGTGACCTGCTGGCCCGGCTGGCCGAGGAGCGCGGAGAGTCCCGCCCCGAGGGCCGGCTCGCACCTGCCAACAACGGCTTCCTCGGCAAACTCAAGGAAGCCTTCTCCGCACGGTGAGCGCGCCGCTGTTCTTCGTCGACGACGGGGCCCTGGCCGCCGTCGCCGTCGGTGAGGCGGTCCGCCTCGACGGGCCGGAGGGCAAGCACGCGGCCACGGTGACCCGCCTCGCGGTGGGTGAGCAAATCCTCGTGGCCGACGGCACCGGGCGGCAGGCCCACGGCCGGGTCAGTGCCGTCGGCAGGGGCGAGCTCACGCTGACGGTCGAGGAGATCGGCGACGAGCCAGCGGCCGATCCGCGCTTCACACTGGTGCAGGCACTGGCCAAGGGTGACCGCGACCTGCTGGCCATTGAGGTCGGCACCGAGCTGGGCGTCGACGAGGTCGTGCCCTGGGCCGCTGCCCGCAGCGTCGTGGTCTGGCGGGGCGAGCGCGCCGCCAAGGGACAGGCCAAGTGGGAGCGCACCGTGCGCGCCGCGACCAAGCAGGCCCGGCGGGCGCGGGTGCCTGCGATCGCCCCGTTGGCTGACCGGCGGGCGGTGATGGAGCGCGTGGCGGCGGCCGACCTCGCCCTCGTGCTCCACGAGGAGGCCACCGAGCCCCTGGCGGGCGTGGACCTGCCACCCAGCGGCGAGGTGCTGCTGGTGGTCGGCCCGGAGGGTGGCATCAGCCCGGAGGAGACCCAGGCGATGGTGGGGGCCGGAGCCCGCACCGTCCGCCTGGGCAGCACCGTCCTGCGCACCTCGACGGCCGGGGCCGCCGCGATCGCTCTGCTCAGCGGTCGGTCCCGATGGGCCTGACGGGCCAGCCGGCTCCCGCACGATCTTCCTCGCCCGCGCTCTCGCTGCTCTCTCCGGAGAACCGGCCGGTCTCGATCGGGACGACGGCGCTGATCTCGCTGTTCGCGATCGAATACATCGCCGTCGGCACGGCCATGCCCACCGTGGCGAGGGCGCTGGACGGGCTGGGGCTGTATGCCCTGGCCTTCGGCGCCACCATCGCCGCCAGCGTCATCGGGATGATCCTGGGTGGCTGGTGGACCGACCGCTCCGGGCCGCGCGCGGTGCTGCTCGTGGGTGCCGCGACCTTCAGCGCGGGCCTGCTGGGCGCTGGCCTGAGCACGAGCATGGAGCTGTTCGTCGCCGCTCGCGGTCTGCAGGGACTGGGCACCGGCCTGGCGATGGTGGCGATCTATGTCGTGATCGCGCAGGGGATCCCCGATGACCTGCGGCCCCGGATGTTCTCGCTGCTCGCGGCCGCCTGGGTGCTGCCAGGACTGATCGGCCCCGTCGTGACCGGTCTGCTGGTCGAGCATGCCGGCTGGCGCTGGGTCTTCCTCAGCGTCGTGCCGCTCGTGGTGATCAGCGTCGCCGTGCTGCTGCCGGCGCTGGGACGCACCGAGCCCAGCGAGGACGCGCCCTATCTCAGCGTCAGCACGATCCTGTGGGCGGTGCTGGCCGCTGGCAGCGTCGGGGTGCTCAACCTGGGTGGGGAGGAGATCTCGGCGCGGGACGTGCTGATCGGGCTGCCCTTCGCCATCGCGCTCGGGGTCGCGGCCTGGCGGCTCATGCCGCCGGGCACCTTCACGCTCGGCCGCGGTCTGCCCTCGGTGATCTCCGCGCGGGGCGCGATCGGTGCCTCCTTCATGGCTGCCGAGGCCTACCTGCCGCTGCTGTTGCAGGACCTGCACGGCTACAGCCCCGCCGAGGCAGGCGCGGCCCTGGCGGTGGGTGCGGTGACCTGGGCCGGCGGTTCCTGGCTCCAGGGCAGCCTGCGGGACACGGTCGACCGGGTGCGGGTCATGGTGACCGGCACCTCGATCACCCTGCTCGGCCTGAGCCTGCTGGTCGTCTCGGTCTGGCTGGACTGGCCCGGCTGGACGGTGCTGGTCATCTGGGGGCTGACCCAGGCGGGGGTCGGCATCGCCTATCCGACCACCTCGCTGTTGACGATGCGCCTGTCCGCCCCCGCGGTGCTCGGACGGAACTCGTCCTCGCTCCAGGTCAGTGAGGCACTCGCCTCTGCCGTGATCCTCGCCGTGGTCGGTGCCGTGTTCACCGCGCTGTATGCCGGCTCGCACCACAGTGCGTTCCTCGCCGTCGCGATCGCCTCGGTGGTGGCCGGTCTGGCGGCGGTCACCACCGCGGCCCGCTCCCGACCGGCCTGAGGCGAGCACTGCTTCGTCGGCGTGCCCGGCTAACGTTGAGGCATGGCGACATCGAGCGACTGCCTCTTCTGCACGATCGTGGCGGGGGACATCCCCAACGACACGGTCTATGAGACCGACACCGTCCTGGCCTTTCGCGACATCACGCCGCGGGCCAACAGCCACGTCCTGGTGATCCCCAAGTCCCACGAGGACACCCTGGGCCAGATGGCTGACGACGACCCGACCAGCGTGGCGGAGCTGTTCACAGCAGCACGCGAGGTCGCGCGCCGTGAGGGCATCGAGGACAGCGGCTACCGCGTCGTGAGCAATGTGGGGGCTGACGCCGGCCAGGAGGTCTTCCACGTGCACGTCCACGTGCTGGGTGCCCAAAAGCTCGGGCCTGTCGGCCCGGGGCAACGCTAGACTCGGCCACCTGATGACAGACCCTCACCATCCTGGGACGGCTGACGCCGCCACCCCAGACACCGACCTGACCGAGACGACGCCGAGCGAGGGGGCGCCCGCGCCTGCCCACACGGTGGTGATCCCGCCGGAGACGTCGATGGCGGCCCTGCTGGGGCCGCGCGACGAGCTGCTCAAGACCATGGAGCGCTCGTTCCCACGCGTCGACGTCATGGTGCGCGGCAACGAGTTCCGCCTCACCGGTCCCTCCGAGGACGTCGCGATCATCGAGCGTCTCATCGACGAGCTCGTGGTGATCGCCGCGGCCGGACAGCCGCTGAATCGGGACGCGGTCGAGCGCTCGATCGGCATGCTGCGCAGCGCCTCGGCCGAGCGCCCCGCCGACGTGCTGACGATGAACATCATCAGCAACCGCGGCCGCACGATCCGACCCAAGACGCTGCACCAGAAGCGCTATGTCGACGCGATCGATCAGCACACCATCGTCTTCGGCATCGGCCCCGCCGGCACCGGCAAGACCTATCTGGCGATGGCCAAGGCCGTCGCGGCCCTGCAGGCCAAGCAGGTCAACCGGATCATCCTGACCCGCCCGGCGGTGGAGGCCGGCGAGCGGCTCGGCTTTCTGCCCGGCACCCTCAACGACAAGATCGACCCCTATCTGCGGCCGTTGTATGACGCACTGCACGACATGGTCGACCCCGACTCGATCCCGCGCCTGATGGCGTCCGGCACGATCGAGGTCGCGCCGCTGGCTTATATGCGTGGCCGCACGCTGAACGATGCGTTCATCATCCTGGACGAGGCACAAAACACCTCGGCCGAGCAGATGAAGATGTTCCTGACGCGCCTGGGCTTTGCCTCCAAGATGGTCGTCACCGGTGACGTCACCCAGGTCGACCTGCCGAAGGGCACCAGCTCGGGACTGCGTGTGGTCCGGGACATCCTGGCCGGTGTCGAGGACATCCACTTCGCGACGCTGACCAGCGCCGATGTGGTGCGCCACCGGCTCGTGAGCTCGATCGTCGAGGCCTACGGCAAGCACGACGAGGGTCGGACGCAGGACGGTGACCGGTGAGCATCGAGGTCCTCAACGAGTCCGGGGAGGTGCCTTCGCCCGTCGGCGAGCAGGAGTTGCACGACCTGGGCCGGCACGTGCTCGACCAGTTGCGGGTCCACCCCCGCACCGAGCTGGCGATCACCCTGGTCGACGAGTCGGCCATGGAGGCCCTGCACGTGCAGTGGATGGACCTGCCCGGCCCGACCGACGTGATGAGTTTCCCGATGGACGAGCTGCGCCCGGGGTCGGACACGGAGACACCCGAGGGAGTGCTCGGCGACGTCGTGCTCTGCCCGTCCGTGGCACGCAAGCAGGCCAAGGACGCCGGTCACAGCGTCGAGGACGAGATCCTGCTGCTGACCACGCACGGCATCCTGCACCTGCTCGGCTTCGACCACGCCGAGCCGGCTGAGGAGCGCGAGATGTTCGAGTTGCAGCGCACCCTGCTGCTGACCTATCTGGCCCAGCGGGGCCGCACCACCACCGCGGCGCCCAACGCCCGTTCCGAGCACTGAGGCACGCCGTTGATCACCCTGATCGTTGTCGCCGTCCTGGCGACTCTCGTCGCTTTCCTGCTGTCCGCCAGCGAGACCGCGCTGCTGCGCGTCTCGCGGCACCGGGTCGAGCAGTTGCCAGATGACCAGCGCGGGGCCGAGGCCCTCGCCCGGATCGTCGCGGACCCGGCGCCCTATCTGGCCGTCGCCGCCTTCACGCGGGTGCTGGCCGAGGCCATCACCGCGGTTGCCGTGACGGTTGCCGTCGACACCCAGACCGACAGCCACTGGCGCACGGCGCTGATCGCCGTGGGCATCATGACCGTCATCTCCTTCGTGGTCGTCGGGGTCTCCCCGCGCACCCTGGGCCGACAGCACGTCGAAAAGGTCGCGCTGATGTCCGCGCCGGTCATCCGGGTGCTGCGCGTCCTGCTCGGGCCGCTGGCCAAGGTGCTGGTGGTCTTCGGCAACGCGGTGACCCCCGGCCGCGGGTTCGCCGAGGGGCCCTTTGCCAGCGAGGCCGAGCTGCGGGACCTGCTCGACCTCGCCGGGGAGAGCTCGGTGATCGAGGCCGGCGAGCGCGAGATGATCCACTCGATCTTCGAGCTGGGTGACACCGTGGCCCGCGAGGTCATGGTGCCCAGGCCCGACATGGTCTCGATCCGCCAGGACCGCGCGCTGCGACAGGCGATGTCGCTGTTCCTGCGCTCGGGCTTCAGCCGCATCCCGGTCATCGGGGAGGGCACGGACGACGTGCTAGGCATCCTCTATTTCAAGGACGTCGCACGGGCCGTCAACGCCAATGCGGACAACAGCAAGGACGCGGTCACCGAGCTGATGCGCCCGGTGCAGCGGATCCCCGAGTCCAAGTCTGTCGACGGCCTGCTGCGGGAGATGCAGCGGGACCGGCTGCACATCGCGATCGTGATCGACGAATACGGCGGCACCGCCGGGTTGGTCACCATCGAGGACATCCTCGAGGAGATCGTCGGCGAGATCACCGACGAGTATGACCGTGACGTCGTGGAGGTGGAGACCCTCGAGGACGGCTCGGTCCGGGTGCCCGCCACGATGCCGGTCGATGATCTCAACGAGATGTTCGACGTCGAGATCGAGACCGAGGACGTCGACTCCGTCGGCGGGGTCCTCGCGGCCGAGATCGGCATGGTCCCCATCGTGGGATCCTGGGCGGAGGTCGCTGGGCTGCGTCTGACGGCCGAGCGGATGGCCGGCCGCCGCCGCCGGGTGGCCACCGTCCTGGTCGCCCGGGTGGAGCCGGAGCAGGATGACGACGAGGAGTCCGCCACCCCGGGTGGCTCCGATCACGAGTCGGAGGACACCGAGTGAACACCCAGCACGACCCGACCCAGGACAACCAGACCCAGGACGAGGGTGCGGTTCGGCAACCGGCCGAGCCCTCGGCATACCGCGCCGGTTTTGCCTGCGTCGTCGGCCGACCCAACGCCGGCAAGTCGACCCTGACCAACGCCCTGGTGGGGGAGAAGGTCGCGATCACCTCCAGCAAGCCGCAGACCACGCGGCACGCGATCCGGGGGATCCGCACGACGGAGGAATATCAGCTGATCCTGGTGGACACCCCCGGGCTGCACCGGCCCCGCACGCTGCTTGGCCAGCGTCTCAACGACCTGGTCCGCGAGACGCTGCTGGACGTTGACGTGATCGGTTTCTGCCTCCCGGCCGACCAGCGACCGGGGCCGGGCGACGCCTTCATCGCGCGTGACCTGGCCGACCTTCAACGGGCCAAGAAGGTGCCCGTCGTGGCCCTGGCGACCAAGTCCGACAAGGTCGATCGGCAGCGGCTGGCGGAGCACCTCATCGCCATCGATCAGCTCGGCACCTGGGACGCGATCGTGCCGTGCTCGGCGACCAAGGGCGACCAGGTTGAGGACGTGGCCGAGGTGCTGGCGTCCTATCTGCCGGCCTCGCCCAAGCTCTATCCCGACGACGTGCTCACGGACGAGCCGACCATCGTCATGATCGCCGAGCTCGTGCGGGAGGCGGCGCTGGAGGGTGTGCGCGATGAGTTGCCGCACTCCCTGGCCGTCGTGGTCGATGAGGTCGTGCCCCGCCCGGACCGGCCTGAGGACCGGCCCCTGACCGACGTGCGGGTCAACATCTTCGTCGAGCGACCGAGCCAGAAGGCGATCATCATCGGCAGGGGCGGCTCTCGGCTGCGCGATGTCGGGGCGCAGGCACGAGCCGGCATCGAGGCGATCATCGGGCACAAGGTCTTCCTGGATCTGCACGTCAAGGTCGCCAAGGACTGGCAGCGCGACCCCAAGCAGCTGCAGCGCCTCGGCTTCTGAGGACGGCGCCGCTGCGGCGGTGCTCGGTGAGTGCGTCGATCCGTATGCCGTGTGGCTAGGCTGGCCGGGACAGGCTGGGTCGACCATGGGGAGGGATCAGAAGATGCAGACGGTGGGCGAGGAGACGGCGCTGACAGGGGCAGTGCCCCGAAAGGCAGTGCGCCAGAAGGCAATGCCACGAAAGGCACTGCGCCAGAAGGCGATGCGTCAGAAGGCTGTGCTCGGGGTGGCTGTGGCGGCGTTGGCGCTCCTGGTCAGTGGGTGCTCCAAGGAGGTCTCCGCCGATGATCTGGAGGCGACGATCACCGAGGAGGCCGAGGGCCATGGACTCACGGTGTCGTCCGTCGACTGTCCAGAAGGTCTGCCCGCAGAAGTGGGCGCGACGCTGACCTGTGATGTGCAGATGAGTGGGCCCGAGGGCCAGTTCGATCGCTACGAGCTGACGGTCACCGAGGTGGATGGCGACAACGTGCAATACACCCTGATGCCGCTGTTGGCCGAGGACACCCAGTAGAACGCGGGCTGGTGGAGGCGGCGGGGGCTGTGGTGGGCAGGACCAGGGCAACGCGGGCCACCCTGGGGCTGGCCGCGGTCGTGTTGCTGATCACCGGCTGCGGGGGCCCTGTCGCATCGGAGGACCTCGAGGCCAGCATCGTCCAGCAGGCCGAGGGCCGAGGCTGGACGCTGGAGTCGGTCGACTGCCCTGAGGACCTGCCGGCCGACGTCGGGGCCACGGTGGTCTGCGCCGTGCAGATCCCGGGGGAGGTCGAGGCCAGGCCGGGGGAGGTGGGCGTCGTCGACCGGTTCCGCGTCGTGGTCCGAGGGGTCGACAGAGGCACACCGCGTTACAGCACCTATCCGCTGACCGAGGGAATGAGCGAGTAGTCCGTTCCTCTGGTGGCCAGCACCGTTCGGTGGTTGGCTGGGGCCATGAAGAAACTGATCAACGACCCCGCCGACGTCGTCGTCGAGGCGCTTCGAGGAATGGCTGCCGCCCACTCCGACCGCCTGCGGGTGGACCTGGAGAACCGGGTCGTCTATCGCGCTGAGAAGATCCGGCCCGGCAAGGTCGGGTTGGTCTCTGGCGGGGGCTCCGGCCACGAACCCATGCACGGTGGCCTGGTCGGTGTCGGCATGCTCGATGCCGCGTGCGCCGGCGAGGTCTTCACCTCGCCCGTGCCGGACCAGATGATGGCTGCGACCAAGGAGGTCGACGGTGGCGCGGGCGTGCTGCACATCGTCAAGAACTACACCGGCGACGTGATGAACTTCGAGATGGCTGCCGAGTTGGCCGCCGCCGACGCGGGCACCGAGGTCCAGTCGGTCGTGGTCGATGACGACGTGGCCGTGCAGGACTCGCTCTACACTGCTGGCCGGCGGGGAGTCGGCACGACGGTGCTGCTGGAGAAGATCGTCGGCGCCGCGGCCGAGGAGGGTCGTTCGTTGGCCGACTGTGCCGCCCTGGCCACCAAGGTCAACGAGGGGGGCCGCTCGATGGGCATGGCCCTGACCTCGTGCACCGTGCCCGCCGCTGGCAAGCCAACCTTCGAGCTGGCCGAGGACGAGATGGAGATGGGCGTCGGCATCCACGGTGAGCCGGGCCGCAAGCGCGTGCCGCTGGCGCCGGCCAAGGAGGTCGCCGAGATGCTCCTGGAGCCGATCCTGTCCGACCTGGACTTCACCGGAGACTCCGGCGCGATCGTGATGCTCAACGGCATGGGCGGCACCCCGCTCCTCGAGCTCTATCTGATGTTTGACGAGGTGGCTCAGATCCTCGAGAAATCCGGTGTCACCATTGCCCGCAACCTGGTCGGCAACTACATCACCAGCCTGGAGATGGCCGGCTGCTCGGTCACCGTGCTCCGGGCCGACGACGACCTGATCGGGCTCTGGGACGCCCCCGTGAACACCCCCGGTCTGCGCTGGGGGGTGTGACAGTGGCAAACCTGGCATCCTTCACCGCCTGGATCGCTGACTATGCCGAGGTGGTCAACGACCAGGCGGACTATCTGACCGACCTCGACCGCGCCATCGGCGACGCCGACCACGGCAGCAACATGAAGCGCGGGATGGCCAAGGCCGCCGAGTTGGCGGGCGCCGAGGAGTTCGCCTCGATCGACGTCTACCTCAAGAAGGTCGGCATGACCTTGGTGAGCAACGTCGGCGGTGCGAGCGGTCCGCTCTATGGCACGTTCTTCCTGCGGATGGCCGGGGCCCTCGCCGACGTCGAGGAGGCCGGAGCGGCCGAGGTCGGGGCAGGGCTGCGCGCCGGGGTCGAGGGCATCCTGGCTCGGGGCAAGGCCGAGGCCGGCGACAAGACGATGTATGACGCGTGGGCACCCGCCCTGGAGGCGTTCGACTCGGCCGCCGGTTCCGGCAGCGATCTGGCGGGCGCGCTGGGCGCCGCGGCGGAGGCCGCAGCCACCGGACGGGACGCGACGCAGGAGCTGATCGCCCGCAAGGGCCGCGCCAGCTATCTGGGGGAGCGCAGCAGGGGGCACCTCGATCCGGGCGCGACCAGCTCGACGATGTTGCTCGAGTCGGCAGCGCGCACCCTCACCTAATTTCGTAAAGGTCTCGTACGCCCCACCCGCATTTTCGTAGAGGTTTCGTACGGTCCACCCGCATTTTCAGGGAGGTCTCGTACGGCGCATCCGCACTCTCAGGGAGGTCTCGCACGGGCCAGCCCAGCCCGCCGCATCCTTGGGCTGGTCCAGCTCTGTCGCCTCCGTCACCCAGGAAGGTCTGCTCATGATCGGGATCGTCGTTGTCAGCCACAGCCGTGCCCTGGCCGAAGCTGCAGTGGCCCTGGCCGGCGAGATGATCGACCCGGACAACCGCCCAGCGATCAAGGTGGCTGCGGGGCTAGATGCCGAGACGTTCGGCACGGATGCTGCTGCCGTCGCTGAGGCGATCGGCGAGGCGGACAGCGGCGACGGTGTCCTGGTGCTGCTTGACCTCGGCAGTGCGGTGCTGTCGGCCGAGATGGCCCTTGAGTTCGTGGACCCCGATGTGGCCGAGCGTGTCCGTCTCTCGAGCGCACCGCTGATCGAGGGGTTGGTCGGTGCGGCTGTCGCGGCAGGCGCTGGAGCCGACCTGGAAGCGGCCGCTGCCGAGGCGGAGCAGGGTCTGGTGGCCAAGTCGCGCCATCTCGGGGCCGAGACCGGGGTTGCTGATGCACCACCGCCGCCTGGTGGGGAGGGCGACACTGCACCGCTGGACACGGGGGACGCGGGAGCGGAGAACGCGCTGACCCGGGAGCTGGCCGTGCATGCCCCGCACGGGTTGCACGCAAGGCCGGCCGCACGCTTTGTGAGTGAGGTCGGCAGGCACCGGGGAGTGGACGTGCAGGTGCGCAACCTCGACACCGGGAGTGGGCCGGTTGACGGGCGCAGCCTGACGGGCATCGCCACTCTCGATGCTCAGCAAGGACATCGCATCGAGGTGTCTGCCTCGGGATCGGGAGCCGCGGACCTGCTCGACGCTCTGGAGAGCCTGGCGCAGTCTGGGTTTGGTGATCTGGCTGCGCCGGAGGCCGGTGGTGGGGGAACCCGCGCCGGCGCGCAGCCCGAGCCCCGCGTCGGACCCGACGCTGGCACTGGCACTGGCACTGGCGCGACGGCGCAGGCCATGACCGGCCCCACCTTCGCGCTGGAGGCTGCGGTCGGACGCGTCGTGCTGCCGGATGGGCCGATCACCCTTGATGACTATGCGCCGGGCGATGTCGACACCGAGCTCGCCGCGCTCGACCGGGCCCTGGGGCAAGCTGCTCGAGAGCTCACCGAACTGGTCGCCCGCACGACCGAGCGCGTCGGAGCTGACGAGGCTGCGGTCTTCCAGGCCCACCTGGCCATGCTCGGGGACCCGGCCCTGGACGCTCCGGTGCGTGACGGCATACGGTCGGGGCAGAGTGCGCCCGCCGCGCTCAGAGGGAGGGTGGCTGAGCTGCGGGGACAGTTCGAGGGGTTAACCGACCCCTATCAGCGAGAGCGCGGGGCCGATGTGACCAGTGTGGGGGAGCGCCTGCTCCGAGCGCTCAGTGGTGTGGAGTCCGGTGCCAGTGACCGCTCTGGGGTGCTCGTCGTCCAAGAGCTCGACCCGGCCACGGCCGTGCTCCTCGACCCCACGCGGATCCTCGGAGTGATCACGATCGGTGGCGGCTCGACCGGGCACGGAGTCCTCCTCGCCCGCGCCCGGGGTCTACCGGTGCTGACGGGGGCCAGTGCGGCACAGGGGATCTCGGAAGGGACGCTCGTCGCCTTCGACGTGCGGTCGAGGCGGTTGGAGATCGGCCCCGACCTGGAGACGCGCGGTGAGTTCGAGTCCTTGCTCTCCGACCGGTCCAGCGCGCGCCGTCGGATGCTGCAGACCGCGGCCGAACCAGCCGTCACCATCGACGGGCACGAGGTGCTGGTGAAGGCAAACCTCGCCAGCATCGAGGATGCCTCGCTGGCGGCCGCCTCGGGCGCAGACGGGTCGGGCCTGGTGCGCACGGAGGCGCTCTTCGGCGACCGCGCGACCGCTCCGAGCGTCGCCGAGCAGGTCAGCACCTTCGAGCGGATCTCGGAGGAGCTGTCGGGCGCCACGATCACCATCCGCACCTGGGACGTCGGCGGGGACAAGCCCTTGCCGTTCCACCCGCAGCAGGCCGAGGCCAACCCGTTCCTGGGGCAGCGCGGGCTCCGCGCCTTCCGTGGGGACGCGACGCTGCTCATCGATCAGCTCGAGGCGATCTGCCGGGTGGCGCGGGAGTCCCGAGTGCGGGTGATGTTCCCGATGGTGACCACCGTCGAGGAGGTGAACTGGGCCCTGGCCCGCCTGGACGAGGCCGCAGGTCGGTTGCCGGACGGGAGGCCAGACGCCCTTGAGGTCGGCATCATGATCGAGGTGCCGGCCGCGGCGCTGCGCCCTGAGGCCCTGTCAACACTGCTGGACTTCGTCAGCATCGGCAGCAACGACCTGGTGCAATACACACTGGCGGCAGAACGTGGCAATCCCGCACTCGCCGAGTTGTCCGATGTCGTTGATCCCGCAGTGCTGCAACTCATCCGGGCGACGGTGACGGGGGTGGCAGAAGGGATTGACGTGTGCCTGTGCGGGGACGCGGCCAGCGACCCCGACGTGGCGCGCCTGCTCGTCGGGCTCGGCGTCACCGAGCTCAGTGCCACCGCGGCCTCCGTCCCGGGGGTCAAGGACGCACTGCGCCGATCGACGCTGCCCGACCTGCAGGACCTGGCAGCCCGTGCCCTGGTCGCCGAGTCTGCCGGCGAGGTGCGGGACCTGTTGCGGCGCACGTGACCTGTTGCGGCGCAGCTGATCTGTGGCTGCCCGCCCGTGCCCGGTCGCAGGCTTCGCCGGTGCCGTCCCGAGCCGCAGGACAAACCATGTGCACCCGCCCCGCTGGATGCGTACGCTTGAACGTATGAGACACGCAGCCATCGCGACGATGAGGCTCCGGATCCGCCGCTGACGGCGGCCCTGACCCACTCGCGTCACCACGCCGCCGTCCGAGCGTTCACGCCGGGCGGCCATCGCTGTGCCCGGCTCCACCTTCGGAGTGCGGAGTTCTCTTGACCACGTTTCCAGTTGTTTCTTCATCCTCACGGCGCCACGACAGTGGCGATGGCGTCCCTGCCCGCGATCGGGCCCAACTCATCGCGACGGATCTGTCGATCACCCGCGGAGGCACCCTGGTCCTGGACCGGGTCGGACTGACCGTGGGGCCGCGATCACGTCTGGCTGTCGTGGGTGAGAACGGTCGGGGCAAGTCCACCCTGCTGCACGCCCTCGCCGGTCACCTGGTGCCCACGAGCGGCACGGTGCGCGTCGTCGGCAGGATCGGCCTGGCCGAGCAGGAGATGGACGTCGACACCACGCCGACTGTGGGCGACCTGACCGACGAGGCGGTGGCCGGTGCCCGCGCCGCCCTTGCCGAGTTCGATCTCGCGACCCAGGCACTCGCGGACGGCGAGGAGGAGGCCGACCAGCGCTATGCCGACGCGCTCGATCGTGCCGAGCGCTTTGATGCCTGGGACGCGGACCGCCGACTCGAGTTGGCCCTGGACGCTCTGGGGGCGTGCACGGACCGAGATCGCCTGCTGGCGGAACTGTCTGTCGGCCAGCGCTATCGGGTCCGGCTGGCCTGCCTGCTTGGTGCAGAGGTTGACTTCCTGTTGCTCGACGAGCCCACCAACCACCTGGATGCCGCCGGGCTGCGCTTCCTCACCGACCGGATCCTGCGGCACCCGGGCGGGGTCGTCGTCGTGAGCCACGATCGTGCCCTGCTCCAGGAGGTGGCGGACCAGGTCATCGACCTCGACCCCACGCGCGACGGCCGTCCGCGCGTCTACGGCGGCGGCTATGACGGGTGGCAGCAGGGACGCCGAGCCGAGCTGGCCCGCTGGCGCCAGGACCACGAGGCGCAGGTGGCCGAGAGGGCCCGATTGCAGGACTCCGTGCGGGCTGCACAGGACCGTCTGAGCACCGGCTGGCGGCCCGACAGGGGGACCGGCAAGCACACCCGGCAGTCGGCCGCGCCAGGCATTGTCCAGGCGCTGCACCGCGGACAGGCGGCGCTGGAGGAGTTTGAGGTGGACGTGCCAGAGCCGCCACTGACCTTCCGTATGCCGACTCTCCCGCGGGCGCGGACCTCCACCCTGGTGCGGGCCGAGGAGGTGAGCGAGACCGACCGGCTAGGCAGCCCGGTCTCGCTGGCCATGCGATCCGGTGATCGGTTGTTGGTGACCGGCGCCAACGGCGCGGGCAAGTCCACGCTGCTCGCGGTGCTCGCCGGTGTGCTGGAGCCGAGCCACGGTGGCCTGCACAGGGGGCAGCACGCTCGGATCACTCTGGTGACTCAGGAGACTTCACGGTTGAGCTCGAGTGGGACCGCTGAGCAGGCGTTTGACACCAAGCTGGGTCAACTGGTTAGCCGTGGTGTGCTCACCAGGGGACAGGAAACGTCGTTGGGGTCCTACGGGCTGCTCGACGGGGTGGCACGCCGCACCCCGGTGAGCAGGCTGTCCAAGGGGCAGCTGCGGAGGCTTGACCTGGCGATGCGGCTGGCCGAGCAACCACACGTGCTCCTGCTCGATGAGCCGACCAACCACCTGTCGATCCCACTCGTGGAGGAACTGACACCCGCGCTGGAGAGCACGGAGGCGGCGGTCGTCGTGGCCACCCATGATCGGCAACTGCTGGCAGACCTGTCGCACTGGCCGAGGCTGGACCTGGGCTAACGGACTCCGCGGCTAGCGGACCCCTCGCGGGCGGAACTGGATGCTGATCCGTGGCCCGATCGGCTTGGCGGTCTTGGGCACGGCGTGCTCCCACGTGCGCTGGCACGAGCCACCCATGACGAGCAGGTCACCGTGCCCGATAACGCGGCGGATCGTGCGTCCGGCGCCGCCACCGTTGGGCCGCAGCAGCAGCGCGCGAGGTGCGCCGATCGAGACGATCGCGACCATCGTGTCCTGGGTGTTGCCGCGACCGAACCTGTCGCCGTGCCAGGCGACGCTGTCGCGCCCGTCGCGATAGAGGCACATGCCAGCAGTGCGGAACGGTTCGCGCAGCTCAGGGCGGTAGTAGGCACTCAGATCCTCCCGAGCCTCCGACAGCACCGCGTCGGGGAGCTGCTCGCGCTCGTCATAGAAGCGCAGCAGCCGTGGCGTCTCGACCTCCGACTCCCACATCACGCGGCGCTCACCACGCCACTCGACACCGGCTGGCCCGCCGAGCGCCAGGCGCGTGAACAACTCGTCGGAGCCCGTGACCCAGCCTGGACGCACGTCGATCCAAGCGCCTGCCGTCAGCTGGGTGCGTTGGACCGCGCCGGCCAGTGGACGGAGACCGACGTCATCGATCTGATCGAGCAGTGATCCCTGCAGTGCGACGGACATGTGTTCGAGTTTAGAACGGTTGTCGCAATGTCGCAATGTCGCAAGAGGGGGTGGCGGCGCGCTCGGTGGGGTGCTGGGCCAGTGCGTGGCGCGCTCGGTGGGGTGCTGGGCCAGTGCGTGGCGCGCTCGGTGGGGTGCTGGGTCAGGCAGTGGCGCGCTCGGTGGGGCTGGATCTCGGGCGCTCACGCGCTCGGTCGGGGTGGGGGATGCTGTGTCGGTCGAGGGTTGTGTCGTCGGCAGGTGGGAGACTGGGGACATGCCGCTCTATCGGGATGCCGCCATCGTGCTGCGCACCCACAAACTCGGGGAGGCTGACCGCATTGTCACGCTCCTGAGCCGCGGCCGGGGCAAGGTCCGTGCCGTCGCCAAGGGGGTTCGTCGCACCCGGTCCAAGTTCGGGGCGCGCCTGGAGCCGGGCATGGTCGTGGACCTGCAGTGTTATGAGGGGCGCAACCTGGACACCGTCACCCAGGCCGAGTCGCTGGCGTCCTATGGTGATGCGATCGCCCGCGACTACGAGGCGTGGACCGCGGCCAACGCGATGCTCGAGACCTGTGACCGGCTGACCGAGGAGGGGGAGCCGGCCGTCCGGCAGTTCGTGCTGCTGGCCGGCGCCCTGAGCTCGCTGGCGGCTCGCAGCCACAAGGCGGGGCTGGTGCTCGACTCCTATCTGCTGCGCTCGATGGCCATCGCAGGGTGGGCAGCAAGCTTCCACGACTGTGCCAAGTGTGGTGCCGAGGGACCGCACCGCGCCTTTGACGTCGCCTCGGGTGGGTCAGTGTGTCCCGTATGCCGTCCGCCGGGTTCTGCGGCCCCGGCACCACAGACCTTCCTGCTGATGTCAGCCCTGCTCAGCGGGGACTGGGTGGAGGCGGACGGCAGTGAGGTCAAGCATCGCCGCGAAGCCAGCAAACTCACTGCGGCGCACGTGCACTGGCACCTGGAGCGCGGTGTGCGGTCGCTGCGGTTGGTGGAGCGCGTCCCGTGAGAGAGCAGCGATCCGCACGAGGGGACAGGACCCCGCCGGTGCCACCGTTTCCGCACCCCACTGGCGCCCGACCACCTGCGATCCCGCGTGAGCTGGTGCCCGGCCACGTGGCGATCGTGATGGACGGCAACGGCCGGTGGGCCAACCAGCGCAATCTCAAGCGCACGCAGGGGCACGAGGCGGGGGAGGCCTCCCTGCTGGATGTCATCGCCGGCGCGATCGAGATGGGCGTGCAATGCATCTCCGCCTATGCCTTCTCGACCGAGAACTGGCGCCGCAGCCCCGAGGAGGTCCGCTTCCTGATGGGCTTCAACCGAGATGTGATCCACCGGCGGCGCGACCAGCTCGACTCGTGGGGTGTGCGGATGCTGTGGTCCGGGCGCACGCCGAAGTTGTGGAAGTCAGTGATCTCCGAGCTCGAGCAGGCCGAGCGGCAGACCCGCGGCAACGACGTGATCACGCTCAACTTCTGCGTCAACTACGGGGGTCGCGCCGAGGTCGCCGACGCCGTGCGCCGCATCGGGGAGGACGTGCGCGACGGCCGGCTGTCTGCTCGCGGCATCGACGAGCGCACCATCGGCCGCTATCTCTATCACCCTGAGGTGCCCGACGTGGACCTGTTCGTGCGCAGCTCGGGGGAGCAGCGCACGTCCAACTTCCTGCTCTGGCAGAGCGCCTACGCGGAGATGGTCTTCCAGGACGTGCTCTGGCCGGACTACGACCGACGTCACCTGTGGCAGGCGATCGAGACGTATGCGGCGCGCGACCGCCGCTATGGCGGAGCGGTCGACCGTGCGGACCAGCGGGCCCCGGACCAGCGGGGCCCTGCGACGAGCTGAGCTCGCCACCCGGTCAGACGCAGGCGCCGTCAGCCACGCGCGCAGTCGGCGCAGGTGCCAAAGATCTCCAGGGTGTGGGAGACGTCGCGGAAGCCGTGCTCGGCGGCGACCTGGTCGGTCCACCGCTCGACGGCCGGTCCCTCGATCTCGACCGCACGTCCGCACTCGCGGCAGACCAGGTGGTGGTGGTGCCCGGTGCTGCACATGCGATAGACGGCCTCACCCTCGTCGGTGCGCAGGACGTCGACCTCGCCGGTCTCGGCCATGCCGGTGAGGGTTCGATAGACGGTGGCCAGGCCCACGCTGTCTCCAGCGTCGCGCAGTCGGGCGTGCAACTCCTGCGCGGAGCTGAAGTCCTGGACGTCCTCGAGCGCAGCGGCCACCGCAGCCTGCTGCCTGGTCGGCCGGCGCTTGATCTCAGTCATCTGCTCACCTGCTCATGCTCGTGCTCGTCGTAGTGCCCACCATGCGGCGCGTGCCGGTGGTCGCCATGGAGATAGTCAACATGATCCTCATGCGGGATGGCCTCGTGGCCGCACCCGGGGCCGTGCTCGTGCGGATGGCGCTCCGCGATCCGATGCCGGTGGGCGGTCGCGGCGGCCACGACGGCCATCACCGCTCCGACCACCAGGAAGATGGCGATGGCCAGCAGCACGATCGTCCCGCCTGCTGCGGTGTCGGCATAGAAGGAGGTCACGACACCGCCGACCGACGACAGCACCCCGAACAGCACCGCCCACACCGTCGCCGAGCGGAAGCTGCGGGCCACCTGCTGGGACGCGGCGTTGGGCACGATCATCAGGGCGCTGATCAGCAGCAGGCCGACGACGCGCATCGAGACCACGACGGTGACGGCGGTGAGCACCGAGAGCGTGATGTTGAGGGCCATGACCGGCAGGCCGCTGGCCCGGGCATACTCCTCGTCGCCGGCCGCCAGGAACAGTCGCTGGCGCAGCGTCATGGTGACCACGAGGATCACCGCTGAGAGCACGCCGAAGACGATCAGGTCGCCGCCGGAGGTGGTGGTGATGGCGCCAAACAGATAGCTGGTGAGGTTGGAGCTCTGGCTGCCGTCGACCCGGTTGATGATGACGACACCGGCCGCGATGCCGCCATAGAACATGACGGCGAGGGCGATGTCACCGCTGGCCCGTCCCCGGGCTCGGATCACCTCGACGGCGACGCCTGCGAGCACCGCTGCGATCAGGGCGGTGATGATCGGCTGGTTGTTCAGCAGGACCCCGACGGCGACGCCGGCCAGGGCCACGTGGCCCAGCCCGTCACCGATCAGCGACAGGCGCCGTTGCACCAGGAAGATGCCCACCAGGGGAGCGACGGCACCCACCAGCAGCGCGGCGAGCAGAGCGTTGCGCATGAAGTCATAGGAGAGGATCTCGGGCATCACAGCTCCTGTTCCTCGACGGGGCCATCCATTGGTCCCACGCCGCTGAGCAGACCGGGCGCCTCGACCGGGCCGTCGTCGTGGTGGTGCTCGTCATAGCCGTGATGGTGCCGGATGCTGGAGTGCCCCTGAGCCAACCCCGCGTCCGCGGCGCGGGAGACGCTCGCTCGGTGCTCGGCATACTGCGCCGGGGGTCCATCGAAACTGACCTGCCCGGCATCCATCTCCACAATCCGGTCCACGATGCCGCGGAGCGCGGCGAGCTCGTGGGTGACCACGAGCATCGTGACGCCGAGCCCGGCCAGGCGCCGCAGCACGGTCGCCAGGACGTCCTGATTGGCGGCGTCCACCCCCGCGGTGGGCTCATCCATGATCAGCACGTCGGGGCGCGAGGCGAGCGCACGGGCGATCAGGACCCGTCGCTGTTGCCCGCCAGAGAGGGTGGCCACGTCGGCCTCGAGCCGATCGGCCAGCCCAACGGTGTCGGCTGCCTTCTCCACCAGGGCTCGGTCGTCGGCGGAGGCCCGGCGCCACCAGGGGCGACTGGCGAGCTGCCCGGTGGCGACCACCTCACGCACCGTGGAGCGCACCGAGGCGGAGAGGGTATGCCGCTGGGGCACGTAACCGAGGCGGCTGCGGTCCTGCAGGTCCTCCAGTGGGGTGCCGTAGATCTCGACCGTGCCACCCACGTGGTCGTTGAGACCGAGCAGGCCACGAACCAGCGTGGACTTGCCCGATCCGTTGGGGCCCAGGAGGGCGACCACCTCACCGGGCTGCAGGGTGAGGTTGACCCCCTCGGTGAAGGGTCGACCGGCATAGCCGAAGGACGCGTGGTCGAGCCGGATCGCCGGTGTTGGCACCGCGGAGTGGGGGAGTGCTGTCACGAGCATCCCTGTCCCTGGCGCAGGGCCTCGAGGTTGGCGCGCATGACCTCAAGATAGTCGCCGCCGGCCGAGTCGCCGGTGATGCTCTCGATCGGGTCGAGCACCAGGACCTCCGTGCCGGTCTCGTCGGCAATCACCTCGGCGAGGTCACCACCGAGGGAGGACTCGGCATAGATCGTGGGCACATCAAGATCCTCGACCTCGCCCGTGATCTCGGCCATCCGGGCCGGTGAGGCCTCGGCGTCCGGCGAGATCCCGGTGATGCCGATCTGGTGGAGGCCGTAGCGGTCGGCGAGATAGCCGAACGCCTCGTGCGTGGTGACCAGGGTGTCCTGCTCGCAGCTGGCGAGGGTCTCGGTGAACTCAGTGTCCAGCTCCGCAAGCTGTGTCGTGAACGTCTCCGCGTTGGCCAGGTAGGCGTCAGCATGGTCCGGGTCTGCGGCGGCCAGGTCCTCGGCGATGGCGTCGGTGGCTGCGGCATAGCGCTGGGGGTCCAACCAGAAGTGCGGATCGAGAGGGCCGTGGTCGTGTCCCTCGTGGTCGTCCGACTCGTGCTCGTCCCCCTCGTGGTCGTGCTCGTCGTGCTCGCCCTCGGACTCCTCGCCGGAGCGGTCCACCAGGTCGACCACCGAGCTGGTGTCCAGGCTGTGGTCGCCGGCCTGGTCAGCCACGGCCGCGTCGACCGCGGTCTGCATGCCAGAGGAATAGACCACCAGGTCAGCTGTGCTGAGGGACCCGACCTGACGCGGTGTCAGCTCGAGGTCGTGGGCATCCACACCAGGGCTGGCTAGGGTCTCGACCGAGACACCACTGACTCCGTCCACGACCTGTTGGGTCGCAAACTCCAGCGGATAAAAGGCGGTGACGATGTGCAGTCGTGCCCCGTCCTCGCCGCCACTGCCCGCGCCCGAGCTGCTCCCACAGGCAGCAAGGAGCACGGTGGCGGCGGCAGCCGCAGCGAGAGGAAAGAAACGAGGCATGGGAATGATTCTCACTCCACGTGAGAATCATTGTCAAATCAGCGCGTGACGAACTGGGTGAGGACGATGACCAGCAGGAGCACGAGCACCGCGATGCGCATCAGGCGCAGCGGCGCGGTGAGGTGGGGCCAGCTGAGATAGAGCAGCCAGAACAGCGCCAGCAACGCCAGGCTGATCAGCCCCAGCCCGAGGACCCCGGCCATCCGGACGCTGCCGTCCTCCACGAGCGGCCCGCCCAGGAAGGCGCCGCCCAGGATCAGCGCGGCGATGACCACCATGGGCAGCCACGTCGGCAGCAGGGCGAGCCGTTTGAGCACTGGGACGCTGGCCCGTTCGATGGCTGCGCGTGCTCCGGTGGCCTGGTAGTGCGGGTCGGGGGAGGCGATCGGGTTTGACACGTTTCTGAGCCTAGCCGCTGCACCACCTAAACTCGGCGGCATGGCAGCAACTTCAACCGTCGATACCGTCGTCAGCCTCTGCAAGCGCCGGGGGTTTGTCTTCCCCTGCGGCGAGATCTATGGCGGCACCCGATCCGCCTGGGACTACGGTCCGCTGGGCGTGGCGCTGAAGGACAACATCAAGCGCCAGTGGTGGCGCTCGGTGGTGCAGGGCCGTGACGATGTTGTGGGTCTCGACTCCTCCATCATCCTGCCCAAGCAGACCTGGGTGGCCTCTGGCCACGTGGGGACCTTCTCCGACCCGCTGACCGAGTGTCAGTCCTGCCATAAGCGGTTCCGCGCGGACCACCTGCAGGAGGCCGTCGCAGCCAAGGCCGCCAAGAAGGGCAAGGAGATTGACCCCGACAGTGTCGATCTAGCCGAGGTCGCCTGCCCCAACTGCGGCACGAAGGGCGCGTGGACGAGCCCGCGCGAGTTCAACATGATGCTCAAGACCTATCTGGGCGTCATCGAGGACGAGGGCGGCCTGCACTACCTGCGTCCGGAGACAGCGCAGGGCATCTTCATCAACTTCGCCAACGTCATGGGCGCCGCCCGCAAGAAGCCGCCGTTCGGCATCGCCCAGACCGGCAAGAGTTTCCGCAACGAGATCACGCCCGGCAACTTCATCTTCCGCACCCGCGAGTTTGAGCAGATGGAGATGGAGTTCTTCGTCGAGCCCTCGAGTGCCGCGGAGTGGCACCAGTACTGGATCGACGAGCGCACCAACTGGTATGTCGACCTCGGCATCAACCGCGACAACCTGCGCCACTACGAGCACCCGAAGGAGAAGCTGTCGCACTACTCCGAGCGCACCGTCGACATCGAGTACCGCTTCAACTTCGCTGGGTCGGAGTGGGGCGAGCTGGAGGGCATTGCCAACCGCACGGACTTTGACCTGAAGACACACAGCGAGCACTCCGGTGCGGACCTGACCTATTTCGACCAGGCCAGCGGCGAGCGCTACACCCCCTATGTCATCGAGCCGGCAGCCGGCCTGGGCCGGTCGCTGATGACCTTCCTGGTGGACGCCTATCACGAGGACGAGGCCCCCAACACCAAGGGCGGCGTCGACAAGCGCACCGTGCTGCGCCTGGACCCGCGGCTGTCGCCGATCAAGGCCGCGGTCCTGCCGCTGTCGCGCAACGCTGACCTGACGCCCAAGGCCCGTGACCTGGCGACCCAGCTGCGCAGGAACTGGATGATCGACTTCGACGATGCGGGCGCGATCGGTCGCCGCTACCGCCGCCAGGACGAGATCGGCACGCCGTTCTGTCTCACCGTCGACTTCGACACCCTCGACGACAACGCCGTCACCGTCCGCGAGCGCGACTCCATGAGCCAGGAGCGGGTCTCCCTGGATCAGGTGGAGGGTTACCTCGCCCAGCGCCTGATCGGTTGCTGACCGACGTGATCGAGCACTTCACGCCGCGTGAGATCGAGGCGATGCGCCCCGCCGGCCGGTTCGTCGGGGAGGCGCTGAACACGCTGCGGGGCGAGGTCGCGGTCGGCACGAACCTGCTCGAGATCGACGCTCGTGCAACGGAGCTGATCGCGCAGGCCGGTGCCACCAGCTGCTATGTCGACTATCACCCCAGCTTCGGGGCGATGCCGTTCGGCAAGGTGATCTGCACATCGGTCAATGACGGTGCGCTGCACGGTCTTCCGCACGACTACACACTGCGCGACGGCGACCTGTTGAGCCTTGACTTCGCGGTCTCAATCAACGGGTGGGTCGCCGACTCGGCAGTCTCCTTCGTCGTGGGCCAGGCGCGCGAGGAGGATCTGCGGCTGATCGAGGCCACCGAGGCGGCGCTCGCGGCGGGCATCGCTGCCCTGCAGCCCGGCGGCCGGTTGCACGACGTGTCCGCAGCCATCGGTGACGTATGCCGAGGGGCCGGCTATGGCGTCAACCTCCAGTTCGGCGGACACGGGGTCGGGCGGACGATGCACGGCGACCCGCACGTGCCCAACGACGGGCGACCGGGACGTGGTCTGCGGCTGCAGCCTGGCCTGGTGATCGCGATCGAGCCGTGGCTGATGGCCACCACCGACGAGATCTACACCGACGCCGACGGCTGGACGCTGCGCAGCCAGGACGGGTCGCGCGCTGCCCACAGCGAGCACACGGTGGCCCTCACCGAGGACGGCCCACTCGTCCTGACCGCCCGCGAGTGACACCCCCCGCATTTTGATAGAGGTTTCGTACGCCCACCCGCTTTTTGATAGAGGTTTCGTACGCCCACCCGCATTTTGATAGAGGTTTCGTACGCGGCTCCCAGAGGGGATGCACCGGGAAATTGACCTATCCAAGACCGGTTCTTGGGTGACGCTTGGCACTATGCTCCGGAGATGGAGCAGCAGGCCGTAGGTGCGGCTGGCGTAGGTGCGCTGAGAGGTCCAGAGAGGCGGGGCCTCAACTGGTGGGTCAGGCGCATCCTGACCTGGTCGGCACTGGCGGTGATTGGCCTCATCCTCCTGCTCTTCTTTGAGGCCAGCTTCGGTCACGACGGTCTGCTCTGCGAGCTGGGCTGGGACAGTGACGGCGCTGGCGAGATCACGAGCGGCTGCGGGGGTTTCTGGACGGACGAGTACTGATTGATGACGGCAGCCGCGGACCGTCTCGGGGCGTGCAGCCCGCGGCCGCCGTCGGTCAGAGGGCCCCGGTCCGGAGCTGTTCCACCAGGTATTCAGCCTGCCGGATGGCCAGGGCGACGATGGTCAGCGTCGGGTTGGCCGCCGCTCCGGTGGTGAACAACGACCCGTCCGAGACAAACAGGTTGGGCACGTCGTGCGTGCGACCCCACTTGTCGGTGACTCCGCCCTCGGGCCGCTCACTCCTCCGCGCGGTGCCCAGGTTGTGGGTCGAGGGACAGTGGCGGCGCTGGTGAGATCACGAGCGGCTGCGGGGTTTCTGAACGTACGAAACCTCTACCAAGATGCGTCTGGGCGTACAAAACCTCTATCAAAATGCGGGTGGGCGTATGAAACCTCTATCAAAATGCGGGTGGGCGTACGAAACCTCTATCAAAATGGGTGTGGATGACGGCAGCCGCGGACCGTCTCGGGGCGTGCAGCCCGCGGCCGCCGTCGGTCAGAGGGCCCCGGTCCGGAGCTGTTCCACCAGATATTCGGCCTGCCGGATCGCCAGGGCGACGATGGTCAGCGTCGGGTTGGCCGCCGCTCCGGTGGTGAACAACGACCCGTCCGAGACAAACAGGTTGGGCACGTCGTGCGTGCGACCCCACTTGTCGGTGACGCCGTCCTCGGGCCGCTCACTCATCCGCGAGGTGCCCAGGTTGTGGGTCGAGGGATAGGGCGGGGTGTGGTGCGTGCCCAGTGCACCGACCGCGCCATACACGGAGTCCGCTGCGGCATAGGCGTGCTCGCGCATCGCCACGTCGTTGGGGTGGTCGTCGAAGTGCACGTCGGGCACCGGCAGGCCGTGCTTGTCCTGGACAGTGCTGTTGAGGGTGACCCGGTTGGTCTCCTGCGGCATGTCCTCGCCGACGACCCAGACCCCGGCCGTGCGCGCATACGCATCCATCAGCTCGGTGAACTCCTTGCCCCAGGCGCCCGGCTCGATGAAGCTGGCAAGGAACGCCGGACCGAGCGAGATCATCTGCAGGTAATAGCCACCGACGAACCCGCGGGACGGGTCGTGGCGTGCCTCGTCGGCGATCAGCCCCGACATCGTCTCGCCGCGATACATCCGCACGTCCTTCTCGAAGCGTGCATAGACGCTGCCGGTGGTGTGGCGCATGTAGTTGCGGCCTACCTGACCGGAGGAGTTGGCCAGCCCGTCAGGGAACAGTGAGGAGGCGCTCATCAGCAGCAGCCGCGGTGTCTCGATCGAGTTGCCAGCCACACAGACGACCTTGGCAGCCTGCTTGTGCAGGTTGCCCTCGGAGTCCAGATAGATGACAGCGTCGACCTTGCCGTCCTTGCCGTGCGTGATCTGCACGGCCTGGCTCTCCGAGCGCAGGTCCAGCAGGCCGGTCTCCTGCGCCCGCGGGAGCTCGCGGACCAGCGTGGACCACTTCGAGCCCTGCTTGTCGCCCTGGAAGTTGAAGCCGTCCTGCACCGTGGCGGGACGCCCGTCATAGGGCTCGGCGTTGGTCGCGTAGGGACCGGTGGCGTAGTGCTTGTAGCCGACCTTCTCGGCGCCGCCGGCCAGCACCTTGTAGTTGTTGTTGGCGGGCAGCGGCGGACGGCCGTGCCGGTGGGTCGAGCCCATCGACTTCTCCGCCTGGTCGTAGTAGTGCGCCAACTCATCGAGGCTGATCGGCCAGTCCAGCAGGTTGGCTCCCTCCACCCGGCCATAGGTCGAGCGGGTGCGGAACTCGTGGGCCTTGAAGCGCGGGGTCGCTCCGGACCAGTGGGTGGTGGTGCCGCCGACAGCCTTGACGATCCAGGCCGGCAGGTTGGGGAAGTCCGTGGCGATGCGCCAGCTGCCCGAGGTGGTGCGCGGGTCCAGCCAGGCCATCTGGTTGAACGCCTCCCACTCCAGGTTCATGTAGTCCTCGTTGTGCAGGTGCGGGCCCGCCTCGAGCACCACCACCGGGACCCCGGCCTTGGTCAACTCATAGGCCAGGGTGCCTCCGCCGGCCCCGGACCCGATGATGACAACGCTCGCCTCGTCGTGGCTGATCTGTGCCATGTCAGTTGTCCTCCGTCAGGTTCTGGTCAGCGGTCGTGGGGGCCACCCCGGGGTGCGAGGCCTGTGCCGCATCGCCCGTGGGCTGGTCAGCGCCGGGCGCGGCACCCGAGGGGACCGGCAGGTCGGAGACGATCTCGATGAACTCCTCGTCGCTCTCCTCGACGCGTGGGTCGGGCAGCCAGTTCAGGTCGTTGAAGCCGCGGTCGACATAACCGCCCTTGTCGAAGGAGGGCCCCTCATAACCCAGGACCTCCCAGACCGCCTCGTCCTCATACATGTTCAGGATCGTCGTGCGGCGGATGAACCCGAAGAAGTCGGTGTGCTCGACGTGCTTGAGGACCTTGGTCGCGCTGGGGTCGTCCAGGCCGAGGAAGGAGCCGCCGGCCAGATCGTTGAGCGTGGCCAGCCCCTGCGTCAGCTTGATGCGGAACCAGGTCGACTCGTTGGCGATCTCAAAGATCTGGTCGGCCTGTCGCTCATAGGGCCCGTCCGGGAAACCCTCGTGCGGGAAGGCGACCTTGAGGATGCGGATCAGGATCTGGCGTGCGGTGTCCGTGAACTCCATCTCGTTGAGTTGCGGATACTTCGCCGGGTACTTCTCGGGATAGCCCATGCCTGCCTCCTTGCAGCGCTCACCGGTGATGGTGTCACCGTAGGGAGGCGGTGCCGGGGTGGGAAGGGGTGCTTCTCACGGCGTGAGAAGCCACACGCACAGGGGCTCCGCCCCCGAGAACCCCCGACAAGAGGGGTATGCCGAGGCGCAGGTCAGGTGCGCCGGTTGCCGAGGCGGTAGATCCGTCCGGCACGGGAGGCCGTGGCGCGCAGGCGGTGCTCGATGTGACGCTGCTGGCCGGCATACCAGGCGACGGGGGCCGAGACGGCCACCGAGCCGATGAGCAGCCCGTCATCCGCGCGGATCGGCACCGCAGCACACGTCGTGCCGACCTGGAACTCCTCGTGCTCCCACGCGATACCCTCGTCGGTGATCTGCGCCAGCGCCGACTCCAGCTCGCTCGGATCGGTGATGGTCGACGGGGTCAGCCGGTGCGGCTGGTGCGGCTCCAGATAGCTCCGCCGTTGCTCAGGGGTGTATTCACTCAGCCCCAGCTTGCCGAAGGCGGTCGCGTGCGGGGTCTCGTGGAAACCGAAATCCATCGGCTCCAGCCGCGGGCACGCGGGGGAGTCCGCGACAAAGACCACGACGAAGTCAGCGCCGCGGTGGATCGCCAGATAGGCCGCCATCTTCGTGTCCGTATGCAACCGCGCGATCTCCTGCTTCAACTCGCGGGGGACACCGAGGTCCTCGTGCAGGCGCGCGCCGAGGGTGTGCAGCTTGTAGCCCAGGGCGAAGCGCTTCTCCTCGCGCAGGTGGATGAGATAGCCGACCTGGACCAGCTCCTGGGCGATCCGATACACGCTCGGCAACGGGATGGCAGTGGCCTCGGCGATGTCGCGTGCACTGGCGCCTCCGGCCTCGGCGACGTGCTCCAGCACCGTCACCGCCCGCTGGATGAGGCTGCCGCGTGCCTCGCTGTCCACCGCATCCTGAGCCGACCCCACGTCAACGGGCGGCTGGGAGATCGGGTGCGCGTCCGGCATACGGTCATCCTGTCAGTCACCGCTCAATCTGGCTTCTCACAGGGCAAGAATCCGGGCCGCGCGCGGCTGCCGGATCGCCCGTGGTGGGCTTGACTGGGCGGATCGCCCCGAATGAAAGGACCACCATGTACTTCATCGTCGTCAAGTTCCCCGTCAAGCCGGAGTATGCCGAGCAGTGGCCCGAGTTGGTCAGCACCTTCACCGAGGCGACCCTGGCGGAGCCGGGCAACAAGTGGTTTGAGTGGTCGCGCAGCGTCAAGGACCCGAACGAGTATGTGCTCGTCGAGGCCTTCACCGACGACGGCGCGGGTCCGCACGTCCAGTCCGACCACTTCGCCCAGATGCAGCAGGACTTCCCGCAGTACCTGACCGCGACGCCCAAGATCGTCTCCCGCCAGGTCGACGGCGACGGCTGGGACGAGATGGGGGAGTTGAAGGTCGGCTGACCCGCGACGTTCGAGGGGCCGGGGAGCGATGACCCCCGGGCCTCGTGCCTGCGTGCCTGGGCCTCTCACCAGCAGGTTTGGTCGGGCCCTGAGGGGCGGTGCATGCCTGGGAATGTATTGGCCTAGGTGCCTGTTGAGCAGATTGAGAGTTCAATCAACCAGCCGGCACAACGGTCGGCACGTGGGAAGGCAAGCCCGATGCAGTTCGGAATCTTCAGTGTCAGTGACATCACCACCGACCCGACGACCGGTCGCACCCCGACCGACGCTGAGCGGATCCAGGACCTGGTCAAGATCGCGCTCAAGGCCGAGGAGGTCGGGCTGGACGTGTTCGCCACCGGCGAGCACCACAACCCGCCGTTCTTCGCGTCCTCGCCCACGACCTTCCTGGGCTACATCGCGGCCCAGACCACCACGCTGCAGCTGTCCACCGCGACGACGCTGATCACCACCAACGACCCGGTGAAGATCGCCGAGGACTATTCGATGCTGCAGCACCTCTCGGGCGGCCGCGTCGACCTGATGATGGGCCGCGGCAACACCGGCCCGGTCTACCCGTGGTTCGGGCAGGACATCCGCAACGGGGTCGCCCTGGCCGTGGAGAACTACCACCTGCTGCGCCGGTTGTGGCGCGAGGACGTCGTGGACTGGGAGGGCAAGTTCCGCACGCCGCTGCAGGGCTTCACCGCCATGCCTCGCCCGCTGGACGGCGTCCCGCCGTTCGTGTGGCACGGCTCGATCCGCTCGCCGGAGATCGCCGAGCAGGCCGCCTACTACGGCGACGGCTTCTTCCACAACAACATCTTCTGGACGATGGACCACACGGCCAGGATGGTGGACCTCTACCGTCGCCGCTACGAGCACTACGGTCACGGCCGCGCCGACCAGGCCATCGTGGGCCTGGGCGGTCAGGTGTTCATGGCCAAGAACAGCCAGGATGCCGTCAAGCAGTTCCGTCCCTACTTCGACGTCGCGCCGGTCTATGGCCACGGCCCGAGCCTGGAGGAGTTCACTCGGGCCACGCCGTTGACCGTGGGCAGCCCGCAGCAGGTCATCGAGCGCACCCTCGGCTTCGCCGACGCGGTCGGTGACTATCAGCGTCAGCTGTTCCTGATGGACCACGCTGGCCTGCCGCTGGAGGTTGTGCTCGAGCAGCTCGAGATCCTCGGCTCCGAGGTCGTCCCGGTGCTCCGCAAGGAGTTTGAGGCCCGCCGACCGGCCGACGTCCCGTCCGACCCGCCCACCCACGCCAGCCTCCTCGAGGCCGGCGACGACCACGCCAACGCCGCGATGGGCCCGCGCGGCCGCGTCGAGGCAGGAAGCAACTGATGTCCCGCAAACTCGTTGTCATCTCGGCCGGCCTGAGTGTGCCGTCCTCGACCCGGATGCTCGCCGACCGGATCAGTGGCGCGGTGCAGCGTGAGGTCACGGCCCGTGGCGAGAGCCTCGAGGTCGAGGTCGTCGAGCTGCGCGGACTGGCCCGCGAGATCGCCGATCACCTGGTCTCGGGCATGCCACCGTCAGCGCTGCGCCAGGCCCTAACCGCGGTGTCCTCCGCCGATGCGGTTGTCGCTGTCTCGCCGGTGTTCACGGCGTCCTACTCCGGCCTGTTCAAGTCGTTCGTCGACCTGCTCGACAACGACGCGTTGACCGGCAAGCCCGTGCTGATCGCCGCGACGGCGGGCACCGCGCGCCACTCGCTGGTGCTGGACCACGCGCTGCGGCCGCTGTTCAGCTATCTGCGCGCGGTCGTCGTGCCCACCGGCGTCTTTGCCGCCACGGAGGACTTCGGCGGGAAGGCCAACGAGGGGGCTGGCAGCGAGGGGACTGGCAACGAGGGCGACCTCAGCCTGGACCGCCGCGTCGCACGCGCAGCCTCTGAGTTGGGCGCCCTGCTGGTGTCCACCTCGGGAGCCGTCCCCGGCTTCACCGCCCCCGCGGTCGATGAGGTCGGCAAGCTCGACCGGATCTCGGAGGACTCCCTGACGCCCTTCGAGCAGATGCTCGGCAGCCAGTTGCGCTGAGCCCGAGCAGCAACAGGCCGCGCCTGCCATCACCCACTCGCGGGCGCCAGCGCCACCTGCATGGATCCTTCACACGCTCAGCCGACAGCGTGTGAAGGATCCATGCATGTGCACCAGCGGAGGAGGGGCAGGCGTTTGTGGTCCTGCGGGACCGACGGCATGCGACAGGACCCGCAGGACCATTCGCGCCGGGCCCACCGACTCGAGGGACCACTCGCGCCGGGCCCACCGATCCGAGGGACCACTCGCGCCGGGCCTACCCTGTCGAGGTGGACTTTGACACCCGGGTGGGTTGCTACGCGTGGATCGAGCAGGACGGACAGGTGCTCCTGGCCCACTGGAGCGGCCACACCAGAGCGCACGATGGCCGTCACACCCGGCCCGGCTGGACGCTGCCCGGCGGAGGCCTGGAGCCGCACGAGTCGTGCGAGCAGGCGACGGTGCGGGAGGTTGCTGAGGAGAGCGGGTATGCCGTGCGCCTCACCGGACTGCTCGGCACCGGCACCACCATCGTCGCCACGCCCGATCGTGCCCAGCGCAGTGAGCGTCCGATGCTGTTGGTGCAGCTGGTCTATGCCGCAGAGATCACCAGCGGTCACCTCACGGTGGAGCTGGACGGCTCGACCGACGACGTGCGCTGGGTGCCGCTTGAGGAGCTGTCGTCCCTGCCGTGTGCCGGGGTCGTCGACCTCGCACTTGACCTGCAACGCCGGGGACGCCGCGAGGGACCCGTGGTCGATGACGCGCCACTCGATGAGGACGCCGTGGAGCGCATCGTCGCAGCGGCCCGGGCCGCGCACGGCGAGCGTCACGGACCAGCCGGCAGAGATACGACGAACGGCCCCACGGTGATCGCGATCGACGGGCCCAGTGGCTCGGGCAAGACGACGCTGGCCGAGGCGGTCGCTCAGGACCTGGGCGCTCCGGTGGTGCACATGGATGACTTCTACCCGGGGTGGGACGGGATCGCTGAGGCGGTCGATCTGGTGACCGACCAGGTGCTGGAGCCGCTCGCGCGAGGCGAGCGGGCGGCATACCGCGTCTGGGACTGGGCGACCAGCGACTGGGGGAGGACGGCCGCAGTGCCGACCACCGACCTGCTTGTCCTGGAGGGGTGCGGCAGCAGCGTCGGACGTGCAGGGGATCACGCCGCGGTGCGGGTCTGGGTGGATGCCGACGAACAGGTCCGCCACCAACGGGGCATCGAGCGCGACGGCGACACCTTCGCCCCGCACTGGGACCGGTGGGCAGCGCAGGAGCAGGCGCTCTTCGGTGCGGACGGCACGGCGCAGCGGGCGGACATCACCCTGCACACGTGAGCAGACCCGGTCGAGGCACGGCGGTCACCGCTCGCCGCGCAGGGGCTCGACGGGCGGCCTATCGTGGGAGGCAACCCCACAGTCGCTCACGAAGGAGACATCATGGCTGCTCTCGATGGCAAGAAGGTCGCGTTCCTGCTCACCAACGGTTTTGAGGACAGCGAGCTGACCTCGCCGTGGGACGCGGTGACGCAGGCCGGTGCCGAGGCCGTGCTCGTGTCGCCGGAGTCCGGCACGCTGACCGGCAAGAAGGGCCACGAGGCCAGCGTCGACCAGGGGGTCGCCGACGCTGATGCCAGCGCGTTCGACGCCCTCATGCTGCCCGGGGGCGTGGTCAATGGGGACAAGTTGCGGATGGACCAGGGCGCGGTCGCCTTCACCAAGGCGTTCTTCGAGGCAGGCAAGCCGGTGGGTGTGATCTGTCACGGCGGGTGGATCCTGACCGACGCGGACGTCGTGCGGGGCCGGAAGATGACGTCCTATCCGAGCCTGCAGACCGACCTGCGCAACGCCGGGGCCGAGTGGGTCGACGAGGAGGTCGTGGTCGACCAGGGTCTGGTGAGCAGTCGCACCCCGGATGACCTGCCCGCCTTCAACGCCAAGCTGGTCGAGGAGATCGGCGAGGGCGAGCACGCCGGGCAGACAGCCTGAGCGCGCCAGAGGGGCCACCCACCCGAAGACGGGGCAGACCGCCTGAGAGGCCTCCCACCCGAAGGCCACTCCCGAGGATCGCCAGCGTGGGGCCCCACTTGAGATAGTGGATCTCGCGCGCATCGGTGGGACAATCGCGGTGACATGACTGCTGCCACCACGACTCGCACCGCACCAGCAACCGCTCCTTCCACACCAGGGGAGCGGTTGTTGCCGCCCCTGCAGATCGGGCGCCACACCATCGACTCGCCCGTCGTGCTGGCACCGATGGCAGGCATCACCAACCGTGCCTTCCGGCGGCTCTGCCGTGAGGCGGGGGCCGCCGGGCAGCCAGCCAGCGGCGCCACGTCGCTCTATGTCAGCGAGATGATCACCTCTCGTGCCCTCGTCGAGCGGACACCGGTGTCGATGAAGTTGATCGAGCACGACCCGGAGGAGTCGCCGCGCTCCATCCAGCTGTATGGCGTGGACCCGGCCACCGTCGGGCGCGCGGTGGACCTGCTGGTCTCCGAGGACCGCACCGACCACATCGACCTCAATTTCGGCTGCCCCGTGCCCAAGGTCACCCGCAAGGGCGGCGGTGCTGCGCTGCCGTGGAAGACCGAGTTGTTCCGCGGCGTGGTCTCTGCCGCAGTGCGTGCCGCTGCTCCGTATGACGTGCCGGTGACGGTGAAGATGCGGGTCGGGATCGACGCTGACCACATCACCTACCTCGAGGCCGGGCGCATCGCTGAGGGCGAGGGGGCTGCAGCTGTGGCGCTGCACGCCCGGACTGCGAGCCAGGCCTATTCGGGTCAGGCGGACTGGACCCGGATCCGCGAGCTCAAGCAGACCGTCACCAGCATCCCGGTGCTCGGCAACGGTGACATCTGGTCGGCCGAGGACGCCCTGCGGATGGTGGCCGAGACCGGGTGCGACGGCGTCGTCGTGGGCCGTGGTTGCCTCGGGCGGCCGTGGCTATTTGCTGACCTGGCTGCGGCCTTTGCGGGCTCTGAGGTGCGGATCCGTCCGAGCCTCGGAGAGGTCGGGGCGACGCTGCGTCGCCACGCCGAATACCTCGTCGACTTCCACCAGGACGAGGACAAGGGCTGCCGGGACATCCGCAAGCACATCGCCTGGTATTTCAAGGGTTTTCCCGTCGGTGGGGCCTTCCGCAACAAACTGGCGCTCGTGGACTCGCTGGCCGCCCTGGATAACCTGATCGATGGGCTGGATGGCACCCTGCCGTGGCCCGACGACGCAGAGGGCCAGCGAGGGCGAGCAGGGTCATCGCGGGTCGTGGCCCTGCCTGACGGGTGGCTGCAGTCGCAGGACCTGAATGAGGCACAGCGAGAGGTCGTCGCCCGCGCGGAGGGCACGGTCTCCGACGGGGGCTGAGGTCAGGGGCCTGCCGCATCCGGCCCCCACGGACCCTCGCGCGCGGGAGAGAACCCCCTCGCGCGAGGGAATCAGCGAGTCCCTGTCCGGTGCGACGGTCGGTTTATGACCACGTATGACATGACTGGCAACACGACCTCGGGCAACACCGTCGCGGCCCGTGCCGCGCATCCGTCCTCGCATCAGCGCCCGGACCGCCTGACCGTCGCGGCCGGCTGGTCCACCCTGACGATCGCGGTCCTGCACACCATCGTCTTCGCTTTTCACCCGCACTGGGGCGCCTGGCTGGCGGGACTGACGAGGACCGCTGACCTATCGGATGAGGCGATCACCCTCTTCTGGGCTCTTCCCGGCGGCTTCGTCGCACCGCTCGCCGTGCTCGGCCTGCTCATGATCGGCGCCGGTCGGCGCGGCCAGGCGATGCCCGGCTATGTCGGCTGGATCCTCCTCGGGTGGATCCTGCTCTGCTGCTGGATCATCGGGCCGAGCGGCTTCCTGCTGGGGTTCGTTCCTGCAGCCCTGCTGTTGTGGCCGCGCCGCCGACGCGGTGGTGCGCGACCCGCGAGGGCACTGTCTGCCCCGTGAGCCCTGGACACGTGAGGAGATCTTCACAACTCCTGCACACGTCACACCCCATCTCGGGGGCCGCCGGATCCTAGGCTCAGAGCCATGACCGACACCACCACAGCGGGACACCCCGCGGAGCACACCTTGCTCGTCGTCGAGGACGACGCCACCATCAACCAGGCGCTGTCCGACCGACTGGTGGCGGAGGGCTTCGCTGTGGTGCGCGCCTTCGACGGTCCGGGCGCGGTCACGGCGTTCACCGAGCACCGTCCCGACCTGGTGCTGCTGGATGTGATGCTGCCTGGCTTTGACGGCCTCGAGGTGTGCCGACGCATCCAGGCCGAGCGCCCGGTGCCGGTCATGATGCTGACTGCGCGGGTCGAGGAGACCGACGTCCTGGTCGGACTCGGCGTCGGAGCGGACGACTACGTGACCAAGCCGTTCCGGATGCGAGAGGTTGTCGCACGGGTGCGTGCCCTGCTGCGTCGGGTCGAGCGTGCAGCCGAGTTGGCCAACACGCCCGAGGCGATCCTGAGCCTCGGCGACCTGCACCTGGATCGTGGTGCTCGGCGCGTCCGGATCGGCGACCTCGAGGTCCACCTGGCTCCCCTGGAGTTTGATCTCCTGGCGGCTCTGGCAGCTGAGCCGGGCGTGGTGCACACCCGGGAGCAACTGATGGCCGGCGTGTGGGGTTGGGCCGATGCGCGGGGGACACGCACCCTGGACAGTCACGTCAAGTCGCTGCGCGCCAAGATCGGGGCCGAGCGGGTCCGGACCGTGCACGGCGTCGGCTACGCCCTGGAGGTCTGAGCCATGGCTGGCCCGAACCCCGAGGTGGGTGTCGACGAGGACCGGCGTGACGATGATGGCCGGCGGGACGATGATGACCGGCGTAACGACGATGCCCGGCGTGACGACGATGCCCGGCGTGACGACGATGCCCGGCCCGACAGTGGCGAGCGTCCGCTCGACCCCGTCGGGTCGATCAAGATCAAGATCGGCCTGCTGGTGGCCCTCAGCATCGGGGCCGCAGCCGTCGTGCTGCAGGTGGGCACCCGTGCAGGCGTGCCGACCTGGTTGACCCTGCCCGTCACCCTTGCCGCTGCACTGGCCGTGACGCAGTGGCTGGCCCGTGGCATGACGGCTCCGCTGCGGGAGATGACGGCAGCCGCAGGGCGGATGGCCCGCGGGGACCACTCCACCCGTGTCACGGCCACCTCAGCAGACGAGGTCGGCCAGTTGGGCCGGGCGTTCAACACGATGGCCCAGGATCTCGCCTCGGCTGATCAACAGCGGCGTCAGCTGGTGGCCACGGTCTCGCACGAGTTGCGCACTCCGTTGGCAGGGCAGCGTGCCTTGTTGGAGAACCTCGTCGACGGGGTGGTGCGGCCCGACGACGCTGCGCTGCAGGCTGCCCTCACTCAGTCCGAGCGCTTGAGCGGGCTGGTGGAGGACCTCCTCGACGTCACCCGCGTCGACGGTCGCGCGGTGTCGCTGCAGTTGGAGACCGTCACGGTGTCTGAGTTGCTGGAGCGTGCGGTCAGTGAGTCAGCGGTCAGTGGGCGGCAGGTCCGCTATGAGGTCTCGGTGTCCCCACCCGACCTGAGCATTCGGGCCGACGAGGCCAGACTGCACCAGGTCGCGGCGAACCTGCTCGACAACGCCTCCAGGCACAGCCCCGCCGATGGGGTGGTCAGGGTCGAGGCCGCCCTGCTGCCAGGAGAGGAGCGCTGGTCCCTGACGGTCTCGGACGAGGGGCCGGGCATCCCACCAGAGCGTGCCGCATCGCTGTTCACCCGGTTCGGCACGAGTGATTCTGCTGGGGGAGGCACCGGGCTGGGTCTGGCCATCGCGAGCTGGGTCGTCGAGTTGCACCGCGGCACGATCTCCGCGGAGCCATCACCGCCAGGTGGGGGAGGCGCCCACCTCCGTGTCGAGCTGCCTGTCGATCCGGACCCCGCGAGCACGCCACACGCCACCGACGAGATTGCGCCGCCCAAGGCTTCCATCGCTTCAGCGTCTTCGACGTCCCCCGACGTGGTGAAGGCACCGCAAGCTGCGACGCCCACCGACAATCTGGTGGCACAGGACGCCGCGACGGGGTCACTGGCCACAGCGCCGGACCAGAGCGTGGTCCTGAGCGGCGACGGTGCGCCGACTGAGGTTGCCCCGAGTGCCGCTGCCCCGAGCACGTCAGTGATCGCCTCGATGTTCGGGTCCCTCTGGCCCGAGCCTGCCAGCCTGCGCACGGCTCCGGTCGCCCTCTTCGGCTCGCTTGCCGTGGGTTTGCTGGGGGCGGTGATCCTGCCCGACCGGCTGTTTGGCGTCGGCACCTTCCTGGTCCTGTTGGCCGCGGGGGCCCTGGTGCTGCGTCATTCGATCCACAGAGCCCGTGCCTGGACGATCCTGTCAGCGCTGCTGTGCACCGGACTCGGCGTGCTGGTGGTCCTCCGGGCCGCCGAGTGGCTTGCCGTGCTGGCGATCATGGTCGCCGGAGTGCTCGTCGCCGTCGCGCTCACTGATGCTCGGCGACCCCTCGCCATGGTGGCTGGAGGTGCCTCGTGGGTGCTCAGTGGGCTGCGCGGCCTGCCGCTCCTGGGCCGCACGCTGACGGCCACCAGCCAGCACCATGTCCTGTGGCCAGCTCTGCGGACCGCCGGCGTTTCCCTGGTCCTGCTCGTGGTCTTCGTCGGGCTGTTTGCCTCTGGCGACGCGCTCTTCGGGAGCTGGGTGTCCGGCATCCTTCCCGACGTCCAGATTGCCGACAGCCTCGTCCTGCGAGCCTTCACCTGGTTCATGGTGGGCGGGGTCGTGCTGGCCGGTTGCTATCTGGCACTGAACCCCTCACGCGTCGAGGCCGTGGGACTGGGCGAGGCGCGCCCTGTGCGCCGCCCGTGGGAGTGGCAGGTGCCGGTTGGCGTGGTGATCGTGGTCTTCGTGGCCTTTCTGGCAGCGCAGGCCACCGCGATGTGGGGAGGTCACGACTATCTGCGCGAGACCACGGGACTGACGTATGCCGAGTATGTGCACCAAGGTTTCGGGCAGCTCGTCGTCGCGACCCTGCTCACGCTGGTGACGATCGGCGTCGCTGTCCGCAAGGCGCCACGGGAGACGGCGGGCGAGCTGCTGGTGCTGCGACTCCTGCTGGGCACGCTGTGCGCCCTCACCCTGGTCGTCGTGGGCTCGGCGCTCTATCGGATGTCGCTCTACCAGGAGGCCTACGGCTACACCGTCCTGCGTGTCCTGGTTGATGCATTCGAGCTGTGGCTTGGTCTGCTCGTTGTGCTGGTGATCATCGCCGGCATCAAACTCAGCGGCGCCTGGCTGCCGCGTGCGGCTGTGCTGTCCGGAGCAGTGTTCCTGCTGGTCCTCGGGCTGGCCAACCCCGAGGCGTGGGTGGCCGAGCGCAACATCGAGCGGTATGAGGCCACCGGGAAGCTCGACCTGGACTATCTGTCCTCCCTCGGCCCGGACGCAGCCCCCACCATCGCTGAAGGGCTCCCGGCCGACCTGAGTCGCTGCGCTCTCGCGCGCGTGGACTCGGAGGCGGACGACCTCCTGGAGTGGAACCTCGGACGGGACCGCGCCGCGGCGGTGGAGACCTTCAACGGGAGCGACGTCGATCTGCCCGTCAACTGCCCGCGGACGATCGGCGAGTGAGTCAGCAGCCAGCGCTGCGGTGTGTATGCCGTGCGGCCGGTCTCCCTGGCCGCCACCGTTGCCGGGGTGGCCGAGCCAGGCTGGCCGAGCCAGGCTGGCCGAGCCAGGTTGGCCGAGCCCGGCTGGAGACCGCCGGACGTGCCTGTGGCCCCGCCGGTGTGGCGGGGTGTGGGGCGTGGGCGTCAGGTGTCGACCAGTGGCTCAGTGAGGGGTCCACTCGGGTTGTCGAGTCCGTTGTTGAGGTGCCAGATGACCTCGGTGTCGGTGACGGTCGCGGTGTACCCATACCGGTGGACGATCACGTGGTGTCGCCGACACAACGCGGCAGCGTTATCCAGATCCGTGGCGCCACCGAAGACCCAGTGCACGATGTGATGAATATCGGTCCATCCCGCGGGCATCGAACAGCCCGGGAAGCTGCATCCCCGATCTCGCAACAGCACTGCTGCGCGTTGGGACGGGGTGAACAACCGGTGCACCCTGCCCACGTCTAACGGCTCTGAGGGGCCACCGAGCATGATCGGGATGATCTGCGCGTCACACGCCAACCGCCGGATCGTCCCCGCCGACAGGTGCTCACCGGTCGCGGTGTGGCCACCACCAGGCACCTTCCCCGCGAGGGCCTCCTTATCGATCGTGACGTGGATCTTCGCCTTCTCCGTCTGAGTCTGACCTTCGGGCGCGGCGACGCCGCGGCCGATGATCTCCAACAACGCATCCGCCCGGCGGGTGCTTGCGGTGCAGTTGTCGAGCTGGTGGGCTCCGTGCTCATCGCCGCCTGGGCGCGGTGCCGACAGGGGGTCCAGGGCCGCGGTCAGGATCGCCTGCCCCTCCTCGTCCAGCAACAGCTGCCACTCCGCCAACCCGGCCACGGTCCCCACCCGGCGCAGCAACCGCCGCGCTGCTTTCGTGTTGTCCTCATCCTCGTCATCACCGGGCTCGACCAGGTGCTCACGCACTGCCGAAGCGACCTGCTTCATCCCGGCCAACGAGGTCGTCTCGACCTGGCCAGTCATCAGATCCGTCACGGCCTGCAACGACTCAGCCGTCGCGATCGGAGTCATCTCCCGGGTCAACCGGACGATCACCTCAGCCCGGGACACCCGCGCGCTGCCATCACCAACTTTCGCGGTCAGTGCCTCGAACCGGGCATCCCCGACAGCGTTGGCCATCCGTGCCGTCGCCAGAGCCTCGGGGCGGTCAATGCTCGGGGCCCAGGTGGTGATCCAGTCCGGCACCGAGTGCCCCGACTGGGCCGGCAACCCCCGACTGATCGCCTCATGCGTGACCGACACCAACAACGACTGCGCGGCCTGCACCAACGCCTGCGCCGCGCCGACCGCTTCACCCACACCCTGCTCCGGCAACGACCCCAACGGGAACTCCGCCGCGAGCATCTGCACCATGTGCGCGCTGCCCGCCACAAACTCCGGGACCTCATGACCCGAGGACGTCAACTGCACACCACGATCAGCAGAGCTGCTCGTCGCCGACGACCCACCAGCCGCCTGCTCGGCCTGGGACTCGATCTGCGGGACCGGCACCAAGGGACCCGAGGCCGGCTTCTCCCGCAACGGCCCAGAGCCAATCACCGGCGCATACCGCACCCGACCCCCACCCACCTGGAGCGAGGTCGCGGAGTTGCCCCTCGGCATACCCCCGTCTGTGGGCGCAGCCGACTGCGCAGCGGTGACACCGCTGTCGTCGAGTCCCGTCTTCTGCGCCATACAACAAACCTAGACGCGACCACTGACAGAGCCCTGACCTGCACAAACACCCACCGCGGGCCACCACTGGCCAGTCCGGATCAGCTCGCTGCGGCGTCGAGGAGCCAGTGATAACGCAACCGGAGCGCCCGCTCCATGCTGCCCACCACAGCGCCGACGCCCAGGGCGATGGTGACCCACAGCGGCAGCTGCACCGGCGAGTGGAACGCGCCGATGCCCTCGGCGATGGGCGGGATGGCAGTGAGCTGCTCGGCGAGCTGCAGCAGGACCTGTGTCAGGCCCAGCACGAGCAGGACCACCGCGACCACGCCGACCCAGCGACTCACGACGGGATGGTGACGCTCGAGCCTGGCGCGACGCCCCTCGGCCGACTTCGGGTCCGGAACCAACTGGTGCTCGGTGCCAGCCTGGTCGACGAAGTGGCAGCGCTTGAGTCCAAAGACGCTGGTGGCCACCTCGATGGTGCCGCCGGGAACGGGGAAGATGACTGGCGTCTTCGACCAGGCTTGCAGGCGGCCGTCAGCGTAGAGCCGGGCGGTGACCTCGCCGGTCTGCGCATCACCCAGATAGCCCACGTCCACGGCATACTCCGCCACTCGCCCCTCAGCGGCGTCAGCCCGCAGGTACATCAGGCCGCGGTTGAGCTGTTGCCACCACCGAAACCGCTTCAGGGGACGTCCGTCGCCCGGCTTCACGCGCTTGACCAGGCGTCTGCGCCGCCACTGCTGGAACATGCCCCACCCTCCCTGGCGCGCGGCCAGAGTTCTCTTGCCGAACGCGCGTTTAACACACCGTATTAGTACCTTCGAGCCAAAACTAACACAGTGTGTTAAAACATGTGAGGATGGGCAGATGACACCTCCGGAGGCGGGCATCGGCACGCGAGAACGGATCATCATCGCGGCGGCCGAGATGGTCTCTGCGGATCCCAGCGCGAGGCTGAGTGTGCGGGCCGTGGCCGCCCGGGCCGGTGTCAGCCCCGGCTCGCTCCGCTATCACTTCCCCACGCAGCGCGAGTTGCAGGACACCGTGCTGCGGACGATCTACGAGGTCGTCGCCCCCGACGACCGGATCAACGACCAGTCGATCCCCGCGCGCGACCGACTCGTCGAGTGCCTGCGCAATGTCCTCGCCCCCGCGGGCGTGGGTGCCCAGGCGCGCGAGTCCTGGGCCCAGATCTACGAGGCGTTCATCGCGCCGGAGCCGACCGCGGAGTCCACCGAGGCCTACCAGGCCTTCTGGCAGCAGGCCCAGCGACGCGTGGAGAGCTGGCTGGCTGTGCTCACGGCAGAGGGAGCTGTGTCGACGGGGCCTGAGACAGGCGATCTCACGGCGCGGGTCCGTTTCCTGATGACCGTGGTGGACGGACTATCGGTCGAGCGGGCGCTGCCCAGCGAGGAGTCAACCCTGGCTGCGGAGACGGCGACCCTCTATCTCGCGGTGGACGCGGTGCTTCGCTGACGGAAGGGAGCCGTATGCCGCAGGGCCGGCTCAGTGGGTTCCTCGCCCGCGGGGCGGTGGCCCCGTGACCACGACTCAGGCGCCGGTGGCGCCGTGGCAACGACTCAGGCGCCGGTGGCGATCGGCCGCTCGGGGTCGGTGATCCAGTCGCTCCATGACCCGATATAGATCGCCGGGTCAAAGACACCCACCTCAGCGATCTCCATCGCCAGGGCCATGTGGCACGCCTGGATGCCGGAGCCGCAATAGATTGCGGTCCGCTTGTCCGGCTGGATGCCCCGGGCCGTGAACCGCAGCTCCAGGTCGTCAGCAGGCAGGAAGCGACCCGTGTCGTCGACATTCTTCAACGCAGGGATGCTGATGGCGCCGGGGATGTGCCCTGCCACCGGATCGACCGTCTCGCTCTCGCCGCGGAACCTCTCCGCCGGCCGTGAGTCGACCACCTGGTGACGGTCGAGATAGTGCTCGATCCCGTCCGCATCCAGCAGTCGTCGCCCGCCCGGGGTGAGCACAATGTCACCGCGCTCGATCTCAGGCTCCCCGGTATCGGTCGGCAGACCGGCGGCCAGCCATGCGGCATACCCACCATCCAGGACGCGCACCTCGTCCTTGCCGTAGTAGTTGAGCAGCCACCAGGCCCTCGCCGCGCCAACGGACGTCGCACCGTCATAAACGACGACCGGCCGCAGGTCAGTGACGCCCGCGGCCCGGAAGGCCTCCTGGGCATCGAGCAGTTTCGGCATCGGGTGCCGACCACCGCGACCGTCGGGAGCCTGCTCGCCAGCCAGACCACCCTTCATCGGGATGAAGGCGGCCCCGGGGAGGTGGCCGGTGAGAAACTCGGCGTGATGCTCCTCCGGGGGCGTCCCGAGGGACCAGCGGATGTCGAGCAGCACCGGCCGCTCGTCCGGGTCGTCGGCAGCGAGCAACTCGGCAAGCTCGGCGGGGTCAATCAGCAGATCGGACACAGACCTGAGCCTACGGTCTGCCGGTCAGCTGGCGAACCGGGCGGCCGAGCGAGCCCTAGCCTTGGCGGCCTCCTCGTCCCGGTTCTTCGGCGGGGCGGAGGTGACGAGGGAGTCCAGCAACTCCTGGCTGGCGGCGGCGACCTTCTCCATCGCCAGGTCATAGGCACCCTGGTTGGCGGCCGAGGGCTTGCTCGCGCCACCGATCTTGCGCACATACTGCAGCGCGGCAGCACGCACCTCGTCGGTCGTGGCGGGCGGCTCGAAGTTGTTCAGCGGGCGAATGTTCCGGCACATGCCCTCCACGATGCCACGCGGCACCGACAGCCGCATCAGATTCCGTATGCCGAGGCGCCGGGGCCGTTCTCCGCTCGCCTCGGCCAGTGGTCGGCGGATAGCGTGAGCGCCATGAGTCCCACGCCGCCGCTGATCGCACCGCTGGCACCGACTCCGCCAGGCTCGCTGCCCACGTCGGTGAAGGTGCGCCACCAGCTCAACTGGCTCAACCTCTCGACCCTGCTCGGCATGGGGGTCGCCACTGCGGGTGGTGCTGACATCCGGCGCGGGCCGCGCAAGCTCTACCTCGCGGAGCACTATCGGTGGAAGTTCCCGGCCGGCGGCGCCTTCACCGTCGGCGATGTGGTGATCACCCGTCACGACATCGATGACCTCTGCGCCCGGCGCCCGGACCTGCTAGAGCACGAGGAGGCGCACAGCCGGCAGTGGATGGCCTGCCTCGGTCTGCCGTTTCTCCCGCTCTATGTCGCCTCGGTGGGCTGGTCGTGGCTGCGCACAGGTGACCGGGCGTCATACTCCTTCTTTGAGCGCAGTGCCGACCTGGCCAAGGGCGGCTATCGCGACGTCCCGCCGCGTCCGCTGATGCCGGTCATTGCCTCCGGTGCCCGGCGCGCCATGGCTTTCGTCACGGGGCGCCGCTCGGCCGACACGGGTGCGGAGGTCGGTCGGGGCGACTGACCGGCCTCAGCAGGTGGGCAGGCCTCAGCAGGTGGGCAGGGTCCAGTCCTGCTCGGGGCCATACATGTGGCCGTGCCCGGCGTCGGGCAGCAGCGAGGCCCCCAGGTCCAGCACGGTCGTGCCATAGCTCAGGCCCGGCAGCCAGGCGGTCGGCCAGTCCTGCGGTTGCGCCACGACGGTGTCGAGGGACAGATAGGTGACCGGGTCGTCGATGTTGCGCAGGCTCCGCTCGCGCGGGTGACCCGACACCTCGCCGCCCGGCGCGCCCGACCAGATCACGCCGCACACGGCCTGCTCGTCGACGCCCTTGATCGCGGCCTGGCCAGCGGCGGCTCCCAGAGACTCACCGTGCACAAAGACGTCGGGTCGCTGATCGGCGGGCAGCTCTGCGACGCGCGCGAGGACGCCGTCGACAAGGGCCTCCGCTGACTCCACGGCCGGCTCCTGGTCGATCAGGAAGCTCCACCAGCTGGGCAGGTCGCCATACTGCGCGGAGACGACAGCGACGTCGCCATCGAGTTGCGTCTCGAAGGCCGTGACGGCCTCGCGGTTGACCCACCCGCTGCCGGTCGGCAGGGCGATGAGGATCGCGCCCTTGTCGAGCCCGCCGTCAGCCACCATCCGCTCAACAGCCAGCTCGGCGCCGTCCCGCGGAGTCTGCGTCTCATCGACCCGGGAGAAGGAGCGGGACGCACCCGCGGGGGAGTCGACGAGCATGACGTGCGTCGGGCCGAGTTCCTTGCGCAGGGGCTCGAGCAGGTCGATCGGTCCGGCTGCGGCGCTGGTCACCGTGACCCCCGCCAGCAGGACAGCAGCCAGGGGCTTGGGGGTGCGGCGCCAGGTGATGCGGGCCAGCCTGCGGGCTCCTGCGGCCAGCACGAGGCCGAGCCCGATCACCGCGAGGGCCCACGCCCCGGCGGTGAGCCAGTAGGCCGGCCCAGGGACCACCATCGCCAGGTCTGCCGCTCGCTGACCGAGGCCGAGCTGGGCGAGCCAGGCGGTGCCGACCACAGCGGCGCCGGTCCCGACCAGCACGAGCCACCGCGCGAGCGTGGAGCGACGCTTCTTCACGAGTGCACCGGTTGTCGACCGTTCGGGCGTGGGAGCGGTCGACAACCGGTGCACTGGCGCACCCACCGGGCGCCAGCGGGCGACGGCCTGCCGGACGGACCACGGCACGGCCAGCGTCAGCAGCACGAGCGACCCGGTCAACAAGCCCTGGATCAGGGGAGCGCGGGGGAGCAGCGAGGGGAGTGTGGAGAGGGCGAGCGCGGCGCCGACCGCGAGGGTCGAGCCGACTCGAGGTGGCACGAGAGGGCCGGGGAGGCTTCGTGCCAACGAGCCAACTCGGGTGGGAAAGGCAGCGATCGGAGTGGTCCTGGTGAGCATGCTTCGACGTTAGGAATCCGGTGCGCCACAGCGGGTCCCCCGACAGAGCCAACCTCGGGCAGACGTTCTGGCGCGGCACGTGCACGCCCTCACCCGCTCGACCGGTCCCCAACTCACCCGCAGGTATGACACGAGCCCGGCCCCGCGCGGATACGGTCGAGACATGAGCAAACTGGGGCGCACTGCCCGTGGGGCCGGACGTGCCCTGAGCTGGGTCACGGTGCGACCAGCCAAGGCGCTGGTGGTGCGCCCGCTGAAGGCGACCGTGGTGCGCCCCGCCAGGTGGGTCGGGACTCGTGGCCTCGACTTCGTCACCCGCCACGGGAACATCCTGGTCTGGGTGGTGACCGCCATCATGATGGCCATCGCCTGGCCGACCGTCGGGCTCACCCATGAGGTGCCGACTGCCCTCTGGCCCCTGGTGGCGGCCCTGGGAGTGCTGCCGCTCGTCTGGCTGCGGGTCGGTCCGTTCTTCGGTTGGCTGACGTGGGTGGTCCCGGCGGCGATCATCCCCCTCGTTTTCACCCCCCTTCCCCCGGGCGCCGGCCCGTCGGTCGATGCGGGCGTCGTGGACAGACCCACCGGACCGGTGACGGTGGATCCCGGGGCCCAGCTGGCCAGCACGGCCGAGGGCTTCCCCTGGCAGATCACCGCGTTCATCGTGCTGCTGGCGCTGCTCATCGCCGTTGGCGTCCGGGAGTCCCCGGCGCGCATCGGGCTCACCTTCCTGGGCACGGCCTTCCTCTTCCTGGCCCACCTGCCCAGCGGCATGGCTGCGGGCTGGGTCATCTGGGGAGCCCCGGCCTTCCTCGGCCTCGGTCTCCTCCTGCGCGGCCTGTTCCGCTCCCGCCGGGAGGCTGCGGTGCAGTCCCGCCGGGCCGAGGAGCAGTCGCTGCGGGCCGAGACGGAGCGGGCCCGTGCGGTGCTGGCCGAGGAGCGCACCAGGATCGCCCGCGACCTGCACGACGTGGTCGCGCACCGGATGTCCATGGTCGTCGTCCAGGCCCAGTCGGCGCAGTATCGCCTCGGCGGGGTCACCCCAGAGATCGCCTCCGAGTTCGAGTCGGTGGCCGGCCAGGCACGCGAGGCCCTCAACGAGGTGCGCACGATGCTGGGGGTCCTGCGCAGCGAGGACCACGCCCCCGACCAGGCGCCCCAACCCGGCGTCGAGGACGTGCTCCGACTGCTGCGCTCCTCCAGCGCGGCGGGGGTCGACCTGCGGTGGTCGGTCACGGGGGAGACCGAGCCGGGCTCGGCGACGGCGATGGTCCTCTATCGCGTCCTGCAGGAGTCCCTGGCCAACGCCTCGCGCCACGCACCGGGAGGGCCCGTGCAGGTCGAGGTCGACTATGGCGACCAGGTGCGGGTGCGGGTGGTCAGCGGACCCGGCCACAGTCGCCCGGCAGACACCTCGGGGAGTGGAGGACACGGCATACCCGGTATGTCGGCACGCGCCGCTGCAGTCGGCGGCGAGTTGAGTGCTGGGCCGAGTCCTGACGGGGGGTGGGTGGTGAGTGCGACCCTGCCAGCCAGGGCGGCGGCCGTAGGGTAAGGCCATGGTGAATGTCTTCATCGCCGACGACCAGGCCATGGTGCGGCAGGGATTCGGTGCGCTGCTGGCCGCCCAACCCGACATCCAGGTCGTCGGGGACGCTCCCGACGGTGCCGCTGCCGTCCGCGAGGTCGTGCGGCTGCGCCCCGACGTCGTGCTGATGGACGTGCGCATGCCCGAGATGAACGGGCTGGACGCCGCGGCCGAGATCTTCCGGCGGCGGTTGGACCCGGCGCCGCGGGTGCTGATGCTGACCACCTTTGACATCGACGACTATGTCTATGAGGCGCTGCGACTGGGAGCCAGCGGTTTCATGCTCAAGGACGCACCGGCCGAGGAGCTGATCCGCGCGGTGCGCCTGGTGGCTGCGGGGGAGGCGCTGCTCGCGCCGTCGGTCACGCGCCGGCTCATCGAGGAGGTCACCCGGCGTCGCTCGGACGTGCGCCCGACCGCTGCCCTCGACGCGCTGACCCCGCGGGAGCGCGAGGTGCTCGAGCTGCTCGCGGCCGGCCTGTCCAACGTGGAGATCGGGCAGCGGCTCTTCGTCGCCGAGCAGACCGTCAAGACGCACGTGGGCAAGGTGCTGGCCAAGCTGGGGCTGCGGGACCGGGCACAGGCCGTGGTCTACGCCTACGAGTCGGGCGTCGTGCGCCCCGGCGCCTAGGTCCGGCGTGGTCGGCTATACCCCCCACGATCGGGAGCGGTGGGTCTCCGAGGACCCCGCGCTCAAGCGGTTGGACCGAGACGACTTTGCCCGGGACCGTGGCCGGGTCATCCACTCCGCGGGGCTGCGGCGCCTGTCGGCGACCACCCAGGTCGTCTCGCCGGACTCCGACGACTTCGTGCGCAACCGGCTGACCCACTCCCTGGAGGTCGCCCAGATCGGCCGGGAATTCGGTGCGGCACTGGGCTGCTCGGCCGATGTGGTGGACACTGCCTGTCTGGCCCACGACATCGGTCACCCGCCCTTCGGGCACAACGGGGAGAGCGCCCTGGACACGTTGGCGGCTGACATCGGGGGCTTTGAGGGCAATGCCCAGACGCTGCGGGTCCTCACCCGGCTGGAGGCCAAGCGCTCGCACGCTGACGGCCGCTCCGCGGGGCTGAACCTGACCCGCGCGAGCCTCGACGCGGCGACCAAATATCCGTGGTCTCGGGGCGAGGCGCCGCATGCCACCCACAAGTTCGGCGTCTATCCCGACGACGTCGAGGTGTTCGCGTGGCTGCGCGACGGTGCTCCGGACGAGCCGGGCCGGCGCTGCCTGGAGGCACAGGTCATGGACTGGGCTGACGACGTGGCCTATTGCGTGCACGACGTCGAGGACGGCATCGCGTCCGGGCGCATCGACCCCGCGGCCCTGCGCTCGACAGTCGAGAAGTCAGCGGTGGTGCAGGTGGCCCGCGAGTCCTATGCCGCGGACCTCTCGGACGACGAGCTGGCTGCGGCCCTGGAGCGGTTGCTCGCCTCAGGCTGGGTGCCGGAGTCGCACGACGGCAGCCGGGCCGACCTGGCCGCACTGAAGGACATGACCAGCAGACTGATCGGCCGCTTCGTCAGCACGGTCGAGCAGAGCACGCGGGCAGAGCACGGCGGCGGTGTCCTCACCCGCTATGCCGCAGACCTGGTGGTGCCGGACAACGTGCGGGCGGAGACTGCCGTGCTCAAGGCCACCGCGGCACACTTCGTGATGCGCAGCACCGAGCGCCGCGACCTCATGGACCACCAGCGCACCGTCGTCGGCGAGCTGCTCAGGCACTTCCTGGACCGGCCCGAGGCGATGGATCCGCTCCACCGGTTGGCTCGACAGGAGGCTCTTTCCGCTGGTGACGAGGCGGCTCAGTTGCGTGCGGTGGTCGACCAGGTCGCGTCGCTGTCGGACGTCCGGGCCCTCACCCTGCACGCCTCGATCACCGGGTGAGAACCCCAGTGCGTGTTCAAGATATGTCCAGACTTCCTTTAGGCTAGTCCGCGGAAGCCGGTGCCCGAGGGGGCAATTCGTCACCGCGCCGGCTCGACTGGGAGGAAAGATGAAGCGACTGATGACTGGTGTCGTGGCCGCCGCCATGCTGGTGCCGGCCCTGACCGCCTGCGGTGGAGATGACGCTCAGGAGTTCTGTGAGGCCGGCGAGGAGCTGGACTCCGCGGCATTCGACGTCAGCGACCCCGACGCTGCGAAGGACCTGCTGCAGGACCTGGCAGACCAGGCTCCGGACGACATCAAGGGCGACTTCGACACCATGGTTGAGCAGCTCGAGCTCGCATCGTCGGACCCGGCCAGCATCGACACCACGGCCGTGACGGAAGCCTCCGCGAACATCGAGGAGTGGACCACCGAGAACTGCAACTGACGCAGCTTGCGGCCTGACCAAGACCCCCGGTGGACCACCGGGGGTCTTGGCATGCTGAGGGCCGACAAGGGGTGGTGCACCACGGCAGCATCCGCGCCCCCGGACCACCGACCTGCGGCGCGTCGGTGCACAGGCCGGAGCCTCGGCATACGGCTGGTCAGTCGTCGGGGTCCGGGACCGGCTCGGCGCCTGCCGCCTCGTCCCGCTCGGCCCACTCGAGCAGGGGCGCGATGTCATAGACCGCGTCGTCGATGCCCGCGTGCAGATCGCCCAGCTCGGCATAGCGATCCGGCATGGTGGTGATGGTGAAGTCTGCCGGGGCGACGTCGGGCACCTCGTCCCAGGTCAGCGGCGCGCTGACCCGCGCATCCGGGCGGCCGCGCACGGAGTAGGCGGCGGCGATCGTGTGGTCCCGGGCGTTCTGGTTGAAGTCCACGAATACCGCGCGAGGGTCACGGTCCTTGCGCCACCAGGCCGTCGTCGCGTCCTGCGGGGCTCGCCGCTCCACCTCGCGCGCAAAGGCCAGAGCCGCGCGGCGCACGTCCTGGAAGCCATGGTCGGGAGGGATCCGCACATAGATGTGCAGGCCCGTGCTGCCAGTGGTCTTGGGCCAACCCACCGCACCCAGCTCGTCGAGGACCTCTCGGGCGACCCCTGCCACGCGCTGGACCGTCGCGAAGTCGCTCTCCTCACCCGGGTCCAGGTCGATGCGCCACTCATCGGGCCGCTCGATGTCGTCGCGCCGACTGTTCCAGGGGTGGAACTCGACGGTCGACATCTGCACCGCCCAGATCACGCTGGCCAGCTCGGTGACGCACAGCTCGTCGGCCGTCCGGTTCCACCGGGGGAAGGTCACGTGGGCGGTCTCGACCCAGTCGGGAGCGCCGCGGGGGAGACGCTTCTGGTGGACCTTCTCTCCCTCGATGCCCTCGGGGAAGCGGTGCAGCATGCAGGGCCGCTCGCGCAGGGCGTTGACGATGCCGTCGCCAACAGAGAGGTAGTAGTGGGCCAGGTCGAGCTTGGTGTGCCCGCCCTCGGGGAAATAGACGCGATCGGGGTTGGAGATCCGCACGGTGCGCTCACCCACGCGGAGCTCGGTCGCGGGGCTCTTCGACGAGGCGGCCATGCCCCAATCATGTCACCACGCCCTCTGCGATGATCGGATCATGTCTCTCTCCGGCACCCGCACGCACCTGGTCCAGACCGCCCGGCTCAACACCTTCGTGCGCGAGGCCGGTGACCCGTCGGCGCCCGTGCTGGTCCTGGTGCACGGCAACGTGAGCTCCTCGGTGTTCTTCGACGCGCTGATCGAGGAGCTGTCCGACACCTATCGGATGATCGCGCCGGACTATCGCGGCTATGGCGGGTCCGAGCGCAAGACCATCGACGCCACCCGCGGCATGGCCGACTTCTCCGACGACGTGGTGGCGCTGCTCGACGCCCTGGAGATCACCGAGCCGGTCGATCTGCTCGGCTGGTCCGCCGGCGGCAACATCGTCCTGCAGGTGGCGATCGACCACCCGGGCCGGGTCAGGAAGCTGATCCTGGAGGCGGGGGGTTCGCCCTACGGCTTCGGCGGCACCCATGGCCAGGACGGCACGCCGACCGCTGCCGATTTCGCCGGAACAGGTGGCGGCACAGCCAATCCCGACTTCTGCGCACGCCTGGCCGCGGGCGACCGTGGGGAGGAGGCGACGAGCCCGTTGACGACGTTGCGGGCCGTCTATGTCAAGCAGGGCTTCACGTTTGACCCTGAGGTTGAGCAGCGCTATCTCGACGGGATGCTGGCCACCAGCGTGGGCGACGACATCTATCCGGGCGACAGTGTCCCCTCGGACAACTGGCCGGGGTCTGGGCCCGGCACCACCGGCACCAACAACGGGCTCTCCCCGAAATACCTCAACCAGCGCGCTTTCGCCGACCTCGACCCGGCGCCGCCGGTGCTGTGGATCCGTGGTGAGGATGACGTGATCGTCTCGGACACTTCGCTGTTCGACCTGGCACAGCTCGGCAAGCTCGGCGCGATCCCCGACTATCCGGGGGAGGACGTCGCACCCACCCAGCCGATGGTCAGCCAGCTCCGTGCCGTGCTGGAGGCAGCGGGCGAGGTGACCGAGATCGTCTATGCGGACTGCGGCCACAGCCCGCACCTGGAGCATCCCGAGCGCTTCGTCGCCGATGTGCGCGCGTTCGTGCAGTGAGTGTCCCGGGGCGAGCGCCCTGGGATCAGCACTGTGGACTGAGCACGTGATCTGACAGGGCGACCGCCTAGACTCACCGCAAACGTGAAGGAGGGTCGGTGGCTGGACTGATCAGGCCCGAGGACGTGGCAGCCGTCAAGGAGCGCACCTCGATCGAGGACGTCGTGCGCGAGCACGTCACCCTGCGCACCGCCGGCACGGGGTCCCTGAAGGGGCTGTGCCCGTTCCACGACGAGAAGACCCCCAGTTTCACCGTGCGCCCTGCCGTCGGGGCCTGGCACTGCTTCGGCTGTGGTGAGGGCGGCGACGTCCTGTCCTTCGTGATGAAGATCGACCACCTCTCCTTCGCCGAGTCGGTCGAGCGGCTCGCCGGCAAGCTCGGCATGGAGCTGCGGTATGACGAGGCAACCGGTGGGCGTGGTCGTCGCGACGGCGAGGGTGGGCTCGGGCGACGGGCACGACTGGTGGAGGCCAACCGTGCTGCAGCCGAGTTTTATGCCACGGCCTTCGCGGAGAGCCCCGAGGGCCAAAAGGGCCGGGACTTCCTGTCCGCCAAGGGTTTCAACAGTGACGACGCGGCCCTGTTCCAGGTGGGTTATGCCCCGCAGGCCGGTGAGGCGCTGACCCGACACCTGCGCACCAAGGGGTTCACCGACGACGAGCTGGTCACCGCTGGATTGTCCGGTCGGGGGGGCCGCGGGCTCTATGACCGCTTCCGTGGGCGGGTGCTCTGGCCGATCCGGGACATCACCGGGGACACCGTCGGCTTCGGTGCCCGGCGGATCTATGACGAGGACCGCATCCAGGCGAAATATCTCAACACGTCCGAGACGCCGATCTATCGCAAGACCTCAGTGCTGTATGGCCTCGACCTCGCCAAGAAGTCGATGGCCGACCAGCGACGTGCCGTGGTCGTCGAGGGTTACACCGACGTCATGGCCTGTCACCTGGCCGGAGTCGACACGGCCGTGGCGACCTGTGGCACGGCCTTTGGCGTCGACCACATCAAGATGCTGCGCCGCATCCTGCGCGACGAGTCGGGGCTGTCCCCGGCCCGCGTGGTCTTCACCTTCGATGGTGATGCTGCTGGGCAGAAGGCCGCGATGCGGGCGTTCGCCGAGGACCAGCGCTGGGCCAGCCAGTCGTTTGTCGCCGTGGCCCCCGCCGGCCAGGACCCCAACGACCTGCGGCTGTCCGGTGGCGACGAGCCCGTGCGCGAGCTGATCGAGGCGGCCGTGCCGCTCTTTGAGTTTGCCGTGCGCTCGACCATCGCGCCCTATGACCTGGACCGAGCAGAGGAGCGCGTGTCCGCGATGCGGGCCGCAGCGCCCATCCTGGCTGGCATCCGCGACCCCGCCCTGCGCCCGGAGTATGTCCGCACCGTGGCCGGCTGGCTCGGAATGCCGGTGGAGCGGGTCGGCTCCGAGATGGTCCGGGCCGGACGGGCGTCGCAGGGACGCAACGGACGCCCCGGGAGTCGCCCCGGGCCAGGTCAGGTCCAGGGGCAGAGACAGGCGCAGGGGCAGGGGCAGGCACAGTGGCAGGGTGGGCCACCGCCGGACGAGGGCGCACCCGGCAGTGGGGCCCCCGAGGGACCTCCCCAGCCACCCGTCCTGCCGACGCCCGACCTGCGCGATCCCCTCGTGTCTGCCGAGCGGCAACTGCTGCAGGTGGTCCTGCAGTTCCCCTCGACGCTCGCTGACGAGGCGCTCTCCCAGTTGCCACCCGACGCCTTGCGCGCACCAGCCCACCAGGTCGTGCTCGCGGGAGTCCAGGCCGCTGGAGGGCTCCCCGCGTCCCGCGCGCTGAGCAGCCAGGGCTGGGCAGCGCGCGTGTCCAGCGCGACCCGCGAGGAGGCGCAGGGCCTAGTCAACGAGTTGGCCGTGGCCGCACTGCCCGAGCGGCTTGATCCGGCGACCGGCCGCCCTCCGCAGCGCTATGTCAACTCGCTGATCACCCGAGTGCAAGAGGCCGGCCTGGAGCGGCGGATCTCGGACGCCATGAGCGGTTTGCAGCGTGCCGAGCCGGGCAGCGCCGAGGGACGTTCCCTCAACGAGCAGTTGTCGATGTTGTTTCGCGAGCGGGCGCGGCTGCGCGCCGGGATGGAGTGATCACGGTGGCGTGGGGCAAGAAGTCTCAGGAGGGACCACCGCAGGCCGTGGTCCGAGCGGGTGTGCCAGCGCGGGACAAGCTTGTGGGGGCAGCCTGGGACGAGTTGGGCCAGCAGTGGGTGGTGGCCTCCCACACCCGGCTGACCGTGGTGGACCAGGACGGCGAGGTGCGCCAGTCCTGGCCCTGGCACGAGGTCGACGGGGGAGCGTGGGACCCCGACTCTGACACGCTCCGGGTCACCTGGGTCGCAGGTGGGGGGCCAGCCCGCTGGACCCTCACGGGCGCCGGAGCGCACGCCTTCACCGATGCCTTCCGGGACCGCGTCGACGCCAGTGTCGTGCTCATGCGCGAGGTCGACCTGGGTCCCGGTCGCAAGACACGCGTCGCGATCCGCAAGGACCTGGCAACGCGCGAGCTGATCGACCAGGTCGTGCCGGGGCAGCGCGTCCGACCAGATGATGAGGAGCTCAACGAGCAGGTCGCCGTGGCACGCGCCACACTGCGCGACCAGAGTGGCTTGCCACCCCTGGGTGCGTGATAGAGTCGGTGCTCGCTGCCACCCCGAGGGTGCGCACATTCCCCTGTAGCTCAATTGGCAGAGCATTCGGCTGTTAACCGGAGGGTTGTTGGTTCGAGTCCAACCGGGGGAGCCACCAGCAAAGGCCCGGAATCATGCGTGATTCCGGGCCTTTTGGTTGCCCAACGGTCAGGCGCTCCGCCCGTGAATCGACCCGACGACCAAGGCGCTACGACCGGATCTGCACGCGGGGCCGTGTCACGCCACGTGCGCCGCCGCGACGCCTTGAGATGACCCGCTCGGCGGCCACATAGGCGGGGCGGATTGCGCCCAGAGTGGGGGAGAGCCTGCGGGTGCTCGGCTCACGTCCCGCCAGCCTTGCCTCAGCGTTGACGAGGAGTTGCTCGATGATCGCGTCGTGCAGGGCAAGGATGAGCCGCATCGCGGGCGCGGGCACGGTGAGCTCAAGATCGAGCTGGTGGGTCCAGCGCAACAGGCCGTCGCCAGAGTCTTCGAACCACAGGACGTGTCCACCGACAAGGTCCGAGTTGGGGTCGACCTCGAAACGCACCAAGGAGTCTGTTGCCTCGACCACCCGATAGCGCACGCTCCCGTGGCCGCCCTTGCTGCCGATCTCGTGGCCCCGGTCCAGCTCCATCGCAGGGAATCGATCGCGGGGCCAGATCAGGTCATCCGGGCCACCGAGTGTCGCCATGAGCGACTGCGCTGTTGAGGTGTCGCCAGCCATGGTCTGGCTGTGCTCGTTGCGGATCGCCTGGGGCCACACCGGATGTGGGCGTGTCCACGGGAAGTCTGCAGGGCGGGTCAGGTTCCACATCGGCGTCTCCATACGTTGGCGTATGGAAAGCGTACGGCACCGTATGGGTACAGTGCAAGGGTGGCGAAGATGGATCGGCAGAAATGGGTCGAGGCGGCCCTGGACGAGATCGCCCGGGTCGGGGTGACACGGCTGGCGGTGGAGCCGCTGGCTAAGTCGCTGGGCACGACGAAGGGGAGCTTCTATTGGCACTTCGCAGATCGCTCGGAGCTCCTGGACGCCGCCCTCGAGCACTGGGAGATGATCGCCACCCGCCAGGTCGTCGAGGACGTCTCGGGCCAAAGCGTTCGTGAGCGTCCCGAAGCCCTGGTCGAGATGGTCTTCGCGCCCCACGACTCAGATCGTGCCGAATGGATGATCCTCGCCGCCGCTGATGACGAGGCGGTGCGCCCGGTCGTGCAGCGAGTCCATGCCGCCCGGCTGGCCTTCGTCGAGGACGTCTGTCGCGGGGTGGGCTGGGGCCAGGAGCGTGCCTCGGCCCGTGCCCGACTGGCCTACGCCACCTATCTCGGGCAACTCCATCTGCGCATGGGGGCCGGCATTGATTCGCTCCCCATCGATGAGGTCGTTTCGGTGCTGACGCGGCCGTGACGCCGTGCTACCAACGGTGAGTGAACGGTTGCGGTTCATGAAGATGTTCAAGCGCGCCGTCGCCACGACTGCAGCTCTCCTCATCGGGGGGACGATGTTTGCCGGTCTCCCGGCCAACGCGGCTGGCACCAACTGTGACGGGAGTCAGGTGCGGACCTGCATCAACGTCCGGATCAGCGGGGACACGGCCACGCCAGCAGCACGGATCACTGATGTGTCCGACGGGGTCGACTTCCAGGTGAACGCCACCCACGTGGTGCTGCAGAAGTACCACAACGGCGCGTGGGTCAACGCAGCCGACAAGGTCAAGGACTTCGACGGTTGGCATGACCGGCAGGACCTCGCAGTTGGCGACTCGAAGGCCTGTGAGGCGGGGCAGGTGATCAAGGTGCGAGCCAAGGCACGCTTCGACTGGAAGCGGGCTGGCACGGACCACGAGTGGGCCTACTCCAAGCCGGTCAACCTGGTCTGCGCCCACTGAGGCGGCACTGTGGCGGGTGAGTCCGCCAGCACAGCAAAGGCCCCTTCCCTGGGATTCAGGAAAGGAGCCTTTGCTGTGCGAGGACTCTGTCAGACCCTGCCCTGGGTTCCCCCGCCGAGACCACCCACGGCGGGGATCGGGGCGATCGGCGGGGGCTCGTTGGCATCCGCCACGCCACCGGCCGACCGGTTGCGCTTGCGCTGGCGGTTCTCGATCCACTCGGCCAACTTGCTGAGTGCATAGTTGATCAGGATAAACAGCACGGCCACCACCACATACGCGGGCAGGGTTGCCGACTCGGCAGAGCCGATGTTGCGGGCTCGGGTGAGCAGCTCGGGATACAGGATGATGTAGCCGAGCGCGGTGTCCTTGGTGATGACGATGACCTGGCTGACCAGGGTCGGCAGCATCGCTGTCAGAGACTGCGGGATCAGGATCGAGCGCCGCACCTGGCTCGGGGTGAGCCCGATGGACAGCCCAGCCTCACGCTGTCCCGCCGGCAGAGAGGTCACGCCGTTGCGGATGACCTCACACAGCACGGCCGAGTTATAGAGCGTCAGACCGACCACGACCCCGATCAGGGGGTTGAGGTCACTGGGGAACCAGCCCCGGTGGGACAAGAAGTAGAAGATGAACAGCATCATGATCAGCACCGGCACCGCGCGGAAGAACTCGACGATGATGCCGGCGAGCCAGCGCAGCGGTGCGAGGTCCGACATCCGAGCCATGGCCAGCGCCAGAGCCAGGACGCTCGCGCACACGATCGCGATCGCTGCGGCCCGCAGGGTGTCGATGATGCCGGGGATCAGATAGTTGTTCCAGGCGCTCCCGGTGAGCACCCAGTCCCAGCGTGCAGCGGTGAGTTGTTCCTTCTCGTCCAGTCGGCCATAGACCACATAGAGCAAGCCCACCAGCAGGAGCACGCCGATGACGGCCAGGATCCGATAGCGCACCCGTGCCTTGGGCCCCGGGGCGTCGAACAGGACGCGCGTTGTGTCACTCATCGCTTCACCGCCAGGCGGTTCGACAGGAAGCTGGTGAGCATCCCCATGGGGAGGGTCAGGATGACGAAGGCGATCGCCACCACCCCGAAGCCCAACAACAGGATGTCCGGGCGGAACTCAGCGACGGCCTTCATGCGGTAGGCGATCTCGGCAACGCCGATGGCCGCCACGACCGTGGTGTTCTTGGTCAGCGCGATCAGCACGTTGCCCAGCGGTGTGATCGCACCACGGACGGCCTGCGGGAGGATCACCTGGGTCAGGCTCTGCGTGAACGACAAGCCGATCGAGCGGGCGGCCTCAGCCTGGCCCAGCGGGATGGTGTTGACGCCGCTGCGCAGGGCCTCGCACACGAAGGCCGCGTGATAGACGCTGAGGCCCAGGATGGCGAGCCGGACGCTGTTGTCGACGATGAAGGTGTCGGAGTCGCGGGAGGCGAGCTCAACGCCGAGTTGTCCCCACAGGGCCAGGCTGCAGGCCACCACGATGAGTGTCAGCGGGGTGTTTCTGAACAGCGTGACGTAGGCGGTGCCGATGAATTGGAAGATCTTGACCGGCGAGACCCGCATGATGGCCAGAACCGTGCCGAGGATCAGCGAGAAGAACGCTGAGTAGACGGTCAGTTTGACGGTCATCCAGAACGCCGCGAGGAACTCGTACTCCTCGATCAGCTCGAGCATGGGACTCCCAGGGTGAGACGGATGGAGAACCGGCACGATCGGCATACTCCCCGTCTGTGCAGGGAGTATGCCGATCGGCTAGCCGATCATGCGCAGTTGCCGCCCGCCTCCGGCGGGTTGGCCTCGGCGTTGGGGGTGTAGTTCGCGGCACCGAGGAACTCGTCGATGATCTCCTCCATCGTCCCGTCCTCCCACATCTCAGTGATGATGCCGTTGATCTCCTCGCACCGGTCGTCGTCCTTGTTGAGGCCGATGCCGTAGTTCTCGGTGCTGAACGTCTCGCCAGCAACGACCAGCTTGCCGGCGTAGGCCTCCTGCGCCGCGAAACCGGCCAGGATGGTGTCGTCCGTGGTCAGGGCGTCGAGGGTGCCGTTGGCGACCTGCTCGACGCACTCGGAGTAGCTGGCGTATTCCTGCAGCTGGACGTCGGGGTAGTCCTCCGAGACGTTCGCAGCGGAGGTGGAACCGGCCACGGAGCAGAGCAGCTTGCCCTCCAGGTCGGCCGGGCCGGTGATGCCGCTGTCGACCCCGACTAGCAGGTCCTGCCCGGCGACGAAGTAGGGGCCGGCGAACTGGACGGTCTCCATGCGGGCGTCGGTGATCGAGTAGCTCGCCACGATCATGTCGACCTGGCCGGTGTCCAGCATGGTCTCGCGCTGGGCCGAGACCGACTCCCTGAAGGAGATCTGGTCCTCGGAGTAACCGAGCTTCTCGGCGACAACCTTGGCGATCTCGGTGTCCATGCCGGTGTAGGTGTCACCGTCCTGCATGCCCATGCCGGGCTGGTCGATCTTCACACCGATCGTGATGCCGTCGCCGCCACCTTCTTCGCCGCCGCCAGCGTCCTCGGAGGCCTCACCGCCGTCTCCACCGCCGTCAGCGGCGGGGGCGTCATCACCCTCGTCACCGCCGTCATCACTGCCGCAGGCGCTGAGCATCAGGGCTCCGGCCGCGAGCACGGCCATCAGTCGGAAGGGAGTGCGCTTCATATTGATCTCCTTGATAGGTGTCACGGTGTTGCGTCAGTGAGTCAGGATCTTGCCGAGGAAGTCCTTGGCGCGATCGGTCTGTGGGTTGGTGAAGAACTCTTCGGGGGTGTTCTCCTCGAGAATTGCCCCGTCGGCCATGAAGACGACCCGGTCAGCCGCCTTGCGGGCGAAGCCCATCTCGTGGGTGACCACGATCATCGTCATGCCGGACTTGGCCAGCTGGATCATCACGTCGAGGACCTCGTTGATCATCTCGGGGTCCAGCGCAGAGGTGGGCTCGTCAAAGAGCATCACCGTCGGCTCCATGGCCAAGGATCTGGCGATCGCCACGCGCTGCTGCTGGCCACCGGAGAGCTGGGCCGGATATTTGGCGGCCTGGTGGGCCACGCCGACCCGCTCCAGGAGCTCCATGGCGCGCTTCTTGGCCTCTGCAGACTTGACGCCACGCACCTTGATCGGGCCCATGGTGACGTTCTCGAGGATCGTCTTGTGGGCAAAGAGGTTGAAGGACTGGAAGACCATGCCGACGTCAGCGCGGAGCTTGGCCAGGGCCTTGCCCTCCTCAGGGAGCTTGTCGCCGCCGATCGTGATGGAGCCGGACTCGTGGGTCTCGAGCCGGTTGATCGTCCGGCACAGCGTCGACTTGCCCGAGCCGGAGGGGCCGATGACGACCACGACCTCGCCGCGATGGACCGTGAGGTTGATGTCCTTCAGGACGTGTAGGTCTCCGAAGTGCTTGTTGACGTCCGACAGTGCCACCAGCGGCTCGTTGGTGGGTCGCGGGAACCCGTTAGCGTCTTCGCTCATGTCGGCACCCTACTTATCTGGGGGCCCACCGCCCAGCAATTACGCGCAGCCGTAACCGAATCGAGTCCTAATCGCCCTCACCGACCGAGCGCGTGGGCGCCCGAAAATCGACCCGACTGAGCGCGTGGGTGCCCGAGATTCGCACCGACTGAGCGCGTGGGCGACGGCAGGCAGCGGCGACGTGGTGGGCCAGCAGGGGCTTGAACCCTGGACCGACGGATTATGAGTCCGTTGCTCTAACCGGCTGAGCTACTGGCCCCAAGCCGCACGATCCTAACGCGAGCCAGCGTCGCGGTCGCACAGCGGGAGTGAGTCAGATCCACGGGGCCGGGTCCTCGACCTTGCCGCTGCCCCACTCGTTCCCGGGCCGCCACCGACCGGTGTTGTTCCGGGAGTGGTGGCGGGCCATGGCCGCGTTGATCGAGAGGGCGATGGCCATCAGGGCGAAGACGGTCCCAAAACCGAGGTGATGCAGCTCGTCACTGCGGCTGAACTGCCAGAAGCCGAGCACGGCGAACGGCACGGAGGCCACTGCGACGAGCAGGTTCGGGATCCACAGCCACCGCGGCGGCTGTCGTCGTGTCGCCCTGACCCCACCCGGTTCTCGCATGGACCCATCGAAGCAGAAAGGTGCTCTCACGCGTGTCGAGGCGGCCGCCACGCCGTGGCACTTGATACTCGTGTGACAAGAGAGCACAATGGGTGGCGTCACACAGCGACACCCGCCGAGTGTGGTGCAGAGGCCGTTGGGGAAGACGTCCCTCGCACCAAACAGGAGGTCCGGATGTCTGCTGTGACACCGCGTATCGTTACGCGCGGGGTGGTGTTCATACACTCCACCCCCACTGCGTTGTGCCCGCACATCACCTGGGCCCTCGAGGGAGTCCTCGACACCCGGGTGTCCCTTGACTGGGTCCCGCAGCCGGCGCAGCCCGGCACCATGCGGGCCGAGTTCTCCTGGACCGGCGACGCCGGCACCGGGGCTCATCTCGCCAGCGCCATGCGCGGCTGGGACGGCCTGCGTTATGAGGTCGTCGAGGAAGCCAGCCGCGGGAGCGACGGCGCCCGCTGGACCCACACGCCCGAGTTGGGCATCCACCACAGCCGCCTGTCCGCGAACGGCGACATCGTCGTCAACGAGGACCGAATCCGCGGCATCGTGGAGGGCTCCCAGGGCAACATGGCGGTGCTGACCGCTGAGCTCGACATGGCCCTGGGGTCTGCGTGGGACGCCGAGCTCGAGGACTTCCGCTACGCCGGCGAGGGTGCCCCGGTCAAGTGGCTGCACAAGGTCAGCTGACCTGAGGGCCCGTCGCTCACCCGAGCACAACCTCAGGTGAGGCACTGGGTATGCCGACACTCGGCATACCCAGTCCGGTGGCCGTTGGTCTGTGGCGGGCAGAGGCCGCACTCACCTCCTGGAGTGCAGGACCGCCAACTCGTCGTGGATCTCCAGCATCTCGTCCGAGGAGCGTCCCCAGTTGAACGTCTCGGCCTGCTCTCGAGCGAGGCGACGGGCGTCAGGGCGCGTGCGCAACTCCAGGACCGCGTCGGCGAACTTCGCCGGATCGGAGGGAGCCGCGAGGCCACCATCGCGCACCACCTCGGCCAGCGCGCCCTCGTCGGGACACACGGTGGGCACACCGCAGGCCAGCGCCTCCAGGGCAGCCAGGCCAAAGGTCTCCAGCGGACCCGGCGCGATCGCGACGTCGGCGCGCCGCATGACCGCGGCCAGCTCCGCCCGGCCGTTGATGTAGGAGTGGAAGGTGACCGGCAGGTCCTGCGAGTTCTCGATCAGCTCATCGCGCAGCGGGCCGTGGCCGAGCACCGTCAGGTGGGTCTTGATCCCGCGGCGCACCAGGTGCCGGACCGTCTCGATCGACAGCTGCGGGTTCTTCTCCGGCGCCAACCGGCCGCAGTGGATGATGTGCAGCGCGTCGTCGTCGGCACGACTGCCCCCGGCCGGGGTGAGCCGCTCGTGGGAGTCGTCAGGGTGGAAGACCTCAAGATCCACCCCGAGCTCGACCACGCGGGCGGGGATCCCGAGACGCCGGAACTCCTCTGCCGCAAAGCGACTGGGACACACGATCGCGTCATAGTCGTGCGCGCTGCGGTTGTTGATGAAGTCCGCCAGCCACACCGCAGGCACGTCCGGCACCGGCGTGCGGCGCACCATGATGCCGGTCATGTTCTCGTGGCTGATCATGATGCTGCCGATGTCGCGGCGCCCTGCCCAGCGACCCATCCAGCGCGTGGTCGAGCGGTCGGACACCTCGAGGGAGTCCGGGTTGATGGAGTCCATCAGCGCGCTGAGTCGGGCACGGTTCCACATCAGCGAATAGCCCTTGCCGGGGATCGGCGTGGCCGGCACCCGGTGGACGGTGCCCTGCGACTCCTGCGTCACCGGCGGCTCGTCCTTGGACGACGCGGGGATGATCAGGGAGACCTGGTGCCCACGCTCCTGATAGACCTCGCCCCAGTGTCGGAGCGCGGTCTTGATGCCGCCCGAGGTGGGGCTGACGAAGTTCGCGACGCGCAGAATGTGCATAGGGCATCGCACGCTACCCCTCCGGACTGGGTATGCCGGGAGGTCCGGTGTGGTGTCCCTCTCGCCTCGCCCGGTGGCTCAGTAGGTGCTGAAGGTCAGCGCCACGTTGGCGCCACCGAAACCGAAGCTGTTGCTCAGCGCGGCCAGGTCGCCGGCCGGCAGCTCGCGGGCCGAGCCGGTGACGACGTCCATGTCGATCTCCGGGTCCTGGTCGGTCAGGTTGATGGTCGCCGGGATCGAGCGGTGGTGCAGCGACAGGATCGTCAGCACCGCCTCGATGGCCCCGGCGGCGCCGAGCAGGTGACCGGTCATCGACTTGGTCGCGGTGACCGGGATCTCGCTGCCGTGTGAGCCGAACGCCCGGGCGATCGCCTTGGCCTCGGCCGCGTCACCGACCGGTGTCGAGGTCGCGTGGGCGTTGATGTGCACGATGTCGGTGGTGCTCAGCCCGCCGTTCTCGACCGCCTCACTCATGGCGCGGGCAGCGCCAGCGCCCTCGGGCTCACCAGCGGTGATGTGATAGGCGTCGGCCGAGCTGCCGACGCCGGCGACCACGCCATAGATCGTGGCGCCACGCGCGATGGCGTGCTCCTCGGCCTCGAGGACCATCACAGCCGCGCCCTCACCGAGCACGAAGCCGTCGCGGCTCACGTCATAGGGCCGCGAGGCGGTGGCGGGGTCGTCGTTGCGCTTGGACAGTGCCTGCATGGCGGCGAAGGCGGCCAGGGGCAGGGGGTGCACAGCGGCCTCGGTGCCGCCAGCGACCATCACGTCAGCGCGACCCGCGCGGATCATGTTGAGCGCCAGGCCAATCGCCTCGGCGCCGGAGGCGCAGGCGCTGACCGGTGTGTGGGCACCAGCCCGGGCGGTCAGATCGAGGGAGACCGCAGCGGCGGGGCCGTTGGGCATGAGCATCGGCACGGTCAGCGGGAAGACGCGGCGCGGCCCCTTGGTGCGCAGGTTGTCCCACTGGTCCAGCAGGGTCCAGACCCCGCCGATGCCGGAGCCGATCGCGACACCGAGCCGCTCGGGCTCGACCTCGGGGGTGCCGGCGTGGGCCCACGCCTCACGCGAGGCGATCAGCGCATACTGACCCGCCGGGTCGTTGCGACGCACCTCCACCTTGGGCAGCACCTGGTCCGGCGGCGTGTGCACGCTCGCGGCGAAGGTGACGGGCAGCTCGTGCTCGGCCACCCAGTCCTGCTCCAGGGGGCGGACACCGGACCGGCCGGCCTGAATGGCCGCCCAGGTCTCCTCGACGTTGCCGCCGACGGGGCTGGTGGTGCCCAGGCCGGTGACGACGACCCGACGCTCGGGGTTCGCGGACATCTCGTGCTCCTCGATGGGGGTTGCTGAGGTTTGGGTGGGGTTGCTTGTGGGTATGCCGTGTGCCCGGGCCCCCTCAGGGGCTCGGGGTGGGATCGGGTGGGCTGTGCGTCCCTCCGGCCGGGCGCCGGTATTTCTGCCGTGCGCCCGGCCGGTGGGAGCGCCGGGTCAGCCCTGGGCTTTGGTGATGAAGGCGACCGCGTCCTTGACGTGGGTCAGGTTCTTGACCTCGTCGTCGGGGATGCGGACACCGAACTTGTCCTCGGCGTTGACGACGACCTGCATCATGGACAGCGAGTCGATGTCGAGGTCCTCCTGGAAGGACTTCTCCATCTGGACCGCGTCGGCCTCGATGCCCGTCTCCTCGTTGACGATCTCGGCGAGGCCGGCGAGGATCTCCTGCTCGTTCAGTGCCATGTGGCGTGCTCCTTCTTCTCTTCCATTGGGCTGACCCGGTGAACCCGCCGGGCCTCGGGGGACTGGTGGGTCAGGGCAGGACGACGACCTGGGCGGCATAGACCAGGCCCGCGCCAAAACCGAACTGCAGGGCCAGACCGCCGTGGGGTGCCTCGCCCTCATTGAGCATGCGCGCGGTCGCCAGCGGGACCGAGGCAGCTGAGGTGTTGCCGGTCTCGGCGATGTCGCGGGCCACGGGGATCTCCGGGGGGATGCCGATGTGCTTGATCATGGCGTCGGTGATGCGCATGTTGGCCTGGTGCGGGATGAAGGCGTCCAGCTCGGCGGACGTGATGCCGGCCGCGGCCAGGGCCTTGTCGACGACCGGGGCGATGGTGTAGACCGCCCAGCGGAAGACCGACTGACCCTGCATCGCAAAGTGCGGCCACTCGACGGCACCCGCCTCGTCGGAGGTCATGTCGGCGCGCAGCCCGGTCCAGGGCTGCTTCTGCATGATCTTGTCCCAGTTCTCGCCGTCCGACCCCCAGATGGTCGGGCCGATGCCGGGGAAGTCGGACGGGCCGACGATGGCCGCCCCAGCACCGTCACCGAAGATGAAGGCGCTGCCGCGGTCTTCCTTGTCCGTGAAGTCCGAGAGCTTCTCGACCCCGACCACCAGGACATACTCGGCGCTGCCAGCGCGGACCATGTCGTTGGCCAGGGAGATGCCATAGCAATAGCCCGCGCACGCAGCGGAGATGTCGAACGCCGCCGGACCGCTGGTGCCCAGGCGCTCGGCCAGGATCGGCGCCGCTGCCGGGGTCTGATAGGGGTGGGTCACGGTGGCCATCAGGACCACGGAGATCTGCTCCGGGGTGATGCCCGCCATGGCGATCGCGTCGCGGGAGGCGGCCTCGGCCATGTCGATCACGGTCTCGTCCTCGCGGGCGAAGCGACGCTCCTTGATGCCGGAGCGCTGCTGGATCCACTCGTCACTGGAGTCGATCCACTGGCAGATCTCCTCGTTGGTGACGATGCGCTCGGGACGATAGCCGCCGACACCGTGCAGGCGCGCGTGACGCGCGCCCTCCGGGACGGTGAGCGTGGGCTGGTTGGGCTTGGCCGTGGGTTGGGCGGTCACTGTGCGTCCTCCTGGGGATTGCTCGCGGCGCTGCCGTGCTCGCGGATCATGCGGCGGGCGGCCTCAAGGTCGTCCGGGGTCTTCAGGGCCAGCAACTCGATGCCCTTCAGGGCGCGCTTGGCCAGACCGGTCAGGGTGCCCGCCGGAGCGAGCTCGATCAGGCCGGTGACGCCGAGGTCGGCGAAGGTCTGCATGCACAGGTCCCAACGGACCGGGTTGCTCACCTGGCTGACCAGTCGGGCGAGCACGTCCTGGCCATCGGTGACGATCGTGCCGTCGGCGTTGGAGGCCAGTGGCGTGTGCGGGTCCAGCGTGACGATGGCCCGGGCATAGCGCTGCAACTGGTCGACGGCGCTGGCCATGTGGTGGGTGTGAAACGCCCCGGCAACCTGCAGGGGGATCACGCGGGCACGGGCCGGGGGAGCCTCGCTCAGGGCAGCGAGCTGCTCCATCGTGCCCGCCGCGACGACCTGACCAGCGCCGTTCATGTTGGCCGGGGTCAGTCCGTGCCCCTCGAGCGCCGAGGCCACCTCGTCGGGCACGCCGCCCAACACGGCACTCATGCCGGTCGGGGTGGCCGCAGCGGCCTCGGCCATCAGCCGTCCGCGCTCGCGGACCAGGACCATCGCCTGCTCGTGACTGAGCACGCCCGCAGCTGCCGTCGCGGTGAGCTCGCCCACCGAGTGACCACCCCAAGCGCCCACGAGACCGGCGTCGGCCGGGTCCTCAAAGAGGGCCGGGAGGGAGGTCAGGCCAGCCGCGACCAGGAGGGGCTGGGCGACGGCGGTGTCGCGGATGGTGTCGGCGTCCGAGGTGGTGCCGTGCGCGACCAGGTCGAGGCCAGCCACGGCCGAGAGCCACTCCAGCCGGTCGCGATAGCCCTCCAGCTCGAGCCAGGGGGTCAGGAAACCGGGGGTCTGGGAGCCCTGTCCGGGCGCGACGATCACAAGCACGAGGTCCACTCTCCCGTTCTCTGGTGGCCACCGGCGACATCGTTTGCCACGACATCTCGGCACGTTTCTTGGAGGAAACCTACAACCTGGGTGGATCCGCTCGACGGCGCCACGCCACCTGCCCTCCGCTGGCGATCCGACCATAGGCGAGGGCGACTCGCGCCACCCACGCCTCTCGGGGCCGGGTCAGGTCGAGATCAATCACCTCGGCGATCCGCCCGAGGCGATAACGGACCGTGTTGGCGTGGACAAAGAGCTCCCGGCTGGTGGCCTCGAGACGGCCGCCGGACTCCAGATAGGCGGTCGCAGTCTCCAGGAGATCGCCGTGCTCGGCCAGCGGGCGATAAACCCGGTCGACCAGCAGGCGGCGCGCGGGTCCGTCTCCGTTGAGGGCGCGCTCGGCGAGCAGGTCGTCGGCCAGCACCGGCCGCGGGACGTCGACCCAGGCTGCTGCGGCGTCCAGGGCCGACAGCGCCGAGCGAGCGGACCGACCGGCGGCAAACAGGTGGGGCACCATGGGGCCGACCACGATGGGACCGGGGCCAAACTGGGCGACCAGGCCCTGGGCCGTGGCCATGGGGTCGGTGAGTTTGCCGAGCACCACGATCAGCCGGTTGCCCTGCACCGCAATCAGCACCTCCAGGCCGTTGCGTGCCGCTGCGCCCCGGATCGCCACGGCCACCTCGGCGCTGGTGCGCTGTGGTGTGGCTCCGACCACGACGGCGACGTCCGTGACCTGCTCCCAGCCCAGCTCAGCGGCTCGGGACTGCAGGGTGTCGTCGGCCTCGCCGCGCACGACGGCGTGCACGACGAGGGACTCGAGGCGGGCGTCCCACGCACCGCGGGACTCGGCGGCAGCGGCATAGATCTGGGCCGCTGCAAAGGCGACCTCGCGGGAGTAGCGCAGCAGGGAGTCACGCACGCGCTCCTCCTCGCCGGGGCGGGCGAGCAGCTCGACGTGCTCCTCCACCTCATCGATGGTGGTGCGCACCAGGTCGAGGGTCTGCCGCAGCGTGATCGTGTGCGCCAGCTCGCGCGGGGCGGTCCCAAAGATGTCGGCCGTCACCGGGAGGGAGTCGTCGTCCTGGCGATACCAGGTCAGGAACCCGTGGATGCCAGCCTGAGCCACCAGCGCGACCCAGGAGCGGTCCTCGGCGGGCAGCTCGCGATACCACTGGTGCTCGCGCTCCATCCGCTGGGCGGCATAGGTCGCCACGGTCCCCACGTTGCGCAGCGCGGGCGCCCGCTCGCCGCCGGGTTCACCGTCCATCCGGGCACTGTAGCGCCGCTGTCGCGCAGCGCCTCGTTTGTGGGCGGCGCACAATCAGCGAGTCGCAGGCAGAGCTGCGAGTTGGACCGCGACACCACGACGCCGGCGACGTCGGTAGGTTCGGGTCATGAGCACCGATCCCATCGCGCCCGACACCAAGGACTGGACCTGGACGACGCAGCGTCGCTGCGCCGAGTGCGGCTTTGACGCCTCCACCGTTGCGGCTGCCGACCTCGGCGACCTGATCCCCGCCCTGACGGCCCCGTGGCAGGACGTGCTGACCCGGGAGGACGTGCGGGTCCGGCCGCAGCCCACCACCTGGTCGCCACTGGAGTATGCCGCGCACGTCCACGAGGTGCTCGACGTCTTTGCCGGTCGCTTCGAGCTGGTGCTGAGCGAGGACAACCCGCTGCTGCCCAACTGGGACCAGGACGCCGCCTCGATCGAGGGCGACTATGCGGCCCAGGACCCGGTCGTCCTCGCCCGCGAGATCCCAGAGCGCACCACGGCGCTCGTTGACATCCTGGCCCGGTTTGACGGAGGGGGGTCCCCGGAGGGTGTACGAAACCTTGATGAAAATGCGGGAGAGGCGTGCGAAACCTCTATCTTTTTGTGGGGGAGGGGGGCGCAGCGCTCGGACGGGGCGGAGTTCACCGCGCTGTCGTTAGCGCGCTATCTGGTGCACGACCTGGCCCACCACCTGCACGACGTGGGCGCTGGCGACCGTCTCCCGACGAGCGGCGCAGCGGATGCCTGAGCCGATCCTGATCGCGCACCGGGGAGCGAGCGGGGCACGGCCCGAGCACACCCTGGCGGCCTATGAGCTGGCAGCCCGGCTCGGTGCGGACTATCTCGAGCCCGACCTGGTCGCGACCGCCGACGGACACCTGGTCGCCCGGCACGAGAACGAGATCAGCACCACCACCGACATCGCCGACCACCCCGAGTTCGCCGACCGGGCGACCAGCAAGGTGATCGACGGCCACACCGTCACCGGGTGGTTCACCGAGGACCTCACCCTGGCCGAGCTGCGGACCCTGCGCTGCCGAGAACGGTTGCCCGACCTGCGCCCGGGCAACACGGCATACGACGGGCAGTTCACTGTGCCCACGCTGGAGGAGATCCTCGACCTGCGCGCCCGGCTCTCTGCAGAGCTCGGACGTGACCTGGGGGTCTACCCCGAGACCAAGCACCCGACCCACTTCCGCGACATCGGGTTGCCCCTCGATGAGCCGTTGGTCGCGGTGCTGGAGAGAGCTGGCCTGAATGAGGACGGGGCACCGGTCTTCCTGCAGTCCTTCGAGCTGGGCAACCTGATCCACCTGCGCCGCGACCTCGGTGCCCGCGCGCCACTGGTCTTCCTCGCCGAGGCGGCAGGCGCCCCCTACGACTTCGTCGCGGCGCAGGACCCACGCACGTTCGCCGACCTGTTGACGCCCGCCGGGCTGGCCGAGCTGGCGCGGTGGGTCGACGGCATCGGACCGCACAAGGACCTGGTCATCGCGCCGGGGGCGGACGGCACGCTGGGGGAGCCCACGTCACTGGTGACCGACGCGCACGAGGCCCGACTCGTCGTGCACCCGTGGACCTTTCGCCGGGAGAACGCCTTCCTGCCCACCGACCTGCGGGGAGCAGGCGGCGACCCGGGCGCGGCCGGCGATGTGGTGGCCGAGATCCGGGCGCACCTGGCTGCCGGTGTGGACGGCTTCTTCACCGACCACACCGACCTGGGCGTGCAGGCCCGGGCGCAGGCGCAGCCAGGGTCCGGTTAGGCGTCGCCGCCAGCCACACCACTGGTGCCGGCGCGCACGTCGTGGAGCTGATACTTCTCGATCGCTTCCTGCGGGAGCTTGGCGTCGATCTCGCCGCGGTCGGCCAGCATCTGCAGGGCCTTGACCGCCATCGACGGGCCGTCGATGTGGAAGAACCGGCGCGCAGCCGCCCGCGTGTCGGCAAACCCGAACCCGTCGGCGCCCAGGGCGTAGTAGTCCTCTGGCACCCACGGTGCGATCTGATCGTGCACGGCACGCATCGAGTCGCTCGTGGCGATGACTGGGCCGGTGCCCTCGGACAGGCGCTGGGTCACGTAGGGCACCTTGCGCTCGTTCTCGGGGTGCAGGAAGCGCTCGTCGTCGCAGCGCATCGCCTCGCGGCGCAGCTCGGTCCAGGAGGTCACCGACCAGACCTCGGACGTCACGCCCCAGTCCTGCTCGAGCAGGTCGCGAGCCTCCAGGGCCCAGGGCACGCCCACACCGGAGGCGAGCAGGCGCACATTCTTGTCGCCACTGCCGCCCTCGGCGATGCGGTGCATTCCCTTCAGGATGCCCTCGGCATCGACGCCCTCGGGCTCGGGCGGGTGCACCATCGGCTCGTTGTAGAGGGTGATGTAGTAGAGGACGTCCTCGGGGTTGTCGCCATACATCCGCCGGATGCCGTCCTGCACGATGTGCGCGATCTCGTAGGCATAGACGGGGTCGTAGGCCACGACGGCGGGGTTGGTGGAGGCAAGCAGGTGGCCGTGTCCGTCGGCGTGCTGCAGGCCCTCACCGGTCAGTGTCGTGCGCCCGGCGGTGGCGGCCATCATGAAGCCGCGGGTCAGCTGGTCGGTTGCGGCATAGATGCCGTCACCGGTGCGCTGGAACCCGAACATCGAGTAGAAGACGTAGAACGGCACCATCGGCACGCCGTGGGTGTCGTAGGACGTGCCGGCGGCGGTGAGGGCAGCGACCGAGCCGGCCTCGTTGATCCCCAGGTGGAGCAGCTGACCCTGCTCGGACTCCTTGTAGGCCAGCATCAGCTCGGCGTCCACGGAGGTGTAGTTCTGGCCGTGGACGTTGTAGATCTTGGCCGTCGGGAAGAAGCTGTCCATGCCGAAGGTGCGTGCCTCGTCCGGGATGATCGGCACGATGTGCTTGCCGAACTCCTTGTCGCGCATCAGGTCCTTGAAGATGCGCACGAAGGCCATCGTCGAGGCGATCTGCTGCTTGCCCGAGCCCTTCTTGCCCACCTTGTAGGTGTCGTCACCGGGCAGGGCCAGCTTCTGCGCCTTCGCCGGCTGCCGCTTGGGCAGGCCGCCGCCGAGCTTGGCCCGGCGCTCGCGCATGTATTGCAGCGTCGGGTCGTCGTCGGCCGGGCGATAGAACGGGGGAGCGTAGGGGTCCTTCTCGATCTGCTCGTCGGTGATCGGGATCTTCAGCCCGTCGCGGAAGGACTTGAGGTCCTCCACGGTCATCTTCTTCATCTGGTGCGTGGCGTTGCGGCCCGCGAAGTTGGAGCCGAGGCTGTAGCCCTTGATCGTCTTGGCCAGGATCACGGTCGGCTGACCGGTGTGCTCCATGGCCTCCTTGTAGGCCGCGTAGACCTTGCGGTAGTCGTGACCGCCGCGCTTCAGCGCCCACCACACCTGCTCGTCGGACCAGTCCCTGACCAGCTCCTTGGTGCGCGGGTCGCGGCCGAAGAAGTGGTCGCGGATGAACCCGCCGTCCTTGGCGCGGTAGGTCTGGTAGTCACCATCCGGCGTGGCGTTCATCAGGTTGACCAGGGCACCGGAGGGGTCGGCCGCCAGCAGCTCGTCCCAGCCGCGGCCCCAGACGACCTTGATGACATTCCAGCCGGCGCCGCGGAAGAAGGACTCCAGCTCCTGGATGATCTTGCCGTTGCCGCGGACCGGGCCGTCCAGTCGCTGCAGGTTGCAGTTCACCACGAACGTCAGGTTGTCCAGCTCGTCGTTGGCGGCGACGTGCAGCAGGCCACGCGACTCAGGCTCGTCCATCTCGCCGTCGCCCAGGAAGGCCCAGACGTGCTGCTGGGAGGTGTCCTTCAGGCCGCGGTTGTGGAGGTACTTGTTGAACTGGGCCTGATAGATCGCGTTCATCGGCCCGATGCCCATGGACACCGTCGGGAACTGCCAGTAGTCCGGCATGCTGCGCGGGTGCGGGTAGGACGGCACCGCGCGGATCTTGCCGTCGACGATGTGCGACTTTTCCTGGCGGAACCCGGCCAGGTCCTCCTCCTCCAGGCGTCCCTCGAGGAAGGAGCGGGCATACATGCCGGGGGAGGCGTGCCCCTGGAAGAAGATCTGGTCACCACCGCCCTCGTGGTCGCGGCCCCGCCAGAAGTGGTTGAAGCCGACCTCATAGAGCGTCGCCGCTGAGGCGTAGGTGGAGATGTGCCCGCCCACGGAGATGTCCGGGCGCTGTGCTCGGTGCACCATCACCGCGGCATTCCAGCGGATCCACGCGCGGTAACGCCGCTCGACGTCCTCGTCACCGGGGAACCAGGGCTCGCGCTCGGGCGGGATCGTGTTGACGTAGTCAGTCGTGGTCAGCGAGGGGATGCCGACCTGGGACTCTCGGGCCCGCTCCAGCATCTTGAGCATCAGGTAACGCGCGCGGCGCCGCCCACCGGAGTCGATGGCACCGTCGAGGGAGTCCAGCCATTCCTGGGTCTCCTCGGGGTCGGTGTCCGGGATCTGACTGGGCAGGCCGTTGACGATCGGACCCGGCTTCTTGGTTGTCACTGACGTTCCTTCCACTGCGAGCAGCACTCTCCTTCAGTCATCCTCGCACGACGGGTACGGTGGCCGCATGGCCCACCCCACACCCGCCGACCCGCACCTCCCCACCCGCCGGACCATGCGGCATACCCCCGCTTGTGTCCCTGCTGGTGCCCCTGTCCCGGAGGTTGCGCGCGTGTCGCGTCTTGCCTCTGCGGCCGTTCTCTAGTGGACTGTGGTCACTATGGCTGACGAAGGGACCCGCCCACGGGGTGGCGCGGTAGACAAATTGGGGTTCGCACACGACCAGATCGTGCTGGAATACGGCTACGACGACGACGTCGACGAAGCCTTCCGCGAACAGGTTCAGGCGGTCGTCGGGAGCGCTCTGGAAGGTGAGGACTACACCGGGGTCGTCGACGCCGTGCTGGTCTGGTGGCGCGAGGACGATGGCGACCTGACCGACGAGCTGGTCGACTGCCTCGCGCTCCTGGAGGACGGCGGTTTCATCGCGCTGGTGACCCCCGGCGCCGGCCGGAGTGACCGCGTGCCCGCGCACGACGTGCAGGAGGCCTGCAACACCGCTGGCCTGACTGCCAGCGGAGCCGTGCCCCTCGGGGAGGGCGACCAGTGGCACGCCCAGCGCCTGGTGGGCCGACGGTGACCGTCGACGCGGCGCTGCTGTTGCCACCCCAGGTCGGTGACACGGCGCCAGACTTCACCCTGATCGACCAGAGCGGTGCCACGATCACGCTCTCGCAGGTCGTGCAGGACCGGCACGCGCTGCTGGTCTTCTTTCCGTTCGCGTTCTCCAACATCTGCACCGGTGAGTTGCTGGAGATCCAGCTCAACGTGGACGAGTTCGTCAACGAGCGCGTCAACGTCTATGCCCTCAGTTGCGACCCCGGCCACTCGCAGGCGGCCTGGGCGGCGCACGAGGGCTATCGCTTCTCGCTGCTGTCCGACTTCTGGCCGCACGGCGAGGTCGCGCGGTCCTATGGCGTCTTCGACGAGGAGTCCGGCATGGCCGTGCGCGGCACCTTCGTGGTCGACCCGCAGATGCGGATCGTGTGGAGCCTGGTCAACGGTCCCGGCGAGCAGCGCGACATCGGCGTGCTCCACGCCGCCGTCAAGGACCTCTGACCGCAGGGTGGGACAAGCCGGCGACCGGGGAGGGACGTCCCGGGCGCCAAGGGTGGGACACTCGTGTCAGCAGCGCTGGGCAACAGCGCAGTCCGCCAACCCGAAGTGAGGTGTCCATGCCAGTCCAGGCCCCCGGTGCCGTGGTGATGATCCGTCCCCACAAGTTCACCCCCAACCCCGACACTGCGGCGGACAACGCCTTCCAGGTCGCGGCCGCGGGTGACCCCGAGGAGTTGGCGGCCCGGGCGTTCCAGGAGGTGACGCGGGCCGCGGAGACACTCGAGTCCGTGGGGGTCACGGTCCACCTCTTCGACGATGAGGACGCCACCCGCCCGGACAGCGTCTTTCCCAACAACTGGTTCTCCACCCACGCTGGGGGACGGGTCGCCCTCTATCCGATGTATGCGCCGAGCCGGCGCACCGAGCGACGCCCCGACATCGTCGAGATGCTCAAGGCGCGTTATCGCGTGCAGGACGTCATCGACTACTCCGGGTTGGAATACGACAACATCTTCCTGGAGGGCACCGGTGCGATGGTGCTCGACCACCTCTCCCGGATTGCGTATGCCGCTCGGTCCCGTCGGGCGGACCCCGTTGTGCTGGAACGGTTCTGCACGACGTTCGGGTATGAACCCATGGCTTTCGATGCCGCTGACCAGGGCGGCACGCCGGTCTATCACACTAATGTGCTGATGTGCATTGCCTCGGACTTTGTGCTCATCGGGCTGTCGATGATCACTGACCCCGCCCGGCGGGCCGAGGTGGTCGAGCGACTGGCGGGGCGCCGGGGCAAGCGTCACGTGCTGGAGCTGAGTGATCAGCAGATCCACGACTTTGCGGGCAACGCGATCGAGCTCGAGGGCGAGGACGGGGAGCGCTTCCTGGCACTCTCGACCCGCGCCGCAGCCTCGCTCAGCGACGAGCAGCGCGAGATCATCGAGCGCAGCTGCACCCTGCTGCCGCTCGACGTCCCCACCATTGAGTTGGCTGGTGGCTCAGTGCGCTGCATGCTGGCGAGCATCCACCTCGACGCGCGCCCCCAGGCGGGCACGACACAGGGCCAAGTGTCGCAGCTGCCCGCTGCGGTGATCTGAGGGCGTTGCAACTGCCCATTGCGGTGATCTGAGGGTGCTGACGTGCCACAGTCTGCGCCGGAGTGCCCAAGGTCGCCATGGGGTGCCCACCGGATGGCGCGTGCGTGGGCCCGGCCGGGCTCGAACCGACGACAACCGCGGTGTAAACGCGATGCTCTACCAACTGAGCTACAGGCCCCTGCGGCGCTCAGCCCGGTGACCCGCGCAGCGCTGCGGCGCACCATTGTGCCACCTACGATGGGCATCGTGACGCAGACTGCTAAGACGACACGCGATGACGGGCAACTCACGCTGCGCGACGTGGTGGCCGTGCTGGAGCGCAGGTATCCGCTCGACACCGCTCAGTCCTGGGACCGGGTTGGCCTCGTTGCCGGCGATCTCGACCAGCCGATCAGCCGCATCCACCTGGCCGTGGACCCCACGCTGGCGGTCATCGAGGAGGCCAGAGCGGCCGGCGCGGACCTGATCATCACCCACCACCCGCTGCTGCTGCGGGGCATCCACTCGGTCGCGACCTCCAGCGCCAAGGGCGCCTCGGTCACCGAGCTGATCGTCAACGACATCGCGCTCTATTGCGCTCACACCAACGCCGACGTGGCCGATCCCGGTGTGGGGCAGGCTCTTGCGACAGCCTGCGGCCTCAGCGAGACGCAGGCACTGGAGGTCACCGAGGGCCAGGAGCTCGGCCGAGTCGGGGACCTGCCCGAGGCGCTCATGCTCGCTGAGTTCGCGCGCCGGCTGCACGAGCACCTCCCGGCGACCGCGTCCGGGATCCGGGTCGCGGGACCTGCCGACGGCACCGTGCGCAGGGTCGCTGTGTTGGGCGGGGCGGGGGACGGTGCCTTCGATGCGGTCCGCGCCAGCGGCGCCGACGTCTATGTCACGGCCGACCTGCGCCACCACCCTGCCCTCGAGGCCCGTGAGGAGGCGGCCGTCGCCGGGGGCACGCCCTATCTGATCGACGCCGGTCACTTCGCCAGCGAGTCCCTGTGGCTGCCCGGTCTGGCGCAGGGTCTGGTGGCGGAACTCGGGGCTGCTGCGGCTAGGTTGGACGTGCACGTTTCGCAGGTGCGGACCGACCCGTGGGACTTCGTCCTCGGTGCGACTGGACCTGGGGCGTCCGGACCAGAGCAGCACCCCGAGAGCGAACCCCACACGAACGACGCAGGAGACCACGCGTGAAAGCCGACCCCACCGACCAGCAGCGACTGTTGGACCTGCAGGCCCTCGACACCCGACTGGACCAGCTGGACCACCAGTTGCGCAGCCTGCCCGAGCACGCCGAGCTGCAGGCACTGACCGCCCGCGCCGGGGACCTCGACGCCGAGGTCGTGCGCACCACCACCGCCCGGGGCGACGTGCAGCGTGAGCTGACCAAGGCCGAGCAGGACGTGCAGCTGGTGCGGGACCGTTCGGCCCGCAACCAGAAGCGCCTCGACGACGGCGTCGGCACCGCCAAGGACCTGCAGGCGCTCCAGCACGAGATCGAGTCCCTCGCCCGTCGCCAGTCCACCCTCGAGGACGAGGAGCTGGAGGTGATGGAGCGCGCCGAGGCTCTTGACGCCGAGGTCACCCAGGCCGAGACCAACCGCGACGAGCTCGCCGCAGAGACGGCCGAGGTCACGCGCAGTCGCGACGCCAAGGCCGGTGCCCTGGAGACCGACCGGGCAGAGGTGGCCGCTGGCCGCGAGGCGATCGTGGCCGACATCAGCGCCGAGCTGATCGCGCTCTATGACAAGATCCGCGTCCAGTCCGGCACCGGGGCGGCACCGTTGCAACAGCGTCGCTGCGGTGGCTGCCAGCTCGAGCTCAACCAGGTCGACCTCAGCCGGATCCGTTCGGCGCCCGAGGATGAGGTGCTGCGCTGCGAGGAGTGCCGTCGCATCCTGGTGCGCACGGCCGAGTCCGGCCTGTGACCGGGTCGACACACAAGACCACGACGCGTATGCCGACCGCTCGCCGGCGGCACCTCGTCGTCGAGGCCGACGGTGGTTCCCGGGGCAACCCGGGGGTGGCTGGCTATGGCGCCCTGGTGCGCGAGGTGGATGGCACGCTCCTGGCTGAGCGCGCGGCCCCGCTGGGCACCGCGTCCAACAACGTCGCCGAATACACCGGGCTGATCGAGGGGCTGCGCGCCGTCCTGGACCTCGGGCTCGCGGCAGGCGCCACCATCGAGGTCCGGATGGACTCCAAGCTCGTGGTGGAGCAGATGAGCGGCCGCTGGAAGATCAAGCACGAGGACATGCGCCGCCTCGCCCGACAGGCCCAGGAGCTCGTCGACACGATCGAGGCCGACGGGGGCACCGTGAGCTACACCTGGATCCCGCGTGAGGACAACGCCGCCGCCGACGCGCTGTCCAACGTCGGGATGGATGGAGAGACTGTCCGGCGCGACCACAGCGGCGACACCACGGAAGACCACAGCGGCGACACCGCAGGGAGCGGCGCGCACCCGGAGCGGGTCCAGCCCACCTTCGGCGAGGTGAAGGCCCCGGTCAGCGACGAGGTCTTCAGCACCGAGACCGACCCGACGCTGGAGGGGTCCTGCCGGCTGATCCTGGTGCGCCACGGCGTCACGGACTTCACCCGCAGCCACAAGCTCGACGGTCGCGGCGGATCGAACCCACCACTCAACGAGGACGGTCTGGCCCAGGCCGCCGCTGCGGCAGGGGCCGTCAAGCGACTCGTGGACCGCTCGGGGCCGACGCCGATCCAGGTGGTCACCTCCTCGCTCACGCGCGCCATGCAGACCGGGGGAGCCGTGGCCGACGCCCTCGGGGTCAGCCCTGAGGTCGACCGTGACTGGGACGAGCAGGCCTTCGGTGACTGGGACGGGGCCACGATGGCCGATCTGGTGACCCACTCCGGGGCCGAGCTGCTCGCGCTTCGCCAGGATCCGGCATACGCCCGTCCGGGTGGGGAGAGCCGCACCCAGCTCATGAGCCGGGTGACCGCTGCCCTGGGGCGGGCCGTCGCCCGCGGCGGCACGGTCGTCGTCGCCACGCACCGGCTGCCGGTCATGATGGTGCTCTCCCAGGTGCTGGGCCTGGACAGCAACCGCGCCTGGTCGATCGCGACCGCACCCGCGTCGCTGACCGCCTTCGAGTTCTGGCCGGACGGCGGCGTCCAGGTCGCCTTCGTCAACGACACCCACCACCTGCACGATCTGACCTGACCTGGCTGTATGCCGAGGGTCGGGACCGCATCCCGGTCGCCTAGGCTGAGCACCAGCCATCCACCAACCCGGGAGCCACCACTGATGCGCGTCGCAGAGACCATTCTCGACACGATCGGCGACACGCCGCTCGTCAAGCTCAACCACGTGACCGAGGGCATCGCCGCCACGGTTCTGGCCAAGATCGAGTACGTCAACCCCGGCGGCTCGGTCAAGGACCGGATCGCGATCAAGATCATCGACGCGGCCGAGGCCGAGGGCAAGCTCAAGCCCGGCGGCACGATCGTCGAGCCGACCAGTGGCAACACCGGCGTCGGTCTTGCGCTGGTGGCTCAGCAGCGCGGCTACAAGTGCATCTTCGTGTGCCCGGACAAGGTCGGCGAGGACAAGATCAACGTGCTCAAGGCCTACGGCGCCGAGGTCGTGGTGACGCCCACCTCGGTCCCGCCCGAGCACCCGGAGTCCTACTACTCGGTCAGTGACCGCCTGGCCGCGGAGATCGAGGGCGCCTACAAGCCCAACCAGTATGAGAACCTCAACGGCCCCGCCTCGCACTACGAGTCGACCGGGCCGGAGATCTGGCGCGACACGGACGGCACCGTCACGCACTTTGTGGCAGGCATCGGCACCGGCGGCACGATCTCGGGCACCGGGCGCTATCTGCGTGAGGTCGGTGACGTCACGATCATCGGCGCCGACCCCGAGGGCTCGGTCTATTCCGGCGGGACGGGCCGGCCCTATCTGGTCGAGGGCGTCGGCGAGGACATGTGGCCCGGTGCCTATGACACCAGCGTGCCGCACCAGATCATCCCCGTCACCGACGCGGAGTCCTTCGAGATGACGACCCGCCTGGCGCTGGAGGAGGGGCTGCTCGTCGGCGGCTCGTCCGGCATGGCCGTGGTCGCTGCCCTCAAGGCAGCCAGGGAGCTGGGCCCGGATGACACCGTGGTGGTGCTGCTGCCCGACGGGGGCCGCGGTTATCTGGGCAAGATCTTCAACGATGGGTGGATGCGTTCCTACGGCTTCACCGCTGTCGGCGAGGAGAAGACGGTCGGCGACGTGCTCTCGGCCAAGACCGGCCAGCTGCCCGACCTGGTGCACGTGCACCCCACCGACACGGTGCGCGACGCGATCGACATCATGGCGGAGTATGCCGTCAGTCAGCTGATCGTGCTCGGCGCCGAGCCGCCGGTGGTCATGGGGGAGGTCAAGGGGTCCCTGACTGAGCGTGCCCTGCTCGATGCCGTCTTCCACGGCGAGGCAAAACTGACCGACACGCTCACCGCGCTGACCGGTCCGGCACTGCCACTGATCGGGGTCAACGACTCGGTGTCGGCCGCCCGGGAAGCATTCACCGATGCCGATGCGTTGTTGGTGACAGAGGGTGGCAAGCCCGTCGCCGTGCTGACCCGCCCCGACCTGCTGACCTTCCTGTCCCAGTGAGCACCAGTCTGTCCCAGTGAGCACCAGCACCACCACCGAGTGAACGGAAATCTCTGACGTGTCCGGATTCTCCACCCGCGCCATCCACGCCGGCCAGGCCTTCGACCCCACGACCGGAGCGGTGATCCCGCCGGTCTATCAGACCTCCACCTTCGTGCAGGAGCACGTCGGAGGCCTGCGCAACGGCTACGAATACGCCCGTGGCACCAACCCCACGCGTGATGCGCTGCAGGAGCTGGTCGCCGACCTCGAGGGTGGCGCGCAGGGCTTGTCCTTCGCGTCGGGACTGGCCGCCGAGGACGCGCTGCTGCGGGCACTGCTGTCCCCGGGCGACCACGTGCTGATGGGCAACGATGTCTATGGCGGCACGCACCGGCTCGTCAACCAGATCCTCGTGCCGTGGGGTGTCCAGCTGAGCACCGCGGAGATGAGTGACCTCGACGCGGTGCGCGCTGCGATCCGCCCGGAGACCAAGGTGCTCTGGGTGGAGACGCCCAGCAACCCGCTGATGAAGATCACCGACCTGGAGGCGGTCGCCGCGCTGGGACACGAGCACGGCCTGACCGTGGTCGTCGACAACACCTTTGCCTCACCGGCCCTGCAGACGCCGATCGCGCTCGGCGCCGATGCTGTCGTGCACTCGGCGACGAAATACCTGGGCGGTCACTCCGACGTCCTCGGCGGCGTCGTCGTCACCGCGGGCAAGGAGTTGGGCGAGAAGGTCCAGTTCCTGCAGTTCGCGGCCGGAGGCGTCTCCGCGCCGTGGGAGGTCTTCCTGACCATCCGCGGCATCAAGACCCTCGCGCTGCGGATGGACAAGCACAGCTCCAACGCGGCCGCGATCGCCCAGTCGCTGGTCGGGCACCCGGCCGTTGAGCAGGTGTACTACCCCGGTCTGGCAGACCACCCCGGTCACGAGATCGCGGCCAGGCAGATGAGCAACTTCGGCGGCATGGTCTCGCTCGCGCTGGCCGGGGGAGCCGCAGCTGCCCGACAGTTTGCCGAGTCGATGTCGGTCTTCCAGCTCGCCGAGAGCCTCGGCGGCGTCGAGTCGCTGGTCAACTATCCGGCCGAGATGACCCACGCCTCCGTGCGTGGCACCGAGCTCGAGGTGGCGGACAACATCATCCGGCTCTCGGTGGGCATCGAGGACGAGGCCGACCTGGTCGCCGACGTGCAGCAGGCCCTCGACCGCCTCGGCTGAGCCGCCCTGCACCGTGCACCCGAACAGCCAACGTGAGCCGGCCCGCGGCAGCGCAGGCCGCTGACCTGCGCGTTTGTGCAAGCGGCTGGGACGTTGCCTGTCTGGGTGTCCGCCCCGCGGCGGATCCCCGATGGCAGAGCCGCGATAAGTGCCGCGACGTCGACACGGATCAGGCAAAGATGAAGTAGAAGGTCAGGTGCAGCACCAAGAGCAGGTGCAAGGTGCCCAGCCTGGCGCGCAGCAGCGCGAACACCGCCCCCATGGCGACGATCGGCAGGCTCGCCAGCGGGTTGCCTGGCCCGAACTGATCGGGCAGGGCGACGACGTGGCCCAGCCAGAACGTCGTCGTCACGACCACGATGGTCAGCCAGGCGGGGAGGTCATCGCGCAGATAACTCTGCAGCAATCCAAAGGTCAGGTAGTTCTGCCAGAGCACCGACACCGTCATCCAGAAGATGTAGACCCCCACCGGCAGCGGCAGGCCATAGTGCAGCGGCAGCACCAGCGCCAACACGGCCGGCAGCGCATACAACCACATCAGCCGGGAACGGGCGAACAGGACGGTGTTGCGACGACGGTGCGTTGCGAGCAACACGGCCAGCACGATCAGCGCAACTCCGCACTCGACGAGCGTCGCGATGCTGGCATCCTCCGAGACCAACGTTCCGATCCCGTTGGCGAGCAGCCCCGGGGTGAGGTGCCACAGCAGCAGCCAGGCCAGGCACGCCAGCACCGTTCGGCCGCCGCGGGCCACGCCAGACCGGTCCACACCAGTCGAGCCGACCGCACCAGCAGAGCGCCCCACACCAGGAGACTCGTCCACACCAGTCGAGCCGGGCGGGGGCGGCTCCGGGCTCATGGGGCAGACCCTATCGCGCGGTCCCAACTGGGTTGAGCTCAGGCCCACGAGCACCCGGGCGGGACCCGCGGGGCGTGCACCCGAACAGGCAAAGTCAGTGGGACCGCGGAAGTGCAGGTCGCTGACCTGCACGTTTGCACAAGCGGCTGTGACGTTTCCTGTCTGGGTGCACGCGGGGAACCGTCACCGTCTGGCGCGAGCGCGGCTGCGTCGTCAACTCTTGGGTGTGTGCACGTCGAGGACCCAGGGCTTGGTGGCGCTGGCTGGCTGGTGGAGCTCCACGCGGAAAGCCTCGGCGAGCACCTCGGCCAGTCCGCTGGGTGTCCGCGGGTCCTGCTGTGACTGACACAGTGCACGGGTGACCAGTCCTCGGGTGTGCTTGGCCATGTGGGTGGCACCCGGCACCCGGATCTGGACCCAACGACGAGCCAGGTCCCCCTGGGGAACCCAGGCTGCGGCATACGTGCTTGACCGGCAGTCGATGACCAGGCCGCGCCCGACCACGGCCGGCAACTCCTGGGCCAGCGGCTGTCGCCAGTGCCCAGCCAGCGGTCCCACACCCGGGACGTTGACCGCCATCGAGAGGCGATAGGGCGGCACCCGGTCGGTCAGGCGCAGGGCACCGAACAGGGCCGAGATCACCAGGACCCGACGGTTGGCGCGCCGCCGTGCCGTGGCATCGAGCGAGGCCAGGTCGAGGGCGTCATAGAGCACGCCGGTGTAGAGGTCCGCGGTCGGCACGCTCGGCGCCGTCGTGAGCCGGGTGTTCCGGGCGATCTCCTCGGTCAGGTTCGGGCTCACGCCGAGCAGGTCTGCGGCGGCGGGGCGGCCGCTGACCTCGGCAACCGGGCCGAGGAGGGCGGCACGGGCCGCGGTGAGTCCGGGCAGCGAGAGGCGCTCCAGGTCGAGGGGGCGCCCGCGGGTGCGGCCGGTCTTAGACTCCGACGGGGGCAGCAGGATCAGCACGCAGGCAGAGTAGCCAGAGCCCGACCGGGCGGCAGTCCTTGGGGTGCCAAAAGCTTGACCTGGTCAAGTTGGTCGACCTATTATCAGGAGATGGAGGTCACGGTCCAGGAAGCCAAAACGCACCTCTCCCGGCTGCTCCGCAGGGTTGAGGCGGGAGAGACTGTGGTGATCCGCCGTGGGCGCACCAGGGTCGCGGTGCTCGGCCCCGCCCCGGTGATCACCGAACGCCGGAACATCTGGGGTGACCTCGATGGGGAACTGACGTCCGAGTTCGACGAGCCGCTGGATGACTTCGAGCCCTACGTGTCATGAGGCTGCTGCTCGACACGAATGTGGTGATCTGGCTCCTGCTCAACCAGCGCAGATCTGTGCCCCACGACGTTGCGGACGCCGTGTCCAGTCCGTCTGCGGCGGTTTTCGTCAGCGCCGCCTCTGTGTGGGAGATCGCGATCAAGCGATCGCTCGGCAAGTTGCAGATCGCCGAGTCGTGGCACCGCACACTGATGAGCCTCGACTTTGAGCACCTTCCAGTCACAGCCGAGCACGCGGTCGGTGTCGAGGCACTGCCGTGGCACCACCGCGACCCCTTCGATCGACTTCTTGTGGCTCAGGGTCTGGCGGAGAACGCCATCCTGGTTACGGCCGACCGGACCCTGGACCGTTACCCAGTGCCAACGTGGTGGGGCGGCCCGATCCCAGGCTGAGTCCGCGGCGGTCGTCCCTCTTCTTGGACTCCGACAGGGGCAGCAGGATCAGCACGCGGACTACTCCCGACCTGCGGAGATCCAGGTCGGGCCCGCGAAGCCCAGGTTGCGACCGCCCTGCACAGCCTCCGCCACGGTGTCCAGCCGGGACAGGTGATCCTCGCTCAGCGTGATGGACAGAGCGCCAGCGTTCTCGGCCATCCGCTCGGCGCGGCGCGTGCCAGGGATCGGCACGACCGGGATCCCCAGCCGCTGGCCCTGGGCATAGAGCCAGGCCAGGGCGACCTGCGCCGGAGTGGCCCCGACGTCGGCGGCCACGGACCGGACGACCTCAACGACCCGCTGGTTGACCTCGAAGTGCTCATCGAAGCGGGCCTGACCGGCCAGCATCGTGCCCGCGATCGACTCCTTCGTGAGCGCGCCGGTGAGGAAGCCACGACCCAGCGGTGAGTAGGGCACGAACCCGGCGCCCACCTCGACAGCAGCCGGGATGACGTGGGTCTCGACGTCGCGTGACCACAGGCTCCACTCGCTCTGCACGGCAGCGATCGGGTGCACTGCTGCGGCCGCTCGCAACTCGGGACCGGTGACCTCCGAGAGCCCCAGGTGCGCCACCTTGCCCTGCCGCACCAGGTCGGCCATAGCGCCGACGGTCTCCTCGATCGGGCGGTCCAGCTCACGGCGATGCAGATAATAGAGATCGATGGTCTCCACCCCGAGCCGGCGCAGACTCGCCTCGCAGGCGGCCTGGACATAGGCCGCGTCGCCGCGTGTCGGGATGCCGTCGCCGACCGCTCCGGTGATGCCGAACTTCGTCGCGATCTGCACCTCGGAGCGGCGCGTCGCCAGCACCTGCCCGAACAACTCCTCGTTCGTGCCGGGTGGACCCGACGTGCCGGGCCGCGGCTCGCCATAGACGTCGGCGGTGTCCAGGAGGGTCACCCCCAGGTCGGTCGTGGCGTGGATCGTTGCCAGCGCAGCCTCCGGCGTGGTGCCGCCATAGACCTGCGTCAGGCCCATCCCGCCAAAGCCGAGGGAGCTGACGGTCAGCTGGTCACCGAGTTCGGTCGTGGGGATCACCCCATCAGTATGCCGAGCGCACCGGGCCATGATCTGCGTAGGGTGGCGCAATGGCCCAGCGAGCGACGAGGATCCACGACGACCGCACGACCCCGGACGGCACCGCTCTCGAGCGGGCATTCGCGGACATCAGGACGAGCATGGAGGTGCGGGACGAGTTCCCCGAGGCCGCGCTCGCGGAGGCACGGGCCGCGGTCGAGAACCCGGACCTGCCCGAGCGGGACGAGACGGGCCTGGCGTTCATCACGATCGACCCGCCCGGCTCGATGGACCTGGACCAGGCGATGCACATTGAGCGTGCCGGTGAAGGATATCGCATCAGGTATGCCATCGCCGACGTGCCAGCCTTCGTCGAGCCCAGCGGCGCCCTGGACACCGAGGTGCGGCTGCGCGGCCAGACGATCTACTGCCCCGACACCCGGGTGCCGTTGCACCCCACCGAGGTGAGCGAGGGGGCGGCGAGCCTGCTCCCCGAGGCCAGCCGTCCGGCATACGTCTGGGACATGCGCCTGAAGCCCGACGGGACCCGGGACAGTGCCGAGCTCTATCGCGCGATGGTGCGGTCGGTGCGGCGCTACACCTATGAGGAGGTGCAGGGGCTGATCGACGGCGGTGACGCGGAGGAGACCCTGCTGCTGCTCAAGGAGGTGGGGGAGCACCGGATCCGTCGCGAGTCCGAGCGCGGTGGGGCCAGCCTGCCGATGCCGGAGCAGGAGGTGCACGTCAAGGACGACGGCACCTACGCCCTGCAGTTCCGGCCGCTGCTGCCGGTGGAGGACTGGAACGCGCAGATCAGCCTGCTCACCGGGATGGTCGCCGCCGAGATCATGCTCGAGGGCGAGGTCGGGATCCTGCGCACTATGCCCCCGGCGGAGCAGCGTGACGTGGCCCGGTTCCGCCGACAGGTGAAGGCTCTGGGGGTGGACTGGCCGAAGGGGTTGGCCTATGGCGACTTTCTGCGCACGCTGGACCGCACCGACCCCCAGCACCTGGCGATCATCCACGACGCGACGGCGCTGTTCCGCGGCGCGAGCTATGAGGCGTTCGACGGGACCCCGCCGGAGCAGACGGAGCAGGCCGCGATCGCCGCGCCCTACACCCACGTCACAGCGCCGCTGCGCCGCCTGATCGACCGGTTTGTGCTGGTGGTCTGCGAGGCGCTGACTCAGGGGCAGGACGTGCCGGCGTGGGCACGCGAGGCGCTGCCGACGCTGCCGGAGATCATGAATGACTCGGGGCGACTGGCGAAGGCCGTGGAGCGGGCCTGCACCGACGCCACCGAGGCCGCCGTTCTGGCGCACCGGGTCGGCGAGCAGTTTGACGCGGTCGTGGTCGACGACGCCGGCAAGAATGGCTGGCAGGTGCAGCTCACCGAGCCGGCGGTCAACGCGGTCGCCGAGGGGCAGGCCGAACTGGGCAGCGAGGTCCGCGTCGAGCTCGTCGAGGCAGACATCGCCACGCAGCAGGTGCGCTTCCGGATTGTGTGACGGTTAGTCGCGGACGCGATGGCGCGGCGGTGCCTGTTGGAGTACCACTCGACCGCGGCGTCGAGCTCGGCCGCGGCCTCAATGAGCTCGCGCGGCTGCAGGGTCACTGGTCCCGAGCGAGGAGTTGCGCCCTGAGGCGGGCGAGCTGTTCACCGGCATCGACCAGTGGCTCATCGCCGTTGACATACGAATCCACACGGTGGTGGACCTCTGTGTACCAGGCATTTTGGACGTCAGCGTGGTCCATGTCGTGGGAAGTGTCCAGGCTGAGCAAGCCCTGCCGGATCACTGCGGCACGCTCCTCTGGATCGAGGGCAAGGAGCCCTCGTTCAACCGACGCAGCATCCAGACTCATGACCCAAGTCTACGGCGGTCGTCTGACGTCAGCCGGAAGTTGTCCACAGCCCAGCTGGCGCGAAGGCAAGGACGGCCCACGTCAGCCGCGCAGCGTGGCGAGCGCCGCCGTGGCGGCCTCGAGGGAGGCGAACAGGTCAGCTGCCTCTTCGGCGTTCCGGTCCGCCGGGGTGAAGGTCTCGCCGTCGAACTCGGTGAAGGTGCTCAGCGCGACCTGCGCCCGGATGTCATACATGTCGGCATTGGCGACCACGATGCGCCACGCCTCGACCGCCCGGGCGCCCGAGAGCGCGCCGTAGGACACGAAGGCGACCGCCTTCTTGACCCACTCGGGATAGATGCAGTCGAAGCCGTTCTTGAAGCCGCCCGGGACGCCGTGGTTGTACTCCGGTGTCACGAAGATGAATCCGTCGTAACCATCGATCGTCTGGCCCCACCGGGTGACCCGCTCGTCGTCATACTGCCGGTTGGCCGCACCGGGGACCGTCGCGGAGGTGAGGACCGGAAGGTCGAACGCACGCAGATCGATGACCTCATAGGTCGCGTCGGTGTCGCGGTCCTGCGCCAGTTTGCTGAGCCAGGCGCCCACGTCATCGCCCTTGCGGTCGTCGCGGACGGATCCGATGATGATGCCGATCTTCATGTGTCTCCTTGGTGTTGAGGGGCAACGTCCATCGTCGCCGACGACGCGCGGGTGCGCACGCCAGGGTGTACGAGACCTCCCTCAAAATGCGGGTGGGGCGTACGAGACCTGCCTCAAAATGCGGGGGAAGACGTACGAGGCCTTCCCGGAAGAGGACGTGGATTGTCCGGGATGGGGCTTAGCGTGGCTGGCACAGGGGGAGACCCGATCAACGACGAAGGAGTGCGGACATGGATGTGATCCTGCTGGGTGGGCTGTGGCTGACCGGCGATGCCTGGGATGCGGTGGCGCAGGAGGTGTCCGCCCGTGGGCACCGCGCAGTGCCGGTGACGTTGCCAGGGCAGGGGGACGGCAACGACGCGGCCACGCTGGAGGACCAGATCGCCAGCGCGGTGGCCGCCGTCGACGCAACAGACGGCAAGGCACTGGTGATCGGCCACTCGGCGGCCTGCACCCTGGCCTGGCTGGCGGCCGACCGGCGGCCCGAAAAGGTCTCGGCGGTCGGGCTCATCGGGGGATTCCCCAGCTCGGACGGCGCGGCCTATGCCGACTTCTTCGAGCCCGTGGACGGGCAGATGGCCTTCCCGGGGTGGCCGGCGTTTGAGGGGCCGGACTCGGCAGACCTCGACGAGGCGACCCGGGCGGAGATGGAGGCTGCCATGGTGGCGGTGCCGGTGGGCGTCAGCCGAGGGATCGTGCAGTATGCCGACCAGCGGCGGTCCGCAGTGCCCGTCACCCTGATCTGTCCCGAGTTTGGACCGGACGACGCCAAGGAGTGGGTCGCCTCGGGTGATGTGCCCGAGCTGGCAGCGGCCACGACCCTCGACTATGTCGACATCGACAGCGGCCACTGGCCGATGACCAGCGCGCCCACCGAGTTGGCGACGATCATCGCGGACCTGGCCGATCGGCATACTGCCGCTCCCTGAGCAGTGCTCCCGGGTGTCGGCTGGGTGAACTCGGCGGGTTCAGCGAGGGTTTGGGGGTCTGGGGCAATACGGTCGGGCTGTGACCTCGCGCGATGACACGACAGCCACCGGCCCCGGCGAGCAGGGCCCGGTCGACCCAACTGCTGGTCAGTCCCTGGACCCCGACGAGGTTCCGACGGCACTGGGTGCCAGTGGTGGCGCCTCCAAGGGCAAGATCACGGCCTGGGCGCTGTGGGACTGGGGCGCGCAGCCGTGGAACACCGTCATCACGACGTTCGTGTTCGCGGTCTATCTCACCAGCGACGGCTTCGGCTCGACCAACCACACCTCGCAGATGCTGGCCTGGTCAACCGCGATTGCCGGACTCTTCGTCGCCGTCCTCGCGCCGGTCCTGGGTCAGAACTCGGACCGGTCCGGCCGCACGGTGCGCAACCTGCGCTGGCAGACCTGGGTGCTGGCCGCGCTCGCCGCGAGCCTGTTCTTCGTTAGGGCCGATCCAGGCTATCTCGTGCTGGGCCTGGTGCTGCTGGGTGTCGGGTCGGTCGTCTCAGAGATCGCAGGCGTCAACTACAACGCCACGATCGAGCAGGTGGCCACCACCAAGAACATCGGGCGGATCTCCGGTTATGGCTGGGGCTTCGGCTATCTGGGCGGCATCGTGGCGCTGCTGGCGATGTACTTCCTGTTCATCCAGCCCGAGGTTGGCCTGTTCGGGGTCACCGGCGAGGACGGGCTCGACATCCGGGTGTCGATGCTGTTGTGCGGCCTGTGGATCGCCCTGTTCACCATCCCCGCGTTGGTGAAGCTGAAGGATCGCCCCGTGGAGCGGGCCCCGCGCGTGGGGGTCATCGAGTCCTATCGGCTGCTCTTCGGGACGGTCCGCCGGCTGTGGAAGACGTCCCGTCACACGGTGTGGTTCCTGCTGGCCTCGGCGCTGTTCCGGGACGGATTGGCCGGTGTCTTCGCCTTCGGCGCGGTCCTGGCGGCCGGGACCTTCGGCATGAGTGCCGGCGAGGTCATCATCTTCGGCGCAGCGGCCAACATCGTGGCCGGCGTCGCCACGATCGCCTTCGGTCTGCTGGATGACCGGATCGGGCCCAAGAAGGTCATCATGTTGTCCCTCGTGGCCCTGTCGGTCCTGGGGCTGCTCATCTTTTTCCTGCACGACGGTGGCAAGAGCGTCTTCTGGGTCCTCGGCCTCGGCCTGACGGTCTTTGTCGGCCCGGCCCAGGCAGCCTCGCGCTCGTTCCTGGCCCGCCTGATCCCCGAGGGCAAGAGCGGTGAGATCTTCGGGCTGTATGCCACGACCGGCCGGGTGGTCTCCTTCCTGTCACCGGCGGCCTTCGGCGTGGGCATCTGGTTGGGAGCCCGCGTCACCGGTGAGGAGAACACGCAGTACTGGGGCATCCTCGGCATCGTGCTGATCCTCATCGCCGGTGCGCTGGCCATGGTGCCGGTCAAGGAGCACACCGACCACCGGGTTGGGTGAGTGGTCCAACGGACCCAGGCGATCGGCATACGGCCTCGTTTTCTGCACGTAGACTGGGCCGCTGGATGAGTCGGTCAGGCGGCCGCGTCGAGCCCTTCGGGGACTCGCCGAGGAACGTCCGGGCTCCGCAGGGCACGGTGGTGGCTAACAGCCACCCGGGGTGACCCGCGGGACAGTGCCACAGAGAGTAGACCGCCTCCGGTTCCGACCGGCGGTAAGGGTGAAAGGGTGGTGTAAGAGACCACCAGCGCGCCGGGTGACCGGCGCGGCTAGGTAAACCCCACTGGGAGCAAGGTCAGACAGCACGCGTTTGAGGGCGGCCCGCCCGAGTGTGCGGGTAGATCGCTAGAGGTGGCTGGCAACAGTCACCCAAGATGGATGGTCGCCCCCGTCGCAGTGCCGGCAACGGCGCGACGGGACAGGACCCGGCGTATCGACCGACTCATCCACCCACTCTTTCCACCGCGCCCCATTGTGGACGGCGGTGTAGACAAGGGACATGTCCGAGACGTCGACGTTGGACGGTGTGCGGCCCGTCACCGCGGGTCCGCGGCCTCTTCTGTGGCGCCGAGTTGGTTTGCTCATGCTCGTGGTGGTGGTCGTGGCCGGTCTGTTCGGGTTCCTCGGGGATCGGGTGGGTGTTGTGGAGGGCACGGCAGGCGATGGTCATCACCTGAGATTGGAATATGCGCAGACTTCCCGACCAGGCCTGGACGTCCCGTTCCAGATCACGGTGACCCGTCCCGAGGGGCTGGACCCCGAGGTCACGTTGGCGATCACGGGCGACTATCTGCGGCTGTATGAGACGCAGGGGTGGTATCCCGAACCCTCCGAGCAGACACGGGACGGTCAGTGGGTCTATCTGACCTTTGCGACCGAAGGGCAACCGGTCATGGTTATCGACTTCGATGCCTACATCCAACCCAACGCCGTGCTGCCTCGATCGGGTCAGCTCGCGGTCGTCGTCGACGGTGAGCCGGTGGATCCGCTCTCGTTCCGCACGTTCTTGTTTCCCTAACCCTTGATTCTCTCACGCCCTTCACGTGTGGCCGTTGTGCGGTCACCGCCGTCGATCCGGAGGATCCATGGACATCGTTATCCGCGCGGCAGCGATCTTCGTGTTCCTGTGGCTCGTCACCCGCGTCGCTGGGCGCTCGACCCTGGGCGAGCTCAGCTCCTTCGAGCTGATCCTGTTTGTCACGATGGGAGACTTCGTGGCGCAGGGTGTCATCGGGCAGGACTACTCCAGCACGGCGGCGGTCCTGGCGGTGAGCACCGTCGCCATCCTGACCGTCGCCGTCTCGCTGGTGAACTCTCGGTCCCGACGGGCCGCCCGGTTGACCCACGGCGTGCCAGTGGTGGTCGTCAGTGGCGGCGATCCGTTGCTGGAGGTGATGCGCCGGGAACGGCTGGGCCTGGACGACCTGCTCTCCGCAGCGCGGGGTCAGGGCATCGAGCTCATCTCCACCATCCAACTGGCCGTGCTGGAGACCAACGGACAGCTGTCGTTCTTCACCGCCAGCGACGGCGAGTCAGGCGCCAGCCCACCACCGCCCGTCGGCTGAGCTGGTCCTGTCTCGGGCCTCGTCCAGCCCCGCGATCAGGGGAGCAGCCGCTCTCGCAACCGGACGATGACCCGGTCGTCGATGCCAGCGCGCGCCAGATAGGCCGCCGCGCCGTCGTGCTCGGCCTCGAGCCAGTCGAAGGTGTCCCGCAGCACCGGCTCGGGGGAGTGAGCGAGCACCTCGAGCAGGGTGTCGGTGACCGGCACCCTGAACCGGCGCACCTTGCGCAGCATCCGCTCGGTCCACTCACCATCCAGATTGGCCTGGGTCGCGGTGTAGTCGGCGGCGATCGTGTCATAGTCGACGCCCAGCAGGGAGAGCGTCAGCGCCACCACCAGTCCCGTGCGGTCCTTGCCCGCGGTGCAGTGGACGACCACCGGCCCCTCCGCCTCAGAGATGATCCGGATGACCGTGCCCAGCTCGGCCTGGTGGTGGGTCAGGATTGAGCGGTAGACCCAGCGCAGGTCGATCCCCGAGGGGTCTGCGCTCGGGGGAGCCCCGGCGATCGGGATGGAGATCAGCTCCGCGCCGGTGCCCCGCAGCCGGTCCCGCCCACCGAAGCGTCGATCGAAGGCGGACCGCAGGTCGATCACCACCTCGACGCCAAGGTCAGCCAGGGCCCGCCGTCCGGCGCGGGTGAGGCGGTGCAATCCGTCGGAGCGATAGAGCTGTCCCGCCCGCAGTGACCCGGGGGCAGCCTCCCGGAAGTTGTGGGTGCCCGGCAGATCCAGTCGCCCCCAGACCTGGTCGGAGGCTGCACCCGTTGCCGACGCCATGTCCAAAACTGTAGAGGACGACCTCCGGAACCGGCCTCGCGTGCGCGTGCGCGTGCGCCCCTTCGGTAACAGATTGTGTTGGGGCGCAAGGGGGTCCCCCCGCCCTTGGGTCTGCGCGCGATCCCCGTTAACGTTGTTTGACGTCCAGTCCTCAACCCCTCAATGGAGTATGTATGGCTCTGGTCGTTCAGAAATACGGTGGGTCCTCGGTGGCCGACGCTGACGGGCTTGCACGAGTGGCCCGTCGGATCGTGGCCACCCGCGCCGCCGGTCACGACGTCGCAGTCGTGGTCTCGGCCATGGGAGACACCACCGACGACCTGCTCGATCTCACCCGAGAAATCACCCGAAAACCGACTGCTCGCGAGCTCGACATGCTGCTCACCGCCGGTGAGCGCATCTCAATGGCGTTGTTGGCCATGGCAATTCACGAGCTCGGGCACCCGGCCACCTCCTTCACCGGGGTGCAGGCCGGGCTTCGCACCAATGATGAGTTTGGCCGGGCCCGCATCCTGGATGTGGCGCCAGATCGCATCCGGTCCGTCCTGGATGACGGTGGCGTTGCGATCGTCGCCGGCTTCCAGGGAGGCTCCGCCGATGATGACGTCACGACCCTGGGTCGTGGCGGCTCGGACACCACGGCAGTGGCGTTAGCCGCAGCTCTGGACGCGGACGTCTGTGAGGTGCTCACCGACGTCGACGGGCTGTTCTCAGCCGACCCTCGTGTGGTGTCCCTGGCGCGGCAGTTGCCGCACCTGTCCACCGAGGAGGCCCTCGAGCTCTCTGCACACGGCGCGAAGGTCCTGCACCTGCGCTCCATCGAGTTCGCGCGCCGCTATGACGTGCCCCTGCACGTCCGTTCCAGCTTCACCGACCTTCCGGGCACCTGGGTGTCTGACGACCCACGCGTCGTCCCCCAGCGCCCGGTTCCACACAAAAACCAGGAGGATCCCATGGAGGAACCGCGCATCCGCGGCCTGGCCCATAGCCACGACCAGTCAAAGCTCACGGTCGTGAACGTGCCTGACGTGCCGGGCCGTGCCGCCGCCATCTTTGCCGTCATCACCGATGCGGTGGAGTCGCTCGACATGATCGGCCAGACACACACCGCCAGTGACACCGGCGTCATCGACTTCTCCTTCGCCCTGCCGGTGGAGGACGCCCACAAGGCGGTCGAGGCGCTGCAGGCACGACAGAGCGAGCTCGGCTTCACCGCCGTCACTCGCGACGACAGCGTCGGCAAACTGTCCGTCGTGGGGTCCGGCATGCGGTCCTCACCCGAGGTCCCCGCCACCTTGTTCCGCGCCCTCAGCGCGGCAGGCATCACCGTGCACCTGCTCGCCACGTCCGAGATCCGCCTCTCCGTGGTGGTCGAAGGGTCCCAGCTGGACGCTGCGACCCAGGCCGTGCACACCGCCTTCGGCCTCGATGTCGAGCTGGACGAGGACGGGGTGCCGAGTGACGGCAGTCCGCGAGCCCTGGCTCACGCTGGGAGCGGCCGATGAGCACCACAACGGCAACTGCCCTGCAGACGGTGCTGCGCCAGCCGACGATCGATGACGGCGCGCAGATGTGGCGGGTCGCCCGCGACTCCATCCGACTGGACCTGAACACCCCCTACGCCTACATCCTGTGGGCCCGGGACTTCCATGCCACCTCCCTGGTGCTGGAGGTCGACGGTGAGGTCGGCGGTTTCGTGACGGGCTATCGCCGACCCGAGGAGCCCACCACGCTGATGATCTGGCAGGTCGCCGTGGACGAGGAGTTCCGCGGGCGTGGACTGGCCGGCCAGCTCCTCGACGAGGTGGCGCAGCGCACCGGGGCCTACTCCCTGGAGACCACGATCACCGCTGACAACGGGGCCTCCCAGCGCCTGTTCGCATCCTTCGCCGAGCGGCACGGTGCGCAGCACAGTGTCACCGACCTGTTCACCCAGGAGCACTTCCCGGCCGGCAAGGACTGGGACGCCGAACTCCTCCACCGCATCACCCCCCTACGCAATACAGCCACCGACCAGCCGGGCACCACGCCCAGCGCAAAGGAGCTCTCGTGACTGACCAGACGATTTTCGAACGCCGTGAGTCCACTGTCCGCAGCTACTGCCGCAACTGGCCGGTCGTCTTTGAGAAGGCCACCGGCGCCGAGCAGGTCACCGAGGACGGGGAGCGTTACCTGGACTTCTTCTCCGGAGCCGGGGCCCTGAACTACGGCCACAACCACCCGGTCCTGAAGAAGGCGCTGACCGACTACCTGGCTGACGACAATGTCATCCACTCGCTCGACATGTACACCGTGGCCAAGCGTGAGTTCCTCGAGACCTTCGAGGAGACGATCCTGCAGCCCCGCGGACTGGACTATCGCGTCCAGCTGCCCGGTCCGACCGGGACCAACGCAGTCGAGACGGCGCTGAAGATCGCCCGCAAGGCCACCGGCCGCACGGACGTCGTCTCCTTCACCAACGCCTTCCACGGCATGACCCTCGGCTCGCTGGCCGTCACGGGCAACTCCATGAAACGCGCTGGTGCCGGGACCCCGCTCTACCACTCGTCGACGGCTCCCTACGACGACTACCTCGACGGCTC